>CAWAYO010000014.1:0-32415 GCA_963786085.1 uncultured Acidobacteriaceae bacterium
ATACAGGAAAGACCGATAGCAACTTCGGACAGGTGACGTCGACGTATGATCCTCGCACCTTCCAGTTCGGCGGGAAATTCATGTTCTAGAAAAACTGATCTTCCTGAACGCAGTGAAGCATCCGCTTCACTGCGTTTTTTTTTCAATCCACTTCGCAGGTTTGATTTCCCTGCATATGCCGGATTACCTTAGCTACACGCCCTTTATGCGTTTTGCGCTCATCTGCTTTTTCTTTCTTGTTTCGATGTTCGTTAATGCGCAGGACACAACTACGCACACGGCGCTGATGCTGGAGCAACAGGGACAATGGAAACAAGCGGAGACCGCATGGCGCGAAGTCATTCAGCAATCTCACGCCGATGGAGCAGCCTACGCCCATCTAGGTCTCGTCCTCTCGCATGAAGAAGATTATGCACAGGCCGTGGCCGCATATCGCGAGGCGCTGGCCCTCAAGTCAAATCTGCCCGGCATCGAGTTGAATCTTGGTCTGGCACTCTTCAAGCAGGAAAAACTGGATGAGGCTATCGCTCCACTCAAGGCTGCGGTTGCAACTGCTCCGGACAATATGCAGGCGCAGGTTCTCCTCGGCATGTGCTATTACGGAACCGCCCAATACGCGCAGGCGTTGCCCTATCTGAAGGCCGCAGTCGCCAGGACCCCGGACAACCTGCAATTGCGGACCGTACTCGCACAGAGCTGCCTGTGGGCCAAGCAATACGACTGTACTCTAGAGGAGTACAAAGAGATTTTGCGGCTGAACCCTGAGTCGGCGCAGGCCGACATGCTGGCTGGCGAAGCCCTCGACGGCGAAAACGATACCGACGCTGCGATCCGTCAGTTCGAGGCAGCTGCCAAGGTCTCTCCCAGTGAGCCCAACCTCCACTTCGGCCTTGGATATATGCTTTGGAAACAGACCTCCTACGAAGCCGCGGCAAAAGAATTCAAGCTGGAGCTTGCCAACGATCCAAATCACGCCCAGGCCTTGGCGTATCTTGCCGATATAGAGATCAAGCGGAACGACAACGCTGCTGCACTCCCGCTTCTGGAGAAGGCGGTCCACCAGCCCAACCCTCCACGTATCGCATTTCTTGATCTGGGCATTCTCTATGCCGACCAGGGTCGCCGCGACGAAGCGATGGCCGCATTTCAACGCGCGATTCAGCTTGACCCGGCACAGGTAGATGGGCATTGGCGGCTGGCACGCCTTTATGCTTCCATGGGACGCCGGCAGGACGCGAAAGCGGAATTCGCCAAAGCGAATGAACTTCACAAGCAGCAGGACGAGCCATTAGCGGAGAAGATGACAACTTCACGGCGGCCGAACGGGACGCCCTAAAACCCCGATTGCCTCGGAAATCGACGTAGATAATTTATTCTATGGAGCACCGGGCGGGAATTGAACCCGCGAATACTGGTTTTGCAGACCAGCGCGTTAGCCACTTCGCCACCGGTGCTCTCGTCCGCCGTGACGGGTGCGGCGGAGGCCTAAGAGTGTTACTGCGGTTGAGCAACCGTCCGCAGATAGGGTTTCACAGTTTTGTAGCCGGGGAAGATCTTGTCTGCCTCTTCGTTCGATACGGCACCCGTGATGATCACCTCGCCTCCCTGCTTCCAGTTGGCCGGTGTTGCGACGCGGTGTTTGGCAGTGAGCTGGATCGAATCGAGCACGCGGATAATTTCGTCGAAATTGCGGCCGGTAGTCATCGGATAGGCGATCGTGAGTTTGATTCGCTTGTCCGGGCCGATGACAAAGACAGTACGCACAGGGGCATTGTTGGCGGGTGTCCGGCCTTCAGAAGTGTCCCCCGCATCGGCTGCCAGCATGTCGTAGAGCTTCGCAACCTTCAGTTCGGGATCGCCGATGAGCGGATAATTCACAGCGTATCCGCCGACTTCCTTGATATCGTCCGCCCACTTGCTGTGGTTGGAAACGGGGTCAACACTGAGACCAATGACCTTGGCTCCGCGCTGAGCAAACTGCTCCTCGAGCGCTGCGACGGCGCCGAGCTCCGTGGTGCAGACAGGGGTGAAATCCTTAGGGTGAGAGAAGAGCACCGCCCAGTTATCGCCGATCCATTCGTGAAAATGGACGGTGCCGTGAGTGGTTTCAGCAGTGAAGTCGGGTGCGATATCGTTAATGCGAAGTGACATGTTGTAGCCTCGTTCTGATTGCGATTTCCTCTACAGGGAACGTTAAAAAACCCACCCGGCCTGTCGGCAGCGGGTGGGTCTGAGGTCTCGATATTGCTCAGGTCGATTCGCTCATGCACACACCCGCACGGGGCAGCGGCAACAGCACTGACACATGGGGGTTCGAGCGACCTTTGCCATAATTATGCACTAGCGGAGAGAATCTCTCCGATTCCGTAAAGAGGATAGAGCTTGAGGGAGATTGTGTCAAACCTATGTCAACCCGTGAACTTGAATACCGGCTTTGCGACGTATTTACGGCGACACCGTTCCAAGGAAATCAGTTGGCAGTATTTCTGGACGCAGGCAGCCTGGCGGACGCCGAGATGCAGGCCATCGCGCGCGAGATGAACCTGTCTGAAACCACCTTCATCGTCCGGCGCGATCCGGCTATCGAGCAAGAACGGGGCGTACGGGTGAGAATCTTCACGACGCAGGAGGAGCTACCCTTTGCCGGACATGCCACACTGGGAACCTCGTCGACGATCCGCAGAGAACTCGCCGAATATGCCGGTGCAGAGACAGTCATGCTGGATCTCAACGCCGGGCGAGTGCCGGTGGTCTTTTCAGCGGAACGAAATGTGGGTGGCAGAAGCTACGGCGAGATGACGCAGCCGGATCCAATTTTTGGCGTGGAACGTGACGCCGCTGAAATTGCGCCGCTACTCGGATTGAGAGAGGAGGATTGCGCTGAGCTGCCGCGGCCGCAGACCGTTTCGACAGGTCTGCCGTATTGCATTGTGCTGCTTCGATCGATCGACGCACTGAGAAGACTGACAGTCGACCTGCGTGGTGCCGAGCGGTATTTTCGCGGATCGGATGCGAAATTTTTCTATGCGATTGCGCCGGACGGACCAGCAGTGTGGCGCGCGCGTATGCAGTTCTATAACGGGGAGGATCCGGCCACCGGGTCTGCGGCGGGATGCGCAATCGCATATCTTGTCCGACATCAAATGGCGGTGCCGGGAGAGCGGGTGCACATCCGCCAGGGCGTGGAAATTGGCCGCCCAAGCGACCTCTACGTTTCGGCAAATTCCACTTCGGGAAAGATCGCAGAAGTTCGCGTAGGCGGGAGCACAGTTCATGTAGCAAAAGGACGTCTTTTCCTTGGGTGATTCACATGGTTTCAACAGAGTCTAAAGACCCCAACCTCAAGATTCATCGCATGATCGAGGGAGTTGGTGGAAGCGAGACCCAAATCGGTTCATGTTTTCGCCTCATCTTCCCCGTTTACAGGTGTCCGCGCTCTTCGTACTCTTGGCAAGCGTTTTGAGAAACAGTTAACGCAACTTTCGCCGATTTGCTGACAATTCAATTTGAGCGGGAGCGCCGTGGATATGCGCATGGCCCTGCCTGCGCTTACCGGGAGGCACACCGGGAAGCGCATGGTAGCGGGTGATCGCGCAGGCAACTATCCCTGGCTTTCTCGTTCTCTGCATCCTGGTCCGACCCGGATCGCGGCCTCGCGTAATCGCGGAACCTATGCCTATTGGCAGGTCCGCTGAACGCGAACGGAGCCGTATTTTCCATTTCCGGACCAGGGTGCAGCCATCAGTTGACCGTTGCGCGAGGCACGCACATGACGTGTGTCCGCGCATGGAGAGCTCGTGTGCCCTGCGAGAGAACCAAGGAATTACATGAGGCCCAAGAAAACGATTCTCTGCGTCGACCAGAACGAACAGGCATTAGCAGTTCGCAAATTCATGCTGACAACTCGTGGCTACCGCGTCATTACCGCATTGTCCGGTCAGGAAGCCCTGGAGATTTTCCGCAGCGGCGGCGTCGACCTGGTCCTGAGCGATCTGCTGCTGCCTGAAATGGACGGCAACGAGATGGTCCGCAGAATGAAAGACATTTCTCCTGAAATCCCTACCATTCTTTTAAGCGCCACGGTTAAGAATTTCGAGCGGGCCAACCGCGCGGATGCGTTCCTTCCAAAGGGAGCATGCACACCGGTAGAGGTTCTTGAGCGAATCCGCGTGATGATCGCGCGCAAGCGGGGGCCGAAAAAGGCCGTGCCCAGGCCCGTTATTGATCAGGCGCCGGGGTCCGTATTTGATGCCGCGCTTCAGCCCGCCATAGCCTCATAACCGCTCCTGTGGTCGATGTTGCGGCTTGGCCCATTTACAATCGATGAGTGCAGCCCATCATCCGTGCCGAACAGCTCGGCAAAGTCTATCGGACAGGTAAGATCGAGGTTCCGGCTCTTCGAAACGTCTCTTTTTCGATAGAGCCGGGCGAGTTTGTCAGCATTGTCGGCCCTTCAGGGAGCGGCAAGTCCACGTTGTTCTACCTGCTCGGCGGCCTTACTCGCGCCAGCTCGGGAAAAATCGAGATCGGCGGAGTCGACTTTGCTGCCCTTGACGACGCCGAGCGTACAAAGATGCGCCGATCGAAGATCGGATTTGTGTTTCAAAAGTTCAACCTGCTGCCCACGCTTTCCGCGCGAGACAATATCGAGATTGCGTATGACATCTCCGGGCGGACAGAGCCGCTTGATCAAGCCTACCTATTACACCTTACGGAGATGCTCAGCATCAGCGGGCGCCTCGAACATCGCCCGTCGGAACTGTCGGGAGGCGAGCAGCAGCGAGTCGCAATTGCGCGTGCCTTGATTACGCGGCCGGCCATCATCCTTGCCGACGAGCCCACGGGCAATCTCGATACCAAGAATTCGGAAGCAGTACTCGAGATGCTGCTGCGCTCCAACCGCAAGCTGAAGCAAACGGTGCTAATGATTACACACAATCCGGAGGCAGCCGCCATCGGTGATCGCATTCTTCATATGCGCGACGGCGAGATTGTGGGGATCGAAGCCGGAAACGGGTATTCCGGGGCAAGCCGGCAGCCAGCAGTTATTTAGCTGGGGATTCATCCACAACCGGCACTAGATGCACGCATGTGACGATCCTCTGGAATCGAGGGTCGCGCCGCATATGGTCATACACAGGATCGATGTTGAGATAGATCAGTGAACTGGCTCGCTCGCTGCAAGCCTTGTTGAGCCATTCGATGGTGGCGTTGTCATCGTTCAGGGCGGCGTAGACAGCAGCGATTTCGGCGGCCGAAATGTAGCGCTCGACCGAGGCCTTCACGAGCGCATCCAGGATTCGGCGGGCGTCGGCCTGACGATGGGAGACGGCGTAGCAGCGCGCCAGGTAAGCGCGGGCGATGGGATCTTCGTGCGATAGAGCTACGTCTTTCTCGAATTCGGCACAGGCTTCCTTGAACCGTCCGGTGTACAGATAGTCAAGGGCCAGCACGCGATGCGCCTGTACGAAATCGGGATCGAGCTCGATCGTCTTAAGAGCCTGCGGTATCGAGCGGCCGTACTCTCGCGCCATCATGTGGTGCCATGCCATGTGCTCGTTCATCAGCACGTTTGTAGGCTCGATATAGAGTGCCTGTTCACTCTGCTGATGTGATTCCTGCACACGGCCCTCGGCCATCAGCTCGTGTGAATACCAATGATGTGCGTTGAGGTAGTTCGGGTTCAGCTCGAGGGCACGCCGAAACTCAGATTCCCCGCCACTCCAATCCCAGTCGTAGATAACCTTTATGTACGCAAGCGACGTATGCGCCTCGGCGGAGTTGCTATTGATCGCCAATGCCTTCTCAGCAGCTTCTTTCGCCTTCGGCATTGCGGTCTGAGGAGAGAGAAAGCTGTTACCGTAGGAGCCCGCGAGTATATAGGCATCTGCCAGGCCGGTATAGGCTGCTGCGTAGTTTGGGTCGATTGCGATTGCCTGACGGAAAAGATCGATGCTTCGTTGAACGGATTCTGCGCTCCGCCTCGCCCAATAAGAACGACCTTCAGTATAGAGTTCTCTCGCCTGCGGTTTTATGTTTTGCGCAACGTCTCCGGATTGGCCCGACTGAGTGGTTCTCTGGGTGCGCGATGCAACGAGATACCGGTAAGCAATCCATGAAGCACTTAAAGCCAGGAGCACCGCGATGACGACGGCCAGCGCTCGATTGTTGACGATTCCGAAACGCGGTTTAGACGGTGGCGACGGGGGTGTTCCTGCAATGGCGCCGGTTGGGGATGGTTCAACGGTGGGAAGCGGCACCGTGGGCTGCTTCGCATCTATCAGGTCTTTCCGGTATTCGGTAACAGGACCGTCGAATCTATAGCCTCGCTTTGGGACGGTCGCGATGTACTGTCGGCCGCCGGCCTGTTCGCCCAGCGTCTTTCGCAACAGGGAGATATTGACTGTCAGGTTGATTTCCTCGACAAAGCTATCCGGCCAAATGGCGTGCATAAGCTCGTCGCGTGTCAATAATTGGCCGCTTCTCGAAACCAGCGCGACCAGGAGCTCAAAGGTTTTGGGCGCCAGAGGTACGGGAGTCTCACCACGGAGCAGAAGATGCTCAGAGGGGCACAGTCGAAATGGTCCGAACGTGTAGGAAATGCCGCTCATCTGGCTCTAAATCCCGAACACAGGAGCCCAACATAATTCCAATAATTTTCTAAGCATAGCCCAAGAGGCTGAAACTGGGGCAGATTTCCTTGGAGAGCGGGCCGAATGGCAATCGCTCCCCAGTCTTCTTCGCGCAAGCTTTGAACGGCAAAATCAAGCGATGGGGCGACCTAACAGTAAGCCGAACGACCTATCGGAAGAACCAAGCTAAGTTTGAGTGAATTCAAAAGACATTATTGGCGGTCGTTTTCTACTGTCCAGTTGCTGCCGCCTTGTGACCCACGGCGGGCAGGAATTCAGAAATTAAAGGACAAGTTCCGATGTACACCAATCGCAAGTCTCTTCTCTGCTGCGCCACCGCCGGCATCGCACTCGCAACTGCCGCCTGTTCGCTGAGTTTTGGCCAGTCCCGATACAACTCCGATGATGCCTTCCTTCCCAGTCCGGTAAGGAGCGCTTCCACCGTTCCGAGCAACGGCGACGTGAACCCTTACGGAGTCGCCTTTATCAAGAACAATTTTCTAACTGGATCAGGTCCGCTCAAGCATGGCGACATCCTGGTTTCGAACTTCAATAACAAAAATAATCTGCAGGGCACCGGCACCACGATCGTCCGGATTCCTCAGAGTGGTGCGCCCTCAGTTTTCTTTCAGGGAACAGCTCCCCTCGGACTCTCCACCGGTCTGGGAACACTGCAGTATGGGTTTGTGCTGGTGGCCAATCTGCCGACGAAGGATGGAACATCCAACACCGCAGGCCGCGGCTCACTATTGGTGATCAACAATCAAGGGAAGTTAATCCAGACTTTCACCAGCAGCCAGATTAATGGACCATGGGACGCGACAGTTGTAGATAACGGCGATCGTGCGAGCGTGTACATCTCCAATGCTCTTGATGGCACGGTGAGCAGAATTGATTTTGCCGTGAACTTCAATGGTTTGACGAAACTGGACCATTACACGATCGCTTCAGGATTTTTGCACCAGGGTGATCCGGCAGCCCTGTTCGACGCACCAACCGGCTTAGTCTACGATCACCAAACAGATCGGCTATATGTGGCTTCGACGCTGGACAATGCAGTCTTCGTTGTAAAGGATGCATCGAGGCGGACGTCCAGCGATGGCCCCGGCGACATTGTCTACCAGGACGAAACCCATCTGCATGGCGCCCTGGCGATGGCGGAAGCGCCCAACGGCCATCTTCTTGTTACGAACAACGACGTAATCAACAGCGATCCAAACCAGCCCAGCGAAATCGTTGAGTTCACAAAGCACGGTGAATTCGTGAAGGAGATTCCGGTGGATCCTAACCAGGGCGGCTCCTTTGGACTCGCGGTGGAAAAGGTGAACAACGATACTGCGGTTCTTGCGGCAGTGGACGATAACACTGCCTCGATCACGATCTGGACGTTGCCGCTCGAGTAGCTCCTGAAAAAACAGTAAACCAATCCTTCCCCAGTCAAGCCAGGCGAGGACCTGCTGGCAGTTCCTCGCCTGAGAAAGAGAAAACTTCGATGAAAAGGCTATTTGCTCTCTATAGATTCTTCCTGATCCTGGCGGCAGCGGTCGCACCGCTGGTACAGACAGCGGCCCTTTACTCACAGGATCGGGACCAATACGATTCAATCAAAGCTGAGCTTAACTCCTTTAACCAGGTTCCTTCAGTCCTTGCAAAGAGTCATGGACGCTTTGAAGCTCAGATCAATGAAGACGGAACCATCGCATTTGCATTGTCCTATTCGGGAATGAGCAGTCCGGTCGTACAGGCTCACATCCACTTTGGCGCCGGACTGACCAATGGCGGCGTCGCCGTCTTCCTGTGCGGTGGAGCTAAACCAGCTTGTCCTGCTTCGGGCACGATTACTGGCACCATCACTGCGGCGGATGTGAGTGTGCTGCCGGTCACAAACGGGCGACTCAGTGATTCCTCAGGGCATTCAGCCTGGTGATCTGGCGGGTCTGCTCAGGGCCATTCGCCGAGGAGATACCTACGTGAACGTCCACACCGCGATCTTTCCGTCGGGTGAGATTCGCGGGCAGGTGACCCTCGATAGAGACTTCCACTTTGAGTGAAGGCGAGCACGAAAAGGAGGTCGAATCTGGCTTCCTGCGTGTCCACTTGAACGCTGTGTCCGCCTCGAACAAGCGTCACAGCGCTCTTTCAGCAGAAGAAATCCGCGAAGGTCGAGATCAAAAAAGAAAGGCAAAGTCATGGAAGGCATCCGCGATCGAACCTCCAACCAACTTGCAGCGTCATCCTTGATTGAGTTCCTGCTGGGAGACGGAATACGTCCCGGCTGGCTAGATGAGCAGCGAATTTCGATGTACAACTCGCTGGCCAACGGCAGCCAGCACAGTTCGGAATGAAAGCCAACATCAATGCTGGGCCCGGCACTGCGTTGACCGCTGCATACCCTGCCGATATACTCGAAGAGTACCCAGCGGGAGTAGCTCAGTGGTAGAGCATCGCCTTGCCAAGGCGAGGGTCGCGGGTTCAAGTCCCGTCTCCCGCTCCAGTCAGCCTGGCTCCGATCCCGCCCCGGCGGCATCACTGGACTGGCTTCTCAAATGCCGCCTGAATTAGTATTTCCTGTCCAAGGCGCGGTACCCAAGTGGTAAGGGAGAGGTCTGCAAAACCTTTATGCGTCGGTTCGATTCCGACCCGCGCCTCCAATCCTTTCAATAGTTTGCCCAACCATCCGGTGAGGGCGATTCTGCCGCTGTGGGGACTTTTGTGGGGACTACGTGCATTTCGTCCCCTTTTCGTCCTTCACTGCGTCACAGTGAGCTGCTGCTTCTCAAACGCAGCAATTTGCTGTGAAGCGTTGAACTGTTCCAACTGCTCCATTGCCTTTGCCTGATGCGCTTGGGTGGGATGAGCATAGCGAAGCACCATCTGAATGCGTGAATGCCCTAGCATAGCTGCCAGCGTTACTAGATCAATCCCGGACATGGCCGCGCGTGTTGCCCAAGTGTGGCGGAGGTCATACAGACGGAGCGGGGCAATCTTGCTGACCTTCACCGCGCGATCATGCGCGTTGTTCACCTTTGGGATGGGCCGCTTGGAATCGGTGTCGCACGGGAACAGATACGGTGTTTCCAGTCCCGCCATTCTCCGCTTAAGGACTTCCAGAGCCGCAGTAGTGAGCGTCAGAGTCCGACGCGCGGCTTTTGTCTTGCCCTGGGGAACGTAAATGGTCCTTCGCTCCAAATCCACATTCTCAGGCCGAATTGTATAGACCTCTTCCGGGCGCATTCCGGTCTCAAGGATGAGCCTTGCAATATCCCGGAGCACGGGGGAGGCTTTCTCAAAATAGGCCCTTTCTTCGACATGGGATAGAACGCGAGTCTGCTCGTTGTTCTCCGCCAGAAACTTCACTCGGCTTACGGGATTCTTCGCCACTAAATCCGCTTTGGTGAAGAAAGTGAACAGGGCTTTCAGGCAGGCTAATTCACGGTTCACCGTCGCGGGGCGAATTCTCTTCTTTGTCTGGACCCGGCCCCTCTTGCTGCGCGCCGTCTTGAACTCACCAGCGCGCGTGGTTTTGAAGCGTTCGACCTCTTCCGGCGTGATCTTATCCAGCGGAGTGTCCCCAAAGTACCTGAGCAGAGCGAGACTGCTCACCTTGTATCGGCCATGAGTCCGGGGATGCGCCGCGTGCTCCTCCGCTGACCATTTTAGGAACTCGCTCATGCTTGAGCGAAAACCGGGTACAGCCTTGCGTTCCGTAATGCCCACTTCGCCTTTGTTGAGCGCCGTCCGGAATGCTCTCTCGATATCCTCTGCCGTCCGGCAGTTCTTAACGCCCGTGCTTCTGCGATACCGCCGCCCATGATGCCAGAACTCGAACCAATAGATTCCCCCGCCTCTCTTGAAAACGGACATTCCTTATCTGCCTTCCTTTCTGGTGTTGGGTTTCGCTTTGCGCGTCTTTGATTTCATAATTTCCGCCTTCGCCGCTGCGCGCCTCCGTCTAACTCCGGCCTTCTGAGCACAAGGTGTGTCGCAATATTCCCGCGCGTGCCGTGACTCAATCTCAAATAGCCTATGACAATATCCGCATCTTCCGTATTGCACGCCGTTCAGGCCGTCAACATACGCGGCTGCGAGAATGGCTTCCAATGTTGAATGCACGGATATTCGCGCCGTGAGCCTATTCCTCGTTCCGGATTTGCCGGTTTCAGGAACGGGATGGATGGACATTCCCTCTGGGCTGCCCATAAGCCATCGAATCTCAGTGAAAGAAAGCTCGCGCAGAGTTGGCCGGAGCGACTCCGGGACCACAAACTCGACTCCAACATGCTTCCCGTTCCTCATCTTGGCCTGCTCTGGAAGCGGCCCCTCCTGCATGAGGATGGCAACCACCTGCTGCCACCTCTGAAAATCACTCCAGCTCAAGGTTTCATGTTTTTGCGGGAACGCTTCGTCTTGAGAGCGGAAATGTCCGGTCGCACTGAGAAAATCCAGCGCCTCTCCGGGCGTCTTCACATCCATGAACGCTTCCCTGGTTGGGAAAGCGTCGATGTCGGGATGATCCTCAGGCTGCGGCTTCGCGAAGCGGAAACGAAAAAGAACATCCTCGCTCATACGCTCATAGCTGATTTCCACCTTGAACGGGCTATGCGAAATCTCAATCGGCATGGCGGGTAGCACCTTGGGGGCCGGCCGACTTGTTTTTTCTATTAAGGGCCGATCCGCATTTGTCCGGAGTGAGCCGCCTTTGGTGTGTTCTATTAAATGTTGCATTTTCATATATCCGCTTGGAGGATATCTTACGAAACAGTAGTACAGGTTACAAGGGAGATTTTGGAAGATGCTGGTTGGCGATCTTGTTACGACGAAAGAAGCAGCGGAACTTGTTCGAGTTTCGCCTTGGACGATTTCGGCATGGCTCAGTCAAGGCAAACTGCAGCGGGTCAAGGCAGGGGGCCGCACCCTCATTGCGAAGGCGGACCTCGAAGCGTTCGTCCGGCGGAGCAGCGGCACTGGTAGCGCATTTCGGGAGGGACGCGAATGAGCCGCCGTGCCGAACTGTCGGAATCCGGCTCTTCCACAACCAGCCTGGTTTGGGAGGGCGTCGATCTTCCCCGCATTCCGCCTGGTGACTATCAGGGCGTGTGTGTCCGTTGGCAAGGTCCGGAGTTTGTCCGGGCCTTCCAACGGTGGAGCCTGCGTTTGGAATTTACATTGCTGGATGACGGAACATTGGTTTCTGCCTTCTACAACTTGGGGAGCGATCCGGCGCGGCCTCGTCCGGGCCGCCGGTCTCGTTACTATGCAGCCTGGAGCCAAGCGAATGGAGAGCCGCCGCGCAAAGGGCAGGCGATGACACCGGCGATCTTTACTGAGCCGGACATTCTGTACACGTTGCAAGTGGCCGACGCGGTCAAAGACGAGGGCCAGAAGAGAAAGCCGGATGCCCTGGTGTATAGCAGAGTGGTGAACATCCTCCGCGTAGAGCACCGATGAACGCACGCGGCGCGCCCGGCACGGCTTAAGGTGCGCCGCCCATACATCGGACCTACACAGGCCGCTATTGGAACTCCAAATTACGCGGCCTGCCTCTGTTAATCTTTCAATCAGGAATCTCTCAATCAGAGAAGCACGCAAACACTCAAGCAACCAATCAAGTAGGCATGAGAGCGGCGGACGCCATTTTCGGCCCGCTTGCTTAAGCCGAAATGCGGCCACTAAATCAGCCGAAAACAGACCGGCCCTTTCGCGTCTGGTGTGGCGCATTGTTCAGGCTTCGCCTGTTGCCGGGCGTTGGTAAGAGCACGCAAACTCAAAACCATAAGGGGCGAAGGCGTGTGCCTTTGCCTCAGGCATATCTTTGTCGGCAGAGACGACCTAAAGCTCCATCACAAGCGAAGGCTCGCCAATGGCGACAAAAGTCGCGCCAGGAATCGTTTGTTGAATTGACGAAATGACGGCGGATTACCGGGCGGAAAACTGTGCGCTCCACGCCGAAGCACGTTCTATTTGGCTCGGCCCGATGACGGGAGGGCGCACCCGCGAGGAGTGCGCGTAGCTTGACCATCGGAGGAAACACGCGAAAAGACACAATCGGCTCAAGGCGGATTGCAGGTTCAAGTGAAGCACGGAATAAAGATTGCTGCCACTTTAAGCAGCAGACCTTGCGGGCACAACATCACCAAAGTCATGTCCTGGCCGTGACAGTTCACAAGTTGGTAAGAAACTTCATAAGCGCCCGGATCGTCTCTCCGTCGTCTGTATCCTCGTTGAGGGGATGAGCTTTCGCAAGTATTTGCCACTATAACCAGTCTAGGTTCATACCAGCTTCACCGGAACGCAAACCCTCGTCTATAAGTTCACTCTTTCCGATCTGCTCATCAGCGCGCCCACTCTAGTTCGGGTGATAACTACCGATCTTTTCACTCTCCCCCTTGGGGGGCAACTCCTTTGTTCCAAATCGGTACAAGATTCCCAATCGGTTCTCAGATAGCACAAATGTTAATTGTCGATATCGGGAAGTCATGATATGTTCGCGTACGTTCTCTTCCAATGATCTGATGTTCGCAATTTCGCAGAAGAGATCTTTTTGTAGTCTGACGACACTTTAGTCGGCGGATTAGCTTGAGTTGCTAACTGTCTTGGAGGATCAATATGCAGGCGCTTGCAATGAAGCGGCGATTCGCTTGCGAGTTCAGCCCTTACAGAATAATTCGTTATGTACTTCTATGGACGACGCTTAACTGCTCGGTAATAGCCCTTGCTCAGACCTCCAACGCACCACAGACAAACGCTACGGCAGTTCTTCAGCAAATATGGACCGCCTTCTCCGGCAGCAATGCCATTTCACAGGTTCAACTGACAGCCAATGCAACCTGGTATGCCGGAAGTTTGGTGGATTCAGGCACCGCGACGCTCACGGCTAATTCGTCCGGCGCGGCACAGATGCAGCTGGCTCTTGCCCAAAAAGGGGCGTGGACAGAGTCGCAGACTGCTTTCGGCATTGGAATGACATGCCAATGGTCAGGTGCCAACGCAGTCGCGTACACAGGAGATTTTCTGAACTGCCTGAAACCAGCAGTGTGGTTCCTACCCTCACTTTCCTTACAACCGCCCTCCATTCCCACAGGGGTTGGGGTTGCTGATCTCGGCGTAGGGGCCGTGGGGCCAGGTAGCTACAGGCATTTGCAAAGCCAAGCCGTCCTACAGGCAATGCCGAGCTATCTGCTTTCCGCATCAATGACATCAAGCACGACTGATATCGGTTTTGACCCGAACACATTACTACCTGCTGTCCTCCTGTGGCAGGTGCATCCTGACAACGGGATACAAATCGATATCCCCGTCCAGATTCTTTACACGAACTATCAGAAGGTCAACGGCGTAGTAATCCCGTTCACTATTCAGCGATATATCAATGGTTCGCTCCAACTCGAACTCCAGATTACTTCAGTGCAGTTCAGCTAGATAGCCCATTTTCGCCTTGGAAGGTACTACATGCGCTCACTTCTGCTGCGATGGTATGTCTTCACAATCATTGCGACATTCTCAGCCCCCGCAACGCTCGCTCAGGTAATCACGGGGACATATCCTTACGGGACGTTCGACAATAAAGGCTTCGACACGATCAACGTCGGTAATCTGAACGTGCACTTCAGCATCCCGGTTCTCAATAAGGCCGGACGCGGATTGCCGTTCTATTACAACCTGAGCTATGACACCTCCGTGTGGTCCCCTGCGACCGTGAACGGGTCAACAGTGTGGACCCCCGTGCCGTCATTTGGATGGAGAGGTGACACTGAGATCGTTACCGGATACCTGAGCTACAGCGTCGTTACGGTGCAGGTTGGCTCTGGAGGTCAGCGAAGCGGAGAATGCATCTACACCTACGATACGAACTGGGCGTATCACGATCCTTTCGGCGTTACGCATCAGTTCTCGGGCTGGACGGTTTCTAATAGCTATCCCACAAACTGTGGTGCTGACGAATCGACTGCGTCTCTTTCCAGCTGGGATGGCTCAGGCTACGCTTTGAATCTTACCAGTTATACGAAGGGAACCATAGTCGGTGCAGATGGCAAGCAAATTGCCGTCCCAAATGTGAACAATGGCCAAGCAACCGCAACAGATTCAAACGGCAACCAGATATCGGTCAACGGAAGTGGGGGATTCACAGACACCACCGGTAACTCTGTCTTGACGGTGGCGGGCAGTGCCCCGAATGCACATACATTCACATACAAAGATACTAGCGGGAACTCCCAGACTGTATCCATGACCTACAAAACATACACGGTCCAAACCGCGTTCGGGTGCAGCGGCATTGGCGAGTACGGTCCAACGTCTACGTCATTGGTGAACTCTATATCGTTTCCAGACGGGAGCACGTATTCCTTCACTTACGAGGCGACGCCGAACGGATCAGGCAATGTCACGGGCCGTCTGGCGAGTGTGACCCTGCCCAGCGGTGGAACAATCACATATTCCTATAGTGGAGGCAGCAACGGCATCATCTGTGCTGACGGAAGCACAGCGGGGCTAACACGAAGTATTTCCGCAAACGGCGGCTCCGCCGCATCGACGTGGAGCTATAGCCGTACAATACCGGGTACAAATGAGAGTCACACCGAAGTGACTGACGGCCTCAGCAACCATTCAGCCTATGATTTCGTCCAGGCCAGCAACCAGGTAACATCGACGGGCACATCATCTACGACCACAACAGCCGTTTATTACGAGACCAATCGAAGCATGTATCAAGGCGCGGAGACAGGCACGCCTTTGTTGTCCCGCCAGACCTGTTACAACGGAGAAGCACAGCCCTGTACGACCGAAAGCTTTACGATACCCATCAGCCAAATCGATACCTATGAGACGCTAAACGGGATCGAGGAACACGGTTCGACGGCAAAATATAACGCATCGGGTATGCAGACCGATCAATATAACTATGACTTCGGTTCCTCCTCTCGCGGAGCACTCTTGAGGCATGAGGTGTGGACATATGGTGGCGGGCTGCCCAGTTTGGTAACCGAAGATCAGGTCTATGACGGCTCCGGGAATCTGGCGGGTCAAACGACCTATGCCTACGATACGAACAGCCTGACCACCAGTTCTGGGGTTCCGCAACATGTGGCGGTTAGCGGGTCGCGTGGCAATCTAACGAGCGTGGTCCAATATGCCAACGCCAGCAGCACAATCACCACTTCTTCGACCTATGAAGACACTGGAAACGTTCTCACCACAACGACCCCAAATGGAACGACGACATATTCCTACGATCCAACGTTTGTCTACAATACGCAGGCAACCCCCCCGACCCCTTCGAGCAGTGTGAGCTTGCCATACGCGACGGGATTCGACACCTCATATACTGGCTTACCGACAAGCTCAACCGATCCGAACAATGCACAAACAACATACAAATATGGCGATCCGCTATTGCGTCCGACTGAGATCGATAATCCCGACGGAGGCAAAACGACATACGGTTATTCGCCGACACAGATCAGCCTCTTCAACTATCAAAATTCCACGACCTATGCTGACACCGAGACTCTATATGATGGCTACGCACGCCAGAGTCGGGTCGCACATAGCAATGGACAGAGTAGCAATCCATGGTACCAGCAGGACAGCTGTTACGACGGGAACGGAAATCTATCTTTCCTCTCATATTCCTATCAGGGTACGGGATGGGGTACGGCAAAAGTCTGCTCCGGTTCGGGTGACAGCTACGCATATGATGCGTTAGGGCGAGTGACTACCATCACGCATGGAGATGGTACATCGATCGGCTATTCCTATTCTGGTCGGGCGACCCAAATGAAGGACGAAAACAGTGTCACTCGCATCTCTCAGGTCGATGGGCTTGGCAGATTGACGGCTGTGTGCGAAATCTCATCCAACAGCAGCATGCCCGGCTCGGGCGCGCCAGTCAGTTGCGGAACCGACATCGTGGGCACCGGATTTGTGACTTCCTATGCGTACAATTTGGCAACGCAGACGACAACAATCACGCAAGGCACGGGAGGCGGCGGCCAGACACGGAGCTCTCAAACAGACTGGCTAGGAAGGCCCATTTCCGTGACTGAGCCGGAGACAGCTGCGCCAATGACCTACAGCTACGCGTACAGCACCACCTCCGGGCTTGGGCTGACCGTAACTCGCCAACGGCCCCAGGCGAATCAGACGAGCGCATCAACCTTGACAACGACAACCACCCAGTACGATTCAATCGGTCGCGTGGTCAGCGTCACTTACAGCGACGGCCTCACGCCGGGCAAGACATTCCTTTACGATGTGAACAATGCCTGGACACCGACGGTGACATACCCTAAAGGGCGTCTGGTAGTCATGGGTGCGGGCTCTGGAAGTACTCATTCCGGTTCGCTCTTCAGCTATGACGCCCTAGGCCGCGTGCTGAATATGTGGCAGTGCGGACCGTCCACTTGCGGTACTTCGAACCAAAACAGCCACACACTGTCATTTACGTACGACTGGACGAGCAACCTTCTGAGCGAAGACGATGGCGCAGCCGGGAACATCGGGTATTCCTATTCCCCGGCAAGCGAAATCACCCAAATCACCGGCAGCGATTCCCTTAACGGGACACAGTTCGGTGGGACTTACGACCTTGTCACCGGAGTGCAAAACGGGCCGAATGGACCGCTCAACTATCAACTGGGCAACGGTCTCACTGCGGTGAACGCCTATGACTCTCTAGGCCGCAATGTGGGAGGGTGGGTCTGCAATGGATCTACGCAAGGTAGCTGCCCTGGCGGAACGCAGCTTTATGGCTATTCCACTGCTTGGAGTGGACTTCGTTCAACGGGAAGGTGTGACACGGTTCTAAATACGTGCGCCGGCTTTGGCTACGACGAGTTCAATCGATTGACGTCGCTAACCGTGAATAGCGGAACGGCGCAGAATTTCTCCTGGGTCTACGACCGTTGGGGTAACCGCACGGCACAGACTGTCACGGCTGGGAGCGGCCCGTCGTTTTCTGCTTCCTTCAATACAACAACCAACCAAATCAACAGCGGTGGTTATACCTACGATGCCGCCGGAAACATGACGTATGACGGTTCGCATCACTATACTTACGACGCAGAGGGCAATATCGTCTCCGTGGACAGCGGCAGCACGGCTCAGTACGTCTATGACGCTCTAAATAATCGTGTTTCGTCTACGGTCTCGGGTACAACGTACGAATATCTCTATGACTACGCGGGGCGGCGCATATCAAGCTGGCTGCAGCCGAGCAATTCTGGCAATGAGGGGCGCATCTACTGGAACAGTCAACAGCTTGCTTTCAGGGCCGCGACCGGCACTACATACTTCGACCACAAGGACTGGACCGGGACCGAGCGCATGAGAACCGATTACACAGGTGCAATCGCCACAAGCTACGTTTCCCTGCCGTTCGGCGACGGTTATTCGGCAACCGTGAACGAGACGTACGGCGACCAGGACAGCAGCCATTTCGCATACCTTGAACTCGACAAGGAATCCAATACAGATCACGCCGTCTTCCGGCAGTACTCTTCGGCGCAGGGCCGCTGGCTCTCTCCGGATCACTATTCCGGCAGCTACGACCTCACCAACCCCCAGAGCATGAATCGATATGCCTACGTGCTGAACAATCCGCTGTCGCTGATTGATCCATCCGGACTTTGCGACATGTCTAACTGTCCTTGTACCAATGGGGATGGGACCTGTAATGTGCCTTCGGACCCGACCAGTGGGTACCCCTCGGAGATTGGCCAAGGCAACAGTGGAGGCGGTCCTCAGGTGCCTTGTAAAGGCCCCCAGTTGGGAAACTGCACGAATGTCTTTCCAAAGCTCATTAGCGTCAAACCGGGCGGTGCCCCAAGTAAACAAACTTGCAAGACCGGATTTGGCCTCGGTGTAACAGCGGGCGCAGACGCAACCGTTGGCGCTGGCTATGGAGCTGGCGCAAACGGAAGCGTTGGTGCCGGAGTCTTTGGAGGTGCTAACGGCCTCGATGCTGGAGCTTTTGCATCTGGGGGTGCTGGCGCGTCCGCTTTCGGCCATGGCGCGTCGATCCCGGGTGCTAATCTGATCGGACGATTCTTCTTAGGCGCTGTCGCTGGCGCCGGTGCAGGCTTCTTTGTTACGAACGCGAGTCAAGCGGATCAGTTGCAAGGCTTGAGTGGGACGTGGACTGTTGACTTCGGCAATCTCATAAACGGGGCCGGGCAATTCAGCGCTGGCACTGATGCTGCGGGTAACAGCATTTGGAGCTTCAGCTTCACTCTGGGTGTCGGTTATGGAGCCGGTGTTCAGACGCTGACAAATAACACAGCAACGGTCGGCCGAAAAGGAGGATGCTGATGGGCAAGCTCCTCAAAAAAGTACGCGAAGCGTTCGTCGCCAACAGGAAGGCACTCCTGTGGTTATTCTTGACATACATTCCGGTTGGCATGGGAGCGGGATACCTTGGGTTTTGGTTGTTCCATACATGGGTCCTGGGGTTCATCGTCTCAGGAGCCTATATTTTAGCGTTGATGTTCGTGTGGGGGCGGATGTTGATGTACATTCGAGACTCCGACTGAGTGGCTTGTGCCCCAAATAACGGCTGTGGCGTATCTGCTTCATCGCTGGACAGTTATCTCGGGACGAAGAATTCCCCGATGGTTGGTCAAGGCGCAAACCTGATGGCTTCGGGGGCACAGTACAACATCGATCCCCGACTGTTCGTATCGCTCGCAGGGGCAGAGACAGGTTTCGGAACCAACATCACAGCTGGTCAATTCAATGCATTCAACGTGCTCTACCACGGGCTGAATTCCCCGTTTGCGAGCTTCCAGTCGGCGATCAATTCTGTTGGACATAGCCTCACGAATCCCCGGAACGGCTATGACTTTACCAACACCGCGACCCTGTACGGTCACTACTGTTCTGGCGCTGGCTGCTCAGCTGGCTTAAAGAATGTGAACACTTTTATGAGTCAGCAGGGAGCCAACACAAGCGCGCTCCACTATCCATGCAAGAAGGAGTAGGAACGATGATCAACCAAAGCCAAAAAGCAGTAGTCGTTCTTCTTCTTACGCTGGGGGGTGCCGCAGGTGCTTCCACTGACGGGTGGCAGCGGTTTAGCAGTTCCAACCGTTTTTCCGTCCTGTATCCCGCAGCGTGGGTTCGGAACGGTGTCTCCACAGACCGCCTTCAACTGCGCAGTTCAGAAGGCGGAGCTGAGGGCATCGGCATCAAGCAGGGTCAGGCGGAAATCACCGTGATGGAGGCACAAGAGTCCTCGAAGCAAACGCTCGCCCAGGTGATCGCCACCTATACACAGGACACGACGGTTCTCTCGCGCAAGGATGTTCCGGGAGAAGCTGCCTCACACGGCTGTAGCGAGCTGAAAGAAGTCACTTCAAAAGAACCGGCTGTACCTCCCGGAGACTCCCCGATCAGTGTGCCGACGATCATCAACACAGACTTTTTCTGTGAGGTTCAGGGGCGCAAGATCGTGACTCTTCTCAGGAACTGGGAGGGTGACAAGCGGCAGGCCGAGTATCAGCAGGTTGCCCTCCGAATGGCGAAGGGTATCCGACTGACCCAGCCGGAAGATGCACGCTAGCCCATAAGCATCGGCAGGCCGTCCCTCTCTGGGGCGGCCTTGCTGCGTCTGGGGCTTACATCCGAGAGCCGTGGCGACCTGGAGAAAGAGCACGCTGCTACGCATCGGGTGGATAGGGACACATCACCCCGGACGGGGAGCTGTAGGGCAGACGAAGGTTGCTATATGGCAACCCAAGAAAATAAATGGCTTAGCGGCTAAGAAGAAAAGCGGTTGCCGAGGGGTGGCCGCTTTTTCGAGAGCGTGTTAGCGTGTATGTCATACATGTCTAGCTGTTGCATACGGAGGAGGCGGAAATGACAGAGGCAAGCCGGGGCCAGAGTCAGACACTATCGCTGCGGATCAGCGAGGGGCTGCGGAGCCGCCTGGAGAGCATCCGGGAGCTGATGTCGCGGCGCAAGGGCGAGAGCGTGACGACCTCGGAGGTCGCCAAGCAGTTGCTGGAGGCGGCTGGGGGCGAGCATCTGGAGGAGGTCGATCTGCACCGGACGCCGACGGCCTCGCTGCTGTCGATCCGGCGCAAGGTGGCCGAGCAACGTTCGCTGTCCCAGGCGGAGTGGGGCCTGCTGGCGCACTATGTCCAGCAAGGGATGGAAGGCGCGCTCAAATGCCCGATCTCGCCGGAGTCGTTCGTGGGCGTGCTGGAGGCGTTCGGTGCGCTCTATCGTCTGCGGTCTGGGCGGCTGGAGAGGAATGGCTATTACCTGGGCAACCTGTCGTTGGACAGCTACGAGCGTAGCGGGTCGGACGATGCGGCGGTGCTGGCTGCGGTCGAGGAAACCATCCGTCGTGTGCGTGAGGCGGCGAAGCCTTACACGCCGATTTACTGCGCACGTAATCTCTATGTGCTGCTGGATCAGGAGCGGTTCGCCGGCGTGGAGGCGATCCACGCGGCGCTGTCTCCATACTGGCCGGTGCTGTGGCGCGTGGCCGCGCGTGGGCACTACCTGTACGAGAAGCAGCCGATCCGGGACGCGGCGCGGCCCCAGGAACTTCCCGGCCAGCCTAGCTTCCCGCCGTTCGTCGAGGGTCCATACCGGCTGTCTGTGACTGTCGGTGAGCACAGCGAGCTGCACCTGCTGTTGAGCTTCCCCGGCCCGCGCGGGCCGATGTATCCACTCGGGCCTTACCCGAAAATCTCGGAGTTCCGGGCGATGCTGTCCCAGCTCAAGGCGGGGCGGAAAGCCGTCAACGGCTATGAGTTCGACAGCGGCTTCTGGAGTGGCGAGCAGTTCTTCGGCTATGTCGTCACGGAGGGCGAGTCTGCCGGGTACTGGTTCCGCGCCTACGAAAACGGCATCACGTTCGGCTTCACAAACGAGGGCTGGGAGCAGGTGCGGGAGCTGTTCCGCAAGGCGTGGAGCAACTCTGCGCTGCATGCCATCTGGCAGCGGCTGGGCCAGGAATACGGAGAGCTGTGATGGTCAGGCCTTCGATCCTGCGCACGAAGTCTGTCACGACAAAGGTTACAGAGGCCGAGTATGCGCGGCTTGAGGAGTTGGCCGCGCTTGCCGGTGTGAATCTGAGCGAGTGGATACGCGGCAGGCTGTTACGCGATGAGCAGCCGAGCGGCGAATCTGAAGGCGTTGTGTTGGCGGAGGTTCTGGCCTTGCGGACGATCTTGATGAACCTGTTGTTCTCGATCTCGCGGGGCGAGCCGGTAACGGCGGAGCAGATGCAGGCGTTGATCGAGCGTGCGGACGCTGGCAAGGTGGCAAAGGCGGCGAAGCTGCTGTCGTCGGCGATAGTCCAGGCAGAGGACGGTTGACCAGCACATGTTACTCAAAACACAGCACGCAAAAAGCTGGCTAGTGTATATGGCTTGCTCGGGAAGGCTTCTATATGGTTCATCATGAGCAACTGCTCAAAGAGGAGATTAGCTATGAGTACATGGGGACGTAAGGAGTACTCGAAGGCATGGCCGAGCCGTAGGCCGGTGTGGACGTGGGGTGCGTTCTTGGCGGCGTTCGTGTTGCTGCTGGGCCTGCTGGCTTACCAGTACGCGCGGCAGTGGACGTTCGCGGAGCGGGAGTACCTGGGCAACTACATGCTGGCCTCGACGCTGGGGCGGACGCGGGACAAAGGGCACTACCGCTTCGTGGCGTATCTGGACAAGAAGGGCAATCCGTACATCGCCAGCGGCGACGAGATCGAGCGGGTGAAAATGCCGGACGGCAAGCCAGGCTATGAGCTGACGGACGAGGGCCGCCAGGCCGGAGCAGTACGGTTAGAGATCGAGGACAGGGTGTTGTCGAATGCGTGGATGCGGCAGACGCTGGGGCATGTGGTGTATCAAGATCGCACGGTATGGGACTACATCGAGCGACCGGTCTACGGGGCGAGTCTCATCTTCATCCTGCTCTTGTTTTACACGGTGCCGAAGGACCGGAAGCGTGCGCTTGTATGGAAGCATGGGCGTCGGCTGCGCGGGCCGGAGGTGGTGACGACAGCGGAGTTCAATGAGAAGCTGGGGCGGAAGAAGGGGCTGAATATCTACGTGCCGGACGGCCTCGCGCTCATCAATGAAAACCAGAGCTGGGGCGACCGGACGTTCAACAACAAACTGAGCCGCTGGGTACGCATCCCGCGCGAGCGTGAGGCGATGCACATGCTTGTCGTAGGCGACTCCGGGCATGGTAAAAGCGCGACGGTGCGGCAGGTTCTGAGCCAGATATGGGAGCGGGGCGAGACGGCGATCGTGTACGACCCTGCGATGGAATATCTGCCTCAGTTTTACGACCCGAAGCGCGGCGACGTGATCCTGAATCCGCTGGACGCGCGGTGCCCGTTCTGGACGCCGGGCGATGAGGTGACGCACGAAGCGGAGGCTCTGACCTTAGCCGCTTCTCTGTTCCCGGATCAAGACCCGAAGCAGCGCTTTTTCGTGGATGCGCCGAGGAAAATCTTCGCTCACTTGCTGAGCCTGAAGCCGACGCCGGAGGAGCTGACGTACTGGATGGCGCATGAAGTGGAGATCGACCGCAGAGTCAAAGATACGCCGTATGCGGCAATGCTTGGCGCACATGGCAGTCAGCAGCGCAGCGGCGTACTTGGTTCCCTGAACATGGTTGCCGATGCGTTCAAGCTGTTGCCTGCGGAGCGGGAGACGAAGCGACGCTGGAGCGCGGCGGCGTGGGCAAAAGAGCGCAAGGGGTGGGTCTTTATCACGTCGAAGCCGACGGTGCGGGAGCGGCTGCGCGCGCTCATCAGCCTGTGGATGGACCTGCTTGTGTTGCGTCTGATGGACGATGGATCGACGGCGAAGCGTAAGACGTGGTTCGTCTTCGACGAGCTGGCGAGCTTGCAGCGTCTTCCGCAGCTCACGACGGCGATCACGGAGAGCCGGAAATCAAACAGCCCGATGGTGCTGGGCTTCCAGGGCAAGGCGCAGATCGAGGCGCTGTACGGGCACGTCGCGGAGGCGATGCTGTCACAGCCCGCGACGAAGATCTACCTGAAGACGAGCGAGCCACATGCGGCGGAGTGGATCTCGAAGGCCATCGGGGAGGTCGAGATCGAGCGGTATCGAGAGACGCGCACGCATGGGCAGTTCCCGCAGTCGCGCAACTCGGAGAGCCAGCAGCGCGACATCTCGCGGGAGCCGTTGGTTATGGCGTCGGAGATCAGCGGGCTTGACCCGCTGCATGGGTATCTCAAGCACGGCAACTATGTTGTGGAGATGCGTGTTCCTTACTTGCAGCTCGAAGCGCACCATGAGAAGTTCATCGAGCGGAAGCCGAAGGATGACGGGCCATCGAGTGACACTACGCCCAATGGGACGTTGCCGCCTGCGCCGAGTAGTTCATCCGGGCAGCAGATGGAGCTTAGGCCGCCATCCAAAAGTCAGGGGCAGGAGCACTTCTTCGAGTGAAAAATCACTGTGAACGAAGAAACCTGATACGGACTCTATAGTGTGAGGAGGCGAAAAGCCCCCTTACTGGAGAGGCGAGATGAAAAAGCAGCAGGAACGGAAGTCGGAATATGAAGTTGATCTTCGGGGTGCAGCGGAATATGTGATCGTGCGTTGCCCTGAAGGACATCGAAGCCGTGCGCTAAAGGGAAAGGACGACATGAAAATACGGCAGGAGATCGTGTGTAGTGTGCCGCGTTGCAGTGCTGTGTGGATGGCGCTTGTGCCGATGAACAACGGCTTCGAGGCTGACGAGTGATTACGCTGTCCAAACCGATCAGCGCGAGCCAGGCGCAGGCGTACCACAAAGAGGAGTTCGCCAACGCGCGGGACAACTACTACACCGAAGGCGAGCGTGTGCGCGGCGAGTGGCAGGGCAAGCTCGCGGAGCGTTACGGGCTGCATGGCGAAGTGAATGAGCAGCAGTTCGCGCGGCTGTCCGAAGGCCAGCATCCAGAGACAGGCGAGCAGCTTGTGCGGCATCAAACCGCGCGGGAGTATGTGAACGACAGAGGAGAGACGGTGCGTTCGATGGAGCATCGTGCGGGCTGGGACGCTACGTTCTCCGCGCCGAAGTCCGTCTCGCTGACCGCGTTGGTCGGCGGCGACGACCGCGTAAAAGAGGCGCATCGAGAGAGCGTCCGTGTTGCTCTGGATGAGATGGAGAAGTACACGCAGGCGCGGATCGGCGGCAACGCTCCGGCACAGACGACGGGTGAATGGATCGTCGCCAAGTTCGAGCACGACAGCAGCCGTCCGGTGGACGGCTACTCCGCGCCGCAGTTGCACACGCACGCGGTCGTGTTCAACATCGCCGAAACCGCCGATGGGAACACGCGGGCGTTGCAGCCGCAGGAGCTGTATAAGACGCAGCAGTACGCGACGGCGGTGTATCGTTCGGAGCTGGCCGCGCGGTTGCAGACGATGGGCTATGAGATCGAGCGCGGCGAGCATGGGCAGCCGGAGATCAAGGGTTATACGCGCGAGTACCTGGAGGCATCGAGTCCGCGGCGGCAGCAGATCAGAGAACAGCTTGAAGAGACGGGTCGCTCCGGTGCAGGGGCGGCGCAGATCGCGGCGCATCAGACGCGCGATCAGAAGCTGGAGTTATCCCCGCATGAAGTCCGCGCCCAGCATCAGGCGATGGCAGCCGAGCATGGACATCAGCCGGGTCATGTGATCGCGGAAGCCCAACAGCGACCGGGTGTAGAGCTTCAGCCGGAGCAGTCGCAGCGTGTCGCCCAGGGCGCGGTGACGTATGCCCGCGAGCGCGGCACGGAACGCGCGGCGGTCGTCGATGAACGCGCGTTGCTGCGCGATGCCCTGAAACAGGGGATGGGAGAGACGCGGTTGCCGGAGGTCCGGGCCGAGTTCGAGCGGCGTGTGCAGTCGCATGAGCTGATCGAGGTTCCGCGTCGAGAGGGGCTTGCGGGCCGCGCCTTCACGACGGGCGAGATGCAGGGTTACGAGCGCGAGATCATCGAGCGAATGCGCGTGGGACAAGGCAACCGCGATGTGCTCGCCGATGGCGAGCAGCGGCAACAGGTGCAGGCGAATCATCCGCATCTGAGCGTGAGCCAGAAACATGCAGTCGAAGATGTACTGACAAGCCGCGATCAGATGATGGCGCTGGAGGGCGTAGCGGGTGCGGGTAAAACAACTTCCTTAGCCGCTATCCGTGAGGCCGCTGTGGGCGCGGGTTATGAGGTCGAGGGGCTTGCGCCCACGTCCCGCGCGGCGCAGAAGCTGGGCGAGGCGGGCATGAAGACAGAGACGCTGCAACGTCATCTGACGCGCGGCGACCGTGCGGACGATGGACAGAAGCGTCTCTATGTGGTCGATGAATCGAGCATGGCGAGCACGAAGCAGATGCACACGTTCGTCGAGCGGCTAAAAGAAAATGACCGTGTGTTGTTCGTCGGCGACGTGCGGCAGCATGAGGCGGTCGAAGCGGGCAGGCCCTACGCGCAGTTGCAGGACGCTGGGCTGCGGACGGCGCGGCTGGATGAGATCATCCGGCAGAAAGACCCTGCGTTGAAAGAGGTCGTGGAGCAGCTTGCACGCGGCGAGGTCCGCGAAGCTATCGGCAATCTTAGCAGCCAGGGCCGGGTGCATGAGATCGAGGACCGCAGCGAGCGCATCCGCGAAATCTCCCGCGAGTATGTACGCCAGCCGGAGAACACACTGGTCGTCTCGCCGGATAACCAGTCGCGGCAGGAGATCAATCAGCACATCCATCGTGCGATGCAGGGAGATGGCAAAGTCGCCGACGTTGAGCATACAGTGCGTGTGCTGAATGCGCGGCAGGAGCTTACGGGCGCGGATCGTCAGCACGCGCAAAACTACGAGGCGGGCGATATCGTGCGTTATGCGAAGAGCAGCAAGGCGCACGGCTTCGAGGCCGGAGAGTACGTGCGTGTTGCGCGTGTGGACAGGGCGGAGAACGTCGTCACGGTAGAGCGGAAGAACGGCGAGGAAGTGAGCTACGATCCACGGCGGCAGCAGGGCGTGACGGTGTACCGGGAGGCGGAGCGCACGTTCGCAGAGGGCGACCGCGTACAGCTCACAGCTCCGTATCACCCGGAGAAGCTGGCGAACCGTGAGCTGGGAACGGTCGATAAGATCGACGGCGACGGCAACCTCAAACTCCGCATGGACTCAGGCCGCGAGGTCGCGTTCAACGCAAAGCAGCATCCGCATCTCGACTACGGCTACGCGGTGACGAGCCACAGCAGCCAGGGTCAGACAGCAGACCGCGTGCTGATCCATGTGGACTCGGCGCAGGCGCACGGCGACCTCATCAACAGCCGCATGGCTTACGTCTCCGTCTCGCGTGCTCAGTTCGACGTGAAAATGTACACGAACGATGCGAAGACGCTGGGCGCGGAGCTGAGCCGGGACGTGTCGCATCCATCGGCGTTGCAGCAGACGACGCCACAGCAGGACATGGGCCAGAAGATCGAGCCGCCATCTGCGCCACAGATGGATATATCGCAGGGCCTCAGCTTGGCTTAAAGACGACGCTTGCGCGTACTCTCCGCTGCGCCATCCGTAAAGGCTCTCCGCTTCGCTTCGATGAACGCGCACAAAACGCGCGGCCTTGACTGATGGCTCCGCTACGAGTGATGGCCTGTCATGAGGAGCATGTCTGCTCCTCTGTTCTTGAAAGAACCAGAGGCGTACTAACTGACTTCGGCGTGGGCGTTGCCAGCGAGCGAGTTAATCAGGCGGATGACGGCCCGCTGATCCTTAGTCGGCAGGGCTTCCATCTTCTGAAATCTCTTCCAGAGCCGTTGCTTCTCCACACTGTTGTTCCCGTTGCTCTTCGCTGGCCGCAATCCCAGCAGTTCATCGGTAGAAACTTCGAGCACGCGAGCTAACGGGATGATGACCGCTGAGGGAGGCAGCTCCGCATCCGTCTCGTAGTAGGAAATCACGCGCTGGGTCGTGCCGAGGGCATCGGCGAGCTGGGACTGAGTTAGGCCGCGAGCCTTCCTCAGAGTGAAGAGACGCTTACCGAATGCGGTCTGTGGTTCCTTCTTCGCGGGCATGACAAGACGGATTTTATGTTCCACTTCTGAGTCCTCCGGCAAATCCAGTGCTTGGATATACATGATATGTATATACTGAGGCACGGCGAGAAAAATCTCAAAATCCTCGAAAAGCACTTGACAGGGTTTTAAGCGGAGGGCGGCAGAATGGCGAGAATCCCGGAGCACGAGGTCGAACGGCTGAAACGTGAGGTCTCGGTGCAACGGCTGGCGGAAGCGCGAGGGATCAAACTGACGCGCCACGGTGCCGACCTGATCGGCAAATGCCCGTTCCATAACGACCGGACGCCCTCGCTCGTCATCACGCCGAAGAAGAATCTCTGGCACTGCCTGGGCGCGTGCAACGTGGGCGGGACGGCCATCGACTGGGTGATGCGGGCCAACGGCGTGAGCTTCCGTCATGCGGTGGAGCTGTTGCGGGCCGACCATCTTGGAATCGCCGATGCGCCCGGAGCATCCGAGTACAGGCCCGCAAAGGTGGGTACGGTGCGCGTGCTGCCTCCGCCCGTCGAGCGCGAGGCCGACGACCGCGTGTTGCTGATGCAAGTGGTGGACTACTACAACGAGACACTGAAGCAGTCGCCGGAGGCTCTGAAGTATCTGGCTTCGCGTGGTCTGCAATCTCCTGAGATCATCGACCGGTTCAAGCTGGGCTTCGCCAATCGCACGTTAGGACTTCGCCTGCCAGCGAAGAACCGCGCCGCCGGCGCGGAGCTGCGTGGCCGACTCCAGCAGCTCGGCATCTATCGGCAGAGCGGCCATGAGCACTTCAACGGCTCGTTGGTTATCCCGGTGCTGAACAGCTCCGGCGAAGTCGTCGAGATGTATGGCCGGAAGATCACGCCGAATCTGCGCGAAGGGACGCCCGATCATCTCTATCTGCCCGGAGCGCACGCTGGCGTGTGGAACGAAGAGGCGCTGGCCGTGTCGAAAGAGATCGTGCTGTGCGAAGCCCTCATCGACGCGCTCACGTTCTGGACTGCTGGCATCCACAACGTGACGGCGAGCTATGGCGTGAACGGCTTCACAGCCGACCATCGCGCGGCCTTCGAGAAGTACGGCATCGAGCGCGTGTACATCGCCTATGACCGCGACGAGGCTGGAGATAAAGCCGCGCGGGAGCTGGCCGCAGTGCTGATGCCGCTCGGCATCGAATGCTTCCGCGTGCTGTTCCCGAAGGGCATGGATGCGAATGAGTACGCCCGCAAGGTACAGCCAGCAGCGAAGAGCCTGCGCGTGTTGCTCAATAAAGCCGAGTGGCTGGGTAAGGGGCAGCGTCCCGAGCTGCGCGTCGTTGAACTGATCGACGCCGAGCTGATCGACGAAGACGTGTTGCCGGAGATCGAGCCGGAGCCGCTGCCAGAGCCGACGATAGAGCCGGAGCCAGCAGAGATCGAGCCAGCGGCTAAAGAAATCATCGAAGAAGAATCCATCCTTGCTCAGATCGAAGCCGAGATCGAGAGCCAGGTCGAAATCGACATCGACCCCATCGAAGAAGAGCCAGAGCCATCCCCCGCAGCATCCCCCGCCGAGATCGAAACAGATGTTCCTCTCTTAGCCGCCGAGCCGGAGCCGGTTGCGCCACAGGAGCCAGAGGCAGCGCCATCGCCCACTATCGACGTGCCTGTCGAGATGCGCGGCGACGACATCTTCCTCACGCAGGGCGACCGTCGTTATCGCGTGCGGGGCCTGAATAAAAACATGAGCTATGAGCTGTTGAAGGTCAACGTGCTCGTCTCTGGCCGGACGCCTCGCGGTGAATCGGCGTTCCACGTCGACACGCTGGACCTGTACTCCGCACGGCAGCGCAGCGTGTTCACCAAGCAAGCATCGGAAGAGCTGGGCCTCAAAGAAGAGGTGTTGCGCCGCGACCTGGGCCGCGTGCTGCTGAAGCTCGAAGAGCTGCAAGACGAGCAGATCAAAGCCGCGCTCGCACCGAAGGAAGATGCGGTCACAATGACCGAAGACGAGCGGGCCGAGGCGATGGAGCTGCTGCGCAGCCCCCATCTCTTAGAGCGCATCGTCGAGGACTTCGCGCGGTGCGGCATGGTGGGCGAGGAGACCAACAAACTCGTCGGGTATCTCGGTGTCGTGTCGCGTCATCTGGAGACGCCGTTGGCCGTGATCGTGCAGTCGTCTTCTGCTGCTGGCAAAAGCTCGCTGATGGAAGCTGTACTGGCCTTCATGCCGGAAGAGCAGCGCGTGCAATACTCCGCGATGACGGGCCAGTCGCTCTTCTACATGGGCGAGACCGACCTCAAACATAAGGTGCTGGCCATCGTCGAAGAAGAGGGCGCACACTCGGCAGCGTATGCGCTGAAGCTGTTGCAGTCGGAGGGCCAGCTCACTATCGCCAGCACAGGCAAAGACCCAGCAACAGGGCGTCTTCTCACGCATCAGTATCGCGTCGAAGGGCCGGTGATGATCTTCCTTACGACGACGGCGATCAACCTCGACGAAGAGATGCTGAACCGCTGCATGGTGCTCTCGGTCAACGAGGACCGCGAGCAGACACAGGCGATCCATCGTGTGCAGCGCGAAGCTCAGACGCTCGAAGGGCTGTTGCAACGGCGTGATCGAGAAACGATCCTCACGGTGCATCGCAATGCGCAGCGTCTTCTAAAGCCCGTCTTCGTGGCGAACCCTTACGCGCGGGAGCTGACGTTCCTCGACGCGCAGACACGCACGCGCCGCGATCATATGAAGTACCTAACGCTCATCCGCAGCATCGCCCTGCTGCATCAGTATCAGCGGCCACGGAAGACGGTCGAGCATCGAGGCCGCGCCGTCGAGTACATCGAAGTCACGCTCGATGACATCGCTGTTGCGAACCGGCTGGCGCATGAAGTGCTGGGCCGCTCGCTCGATGAGCTGCCGCCGCAGACGCGGCGGTTGCTGCTGGCCATCGACGAGCACGTCGCCGCCGAGTGCGAGCGGCAGAAGATGGAGCGGGCCGACTATCGCTTCTCGCGCCGTGATGTGCGGGCCTTCACGGGCTGGGGCGATACGCAGCTCAAAATCCATCTGCATCGGCTGGAAGAGATGGAGTACCTGTTAGTGCATCGCGGCGGGCGTGGCCAGAGCTTCGTCTATGAGCTGATGTTCGCGCGGCCCACCGATGGCGGAAAGCCGGTGCTGGGCGGGCTGATCGAGGTCGAGAAGCTGAAAAGCCGCGAGTACGACGGCAACCGGTCGGGGCAAACGGTCGAGCGGGCGGGGTCAAGTCGGCCCCAAGTCGGCGGGGTGTCGGTTGCGGTGAAACCACTCGCATCGCCTGTATCCATGCGTGTTCTAGAGGAGCACAGCTTCGAGATCGACAGAAGCACATATCCGGGCGCACACCAAAACGGTCACTACGTCCTAGCTATAGCCGGGGGTAAAGCATGAGCCGCACAGCCACCGTGCGCAAGAAAAAGGCGCAGCCGGAGAGCGGTCTGGAGATCATGATGCGCGAGTACCTGAACGCGCTTCTGGTCCAGAACTACTCGGTGAACACGATCAGCAATCGCGAGTTCCTTATCCGGCAGTTCATCCAGTGGTGCATCGAGCGCGGCCTTGCTGAGCCGGTCGAAGTCACGCGGCCTGTGCTCGAACGCTACCAGCGGTATCTCTTCCTCTATCGCAAGAAGAACGGCGAGCCGATGAGCTTCCGTTCGCAGCACTCGCGTCTGGTTCCTCTGCGCATGTGGTTCCGCTGGCTGACGCGGCGCAATCATCTCCTGCATAACCCGGCTTCGGAGCTGGAACTGCCCAAGCTGGGCCAGCCGCTTCCGAAGACCATCTTCTCCACGCACGAGGTCGAAGAAATCCTGCAACGCTGCGACGTGGCCGATCCCATCGGTCTACGCGACCGGGCCATCTTAGAGGTGCTGTACTCGACCGGAATCCGGCGCATGGAAGTGATCGCTCTGAAGCTCTACGACCTGTCGCTCGACCGTGGTGTGCTGCTGGTTCGGCAGGGCAAAGGCAAGAAAGACCGCTATGTTCCTATCGGCCCCAGAGCCGTCGCATGGCTCCAGAAATACATCGCCGAAGCCCGTCCGCAGCTCGCCCTCGAACCGGACGATATGACGGTGTTCCTGACGGCGCAAGGCGAGGGCTTCAGCCCCGACTATATGACCTCAACCGTGAAGGCCCGGATCGACGCGGCGAAGCTGGGAAAGACCGGCGCTTGCCATCTGTTCCGCCACACGATGGCGACGCTGATGCACGAGAACGGAGCCGACATCCGCTTCATCCAAGAGATACTCGGCCATGTGAAGCTGGAGACGACGCAAATCTATACCCATGTCTCCATCCGAACGCTGCAACAAGTCCACGCCACAACCCATCCCGCCGCCCATCTCGGCCGCGACGAAAACGCTCCCCGGAAAGCTCCCGATCCCGCCGCCGAACAGCTCTTCCAGATGCTCGCCGAAGAGGCCGCAAACGACCGCGAATAGCGTCTTGAAACGCTCTTCTTTTAGTAGCTCTTTTAGCTGCTAAACAGAGGCCGAATCCTGCCCGTAACCGACCGGGAATCCCCTCACAAATCGCTCGGCTTCACAGACCCTGAAACCGTACAATCATCCCATCATGCAACCGGCTTCCGAGCACCACATCCCGGACGGTCTTCTAGCGTCGATGACGCTGCTAAGCGAAAAACCGCGTCATGGGGTCGCGAGCAGAAAATCTGCACTGCAATCGGGCATCCACGAAGCTAACTCCACGGCTGCAATAGGCTTGCGCTTCCGAGGCTGGGAAATCGTGTCCGGTACCGTTGAT
>CAWAYO010000015.1:0-11005 GCA_963786085.1 uncultured Acidobacteriaceae bacterium
GTGTGGGATATCCAGGACGGGAAAATCGAACGCCATCGTCAATACATCGATACCCTGGCGCTCGAACAAGTTAGACGCCCCTAACGCTGCCCGTGCATCTTCATGACGCACCGCGCTTTTTTACCGGATGATCTGCAAGAATCGATTGCAAAAGGAACATCGTAATGGACCTCTTATCAAAATGCGTTCTTGCCACGGCCCTTTCTACAGGCGCGGCACAAGCCGCACCGTTGCCTTCGACCAACGCTACGACGGCATATCACCGCGTGCTGGTCGACGGGGTCGGGATCTTCTACCGAGAGGCCGGCCCCGAGAACGCCCCAACCATTGTGCTCCTGCATGGCTTCCCGTCGTCTTCGCGTGAATTTGACACACTCATTCCCTTGCTCGCGACAAAATATCATCTGATCGCTCCGGACTATCCTGGGTTCGGTCTAAGCGATACACCATCGCCGACCACTTACACTTACACTTTCGATCATCTTGCCCAAACAATAAGTGATTTGCTGGAGAAGCTGAAGGTCACGCACTATACCCTGTATCTTCACGACTACGGCGCGCCGATCGGCTTCCGCATCATTCTGGCGCACCCCGATCAACTGCATGCGCTCATCACTCAAAACGGCAATATCTATAAGGCAGGCCTCGGAGCCAAATGGACCAAGATCGCAGAATATTGGGCGGATCCAAAAGCCCATCCTGAGGTGCTGAATGCCTTTCTTTCGTTCGACGCCACTAAGGGACGACACCTCGCTGGCACGTCCCATCCGGATCGTTACGATCCGGATACCTGGAACAGCGAGTATGACGATCTTTCTCGGCCCGGTCAGCGCGAGATCCAAGGGGACCTGCTCTACGACTACCGGACCAACGTCGCGTCCTACCCGAAGTGGCAGGTATGGCTCCGCGACCATCAGCCCCCGACCCTCGTGGTCTGGGGCGAGAACGACCCTTCCTTCATTGCGCCGGGTGCTGAAGGTTTCAAGCGGGATCTTCCGAATGCGGAAATCCACCTGCTCGACGCTGGGCATTTCGCACTCGACGAAAAGACTGACGAGATTGCACACATGATCCTCCAGTTCATGGCTAAACATCCTGGATGAGGGACGGGATTGCGAGCATCGCATACGGTGTCGCGTCGTCGGCAGCAGCCAACCCGCAAACTCGATGTTGCAACAGAATTCAGGTACATTTTAGGGTACAGACATCAGTTTGGCTAGATTACGCTCAAGTGAGGTAAGTTGCTGGTAAAAAGGAACTTAGACAATCCAACATTACGCTCGATTTCGCTTATTTTTCATACGTTTACAGTATTCTTGGGAAACTCAAGATCCGCCGAGGGCAACCTCGTGGGGGTTCGCCCCCCCTCCCGGCACCAAGCTGATATCACGATTCAAGCAGAGCGAAATCGCAAAGGAAGTATTTGCTCATACGGTCACGTTTGAGGATATGAAAGCAGAGGGGTCGACACAGTGTTCTATGTTGGGGGACACGGTCCAATGTGGAATCTGGCTGAGAACCCCGTTTCGCTGAGAACCCCGTTTCGATCGGCTTGTTGAGTCCTCCTGCAACTCAGGAGGCCGATTGCCTTGGTATGCCACACTCTACGATGCTCCGTCATGTCACATATACGAGTGAGCCGCTGTAAAAGGGCAAACGTGTCACTGGTTTACCCACGAGAAGAGGCGGAGGTGCAGCTCACCCTGTTGTGCCGTTCCTCGTGGAAGATGAGTTGATGCGACTCAGAGCCAAGTTTCAGAAAGTCGCTAGTTGGCAACCCTTTTCAATCGTGGACGGCCGTCTCATCAGAGGTCAGAATCCCGCATCCTCAACCGCCGCAGAACCTCATCAACCTGCTCGCGTACAAAACGGCCTAGCCGTTTGCAGCCTGTCGGTCGGCGAATCGGCTCGTCGTCATTCACTACGCGCTGAAGAATGACGTTTACCGACGTAGGTCTCGACATTCGGCCGGGTTAGAGACTTACGAAGGCTCGGAGGAGAACAACGGGATTAGCCCTTCCACTAGAGTGGGGTGGGCCCAAATGGCGTCGCGGAGGGCGGTGTAAGGCGATCCCGCTATCATGGCGGTCTGTACCGAGGCCATAATCTCGCCTCCATCCACGGCAAAGGCCGTGAAACCAAGAATGCGATCGCCGTTTACCTCGACTAACGCCTTTAAGAATCCACGCGTTTCGGAAAGAGTGCGCGCTCGGAGCACCTGTTCCATTGGGGTCTTGAATAACCGGTAAGGGATTCCTTGTGCTCTGGCTTCTTTCTCGGTCAGGCCTACTCGTGCCAGCTCCGGGTCTGTAAAGAGCGTGTAGGGGATTAGCCGGCCTGTTGTCACGTGGTTGCGCCCTGTGAGGTTGTCACGAACCACACGAAAGTCATCCACACTGACGTGCGTGAACTGAGGGCTTCCGGCTACTTCGCCGATGGCCCAGACGCCGGGCGCCGTGGTTTGGAGCCGGTCGTTGACCTTGATGTAGCCGCGGTCTGTCACTTCGACACCTGCCATTTCCAATCCGATATTTTCCGTGTTTGGCCGTCGGCCTGAAGCGACAAGCAGATGCGTGCCCGTAAGAGTCCTTTCTACGCCGCCCTGCTCAACAACGACCGTCACGGAATCTCCTGATTTCCCGGAAATCTGTCTCACACGCGCATTCAAGATAGTTTCGATGCCCTCGTCCTGGAACAAATTGGCAAGAGCTTCGGTCACGTCATCGTCTTCCTTGTGCAGCAAACGGTCATTTCGATCGATGACGGAGACCTTGCTGCCGAACCGGCGCATCCCTTGCGATAGTTCCAGCCCGACATACCCGCCGCCGATCACGATTAGGTGTCCGGGAGTCTGATCCAGTTCCAGTGCCTCGATGTGCGTGAGCGGCTGCGCCTCGGCCAGGCCAGGAATTGACTCCAACGCAGCCCGTGTACCAGTGCTGACAATTACATTGGCGCCGCGGAGGAGGCGAATCGTTCCATCAGGGAGAGTGACTTCCAGAGTTTTCGGGCTTACGAAGCGCCCTGATCCGCAAATAAACTCCGCTCCGGTCTGCTTGAAGTTGTCGAGATACGTTTCGTTCAGGCCAGAAACCATGGCACGTTTCCGGGCGCGCACCGCCGGCATATCGACGCGGAAGCCGTCTGCGACGATGCCGAACTCCTTGCCCCGACGAAAGTACGACGCTACCCTCGCACTGTGGAGAATGTTCTTACTCGGTAAGCAGGCAATATTCGGGCATGATCCTCCTATGTACTTGCGCTCGATCACCGCAACGCGCTGTCCTCGACCGGCAAATGTCCACGCGGCAATCGTTGATCCTGTGCCGCCGCCGAGGAAAACCAGATCGTAGTTTTCCAAAGCGCGTGCTTGGCTTGCATGCGGTGAAGACATCGCCTCTCTCCTGCAGTTCAACTTACCTGGAATATGCGCTTAGCGCGCCCCTTAGGCGACGCTGAGATGGCCTGCTCTATACGCCCTTGATCTCGCCGCCATCCATACGGACGGACGAACCCGTCATCCACTTCGCCGCGGGCGATACAAGATAAGCCATCAGCTCTGCAATCTCTTCTGGTTTGCCTAAGCGGCTAATACCCACTTCCTCCGGGAACTTCTTCTTAGCCTCTTCCACGGTAAGGTTGTGCGCTGGCGCCCATTTCTCAAAGAAAGATTGCCTGCGTCCGGTCATCACGGCGCCGGGCACAACGCTGTTGACTTGCACGCCGTCCTTGATTCCCTGCTCCGCGAATGCTTTCGCTAGCGCGATGATTGCTGCGTTCACGGCTGCCACAGCAGCGAATCCGGGCTTGGGATCGAGCGCCGCGCTACCGGACATCAAAACGACAGACCCATTCGAGGCTTTCAATGCATCCCAGGCTCGTATCGTTAGGCGTCGCGCGCCATGTAACTTAAGTGCCATCCCATCCTCCCACTGCGCATCCGTCATTTCGAACAGATCAATCTGCGGCACAGCGCCGGCAATGTTGAACAGCGCATCGATTCTGCCAAAACGGTCAAGCGTGCCTTTGACAAGGATTTCGTCAGACGAAGGATCGCGCAGGTCAAGTGCATAGACCAGCGCTTCGGCACCGGCCGACCTGACGCCGGCCGCGGTCTTTTGCAACTCGCTTTCCTTTCTCGCCGCGAGTACGACGGCTGAGAAGTCACGGGCGAGACGCAATGCAGTAGCTTGGCCGATTCCCTGACTTGCTCCCGTGACGATGGCGACAGAGTTGTTCTTCACAGCTCTCTCCTTTGGGATCAATGCGGACGGCAATTCACTACCTGGAAACCGCCGTCGGCAAAACCGATTAGCGAACCGCTTCCAGGATCATGTCAACGACCAGATCTGGCCGCGTGTACATCGGGGTATGATCCACTCTGTGCGACTGAACCGTCGCACCCATCCGCTGGGCCATATAGCGCTGAGTTTCCGGGCTGATCATGCGATCTTCTTCAGCAATGAGGAACCACGACGGCTTCGTCCGCCATGCGGGTTTTGGAACCTTCTCCTGAATGCATTTCAGCGCGATCGGACGCTGCACGGCCGCCATAATCGTGGCCTGGTCCGAGGAAGCCTTGTGTGCTACTGCTTGACCAAATCCCTCTTCCGGCATCCAGATGAAACCGTGCCGATCGGGTGCCAGCCGCGGGGCCTCCGGATGTGGATCGGCGCGATAAAACACATCTGCAACGGTTTCGTTTTCGTCGGGTGCCAACGCCGCTATATAGACGAGCGATGTCACCCGATCATCTTGGGCCGCGGCGATCACCGCGCCCGCGTATGCGTGACCTACAAAAGTCACCGGCCCACTCGTTCTCTCCACCACACGATTGAGAGCAGCTATATCATCCGTGAGGGACGTCAGAGGAATCGGTGCCGACGTTACGCTGAGACCCTGGCGTCGCAACGGCAGAATGACGTTGCTCCAACATGATCCGTCGGCCCATGCACCGTGAACCAGCACGACCGTACCGTTTTGAAGATTGAGATTCATCGCGCATCCACCTTATCCGCGCCACGCGATACGTCGTACTCCTCGAGGAACTCCCTCATCGCCTCGGCAATTTCCTCGACATGTGTTGCTATTGCAAAATGTCCGGTATCGAGGAACTGAATCTTCGCCTTTGGTAAATCTTTCCGAAATGCCTCCGCGCCGGCGGGAATGAAGAACGGATCGTTCTTTCCCCAGATGGCGAGCAAGGGCGGTTGCGATTTGCGGAAATACTCCTGAAACTTCGGATAGAGCTTTACATTCGATGCGTAGTCGAGAAACAGATCGAGCTGAATCTCTATGTTTCCGGGACGTTCGAACAAGGCCGTATCCAATGTGTACGATTCAGGCGCAACCGCTTCCGGATTCGCCACTCCGTGCGTGTACTGCCAGCGAGTCGTTTCCAGGGTCATGATGTTTTTCCGGAGGACGTTCCGATTTTCTGCCGTCGGCGCAGACCAATATTTCCGGATTGGTCCCCACGCGTCGCCGAGGCCCTCTTCGTACGCGTTGCCGTTCTGTGAAACGAGCGCTGTAACCCGCTCCGGATGGGTCATCGCCAGACGCAGGCCTGTAGGTGCTCCGTAGTCAAAAACATAAATCGCATAACGAGTGAGGCCAAGCGCATCTGTGAAGGCCTCCATCGTATGGGCCAGGGCGTCAAACGAATAGGTGTACTTCCGCCCGGCCGGTACTTCTGTGAATCCAAAACCGGGCAAGTCAGGAGCGATCACGTGGTAGCGATCAGCAAGACGGGGAATGAGTTCACGAAACATGAACGACGATGTCGGGAACCCGTGAAGCAGAAGAACCACGGGTGTACCCGGTTCACCTGCCTCTCGATAGAAGACCTGCACACCGTCCGCTTCGACCTTGTGAACGGTTGTCAAGGGTATTGCGAACTTTGGCCCCCCTGGATGAAGGTTGCTTTTGGCTTCTTGGGTTGAAATAACTTGAGTCATGGAATTCCTCCTCATTTAGCTGATTGCGTATGGGCGATCTGCTGTTAGACATCCTGCCACAGCAGAGGGTGGCCGTTACTTCTGCGAGATTGTCTGATTCGCCACCAACGGTGCGGTTCCAAAATTGACGCTGAATCGTTTGCACCAGATCGAGACCGCGCGATACTTAGATAAGTCCACATCAGGACCGACTGCGTAGTTTTGATCGCCGTCGTTTCCTTTAATGCTTCCCAGATCGATAAACCCGGCATGCTCCACTGTTGTGCTCTCGTTGGCATCGTCGGCGGCTACCATGTAGACGTGAACGTCAGGACCATTTGATGTCTTGAAATCCGTCAACCGAAGAACGCGAACTCCCATCGCCGCCTCGCTAGACGGTTGCAGTGCCGCTGGTGGGATGCAAGATGGAATGAAATGATCCAGATGCAAGCGTCTGACCAGGCACACCGCCTTGCTTGTTTGGCAGTTCTTCGTGGACGCGTTGATTGACGACAAGCCTCTCTGGTCGGAACGCGTACCAGGCGACGAACAGCGCGATGACAAGGACGGGAATAACCACTTGCCACTCTTTCATTTTTCGTATCTCCTCTGGATTTAACAATCCTGGACCTTCGCTGTTCCATATCCGCGGTGGAAGATACAGCGTTTCTTATTGGCGTGGTGCAGCTTTGCACAATGCAGAGCGACATCCCCGCAGGCGCGCAAGGCCTCTCCGCGGTCAGTATGCCCAATATTGGCGCGGTGAACTCGATCCACTGCCGTAGCCGATATGAGATGCTGACCCGATGCGGGCTTGCACATCTTTCTTTCCACTGCACCCGAAATGCCAAAAAAAGTAAACCGATCCCTTCGGGAGGCGGCGGCAGAGGTAAGTTGTTTTGAACTGGCCAGATCTCTTATTAAGAGCAGCGGACAGGCTCGAGCTCTGGCTGACGAATTCGCGACTAATGCCCAACAGTGACGAGCTTCGGTCGCGACTCCTGTCGTTCGGCGCGGTGCCACTTTAGCCGTTGTGGGCACTTCGCGGATGACCAAATGAATTGAGATGGAACTCGTTCCACGAGTGTCTAAAGTTGAGTGAAAGTAGGAATTGGAAGAGTCAGGACCGCGCACGTGAGCCTTTCACGCATCCGCATTGACGGAAGCGCGACGCGCGTGAACGCCTGAGAGGAGACCGTCATCCCACCGGATTTTCTAGACGGCCAAACGTATTCCTGTGAACTGCCAGCGCGTTGCCGGTTGAAAGAAGTTGCGATAAGTCGCACGGACATGATCCGCAGGCGTGACGCAAGACCCTCCCCGCAGAGTCATCTGGCCGGACATAAACTTACCGTTGTATTCGCCCAGCGTTCCAGGTAGGGGCTTGTATCCCGGATATGCGATATAGGGGCTGGCGGTCCATTCCCAACAGTCACCGAAGAGTCGGTTGACACCTTTGCAGTTCGCTGTCACCGGATGCAGTCTCCCTGAATCGAGCAGATTTCCTCGTAGCGGTGTTTGGTCCGCGACGTGTTCCCATTCTGCTTCCGTTGGGAGCCGGCAACCTCGCCAGCGTGCAAAGGCGTCAGCCTCGAAAAAGCTGATGTGGCACACGGGCGTATCAAGTAGCGCGGAGAGTCCTTGCCAGCCGCTCAATGTGAAGACGCGCCAGCCGGTCTCATCGCTGGCATCGCGTTCCCAGTAGAGCGGCGCCTGCAACCCGGCCTGCGTTGCCGTCTCCCAGCCGTCGGCAAGCCAGAGTCCGGAACGTGTGTATCCGTCATCGGACATAAACTCCAGATACTCCCGGCAGGTGACGTGGCGGTTTGCAATCTGGAAGGGTCGCAGGTAAACCTTGTGGCGAGGAGTCTCATTGTCACGGCAAAAATCGAGAGGATTGTCCGCCTTCAGCTGATAGCCAATTTCAACCAGTCCTCCATCGAAGCCATGCCAACTAAGCTGAGGGACTGATTGGCCATTCTCTCTAGGAAGAAGGGCGGGGCGGTACGCGGGATGTAGAGGATTCGAGAAGAAAGCGTGCTTGATATCAGTCAGCGCCAGCTCCTGGTGCTGTTGTTCGTGGTTCAGGCCCAACATGATGCGCCGCGACATTTCGTCGTCAACGGAGCGGTTAAAGAGTCTCTCCATCTCATGGTCAACGTGCGCGCGAAACTCGATGATCTGTTCAAGTGAAGGCCGGGAAAAGGAAGTGCGCAGCTTCTTCTCCGGAATCTCCTCATCAAGTGAGATGTAATAGCTGTTGAATAGCCAACGGAACTCTTCGTGAAAGGGCCTGTAGTCGGGCAGAAACGGACGAAGCACAAAAGTCTCGAAGAACCACGTGGTATGGGCCTGATGCCACTTCACCGGACTAGCCTCCGGGCACGACTGCACCATCTGGTCTTCGGCGGAAAGATTCGCGAAGAGAGAACTGGTCATTGACCGCACGGCTCTATATTTCGAAGCGAGAGCAGACATTGAGCCTTTCCCATGTGTTGAGACTTCGACGCCAATGGCCCAGCGACGCGGCCCGCGTGCCTTGAACTCACATGGGGCACGGCTCTCCAGAGCATCCAGCCTGCCAAGGACAAACGTATTTGAATCGAGCAGGAAGCCAGGGGCTAAACTATTGCGCGCCCAAGAGATATGGGTACTGGATAATCGGCCCGAAACTCGACTTCGCTGACGGATTCGTGACCGATGTCCGCCACTGACGGGGGGCTTGTCGCGCCAGTTGGCGCAGGGCTGAGTCGGGTACCCTGAGGGTAAGGAATCAGTCAGCCCGCGTGATTCACGATGGCACCTTTCTGGTGAGGGCCGGACGATTAATGCGAAGCCTTCGCATTCTGTAGACCAACGAGGTACGCTGCATTCCTAATCGTGCTGCGGCGCCATTTCGACCGCCCACTACCCAATTGCTCGCCTCGAGCGCACGGAGGATGTGATCTCGTTCCACTTCCTCAAGGCCAGTCATCGGCACGTTGGTTCTCTTGTGAGCGCTGAACGGTTCCAGTTCGGAAATTGGAGCCCGCAATACCGTATGAGGAGAAAGAATCACAGCTCGCTCGATAAAGTTCTGCAACTCCCGGACATTCCCAGGCCACCGGTATCGGACAAGCGCATCCATCGTCTCGGAAGGAATCTCGTCGACTCTCTTGTTCATGCGTCGTGCGTACAACGCTGTGAAATGCGAAACAAGTTTCGGAATGTCCTCAGTACGTTGCCGCAAGGGAGGAACGTTGATAGGGAATACCTTCACCCGATAATATAGATCCTCGCGAAAAGTCGTCTGCTTTACCATTGCAGCCAAATCACGGTGGGTGGCGGCGATCAGGCGGACATCAACTTTGTGGGTATGGTTGCTGCCCAGTCTCTCGAATTCCTGCTCTTGCAGGACCCGCAGCAATTTCGCTTGAAGTTCAAGAGGGATGTCGCCGACTTCGTCAAGAAAGAGCGTGCCCTTGTTCGCGAGTTCAAAGCGCCCGGTTTTTTGCGCAATTGCTCCGGTGAATGCCCCCTTTTCGTGTCCAAACAACTCGCTTTCGAGAAGCCCAAGCGGGATCGCGGCGCAGTTCAATTTGACAAAGGCCCGCTCCCGACGACCGCTCAGATTGTGAATGGCGCGCGCAATAAGCTCCTTACCGGTTCCGTCTCGCCCATGATCAGCACACTCGAATCTGTAGGTGCCACTACGGACACCAGGTCCAGCGCGGTCTTCAAGGGGGGACTCTCCTCCGATCATTTCCCCGAATTCGGTGCGAATTTCCTCCTCAAAATAGAGCCTTTGCTTCGTCTCTTTATCTCTGTCCTTTATCGCCTTTTCATAGTCCAACGTGTTTTCAACCGCAATCGCTATCTGGGCAGGCCACCTGCTCGAGCAAGATGACGTCGTCCTTCTCAAAAGCATTGTCCGAACGCCTTGAGAGCATAAGCACGCCAACCACGCGATCACGCCCCACGAGCGGAAGATAACACCCCACGTTGAGGCCTTCCTCGATCACGCGCTCATAAAGAAGTTGGCCGTCAGGATTTCCATAAATGTCAGGATCCTCGCGGACCTGCTCGAAGGTATCAATGCGGATGCTCTTGCCCTTCCTCAATACCTGGCCCGAGATCGAACTATTCATCGGCACCAGGGATCCCTCACGGAAAGGTCCTCTGGCGTCGGGATTGTACAAGGCAGTGACGCGTAATTCGCCGCTCTCGGAGTCGGGTAGCAGCAAGGCGGACACGTCACATCGCATTATTCTGAATAGATTCGCCGAAAGCGCCTCAACCACTTGCCGGAGGTCCAACCTGGATGTGACGCTGCTTGTGATTTCCAGGAGCAAGCGCAGCCGATCGTGTTCGAGCCGTAACTTTTCCTCATTGAGGTGACGCTCAATTGCGATTCCCGCGATGTGACTGGCATTCTCGATCAACTGCAGGTCGGCAGCGTCGGGGCTGACGCGCTTCACGGTAATGAATGGCGAAAGTCCCAAGGACTTTACCATCGCTCGTAAACAAGGGCCGGGACCAGACTGCACGAATTCCGTAAGGCAAGAGCAGGTGACGATAGTGATCCCAGATGGGGTCATGGAGGATATCTGTCACAAATACTGGCTCTTTTCTATAAACGGCTGTGCCGCAGGATCCGCCTCTCGGGCCAATAAGCATTGACCCTACGTGAGCGCTGAATCCGGGAAGACCGGGAGCTGCCGCGCAATAGAGTTGCTTTCCGTCACCGTCAGGAAGCCAGATTGTACACAGCGTGCCGTCACCCCGAGACTCAACCAGCTGAGCAATGATGGTGAGCACTTCAGACAGCGGAGACCCAGCAAGTATCAATCTTAAAATGCCAAGTACAGAATCGCTGGAAAAGAGGGCCGACTCGTTCTGCGCCTGTTCAACTCTCGACGAAAATTGCACGGGAGACTGCGTTGCTCTCTCCATGAGCTTTCCTTTCTCGGCGACACCCTCGAAAAGGAGGAGACCCGCTATGTTTCGACTGAATGCTAGAGGCGAGGTAGGATCATGGTGAGGGAGAGTCATTGAACATCGACTGGCTTCCGGCGATGATTGAGTTTCCT
>CAWAYO010000016.1:0-43033 GCA_963786085.1 uncultured Acidobacteriaceae bacterium
TACATCCTCAGTCACTATCAGGCCCTGAGAATCGTCTGACCCGCAGAGCGCGGGCAGCCGGGTTGCCCTGAACAACTTCCGCAATTTCCACCTCCGGCGGTTTGCTCTTAAAGGCGAAGCTCCGTACCATAGATTTATGTCGTCCATGGCTGCGTTCCACGCGGTTTGCGGCATTTTCGGAATTACTGTGTGCCGTGGAAATCGTTCCGGATACACCCATTCCGAAAATGCTATAGCGCGTATATCGGACGCACGAAAAACTATTCCGGACGAGCAGATTTGGAAGGCAACACGTTGAGTTCAACAGAGACGATCGAGACTACCCAACAACCCGAAGAGCACACTCACGAAGGCCACGACCATGCGCACGACCACGAAGGCCATCAGCACGGTCCTACGCTGAACCCGGACCTTACCCGCGAGGTGGAGATCGAAGTGCCGGCCGATGAGGTGGCGCGTAACTTCCGCTCCGTAGTCAAGCGCTATCAGAAGCAGGCGCGCATTCCGGGCTTCCGCGCCGGCAAGGTGCCGGAATCGCTGATCCGCAGCCGGTTTGCCGATGGCATCCGGCAGGATGTGGTGGAAGCGATTCTGCCGCAGCACTTCCGCACGGCGATTGAGCAGCAGAACGTGAAGCCGATTTCGCAGCCGCAGGTTACGGACATGAACCTTGAAGACGGGCAACCGCTGAAATTCAAGGCGGTCTTCGAGGTGTTGCCGGAGTTCTCCGTTGAGGGCTATGAGCAGATCAAGGTCGCGAAGCCCGACACGGCGCTGACCGAAGAGGAGTTCAATGCCGAGCTCGACCGGGTGCGCGATTCGCGCGCCACGATGGAGCCGGTGACCGAGGATCGCCCGCTGGCTATTGGAGACTGGGCGCAGATCAGCTTCCGCGGCGACGTGAAGAGCGAGGCGGCGGAAGGCGCGGAGCAGCCTGCCGCACAGCCGGAGAGTCATCCCATTGAGGGTCAGGACGTGGTGGTCGAGGTCGGCGGGAAGAATACGCTGCCCGCTTTCAATGACGCGCTGGTCGGCTCGAAGCCAGGGCAGGAGCTTAAGTTTGAGGTGAGTTATCCCGAGGACTTCGGCGAGAAGCGTCTTGCGGGAAAGAGCGTCGCCTATGACGTCGAGGTGAAGTCGATCAAGAAGAAGGTCGAGCCCGAGCTGAGCGATGAGTTCGCCAAGGAGCTTGGCGACTACGAGGGCATCGAGGACTTCAAGAACAAACTGCGCGAGCACCTTGCCAGCGACAAGGAGCGGCGGATGCAGGCGGAAACACGCGAGAAGCTCATCGACGCACTGGTCGCGCATTATCAATTCCCTGTTCCCGAGTCGCTGGTTCAGAACCAGATTGATGTGCGGCTGGATCGGGGGCTGCGCGCACTCGCGGCGCAGGGTATGCGCACCGAAGACATGCGCAAGCTCGACTTTGCCCGCTTGCGTGAGGGGCAGCATCCGGCGGCGGCAGCAGAGGTGAAGGCGAGCCTGATTCTCGACAGAATTGCGGCAGCCGAGAACGTGGAAGTAACCGATGAAGATGTGGAGCGGGAGTTGCAGATCGTCTCTCTGCAAACGCGAGAGCCGATTGAAACGCTGCGCGCGCGTTTGACGAACGAAGGTGCCCTGTCTAGAATTCGTGAACAACTGCGAAGAGAAAAGACGGGAAGTATCCTCTACGAGCGGCTTGCTTGAGAGGGAGTGTCCTGGCCGGTTGAGCTCGATTTTCCGGCTGTAACTTTACCTTGGATGAAGCGATCAGGCTTCGAGGACTGAGAGTTAGAGAAGAATGGCACTCGTACCCATGGTGGTTGAGCAGACGAGTCGCGGCGAACGCGCTTACGACATTTATTCACGTCTGCTTCGGGACAACATCATCTTTCTGGGAACGCCGATTGACGATCAGATCGCGAACCTGGTGATTGCGCAAATGCTTTTTCTCTCCGGTGAAGACCCGGAGAAGGATATTCAGCTTTACATCAACTCCCCGGGCGGTTCGATTACCGCGGGACTTGCGATTTACGACACGATGCAGTTCATCAAGAACGACTGTGTGACCTATTGCATAGGCCAGGCGGCCAGCATGGGAGCGTTTCTGCTCATGTCGGGGACGAAAGGCAAGCGCTTTGCGCTGCCCAACTCGCGGATACTGATCCATCAGCCATCGATGGGAGGCCTTTCGGGGCAGGCCACCGATATTGATATTCACGCGCGCGAGATTCTGCGCATTCGTGAGATCACGAATAATTTGATGTCGAAGCACACCGGGCAGTCTCTGGAACGAATTGAACGCGACGTAGAGCGCGACTTTATCATGAACGCCCCACAGTCGAAGGAATATGGCATTATCGATGAAATTATCGACCGTCCCCGCACGTGATCCGCGGTTGATCTATTGAGGCAACGCGAAGGAGCAGCTGCATGAAAACGCGCACGGGATCGGACGACACGCTACGGTGCTCGTTCTGCCACAAGTCGCAGGACGCCGTGGCCAAGCTCATATCATCTCCCAGCGACTACCCCCGCGCTTACATCTGCGACGAATGCGTCGCGGTCTGCAATTCCATTCTGGAGGATGACCGCGGCGAGACGCCGCCGGGGGCGGCGCCGGCACACCTGCCCAAGCCGCTCGAGGTAAAGGCTTTCCTCGATGAGTACGTTATCGGCCAGGAGCAAACGAAGAAGAAGTTGGCGGTTGCAGTCTACAACCATTACAAGCGCATCCAGATGAATCGGACGCGCGGGAACGATGTGGAGCTGTCGAAGTCGAACATTCTGCTCGTGGGCCCCACGGGCAGCGGCAAGACACTGCTTGCGCATACGCTGGCCAAGATGCTCGACGTTCCCTTCGCGATCGTGGACGCGACCACGCTGACGGAAGCCGGCTATGTAGGCGAGGACGTCGAGAACATTATCCTGAAGCTGCTGCAGGCCGCTGACGGCGATGTGGCGCGCGCGCAGACAGGCATTATCTACATCGACGAGATCGACAAGATCGGACGCAAGGACGAGAATCCTTCGATTACCCGGGATGTTTCCGGCGAAGGCGTGCAGCAGGCGCTGCTGAAGATCCTGGAGGGCACGGTGGCCAATGTTCCACCGCAGGGCGGCCGCAAGCATCCGCACCAGGAGTTCACTCCGGTCGACACGACGAATATCCTGTTCATTTGTGGCGGGGCTTTTGTTGGCCTGGAGCGCGTGATCGGCCGGCGCGTGGGCAAGAAGGCACTGGGGTTCAAGGCGATCGCTGAAAAGGACCTCGGAGAGCCGGGCGCGCCCTATGCCGCCCAGCGCGACTCGGAGCTGCTTCGCAAGGCTGAGCCGCAGGACCTGATCAAGTTCGGGCTGATACCGGAGTTCGTGGGCCGGCTGCCGGTGATGGGCGTGCTCGACGAACTGGACGAGGCAGCGCTGATCGAGATTCTGACCAAGCCTCGCAATGCGATTCTGAAGCAGTATCAGCGGCTGTTCGAGTACGAGAATGTGAAAGTCGCCTTCAGCGAAGATGCTACGCGCGCTGTCGCGCAGGAAGCTTTGCAGCGCAAGGTGGGAGCACGCGGTTTGCGCATGATCCTCGAAGAGTTGATGCTCGACCTGATGTATCACCTGCCCAGCAACAAGAAGATCAAGGAGCTGGAAATCAGCGCGGAGATGGTGAGAAACCGCGACCTGTCGGTGATGCTGCTCGATAAGGCGGGCTGAAAAGACGCGTCTTCGCGGTGCGAACGAAATGCGAAGGCGAGCCAAGCAGGCTCGCCTTTGTGCTTTCATACAATGCTCATGCACGTGTGCATAGGACGGCAACAAATAACCGAAGTTCGCCCGTTATGAGTCTGAATGGGTTAAAGTTCATCTAAAGAGTGACGAAGGGGGTTCTGTGACCCAATCCAGAGAGAGCCGCGATAAAAACGAGCTGCGCAAGCTCCCCATGATGCCCATTCGGGACATGGTGATCTTTCCGCACATGATGACACCCTTCGTAGTGGGGCGCGAGTCGAGTGTCCGCGCTCTTGAAGAGGCGCTCAACGGCGATCGCAAAATATTTCTGGCTACGCAGCACGATGCACGCGTGGACGAGCCGCAGGCCGAGGACATCTTCCCTGTAGGCACGATCGGCAACATCGTGCAGAGCGTGAAGATGCCGGACGGCAACATCAAAGTCCTGGTTGAGGGTCTGGAGAGGGCGCGCGCCGTCGAGATGAACGATTCCGATGGCTTTTTTGTTGCGACCGTCAGCACGGTAAAGACGGAGTTCGAGATAACTCCGCAGACCGAGCAGCTGGTGCAGCGCGTGACTTCCCTCTTTGAGCAGTATGTGAAGCTGCAGCAGTCGCTGAACTACGAGACGATGATCGCCGCGGTTCGGACCGACGAGCCGGCGAAGCTTGCCGATACCATCGCCGCAAATCTGCAGATCGAGATTGCCGAGAAGCAGATGATCCTCGACGTTTTCGATCCCACGGAACGGCTGGGGATGATCGCGGATGTTCTCGATGTGGAGATCGAGAAGCTCAACATGGACCGCAGCGTGCAGTCGCGCGTGAAGCGGCAGATGGAGCGCGCGCAAAAAGAGTATTACCTGAACGAGAAGATCAAGGCGATTCAGAAGGAGCTCGGGCGGGGCGAGAAAAGCGAATTCGACGAGCTGAAGCGCAAGATCGAGGCCGCAGGCATGCCCAAGGACGTCTTCGATAAGGCGATCCAGGAGCTGAAGAAGCTCGAAGCCATGCCGCCGATGTCGGCTGAGTCGACCGTCTCACGCAACTATCTCGATTGGCTGCTGGCGGTGCCGTGGAAGAAGAAGTCGAAGGAGACGCGCAGCATCGATCACGCAGAGAAGGTTCTCAATGCGGATCATTACGGCCTGGAGAAGATCAAGGAGCGCATCCTCGAGTTCCTGGCCGTGCGCCAGCTGGTGAAGAATCCCAAGGGCTCGATTCTCTGCTTCGTTGGACCTCCAGGCGTGGGGAAAACTTCGCTGGGCATGTCGATCGCCAAAGCCACCGGGCGGAAATTTGTGCGCATGTCGCTGGGCGGTGTGCGTGACGAGGCTGAGATCCGCGGGCATCGCCGGACGTACATCGGCGCCCTGCCGGGGCAGATCATCCAGTCGATGAAGAAGGCGGGAACCCGCAATCCGGTGTTCATGCTGGATGAGGTCGACAAGATGGCGTCGGATTTCCGCGGCGATCCGGCATCGGCGCTGCTTGAAGTGCTCGATCCGGAGCAGAATGCGAGCTTCCAGGATCATTATCTCGATGTCGAGTACGACCTCTCGCAGGTGCTGTTCGTGGCTACGGCGAACGTGTTGCACACGATCCCGCCGGCCCTGCAGGATCGCATGGAGATCCTGCGGCTGCATGGTTACACCGAGACAGAGAAACTTGAGATTGCGAAGCAGTACCTGATCCGGAAACAGCGCGAGAATACAGGGCTCACTGAGAAGAACCTCGTTTTCAGCGATGATGCGCTGACGGAGGTTATTCGCGGCTACACACGTGAAGCGGGAGTGCGCAATCTTGAGCGCGAGATTGGAAACGTCTGCCGCAAGATCGCGCGGCGGGTGGTGAAGAGCGGGCCAAAGCACAAGGAGGCGATCACCGCAGCGAATCTTCCAGATTTTCTGGGAGTGCCGAAGTTCCGCGATTCGCTGGTGCATGAGAAAAACGAAATCGGCCTGGTCAACGGGCTTGCGTGGACCGAGGTTGGCGGGAGCATCCTGCAGACCGAGGTGCAGATTCTTGACGGCAAGGGCAAGCTCACCACAACCGGCCAACTCGGCGATGTGATGCAGGAGTCGGCGCAGGCGGCGCTGTCGTATGTGCGCAGCCGGTCGCACCACCTAGGCCTGCCGCGCGATTTCTATCGCAACATCGACATCCATATCCACGTGCCCGAAGGGGCGATTCCCAAGGATGGTCCCTCGGCGGGCATTACGTTGGCGGTTGCGGTGGCGAGCGCCTTGGTCAAGATTCCGGTTCGCCGAGACATCGCGATGACGGGTGAGATTACCCTCCGCGGCAAGGTGCTGGCCATCGGTGGACTCAAGGAGAAGCTGCTCGCGGCACATCGCGCGGGTATCTTCGAGGCGATTCTGCCGGCGGACAACCAGAAGGATCTTGCAGATTTGCCGGAGAATCTGAAGAGCGCGATGAAACTGCACTTTGTCGATTCGATGGACGAGGTTCTGAAGCTGGCCCTCGAGGCTCCACTGCCGGAACTGAAGGAAGAGACACCGGAAGTGCTGGCTGCGGTGGTGCCGCCTGCAATCGGGCCGGAACAGAGGCCGCACCAGTAAAGGTTCATGATGAAGCCACGGCGTCGATCTGGCGCCGCGGCTTTTCCTTTTTGATGGGCGGGAGGCGCCGGACGGGTAGCTCGCCATCCGCGGGCCGCTCGTGGAGCCAGCGGGTTTCCTCAATGATCAGTGAAGCAGGCCGAAGACTGCCACGCCGGTGGTGGTTCCTACAAATACTTTGCCGTTGGCGACGACGGGTGTGATGAATTTGTTGTCGGTGAAGCTGTCCCGGCCGCCCGCAGCCTGATTGCTGTTATAGAGTTCATTGCCAAGGTTCGTCGCGTCGTAGGCGTGGAGGACACCCACAGGAACTCCGGAAACTACTCCGTGGTTCTCGACTGCCCACACGATTCCTTTCGTCGTACCGTTGGCGCTTACGCTTGGGGTTGTTCCGGGATAAGCAAACTGGATTGCAGACTGGCTCGCAAGCGTTGTTTGCAACTGGGCATTCACTACGCTGAATGCCTTCATAACGTCGCCAGCAGCTCCGTAATAGACAGTCCCATTAAACCAGGCGGGCATGCCTCGCATTTGGCCTGCGAGTGCGCCAGAGAGCTGTTGGTAGATGTTGTTGCTTACGGAATTGAATTTACCCATGTTGTTCCGGTCGGCGACGTAGACGTTTTGATCTTTGCCGGCGCCGACCGCAAGCTGATACGTGTGACCGTTGGCATCGGTCTGATCGGGCAGGAGGAGCACGCCACCCGATCCGAGATCGGTGTCGTCGTTCGACTCGGTAACCGTGGTGGACGTGTTGAAGTAGTCCGCTACAGCCAGCTTGCCATTGGCGGTGGAGACCTTCATAAAGGCATTACCGTAGTCGCCGTGGATGGGGAAACCGTTAGCGTCAAGTGTCGAGTCGAAGCCGCCGTTGGCATCGAGGAAATAGATGTTGCCGGTGCTGTCCGCGGCCAGGCCGGCGCCGCTCATCCAGATGGAGCCCTCCCCTTCGCCGTATGCGGTGTTGGCGGGTCTGCGGTATTCGGAGTGAAGTTGAGGACCGCGGTCTGCTGCAATGTCTGCTCGCTATAGGCCATCAGCCAGCCAGTATAGGGAGCCTGGTCGCAATGTGAGGTCCAACCCATGTAGATGGTGCCGTTCAAGAGCAGCAGGCCGACGCGCTCGGCGTACTGGCTGGGAAGAAATTCCTGCTGGCCGTTGTTGGAGTAAAGTCCTGTGCCGGGATAGGTGGCCTGGATCTCGGTCGGGCCGCCGCTCAACTCTGCGCCTGTAGCCAGGTCGAGCGCGTGAAGACGGTGATGGTAGTTGCCATTCGAGTCTTCGGTCATGCCGACGACGAAGATCGCACCGTGGGCTCCATAGCTGCGATCAATGACCGGGGTTGCCGTGATGCCGATCTCGGGAGTGATCTGCCCGCAATTGTGATCATCGCTCGTGGTTTCGTTGCCGAGGACTGAGATTTTCCAGAGCTGCGTGCCGGTATCGCGCATCGAAGGCATAGACACTGTCGTGCTCGGAGGCTACATAGAGTACGTTGTGGGTCTGACCGTTGATGCGTCATGCCGAAGAGATAGAGCGGCGCCGCATCGACCTTGCCATCGGTTGCGTAGAGGCCAACCTTGCCGAAGCTCCTCGAATTTACATTGGAGGGCGTCAGCGTCGTCTCACTGGCATTCAGACCGTCACGGGCATTGTCGTAGTGATACGTGGTGACGTCGATTCCTGCCACAGCGGCGGCGTTAACAGTCAGCTTCAGCGTAGCTGTGTGAGTAAGAGTGCCCGAGGTGCCGGTGAGCGTGATGGTCGCCGTTCCGGCGGCGGCATTGGAGGCAGCGGTGAATGTCAGGCTCTGGGCGCTTCCGGGAGTCAGTGTCAAAGCTGAGGGACTCGAGGTTACGCCCGCGGGTAATCCGGATACGGACAGGTTCACGCTGCCGGTGAAGCCATTCAGCGCATTTGCTGTTACCGAAGCCAGTTGTTCTGCGCCTCCCGCGATCAATGTGAGGCTCGCCGGATTGACGGTCAGTGAGAAGTCCGCGGGCCGGGGCAGCAGCGACGATCGTCAGGGAGATGGTTGTGGTGTGGGTCAGGGTTCCCGATCTACCGGTCAGTGTTATCGTCGCTGTGCCTGCTTTGGCGGAGCTAGAAGCCGACATGGTCAGGTTCTGGGCCGCTCCGGGAGTGAGGGTAAGCGTGGACGGGCTTGCGGTCACACCAGAGGGTAACCCGTTCACAGACGCGGTCACGTTGGAGGTGAAACCATTCAGCGCATTGGCTGTTACCGAAACTGATTTTCCGGCTGCGCCGGCGGTCAAGCTGAGAGTTGCCGGGGCGGCAGTGAGCGAAAAGTCAGGCGACGGTGCGGTGGCCGTGATTGTGAGGGCAATGGTTGCGATATGGGTCAGGGTTCCCGATCTACCGGTCAGTGTTATCGTCGCTGTGCCTGCCTTGGCTGAGCTAGAAGCTGACAGCGTCAGGGTCTGGGCCAGGCCGGGAGTGAGCGTAAGCGTAGACGGGCTGGCTGTCACGCCAGCCGGTAATCCGCTCAGGGACACGCTCACGCTGGAGGTGAAGCCATTCAGCGCATTGGCTGTTACAGAAACTGATTTCCCGGATGCACCGGCGGTTAGACTGAGGTCTGTCGGAACGGCGGTGAGCGAGAAATCTGGTCCAGGAGCGGCGGCACTGATGGTCAGCGCGACAGGGGCCGTATGAGTCAGGGGGCCGGATGTGCCGGTCAGCGTGATTGTGTCCATGCTCGCGGCGGCTGAGGCGCCTGCGGCGAGTGTGAGGGTTTGGGCAACGCCTGGCGTAAGGGTCAGAGTCGATGGGCTGGCAGTCACTCCGGCGGGTAATGCGCTTAGGGACACGGAAACCGATCCGGTGAATCCATTGAGTGCGGTCGCTGTCACAGAAACTGACTTCCCGGTTAAGCCGGCAGTCAGGCTCAGGCTCGTCGGCGCAACCGTGAGCGAGAAATCAGATGCCGGTGTTGCGGAGCTGACTGTCAGCGCGATTGGGGCGGTATGTGTCAGACCGCCGGATATTCCGGTCACGGTGACGGGGGTCATCTGGCCTGCGGCGGATGCTGACGCGGCGAGGGTAAAGTTCTGGGGTGCACCAGGCGTCAACATCAAGGTCGAAGGATTTGCCGTCACACCCGAGGGCAAGCCAGCCAGGGACACACTTACGTTTCCTGTGAACCCGTTTATCGCATTTGCTGTTACCGCGACCGTCTGACCAGAGGCGCCTGCCGTGAGGTCGACGCTTGCGGGCGTCACGGTCAATGAGAAATCGGGCACCGCAGCTGGCGTGATCGTGAGCATCACTGTGGCCGTGTGGCTATCAGTTCCGGACGTGCCGGTAAGCGTGATCGTCGCCGTCCCGGCTGCGGCGGAGGATCCCGCGGTGAGCGTGAAAGTCTGGGCTGCACCGGGCGTCAGGGTTAAGGTTGATGGACTCGCGGTCACGCCGGCGGGAAGTCCGCTGAGAGAGACGCTCACGCTGCCTGAAAACCCATTGAGCGCGGTCGCTGTTACAGAAATGGCTTGCCCGGTGGCACCCGCAGTCAGGCTGAGAGTCGATGGCGAGGCAGTGAGGCTGAAGTCCGCATTGCTGGGGGGATTTGAAATCAGGCTGTTGCCCACGTGTGGTCCCGCAGCCGGCAAGCAATGACACTCCCGCACCCAGCAGCGCACCCAGTAATACTGGAATTATGCGCATGACAGGTCTGACGGAGTCCCGTGAGTTTCGACGTTTCTAAAAATAAGACCAGCTCCCATCATAGATGGGACAGGCCCGCTTTGCCCTTCAACCTCGTCGTGAAGATAGGTGCAACAATTTGTATCTTCAGATGTGATTGAGTGCCTGGTCCAAATCGCCGAGCAGGTCGTCCACCTCTTCAATACCAACCGAGATGCGGACGAGTCCGTCGGTGATGCCCAGCTTCGCCCGGGCTTCTGCGCCGATAGCAGCGTGAGTCATGGTCGCCGGATGGGAGATGAGTGTCTCGACTCCGCCCAGGGACTCGCCCAGCGTGCAGACCTTGACCTGGCGGAGCATGGCGTTGGCGTTTTCGAGCGAGCCGGTTTCGAAAGAGATGAGAGCCCCGAAGCCGGACATCTGACGCTTCGCCAGCTCATGCTGCGGGTGAGAGGTGAGGCCGGGATAGTGAACCTTCTTCACTTTGGGATGACTCGCGAGATACTCGGCGATCTTGCGGCCGCTCGAGTCGTGCTGGCGCATGCGGACGGCGAGGGTTTTTACTCCGCGCAGAACCAGCCAGCATTCGAAGGGCGAAAGGATGCCGCCGGTGCACTTCTGCACAAAGGCGAAGTTCTCCTTGTGCTCCGGTTTCGTGCCGACCAGGACGCCGCCCAGGCCATCGCTGTGGCCGTTGAGGAACTTGGTCGTCGAGTGCATGACGATATCAGCGCCGAGTTCAATCGGGCGCTGAAAATACGGCGACATGAAGGTGTTGTCGACAGCCAGTTCCACTCCGCGCTCATGGCACACGTCGGCGACGGCGCGAATGTCGGTCAGCGTCATGATGGGATTCGTCGGCGTCTCGATATGGACCAGCTTTGTCGATGGCCGGATGGCGCGGCGGACGTTCTCCGGATCGGAGGTGTCGACGTAGCTGAACTCAATGCCGTAACGGGTAACGATCTGGTTGAAGAGGCGCGGCGTTCCTCCGTAGACGTTCTCTCCGCAAATGACGTGGTCGCCGCTGCGGAACATGGTGATCATGGCCATGATGGCGGCCATGCCGCTCGAGAAAACGTGGGCGCTGGAGCCGCCTTCAAGAGAGGCAAGATTCGTCTCGAGCGCGTCGCGAGTAGGGTTCGACACGCGGGAGTATTCGTAACCCTTGTGGCTGCCGATCTCCTCCTGTGCATAAGTCGAGGAGAGATAGATGGGCACGTTGACTGCGCCGGTCAGCGGATCGGGATGCTGTCCATCGTGGATGGCGCGAGTGGCGAAGCCGTGGGGATGGCTGGTTGAATCCGTCAAGCTGGACCTCACTTGTGAAGTTGGCGGGGGAAGCCGCTTAATCTTCGTTGAAGATGTTTTTGGAAAGATAGCGCTCGGCTGAATCGGCGATGATCGTCGCCACGCGCTTTCCGGGGCCGAGGCGTTCAGCTACGGCCAGGGCAGCGTGGACGATGGCGCCGGAACTTGATCCGGCGAGCAAGTCCTTCTTCGGCGGCGAGGCGCTTAACCATGGCGAACGCCGGTTCATCCGGCACCATCACAATTTCGTCGGCCACCGAGCGGTCGAAGGTTCTGGGCACAAACGAGGCTCCGATCCCCTCCACCTTGTGGGGGCCAGGTTCGCCGCCTTGAAGGACGGACCCCTGGGTTTCGACCGCGACGGTGAGGATGTCCGGATTCTGTTCCTTCAGGAACTGAGCAATCCCGGAGAAGGTTCCGCCGGTTCCTACGCCGGCCACGAAGGCGTCAATGCGGCCGTCCATCTGTTCCCAGATCTCGACGGCGGTGGTGTCGTGGTGGAAGCGGGGATTGGCCTGATTATCGAACTGGAGGGCGGCAAAGGCGTTGGGATCGTTCCCGGCCAGGACCTGCGCCTGGCGGATGGCTCCTTTCATGCCCTTCCGCCTCCGGGGTGCGCACGACGGTGGCTCCGAAACCGCGCATCAGGATGCACTTCTCCTCGGCGAAGCCCTCGGGGACAAAGAGCACCACTCGATAACCGCGGTTCACGCCGACAAGGGCCAGCCCCACACCTGTATTGCCGGCGGTCGCCTCGACGATCGTGGAGCCGGGCTTGAGTATCCCCCGCTGCTCGGCGTCGAGGATCATTCCCAGGGCGGCGCGGTCTTTGACGCTGCCTCCGGGATTCAGGAACTCAAGCTTGGCGTAGACGGCGGCCCAGCCTGGCCGGGCGACTCTGCGCAGCCGCAGCATCGGGGTCTGGCCGATCAATTCGGTAATGTCTTCGGCGACCCGCAGGGCCATGCCAGTCTGCTGAACGGCGCTTGATCCACTCATAACAAAACTCCTTAGTGTAGCAGGCGGATGGCGCGTTTCGCGGGTTACTTCCGGCATCCCGAGCCCTGTTTTTGCTTGGGTTTCCCATGATGGTCCTGTAATCTCTTGCTAACACGCTCTAACTACGAAGGGATCTCTCGCGGAGATATCCGCTCGAGGAATTACTTTGCCGATAACCCCATCCATATCCGCAGGCAAAAGCAAGGCAGTTTCCATGCTGGTGCTGGCGACGATTGGGGTTTCCATCTGCGTGTGGACGGCCGGATGGCTGCTTTATGGCTCGGCGCGGCGGCTCAACGAATCACGTGACTGGCTGGAACACTCGCAGTCTGTTATCTCCGACCTGCAGCAGGAGACACAGAGACTCGACCGGATCGAGCCCAATCTGCAGCTTTATCTGCTGACTCACGATGAAAGCAACCTTCGCAATGCGCAGTCCAGCGTCGTTACTTTCTACTCGAGCGCGCTGCATCTGCAGCAGGTGGTGAGCGATAACCCGGCGCAGGTGGCCCGTGCCCAGGTGCTGGAAAAGCAGGCCGCCGACCTGGTGAAAACCTTCGACGTATTCGGCACGGACTCGAAATTTCCAAGCCAACAGTTGCTCGCTGCCCGAGAGACCCTGAGCCTGATGCAGGCAAGAGAACGCGAACTGCTTGCGCTCCGCACGGAGACGGCGAAGCTCAATGCCTCGCGCAGTCTGCTGATCAGCGTAAGCTTCACCGTGCTTGCGCTGGTGGTGGTGCTGGTGCTGTTCGGGTTACTGCTGCGCGATGCGCTGCATCGCCGCAAATACGAACAACGCCTGTCGGAGACGAATGATAAGCTCGCCGGGACAATTCGCGCGCTGGAACGCCAGGCGCGGGAATCGGATCTGCTGACCGGGGCCCGGGATGAATTGCAGCTCTGCATGAACGCCGACCAGGCGCAGCATTCAGCCGTGCGCTATCTTGCGCAGTTGCTTCCGGGAACAACCGGCGGCATTTGCTTTATCAACGAATCACGGCAAATGGTCGAGGTGGAAGCCACGTGGAACGGGTCAACCACACTCTTGGATGGCTTCGCTCCCGACGCCTGTTGCGGGCTGCGCTCGGGACGGATGCGCTGGCGCCGGGCAGGCCAGTCCGAGGTGCACTGCACGCATTTCGGCGGCAAGCCACCGGAAAACTACATCTGCCTGCCGCTGGCGGCGCACGGAGAGACGCTGGGAATGGTCTACGTGGAATGCGGTTCGTCGGGAATCGCGGCGATGGTGGACGCCAACCTGAGGGCTCTGCAACAGATGGTCGAGCTGGCTTCGATCCGCATCGCCGGTCTCAACCTGCGCACCATCCTGGAGCACCAGTCGATTCGCGACAGCCTGACCAACCTGTTCAACCGGCGTTTCATGGAGATCGCTCTCGATCGCGAGCTGCGGCGTGCAGTGCGCCACCAGAAACCTCTTGCTGTGCTGATGCTCGATATCGACCACTTCAAGCAGCTCAACGACACCTACGGCCACGAGGCCGGCGATGTGGTACTGAGGGAGGTCGCCGGGGTGATGCGGCAGGCGGTCCGCAGCGAGGATACGGTGTGCCGCTATGGCGGCGAGGAGTTCGTCGCGATCCTGCCCGAGTTGGGAACCGAGGATGCCCTGGTTCGCGCTGAATCCATCCGGCACATGGTCAGCGAGCTGCGCATCTATCACCGCGGCGAGGCGCTGCGCGAAGTGACGATTTCTATCGGGGTCGCGGTCTACCCTAACAACGGCGACTCCCTGGAACAGCTGTTAAGCCTTTCAGATCGTGCTCTTTACGAAGCCAAGCATCTGGGCCGCAACCGTGTGGTGCTGGCTGAGCACTCACCAGTGCTTCCATCCTCGGCGCAGACGCATCATCCCCACGTAGTCGCCTTTTAATCAGCTTACTGAGCCTGGGCCGACTTCGATTCCGGCGCCACCGGTTTGGGGTAGTAGCCGCTTCGCGTTCTGACGAAGAGCTTGCCGTGGCCCTGGGCGTGAGCCTCCACCTTCACGACGCGATATCCGCCCTGCGAGGGCGGCTTGGTCGAGTGGTAGCCGATGGTGTACTGGTTGCGTATGTCGCGGGCTACTTCAGCGGCGATCGTGTCGACGTCCGCCAGCGACTTGGGAAAGAACGGGATTCCGCCGGTTTCATCCGACAGGAGTTTCAGGGCGCGCTTGGCACGCCGCGATTCACGGCCCCCCTCGTCCCCGAACAGCAGGCCGATCGAGTAGACTACGGGCCCCTGCAGATCCTGCACCCGGCGAATGGTCTGCTCGAGATTGAAGGTAGAGGCATTGTCCTCGCCGTCGGTAATGATCAGCAGGGCCTGTTTGGGGCGCTTGGCGTTCTTCGCCAAGCTGGTCGGCGGAGGCAACCACAGCGTCATAGAGCGCCGTGCCACCCTTCGAATCGATGTGAGCGAGGCCGTCACGAAGCTTGCCGATGTCGGAGGTGAAGTCCTGGTCGATGAAAGCTTCGTCGGAGAAGTTGACGATGAAGGCTTCGTCGTCGCGGTTCGAGGCCTTGACCAGGTCCAGCGCGGCTGTGTTAACGGCGGCACGCTTGTCCCGCATCGAACCCGAATTATCGATGATGATGCCCATCGATACTGGGATGTCCTGGTGCTGGAAGGACGCGATGGTCTGAGGGACGCCGTCTTCAAATATCTTGAAGTCGTCCTTCTTGAGGTCGGTCACCAGATGGCCGCCTTCGTCGAGTACCGTGACGTTGAGAACCACCTCATCCACGTTGCGCTTCAGGGTGAAACCGCCATGCGGTCCGCGCTCCAGGGTCTGGGCGCCGCGATTGGGCGAGCCGGGGTGGTCGGGGCTGACCGGCTCATTGTCCTCGGCGTCGGGGGAGAGGACAGGGTCGCGGTCTACATTCAGTGAAGGCTGGGTTTCGGGCTTCTGGGCGGGGGCTGTCTGCGTCTGCGTGGGAGGCAGGGGCGCTTCGCCGGCAAGAGCCCGGGCGGCCGCGGATTTAGGCGTAGCAACGGGCGGCGCGGACGCATTCTGCGCCGCGAGGGAGAGCGGGGCCACGAAAAGGATGCCCAGTGTAAAAACTTCTGCTAAGAAATGACGATTACTGCAAGGGCGCATAGTATCCGGTACGGGCATGGACTGTGAGCTGTGGCAGTCCTGCCGGAGGCACCAGCCTCACCTTCAATTTACGCCACTTCCCGTCATGCTTGTCGTTGTCCGGCTTGTAACCGATCACGTATTCGTTGCGCAGTTCAGCGCTGATTTTGGTTGCAATGTCGCCCATCTCCGCGACATCGTCGACGCGGAACAGGCGTCCACCGGTCTCATCGCTGATGTCGTTCAGCAGGAGCGGGCCTAACCGCTCCTCGGTGGTGGCCGCGTAGGGATCGAAGATTCCGATGGAATAGATCTGCACACCCGACTCGCGTACCACCGCCCGCACTTCGCCTTCGGTGTAGCGACTGCGATTGTCGCCGCCGTCAGAAACCACGAGCAGCGCCTTGCGTTCGTATTTTGCCTGCTTCATCTTATTGAGGCCGTAGTAGATTGCGTCGAGCAGAGCAGTGCGGTGCTCGGCCTTCACGATGGCCAGACGGGCCTCAATCTGGTCGACCGATGAGGTGAAGTCCTCGATCAGCTCAGGACGGTCGTTGAAGCCGATAACGAAGAACTCGTCCTGGGGGTTGGACGTCTTCATGAACTCCAGGATGGAATCACGTGCGCGAATCACCTTGTTGCTCATGCTGCCGCTGAGGTCGAAGATTACACCGATGGATACCGGCGCGTCATCGGTCGAAAACGACTTGATCGTTTCAAGATGGTTGTTTTCGTAAATGAAGAAATTTTCCTTTTCCAGTCCAGTCACAAGCCGGTCCATTGGATCGGTAACGGTCAACGGCACCAGCACCAGGTTCACATTAACGCGAATCTTCTCTCCGGCTCGGGTGGACTTTAACGCCGTGGGGCCTTCGAGGGGCGCCGGCTCCTTACTTGGCTCAGGCGGAGGCGGCTGCACGTGAACCGTGCTGAGCGGGTCCTCCTGCGCGCCGGCGGTAGCCGGCATCAGGACAGGGGCCAACATGAAGAGGGCGGACGCTGCGAACAGCGTTAAGACAAATCGGTTGCGGCGTCTGCGAGCCGGCGAACTGACGCTGGTGGATATGGGGGCCGGGCTCTGAGTAGCCATCATTGCTCTTGGTTCCACGTTCCTGCGTCGAGCTCTCTCACAAATCAGAACATCAACAACGGACAGTGCTGCAATCGTTGCGGCTGCTGGTGACTTGCATCCTAGCACGCTGCGGAAGTCCTTGCGCCCGCTTCTTTCGTGCTGTCACAACGGTTGTATCAACACGGGAATACGTTCGGTAACCGCCGCGGTTCCCTGCTGCGCCTCGCGCAACTCGAATCGCGTTGCTGATTTACAATCGGGCAGGATCCTTTGGCAATCATCACCGGACTCACGTGGAGTCCGACTTGTACGACCCATCGCATTGCATGGCCCGTGTCTACCCATTTCGTGCCCTTCGCTACAACCCGTCGCTGGTCCGACTGGAAGACGTATTAACCCAGCCGTACGACAAGATCACACCAGCGATGCAGGAAGCCTACTATCAGCGCAGTCCGTATAACCTGGTGCGGATCATCCTGGGACTGCCTGAACTCTTTGATTCGGCCTCCGACGGTGACGTCTATACGCGGGCAGCGCGCGATTTTGCGTCATGGCGCCGAAACAGCGTCCTGACGCAGGAGAACGAGCCCTGTGTGTTCGCCTATTCTCAGCGCTTTACCGTCCCCGGATCGGCTGGTTCAACTCTGGAGCGCCGCGGATTTATCGCCCTCGGCGAACTGTACGACTATGCCCAGAAAGTCGTTTTCCGTCACGAGCAGACTTTATCCAAACCCAAGAGCGACCGGCTGAACCTGCTGCGCCACACCCGCGCCCATTTCGGCCAGATCTTCATGCTGTACTCCGATCCCGGCCTGAGCGCCGAACGTCTGCTCTTCGACTCAACGGCAGCGCCGGATATCGAGGTGACCGACGAGTACGAGGTTCTGCATCGCGTCTGGCGAGTGAGCGACCCGAATACGATCAAGATGCTCACGGCAGCCCTCGAAGACAAGAAGCTGATCATCGCGGACGGCCACCACAGATATGAGACGGCTCTCAACTATTCTCGTGAGCGGGCTCCGGCTGTTTCGTCGACAGCGAGGCGCAATTCCTACATGATGCCCGAGCCGCCGTATCCGGAAGCGGCAGCCATGATGACCTTTGTCAACATGGATTCCGAAGGACTGGTGATCCTGCCGACGCATCGTGTGGTGCATAGTTTGAAAGGCTTTGTTCCCTCGGAGTTCCTGACGCGCGCCCGAGATTATTTTGAGATTGAACCGCTGTCTACGGACAATCCTGAAGCGAACGATCCTGAAGCAATCATGGCTCGCCTGGCTTCGATCAAGGACCGGACAGTGTTTGTTGCCGTTACAAGCGGCGGAAGCCATCTGATGCTGGCTAAATCCGAGGCTGTTGACGGCGCTCTGAAGGATGTCTCCGAACGGCAGCGCCAGCTCGATGTCGTGCAGCTCCATGGGCTGGTCCTTGAACGGCTTCTCGGAATAACGGCGGAAGCCATCCGCGAGCAGAGCAACGTGCGGTATGTGCGCGACGCGGCTGAGGCCATGGAACAGGTCGAGGATGGTGAAGCAAACGCCGCATTCCTGATGAACCCGGTCACCCTCGACCAGCTTCGGGAGGTCGCATTTGCGGGCGAGGTAATGCCGCAGAAATCGACTGACTTCTTCCCTAAACTTCTCAGCGGTCTGGCGATCTATGCGTTGGACTGAGGCTGCGCAGCGCAGCTTTCTGAGTCTCGCGATGGTGCCGTTGCTCTTGTCGGCAACCGGCATTGCCCAGCAGACCCAGCCGGCTGTTCCGGTGCCGCCTGCTCCGCCTGTGCCCTCGGTTCCCGCGCCGGTGAATCCCAATGTGGCACCGCGGTTCCTGGTGGTGGTGGATGCCGCTCATGGTGGCAATGACACCGGAGCCCGCATTTCCGACCATTTACTGGAGAAGGACATCACGCTGAGTCTGGCGATGCGGCTTCGCTCCATGCTCTCGGCTCATGGAATCGGAGTCGTCACCACCCGCGACTCAGACATCAATCCCTCCCCAACCAACCGCGCCGAAACAGCTAACCACACGCCCGCGGCAGCGTGCATCCTTATTCACGCCACGGCTACCGGAAGTGGGGTGCATCTCTACACTTCGTCGCTCGCGCCAACTCCGATTACGCGATTCCTGCCGTGGCAGACGGCGCAATCGGCATACGTCACGCAGAGTTTAAAGCTCTCGTCGGAGATCGATTCGGCGCTGGCGCATGCGGAGATCCCGGTGAGCCTTGGCCGCACCTTTCTGCAGCCCATGGATAGCCTGACCTGTCCGGCGGTCGCGGTGGAAGTGGCTCCGCTGGCGGCAGGAGCAACAACGAAGGCCACGCCACTCACGGATACCGCTTACCAGCGGACGATTCTCGATGCTCTGACCGCCGCCATCGACGAGTGGCGCACCGACTGGAGGCAGCAGCCGTGATCTCCAAGGCACAGCGCATCCTCTTCTTCTCCATGCTGCTGGCTGCGGTTGTGATGGCTGCTGTCCTGATCCGGCTGCGCGAGCGCGCTGAGGACCGGCTCCGTGGCGCGCAGGGTCCGACTCCGGCTGTCGAACCGGTTGGAGTCCCTCCGACCCCGGCAACGCTGCTCATCCCCAATGACCTAGATAACTCGATTGCCGAAAGCCAGCGGAATCTGCCCCTGCCCCAGGATGACGGGGCGCGTGCACGGGTTCTACTGGAAACACTGCTGGAGACATTTCACGACCCGAAGTCCACTCACCCGCTTGGGGGTGCGAGAACTGGCAAGGAGAGCGCCCCGGGCGCCGGAAAGCCCCATGCTCCTGACATCGACGAGGTCTTTCTGATGCCGGTGCCCCAGGCCGCCGGACAACGAAACACTGGGAAGATGGCCGTGGTTAATTTCAGCGCTGCCTTCGCCCAGTCGCATCCCTCCGGGATTGAACCGGAGACGCTGACCTTGCTTGCGGTGATCGGAACGCTCCACGCCAACCTCCCAGAGATTACGCAGGTTCGTTTTCTCATCGACGGCCGCCAGCAGGAGACACTTGCCGGGCACGCGGACCTCACGCGCACTTATTTGGCTGCGGAAACAGTCCCCGCGGGGGTCGGTAATTGAACATCGGCGTCTTCGATTCCGGATTCGGAGGCCTCACTGTCCTGCGGGCTCTCCTCGAACGGCTGCCGGGTGCGGACTATGTCTATCTCGGAGATACAGCCCGTCTGCCTTACGGAGCCAAGTCGCAGGCTACAGTCGCGCGTTACGCGGTCTCCAGCGCTCATTTTCTGGTGGAGGAACAACAGGCGGATTACCTGGTGATCGCCTGCAACACCGCCTCGGCACTGGCTCTTGACGCGATCCGGGCTGCGGTTCCAGTGCCGGTCCTGGGCGTGATCGAAACCGGAGCGAATGCCGCCGAGGCTTCCACGGGGACAGGCGATGTGCTGGTGATGGCCACTGCAGCCACGGTCGAGAGCCACGCCTACTCCGCCGCATGCAGGCAGCGCGGCCTGCGCGTCATCGAAAAAGCAGCTCCGCTGCTTGTGCCGCTGGTAGAGGAAGGCTGGGTCGAGCATCCCGTAACTGAAGAAGTGCTGCGTATTTACCTCTCCGAACTGCTTGAGGAGTCGACACAAGCGGGATTCGAGCCAGATACGCTGGTGCTCGGGTGCACCCACTACCCTCTGCTCCGCGCGAACTTCGCGCGGGCGCTGCCTTCCTCGATCCGTGTGATCGATTCCGCAGAAGCGACGGCTACACAAGTTACGGCTGCACTGTGCCTGCCGGAAAGTCCGTGGCATCCGAATGGCGAACCGCATCGTCGCCGCTTCTACGTGACAGATTCGGTTGCGAAATTCCGCAATCTTGGCTCGCGGTTTCTGGGGCAGTCAATTGAACAGGTCGAGTTGATCGACCTCGGCGGGTGACCAGCCTCGCAGAAAAGACCCGCCCTTCAGGCGCTGTTTGAGTCGTGCGGCTCCAATATCTCGTCACCGGCGATCTCCTGAGGACCGGCGCATTCGATCGCATTCCGACCAGCGTTCTTGGCCCGGTAAAGGGCGTGATCAGCGGCGTCGATCAAGCCGTCGAGCTTCGAGTCCATTTCCGGCGTCTGGGTTGCGCAACCGATACTTACCGTGACAACACGGTGCCGATTTCCCTCGTGCGGCATGTTCAACTCCTGAACTGCGGAACGTATCCGCTCGGCGACCTGCATCGCGCCGGCCGGAGGGGTGTTGGGCAAGACCACCGCGAATTCCTCGCCGCCGTAGCGCGCGACCAGGTCTGAAGGTCTGGCGACCATTTCGAGAATTACCTTCGCCAGGCGGCGGAGACAATCGTCGCCGGCGAGGTGGCCGTAGATGTCGTTGTATGCCTTGAAGTGATCCACGTCGATCAGCAGCAGGGAGATGTCAGAAACGGTGCGGATGGCCAGCCGCCACTCGTGTTCCAGTACCTGATCGAGCCGGCGCCGGTTGGCGATCTCGGTGAGGCCGTCGAGGCTGGCCAGGCTTTCGACTAACCGAAAGGCCTTTTCAAGATCTTCTTCGGCAGCCTTACGCCCGGAAATATCGCGCACAACGTTCACGAATCCGAAGGGCGTCCCCGTAGTCGGATCGTGGTAAAGGCGCAGGTTGGATTCCATCCACAGATAGCTGCCGTCTTTTTTGCGGCAACGATATTGCAGGATTTTTCCTGTGGTTCCGGTGCCGCTGTCGGCCAGCAGGCTTTTCCACTCACCGAGGTCGTCCGGGTGAACGAGATCGCGGTAGCTGCCACCCAGCAATTCTTCGGGCGACCATCCCAGTAGTTCGGCGGCAGCCGGCGAGACGTAGCGGCGCGCTCCTTCCAGATCGGTAAGCACGATTACGTCACGGGAGGTCTCGGCCAGCAGGCGGAAATACGCTTCACTGGACTGCAGACTCTTTTGGAGACGCCGGCTCTCGGCCATGACGACTTCAAGAAGATAGACGGACAGCATCGAAACAGCGATGAAGAACTGGAGGGCAATAATGTGCTGTTCCTGTGACCCTGCTCGCATGAGCATAGTCGGCCCACGTCCGCCGGTGGTGAAGTATCCGCCAATTACCGAGACCATGAGCAACCCCAGAGACGAGCCCGCCAAGCCCAGGCGCAGGCCCATCAGGATCAGACAGGGGAGAATCATAAACAGAAGCGGGACGTCTGTTCTCCAGAAAACGTAGATCGTCACCGCACAAAGAAGAACTAGAGGGGGGGCCAGTCGGGGCAGGAACTGCTTCGAAAAATACTTGCTCTCGACCAGGGACAGGCAAAAGGGAGTGACGGTCGAGATGCCAAGCGCGTCGGCAGTAAACCAAAGCCGGAAGGTGTGCGCCATCTGATTCGTGTGGAAGCGCTGTAGAGTGAGTGACGCGAGGAAGGCCGCGATCGCCGGGGCCAGAATTACACCGTACCCCAGTAAGAAGACCAGTTGACGCTTGCGAGTGAGGTCCGGAGCGGGTACAAGCACCGGATAAAGAAGAAATGCTGCAACCAGAACTTCGACCATGTTGCAGCCGGCCAGATAGATCGAGATTGGCGCGGGATTCGCGAGACTAAGATTGATGCCGACGTCGACCAGGTATCCAACCGCCAGATACGCGGGCCATTGTCTGCGAGGAGTCAGGAGCAAGACTCCGAGAAGGAGCCCGTTCGACGGCCACAATATCGTGATGCCGCCGGAACGCATATTCAGCAGGAGGGCGCAGTAGGAAAGCAGGCCAAGCAAGAGGCCAATGCCAGCGAGCCGCAATATCGGGGGAAAGCGGCCCGTGCCCCCCGATTGAGTGTTGCTTGACGTCATTTGCTACCCAAGTCAAGACTAGCGAGCAAACCACGTACAAACAAGCACATAGTTCACACAAACGTAACTATCGTGATGAGAGAGGCTGCTCAGCGAAGCCAGGCCAGCAGCACAACTCCGACGGCCAGCACCGCCACCGGTATCCAGAACTGTAGATCGGTCAAAATCGCTTTGAGCAACAGATTACCTCCGAGATTCTGCCGCAACTGGCTGAGCCGCAAGCCACCCTTGAGTGCAGCCTACACTTTACCCGAAGGCAGCACGCGAAACGTTGGGTAATCGTTGCCATTTTTCGGAGCGAGGTTTAGTTTTCAAACAGGTGGACCTCACAGCAGTCTCCCGTCCGCGGAGGGTTAATTCATGAACACCACGTTGAACCCGGTTGAAGTGGCGCAGGCAGCGCAGATCGAAGAGCAGTGGGATGAATTTGTGAGCGGACGCTACAAAGAAGGCAAGAGCGAGGCTGAATTTCGCAACTACGACGCTAAGGTCGTGCCGACGGTCGCCGAGTTCTACAAGCTTAACCACGAGAACCAGACCCTCGACTTCGTGCTCTCCAAGGAAGCCGAGTATTTCGCGCTGAATAAGGGCGAAAGGTCGATCTGGGAAGCGGCGGACTTCCTGAACACACTGGTCGACGACAGCGATCCCGATACCGACCTGACTCAGATCGAGCATCTGATGCAAACCTCTGAAGCAGTGCGCCGGGACTGCCATCCGCGATGGATGGTAGCGGCCGCGTTCGCGCACGATCTGGGCAAAGTTCTGTGCCTGTATGGAGAGCCGCAGTGGGCGGTAGTTGGAGATACCTTCCCGGTGGGATGTGCTTACTCGGACAAGATCGTTTTTCCGGAATATTTCGCCAACAACCCGGATACGAAGGTGCCGGAGTACCAGACGCTTTACGGCATCTATGAGCCGAATTGCGGCCTCGATAAGGTCCATATGTCGTGGGGACATGACGCTTACATCGCCCACGTAATGAAGCCTTATCTGCCGGAAGAGGCGATCTATATGCTTCGTTACCACTCCTTTTACGCAGCGCACCAACATTGTGCCTACAGACACCTGATGACCGCGCGCGACGAGGAAATGTTCCAGAAGTGGGTGCTGAGGTTCAATCCCTACGATCTGTATTCGAAGGGATTGGCGCGTCCCGACGTCGCGGCGATCAAGCCTTACTACGACGATCTCTTCGCTGAGTTTTTCCCGGCGAAGATCGCCTGGTGAGCCGGCGTTTTCGCTAGAAAAACCTCGTTCGCTTCCACAAGGTCCAGCCGCCTGCGAGGAGCAGGACAGCGAGAATCACGCACAACCCTGCGGCCCAGCTCATGTTCATGGCCAGTGGAGGCATCGTAGCGCCGGTGGCGAGCCACGCGAACAGAGCAATCGCAATGGCAACGATAAGGTAATCCCACCAGCGTTTTCTGGAAGCAGCCTGGCTTTCGTGTTCCACGCCCGCCTGCGCCATCAGAGCGCGGTGGTAATCCAGGTTGTAGCGATTGCATTCGCGCATCAGCGCCTGACTGGTCGAGTGATGCTCCTCGGCAGACGCTGCGGCAGTACTGATGGCCAGCGCACCAAGGATCATCACGGCTGATCCCGCGACGATGACCAGCTGGTGCGAGCGATCAAGCCCGGCTAGTTCGCCGAATACGAGTGCGCCCCAGGCCATTCCCCAAAGCTGGTTGGTATTGGAGAGCGGGATACCCCGGCCGATGCCGATATACTTCGTGGCGTATTGCTGGAAGAGATCGCCGATGACCCAGCAGAATCCCCCAAGGAAAAGCCAGAAGACAAAGTGCCGCGCGGCTGAAATCTCGACGGCGACGGAGTGGAAACCGCCGGCGAGGCCCACAGAGAGTGCAAGCATGGTTCCCAGTTCGCCGACGGTGAAGATGGTGACAAACGACAGAGGATTCATGCCGCTCAGGTACGCTTTGCGGTAGGGCACATACATGGTTCCCCACAGCAGGCCGGCTCCCAGAGCGGCGGCAACTCCGGCTGCGGCGTGCGTCGAGGATGCGTTTGCCGAACGGATGGTGCTGAGCCCGAGCATGGTCGCGCCGCCCACAATCGCCAGGGAGCCGACAACGACTTTTATCCAGTTCCCTGCCGAGGCGCCCCGCAATTCATTGAACAGCAGGATTCCCCAGAGGAGGCCGACGAGACAGTTGGCGTTCCATAGAGGAAAGGCAATGGTGAGCCCGACATCGCGAATTGCAAAAACAGTCAGCGTATTGGCGACAGCCCATAGAGCGCCGGCGAGTATTGCCCACGCAATCAGGTGCGGCTTGGCGCGCAGGTCTTCGAAGACGTATCCCGTTCCGCGCAGCAACGTCGGAAATGTCCAGCGGGCCACGAAGACTCCGGCGACCATGCAGAGAGAAATGGTGTACGGAGAGAGGCCGGCTGTCACCAGCTTGGTTGGAGCCTCCGCTGCGCCCAGCCAGGCTCCCGCAGCAATGCCGCACAGCACACCGAGGCCGTGCATGGACGGTAGAGGTATCGCCGATTTTGGTTTGTCGGAAACCTTGGCGGGTCCTGAAAACACCTGAGGATTCTTCATCGATTCAGGAAGCCACATTAAGCAACATGGGGGCTGGAGTCAACTTAGCGCTTCGCACCGAAGCGCCGAAATAGACGAAATTTCGACGAGCCCGTGTTTCAGTGGACTGATATGATTTTAACTGACTGGTTAATTAATGACGAACAGAACCATACCAATCCGTCAGGACCGCGCCGATCAGACGCGCAAGAACATCCTTTTCGCCGCGATTCACGAATTCAGCGCGCATGGCTTCGCGGGAGCGCGCACCGACGCCATCGCCGAGTCAGCAAGGGTTAACAAGGCGTTGCTCTACTACTACTTCAAGAGCAAACAGGGGCTTTATACCGCGGCATTCGAAGAAATCGCCAGCGCGGTTGTCGAGCGCACGCTTGCCGCGCTTGATCCCGGGCACAGCGCGGGAGAACGCTTGCTGCGCTCCGCGCTGAGCCATTTCGACCGGATTCTGACCCAGCACGAATTTCAGAGCCTTCTGCAGCAGGAGATGGTCCGCCTGCGACGCGGGGAGAGCGGAGCAGTCGCCCTATTGGTTAAGAAGGTCTTCAAGCCGCTGCTGGCGAAGCTCCAGGAGACGGTTGAGGAGGGGATCAAAACCGGAGAGTTGTGTGAGCTGGATTGGCTGCAGGTTGTGTATTCCATGCTGGGCGCAAACGTCTTTTATTTTTTGAGCGCGCCGATGGTGCGGCTGGCTCTGCCGTTTGATCCTTTCGACAAGGCGGTCCTCGAAAAGAGACGTTCGGCAGCCGTCCGGTTTCTGGGGAGTGCCTTGTTTGTTGACCGCGCACACGGCGCGAAGCTGGCGAAGCGCGTGCTCGCGGAATCGCCCATGCCGCAAATCAAGAAGGATCAAGTTTGGAGAAAGTACGTATGAATGCCCGCAACCGCGTGTTTCTTTTGCTCGGAATACTCGCGCTCATCGGACTGGCGTGGTATCTCTTTTCGACGCAGCACTCGGAGGATCTGCAACTCATTGGCACGGTCGATGCCAATGAAGTCATCGTGAGCTCGCGCATACCGGGCCGGATACAGACCCTTACCGTCGACGAAGGTGACGACGTAAAGACTGGCCAGCTGATAGCCATAATTCAGAGTGACGATCTGGCGGCAGCACGCAACGCCGCAGCCGCGACGGCCAACAGCCAGCAATACATGCTGCAGCAAGCCAGCGACACCGAGCGCCAGATGCGCGGCAGCACATCCAGCCAAGTAACGAATGCTGAAGCACAATTGAGTGCGGCAAAAGCCGCTCTCGTGCAGGCTCAGGCTCAATATGAGCACCAGGAGGCCGATACGTCGCGAACGGTCGCGCTGGCGAGGCAGGGAGTGATGAGCGCTCAGTCGCGGGATGAAGCTGTGACATCGCTCAACGCAGCGAAGGCTGCGGTAGACACAGCACAAGGCAACGTAAGCGCTGCGGAAGCTTCGCTCAAGGTAGCGAAGGCGAACACCATTCAGGCGCAGGCGCAGGCGAAGGCCGTGGATGCCACGCGCAGTCAAATGCATAATGCTGATGCGTTGCTGAACCAGGCGCAAGTGCAACTGGATTATTCGCGCATAGTGTCGCCTATCTCGGGCAAGGTGAACGTCAGGGCGGCACGGCAGGGTGAAGTGGTTGCCGCTGGAACCCCGATCATAACCATTACCGATCTGACTCAGACCTGGGTCTACGCGCCACTGCCTGAGACTGAAGCCGACTCTGTACAGTTGGGCGACACTCTGCGGGTAGTTATGCCGAGCGGCGCGACGATTCAAGGCAAGGTGATCGCGAAATCGGTGGAGGCCGACTTTGCCACGCAGCGCGACGTCAGCCGCCGCAAGCGCGACATCAAGACCATCAAGCTGAAGTTGCTCATTGACAATCCCGGGATGAAATATGTGCCGGGCATGATCGCGGAAGTCTATATTCCGAAAGACAAGCTGGTGAAACCGTGAACTCCACCGCCCCAGCTTCGGCGATCGCCGTCGAAAATATTGTAAAGCGCTACGGCGACTTCGAAGCCGTGAGCCACGTAACCTTCGACGTGCGCGACGGAGAGATCTTCGGCCTGCTCGGACCCAATGGCGCGGGTAAGAGCACGCTCATCCGCATGATGACAACGCTCATTCCTGTTACCAGCGGCAAAGCGATCGTTGCCGGACATGATGTTTCGAAAGAGCCTGATGCGGTCAGACAGGTGATCGGCGTTATTCCCCAGGCGCTCACCAGCGACATCGACCTGACGGTTGAAGAGAATCTTTCCATTTACGCAAAGCTTTATGGGATTTCAAAAGCACAGCGCAAACGCAACATAGACGAATTGCTTGAGGCCGTAGATCTGACCAAGTGGCGAGGCGCGCAGACCAAGACTCTCTCAGGGGGAATGCGCAGGCGCCTGGAGATTGCGCGCGGGCTGGTTCACAATCCGCGAATCTTCTTTCTGGATGAGCCGACGACGGGACTCGATCCGGTATCGCGCGTGGCCGTGTGGGAGATGCTCGACCGGCTCAAGACTACGCACCAGCTTACGATGCTGATCACCACGCATTACATGGAAGAGGCCGACCACCTGTGCGACCGCATCGCTATCGTCGATCACGGAAAACTGGTTGCGCTCGATAGTCCGATGGCTCTCAAGGCGAGCGTGCCGGGAACCAACGTGGTTGAGGCCCAGTTTACGCACGAATCCGATCAGTGGCCTGAGCTGTTGAAGAAGCTGGCGGGAGTGACCGGCGTTGAGTCGCATGGCAGCGGAATGTACCGGCTGCTCACATCCAATGGGTCGCTCACGACAACTCAGCTCGTCGAGCTGGCGGTCGGCAGGGATGAAGTTATCAAATCGCTGAGCGTGCAGACCACGACTCTCGACGACGTTTTTGTTCACTACACGGGGCGCCAGCTCCGCGATGAACAGGTCAAGGCGGTGGGATTCATGATGCCGCCGCGACCGGGGATGCAGCCATGAATCGAATGATGGCGATTGTTGAACGCGAGATGCGTAAATTCTTTCGCTCGCCGGCGCTAATGATGGTATCGATGACGCTTCCGCTGGTGCAGCTGCTTGTTCTCGGCAATGCCTTCGGCGGCAAGATTCGCGGGGCGCGGATGGCAGTCGTCGATTACGATGGCGGCTCGCAGGCGCTGAAGATCCGCGAGGCCTTCGACTCGATTGCGGTGAACATCCGCACCTTTACGACGGTTCCATACAAAGACGAGCAGCAGGCACGCGAGGACGTGCGCACGGGAAAGATCGACGGCGCTGTGATCATTCCGGCGCAATACTCGCGGCGCGTGCTCGCTGGCGATTCGCCGACGATCGGCTTGGTGGTTGACAACTCCGACCAGACGATGAGCGGGGCTCTGGAGTCCGAAATGCAGTCGCTGGTCGATGCGTTGAATGCTCCGGTCATTCAGCCCAAGGTGGTTCAGAACATCGCGCTCGAGATTGTCGAACTTTATCCTTACGTCGAGTACATGAAGTATCTGCTTGCGGGGTCGGTCACGCTCGCTATGTACGTGGCGGTCATGATCGGCGGAGGCATGCTGTATATCGACGACAAGGCGCGCGGCGTACACGAGGGCTACCTTGTGACTCCGATTACGCGGCTTGAGCTGGTGCTGGGATTGAATCTTGCAGGCACGATCAAGGCGGTGCTCTCCGGAGTATGCCTGACGGTGATCGGCTCTCTGATGGCAGGGCTCGGCGTCATCTTCAACCCGGAATCTGCTCTGCTTCTTATGTTGCTGATCCTGTCAACCTCGATCGCGTTCAACGGACTGATGTTCCTCATGATGGTGCGCGTCGAAGATCCGCTGGTGCCGCGCGCGATGTTCGGAGTGCTGAACACGCTGCTGTTCTTCCCCAGCGGAGCGATCTCTCCGATTACAGGATTCCCCACATGGCTGAAGGCGATTGCGGTCGTCGATCCTTTCACGTATGCGGTTCACGGCTTTAAGGCAGTGCTGCTGAAAGACGGCGGCTTTACTGCGATCCGCACGGATCTGCTGTTTCTGTTCGGATTTGGGATAGCGACGCTAATGGTTGCGACTCCGCTGTTCAAGCGGACGCTCTAGAAGCGAACCCAGATCCAGAAGCCCGTGACGCTGGTATCCTCTTTGTTTGGAGGAAGGACGTTCCATGCTCAACCTTGAAGGTCGCGTCGCCGCCGTCTTCGGCCTGGCCAACAAACGCAGCATCGCCTGGGGGATTGCCCAGAAGCTTCAACAGGCCGGATGCCGGCTCGCCATCAGCTACCAGAATGAACGCATGAAGTCCGAAGCGCATGAGCTGATCGCCGATCTGCCGGGCGCAGAAGCTTTCCAGTGCGATGTCTCAAACGATGAAGAGATTCATCACGTATTCGCCCAGATCAAGGAGCGCTACGGCAAGCTCGACGCGCTGGTCCACTCTATTGGCTTCGCTCCGGCCGAGGAGCTGAAGAACGACTTCATCCAGACAACACGCGACGGCTTTCGCGTCGCGCACGATGTGAGCGTGTACTCGCTGATTGCGCTCAGCCGCAGCGCCGCTCCCCTCATGACTGACGGCGGCAGCATCATTACGCTCACCTACTACGGAGCGGAAAAGGTCGTTCCGCATTACAACGTGATGGGTGTAGCCAAGGCCGCGCTTGAAGCGACAGTGCGGTATCTGGCGGCCGACCTCGGCAAACAGAATATCCGCGTGAACGCTATCTCCGCAGGCCCCATCAAGACGCTGGCTGCTCGCGGTATTGGCGGATTGAGCGATATGCTGAAAGCCCATGCTGACCGGGCGCCGCTGCACCGGAACACCGAGCAACTGGAAGTAGGCAGCACGGCCGCATTTCTGGCTTCGGAGCTTTCGTCGGGGGTCACCGGCGAAGTGATTTACGTCGATTCGGGCTACAACATCATGGGATTCTGAGGTTCCTGTTCGCCGGGGAACTTTCTGCGCGATCCTCCCGTAGCTTTGTGGAGTAGGTTTCGCAAAGATGATCAAATTCCTGCTGTGGTGCGTGCTTCTGTTCCTGTGCTGGCCGCTGGCTCTGCTGGCGGTGGTGCTGTATCCGATCGTGTGGTTGCTCCTGCTGCCGTTCCGGCTGGTGGGGATTGCTGTCGGTGGCGCACTGGACCTGGTCGCGGCCATCATCTTTCTTCCCGGCCGCCTGCTGCGCGCGATCTGAGTGAGAGCGTCCCCGGTCACAAATAGCTCAATTCCCTTCCCGCCAGCCTCATCCTGATGCACACTAAGAGACAGGAGGGCGAATGCTGCAAGAGCTTCCAACACGCAGGGGCGTTTGGTCTTTTTTCGCCAGCTGGACCTCGATCACCGCGCACAGCGTTCTCCTTCTGTTGTTGATTCTTGCCGCACACCATGCCTGGCAGGTGAAGCCCGTGAGCACGCGAGGCGGCCAGCATGCGACAGTTCTTTACTGGGACAGCGCGGTTGGCAGGGGTGTGGCGCGGACGCATCAGCACGGTGCAGAGAAGGTGACGCCGGCGAAGATGACTCCTCGGAACAGCCCGGTGACCCCGCCGCATGACAGGCAACCCGACCCGGATGCGCAGGAAGCTTCGAATACGGCTGCGGCGAGTCCCGCGGGCAGCTCCACTTCACAGTCGCAGAGCAACGGAATGGGCAACGGCGATCAGGATGCGACTCCGGCATTTCCGGTCTACTCGCCGACCCCGCCTATCGACCGATCACTTCTGCCGAAGGCCGACGAAAATGTCGTGGTCGATGTGAACGTGAGCGCGCTGGGTGAGGTGCTCGATGAAAAGCTGATCCACGGTCTCGGGACCAGCGTGGACCAGACGATCCTCGACACAGTGAGGAGCTGGAAATTTCATCCCGCGACAGTGGACGGAAATCCTGTGTCATCGGTCGCGGAGCTGGTCTTCCCCCTCGGCCAGAAGTGGCGCGGATGACGTCGGACCCGCGCCGCATTATTGATCCGAGCTAAGTTCGCCCTCGTGTAAAGAGTCGAAGGATCAGGGTGAGGATTACCGCTCCAAGCACCGCGACCAGGATCGTGTAGATCATTCCTCCCGATCCGGCGAAGCCCAGCGCGCGCATAATGAATCCACCAATTACGGCACCCACAATCCCGACAACAATATCCATGAGCGCGCCGTAACCGCCCCCGCTCATGAGCTTGCCGGTAAGCCAGCCTGCGATCAGGCCGACAATAATCCACCACAGAATTGCCATACAGCCTCCGGATAGTGCGGCAACACGGTTCCACGCCCACGCCACGCTCGTCAAGCCTGAAATTTGTTGCACTTGCGGCTTATGCCGGGGACCGGGCGCGACGAACTGTAACTTATGCGCTCATGTGGAAATCAAATAGACGCGCGAGGAATTTGTGGGACTGAGAACGAAGCAATACTGGATCGCGAAGTCGCTGGTGTTGGCCGTAACTGCGGCTGTCGCCATCGCCGTGGGCTTTAGATTCACGACAAATGCCAGCGCCGCAGGCCCGGATGCGCGAAAGCCGGTGCTGGTCGAGCTATTCACCTCGGAGGGTTGTTCGAGCTGTCCTCCGGCGGATGCACTCCTTCAGGCGATCGACCGCGAACAGAATATTCCGGGCGCTGAGGTTATTGTGTTGAGCGAACACGTCGACTACTGGGATCACGATGGCTGGCGCGACCCCTTCTCTTCGCACGAGGTGACCGCGCGGCAGGAAGCATACGCGACAAGATTTTCGCAGGATAGCGCCTACACGCCCGAAGCTGTGATCGATGGTGCGAAGGGATTGGTGGGTAGCGATCGCCGCGGCCTTGTCAGCGCCGTGGAAGACGCGCTGCAGCGACCCAAGGCAGAAATCGCGATTATGAACGCTGCCTTCAGCGGCAACGCGGTTACGGCCAACGCTGTTGTTGCGGCTCTTCCGCGCGCCGATCTCTACGCTGTGCTGGCCGATGACCACGATGAGTCCAGCGTGGCGCGTGGGGAAAATTCAGGTCGGCATCTGACCCACGTAGCGGTGGCGCGGGTGATCGAAAAGGTTGGTTCGCTCAACGATGGATTCAGCAGAGAAATCCGCGTGGCTCTTCCTGATCGATCACAGGCGCAGAAGGTGCGGCTGGTAATCTTTGCGCAGGAGCGGGGGACAGGTCGCATTCTGGGTGTTACCCAAGTCGTCCTGCGACCTGCCGGTGAACGGACTCAGCAGCAGACGCAGTCTTCCTGACCGCAATAGGAACAGCAAGTGGTGCGAGGGGTTTGCGCGAGGCGCGATTCGCCCTCCGCGAAGGAGCCGCCTGCGATAGAGGGAATGACGAGCACCTCATCGCCGTCCTTGAAGGCGTACTTCTCGTTGCCGAGGAAGCGGATGTCTTCCTCGTTGACGTAGAAGTTGATGAAGCGGCGCACCTGTCCCTGCTCGTCGCGAAGATGCGTCTTCAAGGCAGGAAAGCTGGTCTCGATGTCGGTGATCAGCTCAGGCAGATTGCCCGCGTGAGACTGGATCTCCCGCGCCCCATTGGTGTGCTTCTGAAACGCGTTGGGCAGTAAAACTCTAACGGACACTGATACCTCCGGACACGAGCTCTCGCTCTTCATTTTGTTCCTCCAGATAAGTTTCGAAGTCGGACAGACGGGGACGAACAGGAGCTTCCTGCTCGTAGGCGCCCGCCAGCACGTCGGTGGTCTTGAGACCGTTGCCGGTAATGCAGGTGACGGTAAGCTCGTCGGGGCGGATGCGCCCGTGCGCGTAGAGGCGCGCAGTGACTGCGGTGGTGACGCCGCCGGCGGTCTCGGTAAAGATGCCTTCGGTCTCGGCCAGTTCCTGGATCGCGGAGACGATCTCGACGTCCGAGACATCTTCGGCCCAGCCGCCGCTCTCGCGAATGCAGCGCGCTGCATAGACGCCATCAGCCGGATTCCCGATCGCTAACGATCGGGCGATGGTAGACGGGCGCTGCGGTTCGATGTGATCGGCGCCGGTCTTGACCGCTGTCGCAATAGGCGAGCAGCCGGTGGCCTGCGCGCCAAAGAAGCGGACTTCCTTGTCTTCGACCAGGCCGAGCGCGATGAGTTCCTTGAAGGCCTTGCGGATTTTTGTGATGAGCGAGCCGCCAGCCATGGGAACGACGACGTTGTCTGGGAGCCGCCAGCCAAGCTGCTCCGCAATCTCGAAGCCGACGGTCTTCGAGCCTTCGGCGTAGTAGGGTCGCAGGTTTACGTTGACGAATCCCCAGTTGTAACGGTCCGCAATCTGCGAGCAGAGGCGGTTGACGTGGTCGTAGTTGCCGTCAACGCGTACCAGCTTCGCTCCGTAGACCTGGGTGTTGAGAATCTTGGCCGGCTCGAGGTCGGCGGGCACGAGGATGTAGCTCTTGAGACCCAGCCGCGCGGCCTGAGCTGCAACGGCGTTGGCCAGGTTGCCGGTCGATGAGCAGCCTACCGTGTCGAAGCCGAAGATCTGGGCGTTGGCCAGCGCGACGGAGACCACGCGGTCCTTGAAGCTCAGCGTGGGCAGGCACACGGCGTCGTTCTTGATGTAGAGATTGCTGGCGCCGATGCGCTCTGCGAGCCGAGGGGCGCGAAGCAGAGGCGTCCAGCCTGCGGGAGTGGCCGGAACGTAGTCGTCGGGCACCGGCAGGAGCGCCTGGTAACGCCACATGCTGCTAGGGCCCTGGGCGATGGCTTCGCGGGTAAAGGTGTTGCGGGCAGCCTCGAGATCGCACTGGACCTCAAGGGGAGAGAAACATTCGTCGCAGATGGAAAGCGGCGCGTTGTCGTACCGCTTGCCGCATTCCCGACATCGCAATTCATAGGCGTGCGCCATGAGACCCCTCGTTTCCTGAAATCCAACTTCAGGAGCAGCGTCGGGACCCAGCGGGGATTTCCCCCTATGGGTACAAATGCACGGGCACGCGTGACGAACTCTGCCAAAACTTCTGGTACTGCAGTACTACTGGGATTCAGCGAAGTGCGATACAGCCTGCACCCCGAATCTCATGTTCCCCGCCGCCGTCTCCAAGTTTGGAGGCGACTTCAGGAGAGAGTTGACACCGATGTCTCAGATTGCCTGAGCCGGTTGTCGTGGCGTCACAGGGCCCGTCCCTCAGCCACTCTTCATGAAATTCAGGCTCGCTCCTAAGAGCAAACTTGAATACTCATTAGATATCACAAGGCGGGTGGGGTTGCAAGAGGTGTTCCGCAACGTGCATCATCGCCGCTTGAGGGCCTCCAGTTCGTCGAGGGTCCGCGGCCAGTCCGCTCCCAGCAGCCGAGACAGGCTGCGGTCAGCGAGGACCTTACCACCGGTCTGGCACCGGGCACAGTAGTTTGTCTCGTTATCGGCGTAGCGGATCCGCTGAATCGCTTCTCCACAGCGCGGGCATGGCTGGCCGTAGCGTCCGTGCACCAGCCATGTCTTTGCGGAAGGCCGTGACTTTCTCCGGGAATCCCGCCTTCGCCTCGTCGCGCAGCCGGTCGATCCAGAGCTGGAGGGTGTCGCGAGTCGCCGTGAAGAGTCTCTCCCATTCGTCCTGCTTCAGTTTGTGTGTCAGCGCGATCGGAGAGAGCTGCGCCGCATGCAGAATCTCATCGGAGTAAGCATTGCCGATTCCGCTTACGATGCGCGGGTCGGTCAAGGCACGCTTGAGGGTACGGTTTTCAGCCTTGAGAGCCGACCGGAACGCATCGAGATCGGACGAAAAAATGTCGATGCCGCCCGGATCGACCGAGTACAAACCCTCCTCACCGCTAAAGACATGGAGAGACGCACGGCGCTTGGTGCCGGCTTCAGTGAGGACCAGCGAGCCGTTGGGGAAATCGAAGGCCGCAAGATTATTTCGCCCCGCTAGCTTTGCGTCGGGAGCTTTCCAGTGGAGGCGTCCAGCGATCATCAGGTGCAGCACCAGCCACAGATCGTTATCGAGACCAATAGCGATGCGCTTGCCGACACGCCGCAGTTCGCGCACCACATGGCCTTCGGCACTCGCGACCGGAGGTTGCGCCGTGCGCAGCAGAAACGCGCTTGCAATCCGCACCTGCTGCAGGGGCTGACCGACGATGCGCGGCTCAAGCGCACTGATATACGCCGAGATGTCTGGCAGTTCAGGCATCGGCTATCAGCTTAGCGGCAAAACCAGAGAATGTATGCCCTGATTAGTTTTGCCCGAGGTCGCCGCTTCCTGTTGGTCGCGTCGACTTAAATGCCGTGGCTTCGACGTACAGCATCTCTGGTTTAGCTTATCGAAGAGTTCAGGCTGAGCCGCCGACTCCTCCGGTTCGCGGAAGTTGTGCAGGCCCACCCCCACGAGGCGGAACTTCTGCTGCGAGCCCAGACCCACCCGCTCCAGAAGCGACAGCGCTATATCGGTCAGCTCTTCGCAGGAAGACGGGGGGCGCACCGGAGTCAGGCTGCGAGTCAGGATGTCGAACTCCCTGGTCTTGAGTTTCAGGACTACCGTTCGAGCAACACGCGACTCCTTGCGCGATGCTTCCCATACTCTCTCGGCGAGACGTCGGATCATCGGTTCGGTCTCGCCAAGTGGCACGTCCTGCGGAAAGGTGTCTTCGGCAGAAACGGATTTTGTCGGCCTGTCGGGAACGACCGGATTGTAATCGACTCCGCGAGCGAGTTCATGCAGCCGGACTCCGTAACGTCCGAAATGGCCCTCAAGGACGGACAATTCGAGGGCACGCAGATCGCCGACTGTCTTGATTCCCTGTTCCGCCAGCCGCTTCTCTGTCACCTTGCCTACGCCGGGAATGCGTCCTACCGGGAGCGGCGTAAGAAATGTCTCCACCTCTTCAGGCTGAATCACGAAGAGCCCGTCCGGCTTGCGCCAGTCGGAGGCGATCTTCGCCAGGAATTTATTCGGTGCCACTCCGGCCGAGGCAGTCAGGGTCAGCTCCTCACGGATCTGTTCACGAATCGTTCGCGCAACGCGCGTTGCCGTAGGCAGATCGGTCTTGTTTTCCGTCACGTCGAGGTAAGCCTCGTCAAGGGACAGCGGCTCAATCAAATCGGTATGGCGCTTGAAAATCTCGCGGACACTGCGCGAAACCGCACGGTAGCGTACGAAATCAGGCGGAATGAATACTGCATCCGGGCACAGCCGCTCAGCTCGCATTGCGGGCATGGCCGAGCGCACGCCGAAGACTCTCGCCTCGTAGGAAGCAGCGCAGACCACCGACCGGTTTCCGCGCCACGCAACCACTACCGGCCTGCCCCGAAGGCTGGGGTCGTCGCGCTGCTCCACGGAAGCATAGAATGCGTCCATATCGATGTGAATGATCTTGCGGACGCCCATCGGCATCATCTTATGCCTCAATTCTCAGGCCGACGGCGGAGCGGTAACGCCGCGGACACAGAGTGTCCTCGAAACGGCGCGATCATTCACATGCAGGGGGAGGGAGTCAGTTGAGCCCGGGAAATGATCTTCCGAAGAGCGGTGAGCCTGCTCGTAGCTTCGCGGATTTGTCTTCTCCGAGCAGCGAAAACCCATATCTACGGATTTTCAAGTCGAACGTCTTTGTTCGCGACCATGACCGCAGCCTGAAGTTCTACGTCGAGCAGCTGGGATTCAGCGTGCTCGCCGATGCGCGTTTTGAGTTCGGCCGCTGGGTGGCGGTCGCTCCACCCGACGGAAGCACTATTCTTGCCCTGACTGCTCCCGCGCGCGGCTCGGAAAACTACAAGCTGATCGGACGAAACACTCACATCGGCTTCATTGCGGAAGACATCAACACCACTTACGAGATGTGGCGTAGCCGCGGAGTGCGCTTTGAGGGTCCTCCCCAGTCGCAGCTGTGGGGCGGCACATTTGCCCGCTTTATGGATGTCGACGGAAATTCGTTCGAGCTGATTGCCTCCGACGAGATGAGCCGCGAGATCGAGGCTCAGCGCCGGGCCGCAGCCGACAAGCAGGAGGCCGAACGGCGCGCCGCGCAGGAGCTGGAGATCGCAAAACAGGTACAGGCAAGGCTTTTCCCACAGGCGCTTCCGCCATTGAGAACCCTCGACTACGCCGGCGTCTGCATTCAGGCCCGTCACGTAGGCGGCGATTACTACGACTTTCTCGCTCTGGGGCCGGAGCGGCTGGGCCTGTTGATTGGCGACATTTCCGGCAAAGGAATCGCGGCAGCACTGCTGATGGCAAATCTCCAGGCAAACCTGCGCAGCCAGTTTGGCCTGGCCCGCGATGAGCCGCAGATCTTTCTGCAGTCGGTGAACCAGCTGTTTTACGAGAACACGGTGGACAGCGCGTACGCCACGGTCTTCTTTGCCGAGTATGACGGGCTGGCGCGGCGGCTGCGCTATACGAATTGCGGACATCTCTCCGGCCTTTTGCTGCGCCGTGACGGCACTCTGGAGCGGCTGCACTCGACCGGGACGGTTCTCGGTCTCTTCAAGGAGTGGGAGAGCCCCACCGTGGAATGCGAGTTGGCCTCCGGTGACACGCTGGCGCTTTACACCGACGGCGTTACCGAGTCTTTCAATGCAGGGGGAGAAGAGTTCGGCGAAGAACGTCTCGCCGACGCGCTGAAGCGACACAGGGAACAGCCCGCGCGCGGCATCGTTTCTTCGGTTGTCGCGGATGTTCAGCGTTTCAGCAGCACTGAGGAGCAGCACGACGACATCACGCTGATTGCGGCCCGTTGCAAGGATTGAGCCGGTTGAAATCAGCTTTGCGCGGCCTGAGGTCGGCAAGCTTTGGCCGTTTGAAACTGTGAAATGGCAGGCACGAGCGGACTCGAGCCGCTGACCTTTATGCCGTGTCAAGAAATTAATGCCGTAACTGATTGATTCTTGGAACATCATCAGGTATCGCCACGGTATTGATATGTCTAGCCTTGCCTAACCAGGTCCACAATAGCCCAACGCTCCTCGGGTTGCTGAACATCCTCGGCGCTCGGTCTGACGACCTCGTGGCGCCTCACGCCACAGGCTAAAAGAAGGGTCAAGAGGGCCCGATCCTGCTTTTCCCCTGCAGCCGCTCGGCATAAGGAAGCTTGTCAAAAAGATCGAGTCTGATCTGCCCTCAGCCAGTTTCGAGGAGAACGCCAATCTTCTTAAGGCCTCTGATTTCGCCGAATACCAGCGCGAAGCCGGAACTGAGCCGCCCACCATGTCTTCTGTTTGGGGAGCCATCCCAATCAACGAGTGACTTGGCCTTGCTATCGCCACCAGCCAAAACCTGCTGCCTGCTCATCTGTGAGCATTCGATTGCCTAAGGTACATATCTGGCCTTCGTGGAGTCGCGAGAAGATGGCACTGACATCCTGGCCGTGCGACAAAGTGGAGTTGACACGCCACCGAAAAGAGTTTTCATCGTCGAACGTCATTTCCACTGAGCGTGCGCCACTCGGGTCCTCTCGTTCGGATGAAATATAGGTCCTGTACTGATAGCTGCCCCCGTCCCTGTTCCGGGATGCTCTTAATTCAATTGTGTATGAGTTCATATTTTAACTGTCTCCCGCGTGTTCGCTTGTCCCGTGGTGAGGTCGGAAAAAGAGCCCGGTGTGTTAGCCCGGGCCCCGATTGGTAGCTCGAAGTGTTCCAACTCTTACTTCTGACCAGGATGAGGCTTTTCCGCGCTTTGTTTGGGCGCGTTCTCATGTTGCGCGGCTGGTTTTGCCGCGGTCTGAGCAGGTCTTTCCTGCGGAGCCGGCCTGGTCTCCGGACGGGGTTGCTGCGTCGATTTCGCCGCATGCTGGACCGGTGCAGGCTTACTCTCAGGCCGGGCCGCAGTTGTCGGCCGGGGTGCGGGAGCGGGTTTGGTTTCGTTCACGTGTTTTGGAGCCGCTGGGCGAGATTCGGCAGTTGGCCGTGTGGTTGCAGCCTTTGTCTCGGGCCGCAGAGCCGGATTGTTGTCGTTCGCCGGGCGCGTGGTCGCAGTGGGATGTGTGGCGGCGACAGGCCTAGCGGTCGCCACCGGGCGCGTCTCTTTTACGTTCATTGGCTTTGCACCGTGCGCCGGAAGCGCGTGATTGAAGTCCGCAACCGAGGCCGCGGGCTTCGCCAGTGCCGCATGCGCCGGAGTTCCATGATTCACTGACGCAAAGTTAGCCTTGTCCTGACTCGCCAAGTGTTGCTGCTGCACCTGTGTATTCGCCGGTCCGAAGCGCTTCTGATGCTCCGCAGCAATCTGGGCCTGGTTTGGCCGCACATTGATGCCGCCTTGTCCGCCGTTGTAGCTCACGCGGTTCACTTTGCCGTTGGTGATTACTGTGCGGTCCACGTACGTGTTGCGAATGACGGTCGTGTTCACACGCATGACTGCCGTGTTGTAGTTGAAGTTGCCGCCGTTCCACCGTCCGCCGCCGAAGCCCTGGCCGCCGTAGCCGTAGCCATAATTCACGCCGCCGTAGAAGCCCACCTGCGGCCCCCAATAGCCCGTGTTAAATGCATAGCCGCCGTTGTTCCAGCCCCAATAGCCGGGGGTCCAGAGCAGGCCCACAGCAGGAGCCATCATCCACGTCCCAGGAACCCAGTAGTAACCGCCGGGACCACCCCATGCCCAGTATCCAGGAGTCCACATGTAATTTGGTTGCGGGCAAAGCGGCTGCTCGTAAACCGGCAGTTCCGGGGGAGCCATGGTGATCGCTACCCCTACGGAAATCTGCGAGAAGGATGCGCACGGGAGCGCAGTTAGCAGCGCAATCAGGGTGAGATTGCGGATCGAGCGAATAACTTGCATTTATCTACCTTTTGGCCATCGACTCTTGCCTGCAGAGGAAAGGGGGCAAGCTATGAGGAGCGACAGGCAAACTTTCTACTTTTTGACGGGAGGTCCCCCATCGCGTTAGAGGAGCCGCATCCGTCCGGCAAACATTCGTAGTTGTTTGGTGAGAGGGTTGCAGCTCAATCTCGATCACCGACTTAACGGTCATCGGCCTACGTGAATGTTATGGAGCAAACCGAAACCACCAAACAGATTCACAATCCACAGCACAACGCAAATTACGACGACGCCATTGAGGATCGACTTGATGCTGGATTGCATCGGAATGAACCGGTTCACAAGCCACAACAGAATTCCTACTACGACCAACGTAATGACTAGTTGCATGAGCGGCATATCGTGTTCTCCCTTCGAATTCTTGAAGCGGATCGGGATCCGTAGAGCATCCCGATCCGCTGGCCCTGATCCGGGCTGTTTAGCCCGTTTACTTCTGGTCTCTTACTTCGGCGATCGAGCCCGCACGGCCCGCATCCGCTACCGCCTCCATGAAACCGAGGGTCGATTTCGGGGCGTGAACGCTACCTGACAGAATGCTCCGGAAGGAAACCTCACGACCGTAAATCGCACGCGTGGAGTCGTCGTCCGGCTGAACCACAGCGCCATTCAGCGTGATTCCTGCGAACAGGCCTTGCGCGCGCGAGTAGGTGAGGACTTCGGTATTCATTTTCCAGTCAGTGCCAGCGGACGCATGACGTCCCACCGGACCTGCCGCGGCTGATGCATCGCCGCTGAGTTCGAACTTGCTGGAAAGCAGGTGCTGAAACCCCTGGTCATTCATCACCAGCATGATGATGTCAACGCCTTCCACACCAATCTGCAATCCCCAGTTGCCGCCGCCGACTGAGACAAACGCGGGAGCGCTCCAGCCCTCGGGCGTGCGGCATGACGCGATACCCCGACCGTGCTCGGCCCCAAAAATAAACCCGCCCTTTACCAGGTGCGGAATTACGACGATGCACTTCGCGCCGCTCAATACTTCTTGTGGAATGCCCTTATCCGGTGCGTCCAGGCTGGCGTGAATGACCTCTGAGGACATTCGCAGGCGATCGATTGAATCCTGGTGTCCGGTACCAGCCCATAGGTTTCCGTTCGCCAGGGCAAAGGCGCTGACTAATAACACTGAAGTTAACTTCATTAGGTGTTTTCCTTGAAGTGCGGCGAGCTAAGAAGGGACAAATGTCAGATGGGCTGACTTAGCTCAGAACCATGAGGGAGCCGATAACACGGACTCTTCTCCAAAATGATTCTTTCAGAGATGCCGAGCAATAACTGAGCTAAACAGCTCACGTCTGTCGATGAGATCGGGAGCTCGCCTATTGGATTGCAGGGGCGATCTGATTGCCAGGCATGACAACCGCCTTGGCGGGAAGAGCAATCGACAGCGGTACCGTTCGGTCGAGCGAAGATAGGGTCGAGCCCTGCTGAATCTGATACGGATAAACCTTGACCTTGGCCAGCACGAACCACGGATACTTCTTTACCTCAATAGACTCAACTTCGGCCGCGTTGAAGCGCTCGCTCACGCGGCGAAGAGCCAGCTTCAGTGCACCGGCAATCGCTTCCTGCGATGTCTGCCCGACGCCACCTCTGCGTGATCCCTCGCCGATCCACATGAAATGCCAGCCGCGTTGCCGAATCTCCTTATCCAGCCAATGAGTATCTCCCGACTGCACAAAGCTCCAGCCTTCCTGGAACTTTTCAGTCACGAGGTTGAGATCAGCGGGCAGTTCCACCCGGCCGCGCAGGAGCATGGTAAGTTCAGCTATCTTCCGCATCGGAGCAGCTCTTTCTTATTACGTTCGCGAGTTGAGATTGGGCGCTCTCGAAGGCGCGTGGATCCACATGTCTGGCTCCCGCAGAAAAGCCTGCGAAGACGCCAGGTGTTTCGGCCGGGCGGTTGCGTAACAAATCGAAGCTGTAGCAATAAACGCAGCCAGCTTCGTGAGCAGGACAGATGGTCTTGTCGAGATCTTTTGAAAACACCTTTGAGCACTCCGGGCAGGTGAGACTAATGTGGGCATATCCGGAAGAGCCGTGCCCGTTGTTCGAACCGGGAAGCTGGAGAGGCGACAGCCTTTTCGGATGGGCCATGCCTTCCAGAATCTCCACCAAATAATGCAGGCGACTGCCTTTTTCATAGAAGGCGGCAGCGCAAACCCCAGGCGGTATGTCGAGACCTGAATAGTCACCACTCATGGCGATCGCCTGAATCGTGGGAAACTCGTCACGGACCACTGTTAACAGTTCGAAGCCGGAAACACCTGGCATGTTGAGGTCGGAGAGAAGAATGTCAGGAATTTCCCGCCTAATCGCGGCAAGGGCGCTGAAACCATCTTCAGCGGATCGCACTTTATATCCGAACTCAGTAAAGATCTCCGAGAGTGCTCTTCGAATGGAGGGTTCATCATCTGCGATAAGCAGGTTTACTTTTTCGCCAGGCATCGTGAACCCTCCTCTGAGCATCGAATGTGTGCTCCTGTGAGAAGTGTCCCATTGTCCTTGTTCGGGATACTGTTCAATTTTGCTCACACTGCCAGAAGCCGTCGACTGGAACATCCTTGACTGTGAGCCGGTGCACCGTCGCTCCATCGTTCTGGGTCGGAAACACATTCTTGAAGACGGCAGCGCTGGGAGGGTTTCCTCCCCAGGCGGTAGCCGTGCCGATCACATGGGCGACCGGGTCGACCTCGGATTTACGGCCGAACATGACCGCGGAGCCAACACCGAGTGAAGCCAGAACGACGAGAGAGTCCCGAGCTTCGCCGATTGACTTCGGATCCCAGTTCGGAACTTCAAATGAGCCGACACTGGCCTGCTCAACCCGAATGGCGTCCTGCAAAGCGTAAGCAGCTTTCATGTTTTGAAAACTGTCGGCGTCGACTGCGGTACGAATGACGAGCATCACGTAGCGGGTGCCCACCTTGTTCTGCGTAAAGGTGAAGCGGCCCGGCGCGTAGACCACATCGATTACGTAATGGTCTTCGGAGATGACCTCCAGAGACATGAAGCGCCCGCCGGTGTCGGGCAGCGTGACAGTAACCGGGGCGGCTTCGAGGTCAAAGACGCCCGCGGAGTAGAGCGTGTCGCGGCTGGAACGCGGCGCATTCTGTTTGGAAACCAAGGTTACGTCGCGATTGTGAAGGATTTTGCCGAAGGCTCCCTGGCTGACGGTCCGGGTAAAGTAGCTGTCGGTCTCGGCCCGATTGAAGTTAGCGACGTTTACGGGAACAGTTACGTTATCTACGCTCGTTTGCTGGGCTGGCAGTGCTGACGCCGACTGCAGGGCCATGGCTGCCAAAAGCAGGAATTGCCCTTTGAGACGGCGCCACGGATGAAGACTCTGATCGTAAGGCCTCGACCGCATAAGTTCCGGTCACTTCGATGCGGGAAGAGGCGCGCGAAGCCTGACGACGTTTTATGCCACAGTAGCGGATCAAAATGAAGCGAGCGTCAGGCCCAGCTGCGTTTCGCACAACCAGCCGGACTCGCATGCCCGGTTCCGGAACTGTCCACGTCCGAGTTACCTATTTTGGCGCAGGCAGGGAAACAACAAACTCTGTCTCTCCGGGCTTGGAGGTGAAGGTAATCGT
>CAWAYO010000017.1:0-94824 GCA_963786085.1 uncultured Acidobacteriaceae bacterium
GACTGCGCCCTGACGCCACGATAATTCTCGGAGGGCCGCAGGCCTCCGTGGTGGACGTGCCTACATTGGAGGCCTTTCAGTTCATTGATGTCATTGTTCGCGGCGAGGCGGAGGAGTCGCTGCCGGCACTCCTCCGAGCCCTTTCAGGAGAGCTGGCGTTCGACTCGGTGCCTGGCGTCACCTATCGTTGTGGCGATCGCGTGATACGTAATCCGAACGCCTCGGTCACCGTCGATCTGGATGCTCTTCCCATTCCCGCCTTTCATCTCTATCCCGGGGAAAAACGAGGTTGTCCAACTCTGGCGCTGGAACTCGGCAGAGGCTGTCCGTTTGCCTGCAAATTCTGCTCGACGAATGACTTCTTCCGCCGGAATTTTCGGCTGAAGTCGCCCGAGCGGGTCATCGAGCAGATGCGCTTTGCTAATGCTGCCTATGGTGCCGTAAAGTTCGATCTCATTCATGACATGTTCACCGTCGATCGTAGAAAGGTTGCGGCGTTTTGCCACGCTATGATCGAGTCGAAAACGAGCTATTCGTGGTATTGCAGTGCCCGTACAGACAGCGTCGATGACGACTTGATTGCCCTCATGTCCGCCGCTGGATGCGATGGAATCTTCTTCGGAATAGAGACCGGATCTCCCCGCCTGCAGAAAGTCATCGACAAGCATCTGGACGTGGGCAGGGCGGCCGCAGTCGTCGACTCCACCGCCCGCCACAACATGTCGACAACCGCCTCGATGATTATCGGCTTCCCCGAGGAGGAACGCCGTGACATCGAAGCGACCGTGGGGTTTCTGATTGACTCATGCCGCCACGACCCAATAAAGCCGCAGATCCACATGCTGGCCGCATTAGCCGAAACGCCGCTGCATTCCAGGTACCGCGACAAACTTGTCCTCGATCCAGTCTGGTCGGATTTTTATGGGGAAGCGTGGACCCGCGATAGCGAAAGCCGACAACTGATCGCCGATCATCCCGAGTTGTTTCCTAACTTTTATGTTCTGCCATTGAGCGAGGATCGTGATTATCTGCAGGAATTGAGGAATTTCGTCCTATTCGGACTTAAACGGTGCCGCTGGCTGTTGGTCGCCTTGCAGGCAGAATGCCGCGGCAATTTCCTCGGCCTATTCGACCAGTGGCTCCGATGGAATGTTGAGCAGGGAAAAACTGAGCGCCCTCCCGCTTATTACTCCGATATTTCTTTTGCCGACGATCTGCTCGCCTTTGTAGGCGGCCATTATCTGACGGAGATCAATCCTGCCAGCGTTTCCGCGGCGGGAATGCTGCGCTACCAGATAGCGTTGAGGAAGACTACGGACCGAAGCCCACACTTTCCAGCGCACGGAGCTGTAGGAAACGGGTCGGCACCGCTCACATCACTGCCCAACATCGCCGAAAATGTCTACCTGATCGACTTGGATGTGGATGTAATTGCGATTCGTGAAGCTTTACGCCGCCGTGAATTGCCAGACCAGATGCCATGGGGCCAGTGCTCGCTGGCGGTGCGCCTGCGGCCTGACAAGCGTGCCGACCTGTTGCAATTGCCTCCGCTGGCAGCGCAGTTGCTGAGAATGTGCGACGGCCGCACATCGTTTGAAGAGATCGTCAACAGGATGGAGATTCCTGCCGCCTTTCGAGCCATCCCCACGCGGGAAGTCACACGATTAGGGGTTGAGACGCTGGCCGAACAAGCGCTCATTACACTGATGAGCTTCTAGGTGACAGGGATTGAGCAGTTCTCTGTGCGAAGTAGTGCGTCATTGGCGCCATGATTTTCAAGGTTTGGAAGCTGCTCCTTGTACCAGGCGACCCGGATAACAAGGCGTGCCGTGATCGCTGGTCACAGATGAAGCTGGAACGAGTAGGGGGCAGCTCCGCTCAGGTGGCCACGCGACGATTCTGAAACTTGTCCGCGGATCTCGCCTTTACACCACGCGGCGGTGTGCCGGTATGAGCAAGCGCCCGCGCTATTTCGTTATTTGCAAGCCGAAGATCGCGTCGCCCGAGCGTAATCGTCAATCGACGGCAGACCGTTAGCGGGCAAACCCATGCCTCGATAGTCAGGACGGTGGCGAGCCTGCCTGAATCCATTCGGAAGTTCGCATCGAGATACTTAAAGTGTAGGCAACGTGAACGGAGCGTTGCAACGGTACCAACAGGTTGGAAGGCATCAGCTAAGTCAACGGAACGGCCCAATTATCACGAGATTTTGGCATCAGGAGATTCGGGGATCCTTCGCGCGGCCCGCTACTTCGATGGATCGACGAGGGCTCCGTAGACCGTGGCGTGGCTGCGGTAGAGCAGGCTGTGGTTGTCTGGGCTGGTCATGCGCTGAATCATAGACACGAAGACGATGTCGTTGGTGGGATCGACCCAGAACCACGTTCCGGCCGCTCCGTCCCAGAAGAAGGTACCCTTGCCGTCGGGCAATGCAGCCTCGGGCGGATCGAAGACGACGGCGCAGTTGAATCCATAGCCGAAGCCGGGCCGCATGATGTGCTGGCCGATGCCGAACTCTCCGGTAAGCAGATTGGCGGGGAGATGATTCGAGGTCATCAGCTTCACGGTGGAAGGAGCGAGGATGCGCTTGCCGTCGAGTTCGCCGCCATTCAGGAGCATCTGCGCGAAGCGGTAGTAATCCTCGGCGGTGGAGACCAAGCCTCCGCCACCGGACGGCATGGTGGGCTGGGTCGCGTAGTCGGCGGGAGGACCTGGCGCAACGGGAACGAAGTTGCCCTGCGGATCGTCGCGATAGTTGGTCGCGAATCGCGAACGCTTATCAGCGGGAACAAAGAAGCCGGCGTCCTTCATATCGAGCGGGAGAAAGATGTGGTCGCGCATGAAGTCGGGTAGTGTCTGTCCGGAGAGCTTCTCGACGATATAGCCTTCGATGTCCATGGAGACGCTGTAAGTCCATCCCTTGCCCGGCTGGTAGTTCAGGGGAAGCGTGGCCAGCTTGTCAATCATCTCCTGCAGGTTGGCCGACTGCATCACCTTCTTCTCCTGGAACATGGCGTCGACAACGGTGTGGCCGCGGCCATAGGAGAAACCGGCAGAGTGCGACATGAGCTCCTGCATAGTGGGAGCGTGGTCGGGATCCACGAGGATCATCTTGCCGTCGGCGTCGACACCCTTGAATACCTTGAGATGTGCGAACTCGGGGATGTATTTCGAGATGGGATCGGACGGCAGCCACTTGCCTTCCTCATAGAGGATCATCATGGCAACGCCGGTGACGGGCTTGGTCATCGAGTAGTCGCGGAAGATGACGTCTTTGGTCATGGCCGCGCCGGTAGCGATGTCGCGCTGGCCATAAGTGCGGTAGTCGACGATCTTGCCGTGACGCGCGAGGATGGTGACAGCGCCGGCAAGCTGCTTCCGGTCGATCTCCCCCTGAATGAGCTGATGCAGGCGCTCGAGGCGCTCCGTGGAGAAGCCGACGGTCTCAGCTTTGACGACGGTCATGTCGGATGGATGATGGGCCGGCGTCTGCGCCGAAGAGGGAAGTGATGCGAGGGCGACAAGAAGAGCTGCCAAAGCGAAGCGGATGTTCTTCATGGATACCTCTCGGTTCATAGGACATGGGAATCGGTGCACATGGCGGCGAGAACGACGTCGACGGTGGTGACGGCGATTCGCTTTAACTGGGCGTCGCTGTGGGGCTTGGCGAGTCCGGCAAGGTGGCGGTAGAGAATGTCTCCTGTGAGCGCGTCGTGAAGTACGGTTGCGATGCGGTCAACGGAGATCGTTGTGGGAAGTTGGTCTGAATGCTTTGCCAGCAGGTCTCTGATGAACGAGGTTGTTCGCGCCGGCCCGTGCTGATACCAGGCTTCGCCTACCTCAGGGCAGCTCACTGCTTCTCCGATGGCGAGGCGGTACAGTTCGACAGAACGCCGCGACGTGATGAGCTTGAGAATGTGGACGGCGAGTTTCTTGAGGCTTTGTTCCAGGTCGAGGCCAGTGTAATCGATGTCGGTGAGCGATTCATTCGACTCGCGGCAAAGATTCTCGATGCTGCGGATGAAGAGGCCGCACTTGCCGCCGAATTCACTATAGACGGTGCTCTTTGAGCCGCCGGCGAGTTCGACGATCCGGTCAAGGCTTACTCCATCGTAGCCATGCTTCAGGAACAGGTTAGCCGCGACCTTCTGAAGCTTGCCGTTGCGGATTTCTCCCCGCGAACGCTTTTCCGCCATTCATCTCCTCATGCATCCAATAACTCGGAGGCGTTGATTTCGGTCCGGTTCTGAGACGGTCCTGCAACATGGTACTCAACTGCGCAGCCGCCGAAAGAGCAATTTGTCATCCCGTGCCTTTATAGTGTACTGTACTGTACAGTACAGTACATGAGCTGCTCGGTTCCCGCCCACGAATCGCCGAGCATGCGAACGAGTCCTAACCCAACCCCAGGAGGACCGGTCATGGCCATCCGCCCGCATTACAAGCCAAATTCAACAATTAGTGTCGTGTGTCCGGAAGCGCTGCAATGTTGAAGCGACGTGGCGGTTATTTTCGGACATGGAGTGAGCCGAAGCGGCGACGTAGCACATCTTAAAAGAGTGCTGAGGAAATTTCGAAGGCTTCAGGTTCAAAACCACACGCTTGAGGTCGATGGCGAATCAAATCAATATTTGCGTTGAGTATGTGAAGTAAAGGAGCAGGATTATGGCTGTAGAGCAAACGCTTTCCGCTGCCGCCGCCGGGACTTTCGCCATTGGCGGAGATCTCACTGTGAACCGCATGGGCTATGGGGCGATGCGCATCACCGGAACCGGTATCTGGGGTCCTCCCGCGGATAAAGAAGGTGCGGTGGCCACGCTGCGCAAAGCGGTCGACCTCGGCGTAAACCTGATCGACACGGCGGATTCGTACGGTCCTTATGTGTCAGAGGAGCTGATTGCCGAGGCGCTCTATCCATACCCTGCCGATCTGGTCATTGCAACCAAGGGCGGATGGGAGCGGCCCGGGCCTGGGTGGTGGACGCACAATGCCAGCCCGAAGCATCTGACGGAAGCTCTTGAAGGAAGTCTGAAGCGCCTGCGGCTGGAGCGCATTGACGTCTATCAGCTGCACACACCGGATAACGCAGTTTCGTTCGAAGCCTCGATGGGAGCGCTCGCCAGGCTGCGGGAAGAGGGAAAGATTCGCCACGTTGCGCTCTCGAATGTGACCCGCGAGCACATTGAACGGGCGCGCCGGATCGTGCCGATTGTTTCGGTGCAAAACCGCTATAGCTTTGCCGATCGCGAGTCGGACTTCATTGTCGATTATTGTGAGCAGAACGGAATCGCGTTTCTGCCATGGGCGCCGCTGGGTCAGGCAAAGGAGGCGCACGAGGCAATCAAGAAGGTCTCAAACGAGCTGCATGCGGCTCCTCTACAGGTTGCGCTGGCCTGGCTGCTCAAGCGCTCCAAGGTGATATTGCCGATTCCCGGAACTTCGTCGGTGAAACATCTCGAAGAAAACATCGCGGCGGCGGCTCTTGAGCTTCCTCAATCGTCATACGATCAGCTGGCTGCCGTGGATGTTCCACCGGCAAGCCTGCGTGGATGAGTCTGCCGGCACAGCCGGGCCCGTTAACCTGCACGACAGATCATAGTTGGAGGTGTTCACATGGCCACCGATCAAAAACCAACATCCACAGCGGAATCCCCTCAACAGGAACAGAATGATGAGAAGGGGCAGCCGCTTACTCCACGGGTGACGCGGCGCTTCTTTCTGTCGAGCCTGGGAGCGGCCGGGCTTGCGGCCACTGCTCCCCCGCTGTTGGCGGCGACGGCGGTATCTGAGCCGGCGGTTGCGGAGCAGGCGGAGTCTGCAGCTCCGGCCGGAGCGGTTCCGGTAACGCTGAAGGTGAACGGGAAGAGCTACACGCTGCGTCTCGATCCGCGAACGACGCTGCTCGACTGCCTGCGCGAAAACCTGAACATGCCCGGTACGAAGAAGGGCTGCGATCACGGACAGTGCGGAGCGTGCACGGTGCATGTGAACGGGCAGAGGGTCAATTCGTGCCTCTCGTTCGCGGTGATGCATTCGGCGGATGAGATCACTACGATTGAGGGCATCGGTCAGCCGGGGAATCTCCATCCGATGCAGGCGGCGTTCATCGAGCACGATGCGTATCAATGCGGCTACTGCACTTCGGGTCAGATCATGTCGGCGGTGGCGGTGATGTCCGAGCCGGTCGGCCCAACGGACGATGACGTGAAGCAGGCCATGTACGGAAACATCTGCCGCTGCGGCGCATACCCGAACATCATCGCCGCGGTGCAGGCGGGCCGCGGCCACAAATCAGCCTGAGCGCGTTCGCAGGAGAAGAGTATGCAGACCTTTCAGTACAGACAGCCGACCAGCGTAGACCAGGCGGTGCAGGTCGGAGCCAAGTCGAAGACGGCTCAGCAATACGCCGATGTGCGCTTTGTCGCCGGTGGCACAACGCTCGTCGATCTGATGAAGCTTGATGTGGAGCGCCCGAGCCAGTTGGTAGACATCAACGCTCTTCCGATGGCGCAGATCAAGCCGGCCGCGGATGGTGGGCTGGTGATAGGCGCGCTGGCGCGTAACTCGGCTGTGGCGCATCATCCGGCGGTCCAGCGCGACTATGAGGTGCTTTCGCTGGCATTGCTGTCGGGCGCGTCTCCCCAACTGCGCAACATGGCGACGACGGCGGGTAACCTGCTGCAGCGTACGCGCTGCCCGTACTTTCGCGACACCGCGCATGCGTGCAACAAGCGCGAACCGGGTACCGGCTGCTCGGCGATCGGCGGCCACAATCGCATGATGGCGATTCTGGGCACGAGCAAGGATTGCATCGCGTCGAATCCGTCGGATCAGAACGTTGCGCTTACGGCGCTCGAAGCAACGATCCAGGTGCAAGGAGTGAAGGGCAAGCGCAGCATTCCCATTGGAGACTTCTATCTCCAGCCGGGCTCGACGCCCAATCGGGAGAACGTTCTTGAGCCGGGAGACCTGATTGTCAGCGTCACGCTTCCGCCTCCGGCCCCGGGCACGCGTTCGTATTATCTGAAGCTGCGTGACCGTGCCGCCTACGAGTTTGCGCTGGCTTCTGCAGCGATTGTGATCAAAGTAAATGGCGGCAGGATTGACCGTGCGCGCGTCGCTTTGGGGGGAGTGGGCACGGTTCCGTGGCGCTCGCGCGAGGCGGAGCACGCGCTTGAAGGACATGCAGCGGATGCCGCGACCTTTCACAGAGCGGCTGAGGCGGCGTTGAAAGACGCGCAGCCGGCAAGCGAGAACGGATTCAAGGTGGAGTTGGCCAAGCGGTGCATTGTGCGTGCGCTCACGGTGTCAACGCAGTCGGCATAACGCTTAACGGCAAGGTTCATCGCGCAGGAGAAGGTTCCCATGATGTTCGAAGAGTTTGTTGAGTTCATCGGCAGCCAGGACGGCGCTCCGCCAAAGCCTCTTGATCCGAATGCGCCGCCGCCGTCGGCCATCATTGGTGCCGGGGTGCCGCGCATCGACGGCCCGTTGAAGACGACGGGATCGGCGCGCTATGCCTCCGATTACAACTTTCCCGGGCTGGTGTATGCGGTGCCGGTGCGCGCGACGATCGCCAGCGGGAAGATCCGGAGCATCGACAGCACCGCCGCGGAGGCGATGCCGGGCGTGCTGCTGGTGATGCATCACGGAAACATCATGCCGCTCTACCGCAATGCCTCGGGTGGACGCAACAGCGAGAGCCGGCCTGCGTTCGAAGATGAGACGGTCTATTACTGGGGTCAATACGTAGCAGCCGTAGTTGCAGAAACGTTCCAGCAGGCGCAGGCGGCAGCAGCCGCAGTGAAGGTCGACTACGAGCCGGCGAAATTCAGCGTGGATGCGTCACTGTCCGATAAGCTGCCTGCGGAGGGCGAGCCCGGCGGACCGCGCGTTCTGAGCCATCGCGGCGATAGCGAATCCGCGTTTGGCTCGGCACCGGTGCAGGTTGATGAGACTTACATTACGCCGGTCGAAACCCACAATCCGATGGAGATGCATGCCACGGTCGCGGTGTGGGATGGGAAGAAATACACGCTGTACGAGAGCACGCAGGGCGTGATGAACCATCAGAACGTGCTTTCTCAGGTGCTGGGCGTGCCGCAGGAAAATGTCGAGGTGATATCGCGGTTTATCGGTTCCGGATTTGGGGGCAAGCTCTTTCCGTGGCCGCATTCGGCAATTGCGGCGGCCGCTTCTCGCAAGCTTAACCGGCCGGTCAAGTTCACCCTCAGCCGCAGCATGATGTTCACGAATTCAGGCCATCGTCCAAATACACAGCAGCGCATGCGGCTGGGCGCAACGCCCGATGGCAAGCTGGTGTCGTTGCAACAGGATTATCGAAACCATACCAGCTACGGCGATGACATTCGCGAGAACTGCGGTGAGGCGACGCCGTTCCTCTACAGCACGGCGAATCTAAAGGTAACGTCGGCGCTCATTCGCCGCAATGTGGGAACGCCGACACCGATGCGTGGCCCGGGCGCGGTTCCCGGCCTGTTCGCGCTCGAATCGGCGATGGACGAGCTGGCGATCAAGCTGAAGAAGGATCCGGTAGAACTGCGCATCTCGCTCGATACGCTCATCGACGAGGAGAACAACAGGCCGTTTTCGTCGCGCCACCTCAAAGAGTGCCTGCAGCTGGGCGCGGAGAAGTTTGGATGGTCGCGCCGTACGCCTGAGATCGGGTCAATGCGCAAGGGCGATCTTATTCTCGGCTGGGGCGTGGCGGCGGCATCGTGGGGAGCGAATCGCGGCACCTGCGAGACGACCGTGAGCCTGCGTGCCGACGGCACCGCGCGGGTGAGTTGCGGAACACAGGACATCGGAACGGGCAGCTACACGGTGATTGCGCAGGTCGTGAGCGACAAGACGGGCATTCCGGTCGATAAGATCGATGTCGTCCTCGGAGACAGCTCGTTGCCGCCCGGGCCTACCTCGGGCGGCTCCACTGCGACTGCTACGTTTGTGCCGGCGGTAATCGATGGCACGAATGCGGCGGTAAAGGTGGTTCTGACGGTGGCATCCAATACCAAAGGCCTGCCTTTTCAAAAAGGGGACGACCCTCCCCCGCTGACGATGACAGCCGGCCGTGTGCATGTGAAGGGAGAATCCCCGGCGAGCGGCGTGCCCTTCGGCGAAGTACTTCACATGGCGAACCTGGCCAGCGCAAGGGGAGATGGAAAGAGCGGCGGCCTGAGAGCAGATCCGAAAGCTAAGAATTTTTCGACTCACTCTTTTGGCGCGCAGTTTGTAGAGATTGAGTGGGACCCGGGCATCGCGCGGCTGCGTGTGAGCCGGGTGGTGAGTGTGGTGGATGGCGGCCGGATCATCAACATGCGTACAGCGACAAACCAGATGGCAGGTGCGATTGTTATGGGCGTCGGCATGGGGCTGTTCGAAGAGACCATCTACGACCCTCGCAACGGGCATCCCATCAATGACAACTACGCCGACTACATCGTTCCCACGATCGCCGACGCGCCGCAGATCGATGTTCACTTTCTCGACATTCCCGATCCGCTGTTGAATGAATACGGAGCGCGCGGCATTGGAGAGATCGGACTGGCGGGTGTTGCTCCAGCGATTACCGCTGCTGTTTATCATGCTACGGGGGTACGCGTACGTCAGCTTCCGGTGCGCATTGAAGATCTGCTGAAAGCGAACTCGGTCGCGTAAGTGAAGAGTGTGAGCTTTATTCCCTGTAAAGGAACCTAAATATGCCCATTGATCCAAAGACCACAGCGCTTTTGCTGATCGAATATCAGAATGACTTCACCAGTGAGGGCGGAGCTTTGCACAAGGGCGTGAAGCCGGTCATGGAGAGCACCAACATGCTCGCCAACACGAAGCAGGCGGCGGACAAGGCGCGCGCGGCTGGTGTGACGGTAATGTATGCTCCGATCTCATTTGCTAAGGGCTATCGGGAGATTACGCCGGAGCCGTACGGCATTCTCAAAGGCGTTGTGGATTCGAATGCGTTTGTGCGCGGAAGCTGGGGAGCGGCGATCGTAGATTCACTTACACCGGGTGCGGATGACATCGTTGTCGAAGGAAAGCGCGGGCTCGATACCTTCGCCAGCACGAATCTCGATTTCATTCTGCGTTCGCGCGGCATAAAGACGCTGGCTGTCGCCGGATTCCTGACCAACTGTTGCGTCGAGTCAACCGCGCGCACAGGCTACGAAAAGGGTTTCAGTATCGTGGCCCTCTCCGATTGCGCGGCGACGCTCTCTGAGGAGGAGCAGCGCTTCACTTTTGAGAAGAACTTGCCAATGTTCGCGAGAATCCTTACGCATGAGGAGTTTTTGTCGGAGCTGGCCAGCTGATGTCCATCGCGCCAGCTGATCGATGCCGCCCTTGAGGGCGCCGCCGGCAGAAGGAGCATGATCAACAGCGCCGGGAAGAGGAGATTGCGGAGGCGCGTGAAGATCGATCCTCTGCGATGTCGAAAGGCGACGACTCTTTGCAGCAGCGCGTAGGTTTGCGGCGTAAACGGGAACCAGTGCCGCTCGCGCCTGCTGCGATCGCCGACGATCATGACGTTCCTGGAGCGCGAGAAGGCGCGCAGCCCATGCGCGCCGTGATACCTTCCGTATCCGCTCTGAAGATTGCCTCCGAAGGACGCGTGGGGATTGGCGATATTGCGCAGGACGTCGTTCACGGCGCAGGTGCCGGCGGTCATCTGGGCGGCGACGCGTTGGCCGCGGGCAGGATCGCCGGTCCATACACTGCAGCTCAGCGCAAAGGGGCTGGCGTTGGCGAGCGTGATCGCCTCGGCTTCGTCTGTAAACGGAGCGACGCAGACGACCGGGCCGAAAGATTCTTCAGTGATGAGGCGCGAGTTCGAAGGAACGCTGCTCAGAATGACCGGCTCGCATCCGGTAAGCGGTCCCTGAGGCAGATGCATTCGGGCTCCCCGCTGAATTGCCTCTTCAACCTGGGCGTTGAACCTGCCGCGTGCGCCTTCGGGCAGAGTACCGAGATCGCTGTCGAGAGCGCGGCCGATGCGAAGGTCGCGGACGCGCTCGGTAAGGGCAGCGAGGAATGAAGGGAAGATGGACTCTTCCACGTAAAGGCGTTTGATTCCCACGCATACCTGACCGGCGTTGGCGAAAGCTCCGTAGGCGACGCCCTCAACGGCGCGGTGGAAATTGCAGTCTGCAAAAACGAGTGATGGGTCTTTGCCGCCCAGTTCGAGCAGAGTCGGAATTAGGCGCTCGGCAGCACGCATTGCCACCTTGCGGCCGTTTTGGGTGCTGCCGGTGAAGAAGACCATGTCCGGACCGGAATCGATGAGGCTGCCCGCGGTTTCGGGGTCGGCGGAGATGAACTGAACGAGAGCTTCAGGCAGATTTGCGCTCCTGTAGATCTCTTCGATCAGGCGCGCCGTTCGTGGAGTCTTCTCGGAGCACTTGAGCACGACGGCGTTGCCGGAAACGAGCGCGGTTGCCATGGGGATAATCGAGAGCTGAATGGGATAGTTCGAAGGCGAATAAACCAGAACGACGCCGAAGGGTTCGTAGCTCTCTTCAAACCTGGCGCCGAGATAAAAGAGCGGAGGCCTGCCGATGGTGCGCGTCTGCAGCAGGCGCTCGGCGTGGTTCTCGTTGTAGAGCAGCTGCTCCAGTGTCACCAGAACGTCGCCTGAGATGGCATCCAGAGGAGTCTTGCCGGTTTCTTCCGAGAGCGTGTCGACGATGGTTGAAGTCTGCTCGGCGATGCGATGGCGCAAGAGGCGCAAGGCGCGGCAGCGTTCGCGGACGGCGAGTTGCGCCCAGCGGCTTTGAGCCGATCGCGCGCGCTGCATCCATTCGGGTGTGGCTGCATACGTCATGAGAGAGCGCCCTTCGAGAAGGGCTTTGGCTCTGTATAAAAGATGTCTAGTTCTCCAAAGTCAGGTTCAACGAAATTCTAGCCGACTGGAAGATCGTAGGCAGGCCAAGCAGAACATAGCAGGCTGTCCGTGAGTATATTTGCATACAAGCGACAGCGTGTATCAAGAGAATGGTCGCTGAGGTACGCACATTGAGTGAATCCGTGGACAGGCCGGTCGCTCACATTGAGGTTCTCGCCGCAACGCCGCAAGAGCAACCGGTACTGGCGAATCTGCTGGAGCTATACGTCTACGACTTCAGCGAGCTACTCGGCCTGGAGATCGGTGAGGACGGCAGGTACGGCTATCCGCATCATTCGCTCTACTGGAGCGAGCCGGCGCGATATCCCTTTCTGGTGCGGGTGGACGGGAAGCTGGCTGGCTTTGTGCTGGTGAAGAAAAGCGAGGGTGTGGCAGGCAGGGGAGTGGTCTGGGATGTAGCGGAGTTCTTCGTTCTGCGCGCGTATCGCAGACGGGGCGTGGGAACGCGCGTCGCTCATGAGATGTGGAGGCGGTTTGCGGGGCAATGGGAAGTTCGAGTAATGGAGGAGAATCCTTCTGCGCTGCGGTTCTGGGCGGCAGCGGTTGCCAGGTTTCGCGGCGAGGCCGTGAGTCCCGCGCACGTGGAGAAGGATGGCCGTGGGTGGAAGGTGTTCACGTTCGAGTCGTGATTCGGGCGCCGGATTCGGAGAGATTCGGATCCACTTAGTGGATAGGGCGGCGCTGTTGGATGGTCGCGGCAATCTTTGCCAGCCACTCCTGCGGCGGGGTCAGCGGGGGAATCACCAGGTCGAAGTCTGATTCGTCGCCTGGGGCGTTGCAGGTTTCAAAGAGGATCAACGGGGCGCAGGATTGTGCGCGCGCCAGTGTAACGGCTTCCTTACGCTCCTTCTCGTCCCGCCCGGTGAAGAGAACGGCTGAGGTTTGACCAGGTTCTTGCAGCACAGAACGAAGCTTCAGGATAGATGGGCAGTCAGCGACGGCATAGCCCGCCATGTGCAGAACGGGTACGCGCCTGCATTCGTCACATCCGAAGTAAACAACCCTGGCTGCCATGATCGTGCTCCGACGTTCCAGGGACCGCTGGTATGTTTTCGACGGGCCGGATGCGTGGGCCAGCCCGCCGGTTAGTGCCGGCTACCCATCCTTGTCCTTGTCTTTTGCGATGGCGACTACGGCAACCAGTCCCGCTGTTGCAACCATGCCCATGAGGGCCGCGAGTCCGACAACTCCGACGATGGCTACAGTGCTGCTTCCCTGCGCCGCGGCTGCCGGTGCTGGAGTTGGCGGCAGAACGGGAGCCGGCGCAGGTGTCGGGTAAGGCGGTAGCGGCGGGAAGAAGGCAACGCTGCCCGTGCTGGGGGTTGGTGTCGGGGTTGGAGTAGGTGTCGGGGTTGGAGTAGGCGTTGGTGTAGGAGTTGGCGTAGGTGTGGGAGTCGGCGTTGGAGTAGGAGTGGGAGTCGGCGTTGGCGTTGGAGTAGGAGTGGGCGTCGGTGTCGGCGTTGGAGTAGGAGTAGGCGTGGGAGTCGTAGGAACGTAGGGTTTGATCTTGTTTGTGATAACGCTGCGGCAGACAGCGCAGAACTCCTGGCTGCCGTCAACATTGCGCATGCGGCAGTCGTATTCGGGGCGGTACATGCCGCAGTGGAAATAGCGTGCTCCAGTAAAGGCTCCAACTGTACCGGAAGCCACCGGCGAAGCCTGGGTGTCGCACTTGGTGCAGTCGGCATTCGTTGTGGTGGGAATTGCGGCACCTGAGGTGACCAGCGCCTGCCATTTGAGCGGAGACAGCTTCGCCGTGACGTTTTGTTCGGCAGGTTCGGAGCCGGAGTAGGTGTTGTGGCCAGTCTCGCCGCTGCTGCAGCCGGCGTAGGTGGAATACTCATCGGCGAGGCCGAAGGCGGTGTGCCCCATCTCGTGCATGCCAATCTTCGTACCCGCGCCGGGCGCCTTGGAGAAGACGGCGATCTTACCTCCCGAGCCGCCATACTGTGTGGCGTTGACCATGATAAAGGTCATTCCCGGCTCGCGGCCGAGTTGGGTCCGTGCCAGGGTGAGCGCAGCATCCGGGTTGGGGATGGTCAGCAGGCGGCGGATGGCTCCTCCCCCGCAGTAGGTGGCGTCGAAGTAGGTGCGAACGGTGGTGCCGGCGCCATGGCTGCCGTCTCCGCAGGTGGCGGGATCGTCGGCGCCGCTGTCCGTGGACGAGACGCTGACAGCGTGCACGTTGATTCCGCTCCACAGGGTGTCGAAGGGCGGCGTCGTGGAAAAGCTGGTCGCGAAGGCTCGTGCGTCGCTGAGGAAGGTGGGGAGTTCCGCGTCCTTGTAGCCTTCGCTGAGGATTACGATATTCCAGCGCAGCGCGTCATCGCCGTGATCGACGATCTTCTGAATGCCTTTTACGGTTCCGTCTGACGTGCTCATGGACGTGTGGCCTCCAGCGTCGAAGTTGCCATTTCGCGTGCGGCGTTGGTACCGATGCGGGGGGTAGCGGGACGGGTCTGCTCCATCACACGGCTGCCGATCGGCTCAACCGGCGGCTCATCGGTTCCATAGAACGAGATTGCTGTGGCTTGGGGCAGTGCCGGCACGATGACGCTGAAGGTGCCGCGGCGCTGCTTGAGGGCTACGTGAGTATGGGCGCCACTCTTGTCGTGGACTTCGATGTACTGGGGCATGGGATTGTGGAGGATGACACGGTAGAGCACGTTCCCGGCGGCATCGCGGAGCTCAACCCAGTAGCCGGTCTGCCCCTGGTAGCCCTCGGTTGGGTCAGAGCCGGGGGCAACCATGGTCAGCTTTTCCTTTCGCTCAAGATGAACTTCACCGCCCTGGTAGGCGAAGGTGAGACGCCAGGCGGCGGGTCTCGTGGGGGTACTCGGCATGGGTGTCTCCTTGTTTTAATGCAACGGAAGCCTTGAGCGATTGAGGGATCTCCGGAGCGGGCGGAGATCGTAATGACTACGTCATCGGAACCTTGAGGCCCGGCAGGTCGCCGCGCCGGCCGGAGCTCTGAAAATCGCGTCCGGCATCATTCACAGAGTCAGCGACCACTTATAGACGATTCAGTGCCGCTTGCCAATTGGAAACTTCAGAGAGTTGTGGCGGGGCGCAAACAAACGGCCATCGAAGTGGCGTCAGTGAACGTGGGGGATATCGTCGTTCATGGAAAAGACGTCTTTGAGGTCGGTTTCGTAGGGGAAGACGTGGATCATCCAGCTGAAGATCACAGGAAAAAAGGTGCCGCCCTCGGCCTTGCAGGCCTCGGCTGTGTGGATAGAGCCGAACATGCCGAATTTGGGATTTTCGCCATGATATTCATCGACCTTGTTGGCCGGGGCGGCACAAAAATTGGTGTGCTCGTGCCAGCGCGCAATGCTGAGCGGGATGCGCCGGTTGAGCTCGTCCAGATTGGCGCTGGTGCTGTCGGTGAACATCACGCCTTCGAGGCGGTAGCGCTGCGTGGGAGTGTGGTAGTAGAGCAGCGAGGATGGCCTGGTCGGGTCGAACCGGGTGTCGCCAAGATGAACGTTGGCGTCGTTAGTAAAGTGGTACTGGCGCTGGTCGACCTTGGGGTTGCCGATGACGTACCCATCGACGAGGGCTTTCTTGTAGTCCTTGTACTTGTCGATGGCTGCTCTGATCTGGACGAGCATGGCTTCTACTTTTTCCTTGTCGCCGGGTTGTTCGGGGCGCAGAGGCGTGATGCACATGTGGTTGGTCATGGCGGCCATGCTCTGGCCCATCACGCTCATGCTGTTCACGCTCATGCCCATGTCGTCGCAGGTACGATTAGGGTCGCTGTTCTTCATTCCCGGCATGTCGGCCATCTTGTCCTGCTGTGCGTGGGCTCGAGAAGCGATGAGAAGGAGGGCTGCGAAGGTGACGATCAGGATGAGTGTGAAATAAAAACGGGCCGCGGGGAGACCAGTCCTGCGAGGAAATGCCAGCATGGCTGGACTATATCGCCGTAGATGGAGGAGGCGACATAGCCACTTGGTGATCCGCGGAGGGGAGCAGTCCATGCCAGTCGAAGCGGCCGGGATGGGGTCCGGCCGTGTCCTGTTTTGGACGGTGAGAATCGTGAGTGGACGGTGTGCCACGTGGCCGCGTCTATTAATGCGCAGATAAATAGAGGTTTAGCGGAGGCCGCATTTGGGCGGTCGCGTGCCGAAGAGTCAGGAGGAGCAGCCCGCTTCGAAAGGATCAAAAGACAGATGGTCACGACTCTGGTTCAGGATGTGCGCTATGCGTTGCGGCAGTTGAGGAAGACTCCGGGGTTTACGGCGACGGCTGTGCTGACGCTGGCGCTGGGCATCGGAGCGAATGCGGCAATCTTCACCCTGGTGAATGCGGTGCTGCTGCGCAACCTTCCGGTCGCCGATCCGAAGACGCTGGTGCGGATCGGGAACCAAAATCAATGCTGCGTAGGCGGCGGAGTGCAGAGTGACCGCGACGACGAGGGGAATTACAGCTACTTCCCGACGGCGACCTGGGAGCTGATCAAGAAGAATGCTCCGGAGTTTGAAGAACTGGCCGCGATAGAGGCGGGCTTTCAGTATCGCCCGATCACCGTGCGGCGCGACGGGAAGCAGGAGATGGCGCGGTCGGTGATGGGCGAGTTTGTCTCGGGGAATTACTTCGAGACTTTCGGGCTGAAGGCGAATGCGGGGCGGCTCTTCGCGGACAGCGATGATGTGACGGGAGCGCCGATCGTCGCGGTGATGAGCTACGCAGCCTGGCAGCGCGACTACGCGGGCGATCCTGCCGTTGTGGGCAGTACCTTCTGGGTGAACACCAAGCCGGTGACGATTGCGGGGATCGCTCCGCCGGGATTTTATGGCGACCGGATGGCGAGCTCGCCTCCGGATTTCTATTTGCCGATTGAGTCGATGCCGGTGCTGGCAAATGCCCCTTATGTGCATGATCCCCGAGTGCGCTGGCTGTACATGGTGGGACGGGTGAGGCCGGGGACGAATCTGCCGGCGTTGCAGCAGAAGCTGAGCGCGCTGGTGAGGCAGGCATTCGGAGAGACGCAGACCTTTTCCGGAGGACTCGGGAAGGAGCAGCTTCCGAAGATTCACGTGGTGCTCACGCCGGGCGGCGGCGGCATCCAGGCGATGCAGCAGCAATACTCGTCGAACCTGAAGATCCTGATGATCGTCTCCGGGCTGGTGCTGCTGATCGCCTGCGCCAATATTGCGAACCTGCTGCTGGCGCGAGGAATGAGCCGAAAGGCGGAGATGTCGGTGCGGACGGCGCTGGGCGCGGGGCGGCCAAGAATTGTCCGGCAGCTGCTGACGGAAAGCCTGGTGCTGGCGGGGATCAGCGGACTTGCCGGGCTGATGGTGGCGTATACGGGGACGCGGATGCTGCTGGCGCTGGCCTTTCCCTGGTCGCACAGCGTGCCCATTCAGGCGAGCCCGTCCTCCGAGGTGCTGGCCTTTGCTTGCGGCGTCTCGCTGCTGACGGGCGTGCTCTTTGGCATCGCCCCGGCGTGGATTGCGGCGCAGGCCGATCCGGCAGAGGCGCTGCGCAGCGGGGCGAGAACGACGGCTGCGGGAGCATCGCTGCTGCAGCGCGGGCTGGTGGTGTTGCAGGCGGCGCTGTCGCTGGTGCTGCTGGTGGGCGCGGGCCTCTTCACGCAGAGCCTGAGCAAGCTGGAGCATGTGAATTTCCACCTCGAGTCGGAGAATCGCTACATCGTGCACATCAATCCCCAGGCGGCAGGGTATTCGCAGACGCAGCTGGAGGCGCTGTATCGGCTGATAGAGGATCGCTTCCATGCGATCCCGGGAGTGGTAAAGGTGGGCATCAGCAGTTATACGCCGATGGAGGACGACAACTGGGGCAACGGTATTCAGGTGCAGGGGCAGCCAAACAAAAATGAGGTCGCCTCCGTGGTTAGGGTGAATGGCGACTACTTCGACTCGGTGGGAACGAAGGTTGTGATGGGGCGGGCGATCACCGAGAAAGATACGTCGACGGCTCCGGCGGTGGCGGTGGTGAACAAGGCCTTCGTGGCAAAGCTTTTCAAGCCGGGCGAGAATCCGATCGGGCAGCACTTTGGTGAACCGGGGAATGTATCGCCGGGAGATTGGGAGATTGTCGGCGTGGTCGAAGACACGGTCTATCAAAGCGTGTACTGGAAGGACCACGCGATGTACTTTCTGCCGCTGATGCAGCGGCCGCCGAGCGAGAAGGGTCCGATCAAGGACGATATGTCCCTGTACGCCGGGGCGATCGTTATCCAGACCTCGCACCCGATGAACAACATGGAAGCGCTGGCGCGGCAGACGCTGGCGAGCATCAATCCGAATATGACGGTGGTGAATTTCCAGACCTTCGACGAGCAGATTTCCGGCAACTTTGTCGAAGAGCGCATGATCGCCCGTCTCACCATGCTCTTCGGTGCGCTGGCACTGCTGCTGGCGACGGTCGGACTGTACGGCGTCACCGCGTATACGGTGGCGCGGCGCACGGGAGAGATCGGGATTCGCATGGCACTGGGCGCAGAGCGCGGCGGAGTGATTGCGATGGTGATGCGCGGGGCGCTGCTGCAGACAGGGCTGGGGCTGGCGATCGGGATTCCGGCAGCGCTCGTGTGTATGCGGTTTGTCGAGGCGCAGCTCTACGAGATCAAGGGGGTGGACGCCAGGGTGCTGGCGGTCTCGATCATTACGCTGGCTGTGGCAGCGTCTCTGGCCGGGCTGATTCCGGCGCGACGCGCGGCTTCGGCTGATCCGGCGAAGGCGCTGCGGACCGAATAGCGCAGGTTCCGCGTGCAGCGGACATCGCGTTACGCGCTGTAGTTTGCGACGACCCTCGTCACTTTGAAGTTCGTATCGAGTTCCATGAACTCGCCGGTCTTCGTGCCTTTTTGATTCTTGTAATAAAGGATGACGCTCGAGAGTCCCCACATCACGTCCAGCAGTTCGAAGGCGAGGTTGGGGTAGGCTTCCAGGCCACGCGCGAAATAGCTGCGTAACGCGCTTTTACCAGCGACCACTCCCGACTCACTGTTCAAGAGCCTCGCGGCAGCTGGCGACGTCAGAACGACCTCGGACGCGTAGTGAGACAGGATGGCATCGAGGTCGTGAGAGTTCCATGCGCGCACCCAATCGTCCGCAAATTGTCTAACACTGGATTCAGTGAGCATCTTCTCTTCCGCTTCAGGCCAATCTTACGTCGTGACGTGGCCTTGCGCACGCTGTTCAAGACGGAGATTGACAGCGTGATTCTGCGGCAGGGCAGAGATCAGCAGCAGGATCGTTCCTGCGAAGAGCAGCGTGTCGAAGACGTAGTTGACGCCTTCGATAAGCTCCATGCCGCCGGTGGCCGTGAGAAGAATCGGCAAATAGAGAACGAGAGTCAGGTAGACCATCCAGATGCCGAGCCATGCCGTGGCAGTGCGCGCGTACCTGTCGATAAGGATGGCGATTCCGGCGGCGAGCAGGAAGAGAGCTGTGATGGTGGCGAGGACGTGCGGCCAGGGCATCCAAGCGGGAGTGAGCTTCCCGAGTGGGACACCGGGAGCGTTTTGCGGGTGCAGGATGTGCATGACGGCGAAGAAGAGATATGGCAAGGCTGCGCCGATGCGCCCGATGAGGATGAGCGGTTTTGAGCGCGGGCTGTGCGCTCCGGCGAAGGCGAGGAAGCCTGCCGCGAAAGAGGTTTCGCGGAGAACGACCGTCCAGCGAAAGCGGTCGTGTGGGCTCGCGACGGCTCCAGGGATGTGAAGGGTGAGGACGAAGATCACGAACATGATAGCCGTCAGCGTCGCGGAGAGCCGGACCCACTTATTCAAAACAAGGCTGAGGGCGCTTGCGAACAGAGCGAGTCCGAAAAAGACGATCCAGAAGGCATGGAAGGGAAGCCAGTGTGGGACCGCTTGGGAAAAGGCGCCGATGTTGAGCATGTGCTCGGCTCCGAAGCAGGCGAGCGCCGAGGCGGCGAAGACCCGGCCAAGAACGATAAACTTTTCGAGTTTCACGGCCGCGGAGAATTCGCGGCGAACCGAGATGAGGCCCATGACGAGAAAAACGAGGCCGGTAAACCACGGCCAGAAGATGAAGTGTGTGAACAAGGTTGCCTCTTTCTCGCGGACACACGTCTGCGAATCCGGGCTCACCGCCGGAATCGTCCGATCTTAGTTCCGGGGATTGCGTGAGTGCCATAGCCACTCGGAGCGGGATTTTGGGTGCCACGCTGTACACTTTTGGACGCGGTGATTTCGAAGTCATGAGGAGAAGAATGTCACGATCTGTTGAGCCGAAATCGTTTGGGACGGATGCCGGGTCCACGGTCTCCCGGTATGTTTTGATCACGTTGTTGCTGAGCGCGCTGACTTGTGCGGCCCAGCAGGCGACTGCGCCGGCCCGGCCCGTGCAGCAGTCATCCGCGCCAACGGCGCTCGTGCCTGCGCCGCCGAAGAGTCCGCAGGTGGACGCGGAGGGGAACGCGACCTTCACGCTGGCGATGCCCAATGCGGAAAAGGTTGAGCTGCATCTGGAAAACGTGAAGGCTCCGTTTCCGATGACCAAGGGCGCGGATGGCGCCTGGACGCTGACGGTTCCGAAGCTGGCTCCGGAGTATTACAGCTATTCCTATGATGTGGACGGCACGAACATAACCGATCCGCACAACACGCTGGTGAAGACCAGCTTCTTCAACAAGCAGAGCGTGTTCCTGGTTCCGGGGCAGCCGCCGATGCCGTGGGAGGCGGCGGATGTTCCTCACGGCGAGGTGCATCACCACTTTTACCGCTCGAAGATCGTTGACTATAACAGCGAGTATTACGTGTACACACCGCCGGGCTTCGATGCGAAGAGCGGCAAGAAGTATCCGGTGCTGTATCTGCTCCACGGCTATAGCGACGACGCAAGCGCGTGGACGTGGATGGGCAAGGCGAATGTGATTCTCGACAACCTGATTGCGCAGGGCAAGGCGAAGCCGATGATCGTGGTGATGCCGCTGGGCTACGGCACGATGGACATGATCACTAAGGGATGGGCCGTGTGGCGCGATCCCGAGACGACAGCGCGCAACTTCAAAGATTACGAGCGCGTGCTGTATGAAGAAGTGATGCCGCGTGTGAAGGCGGAGTATCCGTTGTCGGATAAGAGGGAAGATCACGCGATCGCCGGGCTCTCGATGGGCGGCGCGGAGACCCTGCTGGTGGGGCTGAATCACACCGACGACTTCGCGTATATCGGTGCGTTCAGCGCGGGCGGGATCGGCGAGGCTAACTTTGCGCCGCTGTTTCCGGCCATCACTCCGCAGACCGGTGCGCAGATCCAGTCAAAGCTTAAGCTGTTGTGGATATCGTGCGGCGAGCAGGACGGCCTTTACCCGGCGAACCAGAAGCTGATTGCGTGGCTGAAGGAACAGGGCATGCAACCCAGGGGGGTTACCACTCAGGGAATGCACGTGTGGATGGTGTGGCGGGACAATTTGAGCAATCTGGCTCCGCTGCTCTTTAAGTAGCCTGCTCTTATATAAGTAACTATGACGGTTACATGGGTGATGCTGGCAGGGTTGCCCGGCACGGGCAAGAGCACTCTGGCGCGGGCGGTGTCGGCGCGGCTGGGCGGAACGGTTCTGGACAAGGACCGGGTGCGGGAGGCACTGTTTCCGGGCCCGATGACGGATTACACGCGGGAGCAGGACGATCTCTGTGTGCGCGCAATGCTGGAGGCGGCAGCGTACCTGACCAAAAATCGGCGGGCAGCGTTTATCTTCATCGACGGGCGAACATTTTCAAAGCACGAGCAGATTGACGAGGTGGTCCAGGCAGCGGAGCGTGCCGGGGCGCGGTGGCGGATTCTGCATGTGACGTGTTCGGATGCAATGGCCGAGGCGCGGCTCAGCCATCGCGATACGGAGAATCCGGCGAAGAACCGGGATGTTGCGCTATACCGCCGGGTGAAGGACAGCTTTGAGCCTATTATCCATGCAAAATTCGATGTGGACATGACGGAGGGTGTGGATGGGGTGGAGGACGGGGTGTGCGAATATCTGACAGCCGTTTGAAGGGGATCGTCAAATTGTAATGAATCGGCGGGCAGCGGGGCTCCATCTCATAGTCGCATAATTCCAACGGCACTTCAGGAGGAGCGATTCGTTATGGCTAGTGCGAAGACGGGCAGATACGTGCAGGTGGTCAAAAAGGGTGGGCCCCTGGAACTGGTGACGCGCGAGGTTCCGGAGCCGGCAGCGGAGCAGGTGCGCGTGCGGGTGCAGGCGTGCGGGGTTTGCCACAGCGATGCGGTAACGATGTACGGCGTCTTTCCGATCGATTATCCGCGTGTGCCCGGGCATGAAGTAGTCGGGACCGTGGATGCTGTCGGTGAAGACGTGACGCAATGGAAGGTGGGACAGCGTGTGGGGATCGGCTGGTATGGCGGTCACTGCGGCAAATGCGAGCCGTGCCGGCGTGGCGACCATATCTGCTGCGTGGTCCTGCAGATTCCGGGCGTGACCTATGACGGCGGATACGCGGACTACATTGTCGCTCCGGCAATGGCGCTGGCCGCCGTGCCGGATTCGCTGTCGGGCGCGGAGGCGGGTCCGCTGCTGTGCGCCGGCATCACGACCTTCAATGCGATTCGCAACAGCGGGGCACGGCCTCCGGATGTGGTAGCGGTTCTAGGCATGGGTGGACTTGGGCACCTGGGAGTGCAATACGCAGCGAAAATGGGTTACACGACTGTCGCCATTGCACGTGGCGCAGACAAGGAGAAATTCGCGCATGAACTGGGTGTGCACCATTACATCGACAACGCAACGCAGGATGTGGCGGCGGAACTGCAGAAGCTGGGCGGGGCTCGGACGATCATTGCGACGGTGACGGATGCAGGCGCGATGTCGGCGTCGATCGGCGGTTTGGGCCATCAGGGCGAGCTGGTGATTCTGGGAATCCCGAACGACCCCCTGCAGGTTCCGGCGGTGCCGCTTGTCATGCAGAAGCGCGCGGTTGCCGGATGGCCGAGCGGGACGTCAATCGACTCCGAAGACACGCTGAGGTTCAGCGCGTTGACCGGAGTACGGGCGCTGATCGAGAAGTATCCGCTGGACAAGGCTCCGGAGGCGTTCGACCGGATGATGAGCGGGAAGGCGCGGTTCAGGGTGGTGCTGGAGACGGGAGCGTAAGGGCAGCGCTCAGAGCACAGGGCTCAGCCGGATTAGGATTGCGACCAATTCTGGCACCCGGCATCTGATAGAAGCTATGCCTAAACATCCACATTTGTTTTCTCCGCTTCGCGTGGGGGCTTTGCAACTGAAGCACCGCGTGGTGATGGCTCCCCTGACCCGGATGCGCTCGACGCAGCCGGGTGATATTCCGAACGAGTTGATGGCCACATACTATGGTCAGCGAGCTTCGGATGGGGGATTGATTATCACCGAGGCGACGCAGATTTCGCTGATCGGCAAGGGCTATCCGGGGGCGCCCGGAGTTCACTCGCAGGAGCAGGTCGAGGGATGGAAGAAGGTCGTTGAGGCTGTCCATGCCCGGGGCGGCTTTATTTTTCTGCAGCTCTGGCACGTAGGGCGCATCTCCCACAGCTCGCTGCATCCAAAGGAAGGTTTGCCGGTGGCTCCGTCAGCGATTGCTCCAGCAGGAACCACGTTCTCGGCTGACTTTCAGCGAGTTCCGTTTGAGACCCCTCGGGCACTGGAGACGGCGGAGCTTCCGGGAGTGGTGGCGCAGTATCGCGCCGCGGCGGAGAATGCCAGGGCCGCGGGTTTTGATGGCGTGGAGATTCACTCGGCGAACGGCTACCTGCTGGACCAGTTTCTACAGGACAGCACCAACAAGCGGACGGATGAGTACGGCGGCTCGATTGAGAATCGTGCGCGGCTGCTGATGGAAGTGGCCGACGCGGTGATCGGTGTCTGGGGCAAGGATCGCGTGGGCGTGCGGCTGGCTCCCTACGGGAAGTTCAATGATATGGGCGACAGCGATCCATCCAGGCTGTTTGCGTATGTGCTGCGCGGCCTCAGCCAGAAAGGCGTGGCGTATGCCCATGTAGTCGAGCCGCGGGCGGTGAATCCAGGCGCGGGCGGCCCAATCGTTCATGAGGCTCCGCGTACGGCTGAGATTTTCCGCGATGCCTTTCCGGGCGTGCTGATTTCGGCGGGTGGATACACGCCGGAAGATGCGGAGGCGACGGTGGCGCAGGGTCTGGCAGACGCGGTGGCCTTCGGGCGGCTGTTTATTGCGAATCCCGACCTGCCGGAGCGGCTGCGGCTGGGTGCGGAGTTGAACAACCCGGATCGCTCGACGTTCTATGGCGGAACGGATAAGGGATACACGGATTATCCGGAGCTGGAGGAAGATCTGGTAGGGAAGTAGAAGTGGCCTACTGAGCAGTAGTCAGCGCTCTTCAAAGCAAGCTTTAACTGCGGGCGGCCTCAGGCCGCCCATTTTGATTGGCAATGAATTCCCGATATTCTGCGAGCCATGGATACACCGGGGGACACACCGGCAATTTCGACGCGTGGGCTGACGCGGCGCTTCGGCGATTTCACGGCCGTCGATGATGTGACGTTCAGCGTGGCGCCGGGGCAGTTCTTCGGGTTTCTCGGCCCGAATGGGGCAGGGAAGTCGACGACCATCAAGATGCTCACTGGGCTGCTGGAGCCTACGTCGGGCGAGATCGAGATTCTCGGCCAGAAGTTCACAGCGAGTTCGCTGGACCTGAAGGGGCAGATGGGTGTTGTCCCGGAAGGGATGGCCTTGCTGGGGCGGCTGACGGCGTCGGAGTATCTGCGCTTTGTGGGGCGAATGTACGGGCTTGATCGCGAGACCACCAATCACAGAACCGACGAGCTGCTGGATTTTATGCAACTGGCGAACGAGCCGAAGAAGCTGGTCACGGATTTTTCCCACGGCATGCAGAAGAAGCTGGCGCTGGCGGCGGCGGTGATTCATGGGCCCAAGGTGCTGTTTCTCGATGAACCCTTCGAAGGCGTGGACGCGATCGCGGCGGGAACTCTGAAGACGATGCTGCAAGGGATGATCCATCGCGGGGCGACGATCTTTCTTACGTCGCACGTGCTGGAGATCGTGGAGCGGCTTTGCAGCCACGTGGCCATCATCCACAAGGGCCGGCTGGTGGCGAACGGGTCGCTCGAAGAACTGCGCGCCGGCGTTGAGACGACGCTGGCTGGTGCGGGAATGCCTGATTCGGGCAAGAAACTGACGCTCGAAGAGATATTTCTGAATGTGGTGGGTGCGGACTCGGGCGAGCCTGCGCAGGAGTTGTCGTGGCTATGAAGGGCCGGGTTGCAATGAACTCGCCGCTGGCGCGGACGCAATACGCGGCGCTGACGCGCATGCGGCTGCAGATGCTAGTGAATTCGCTGCGCTCGAAGCGGGGTAGTTTCGACCTGGCGGCACGCATCATCCGCACCACCTTTTTTCTGGCTGTGGGATTGGCCATCGGCAGCGGGCTGGGTTTTTCGGCATTTCAGATAACGAAAGACAACGAGTTGCGCCTGCTCCCGCTGCTGTTCTGGCCGGTGATGATGCTGTGGCAGCTTGCTCCGGTAGCGCTGGCTTCGTTTCAGGAGCCGGTGGATCTGTCTTTATTGCTGCGTTTCCCGGTGAGCTTCGGCTCGTACGTGCTGGATTACCTGGTCTTCGGGCTCTTCGATGCGTCGTCGATCCTCGGAGGGTTCTGCCTCATGGGAATCTGCACCGGCATGGCGTGGGCGCGGCCGGAGCTGGCTGGATGGGCCGCGGTGGCGGCGATTCTGTTTGCCGCGTTCAATGTGCTGCTCACGCGGATGGTCTTTGCGTGGCTCGATCGCTGGCTGGCGCAGAGGAAGACGCGTGAAGTGTTGGGCATGGTCTTCCTGCTCATGATATTGGGTGCGCAGGCGCTGAATCCGGCGCTGTATACGCATCAGCGGCAACCGTCCCGGCAGACGTTGACGACGATGCTGCAAGCTGCCCACGAGGCGAATCGGGTGCAGAGGGTGTCGCCTCCGGGGCTGGCGGCACTGGCCATCGGTGAGGCGCAGCATGGTCGCGGGACGTTGGCTGCCGCATCGCTGGTCGGCCTTGCCCTCTATGCGCTCGCTGCGGGATCGCTGCTGTGCGTGCGGCTGCGCGCGCAGTATCGCGGGGAGAGCCTGGGCGAAGCACCGCAGCGTGTTGCGAAGGCGGAAGCCGCCGGGGGGCGGGGTTTCGATCTGTCGGGTCCGATGGGAGCGGTAGTCGAAAAGGAGCTGCGCTATCTGGCGCGCAGCGGTGTGATGCTCTACAGCCTGGTGGCTCCGCTGGTGATGCTGTTCATCCTGGGACGAAGTGGAAACGGAACCGGGCCGGGCTTGGGAGCGCGATACGCATTGCCGATCGGTATCGCGTATGGCTTTCTCGGGCTGACGCGGCTTGTCTATAACAGCCTGGGTGGCGAAGGCGCCGGGATTCAGTTGTACTTCATGTCGCCGACGCCGATGCGGACAGTGATGCTGGCGAAGAACGTTGTCCACCTGGTGTTGTTTGCAGCCGAGCTGGCGATTGTCTGCACAATCGTGCTCTTCCGATTCGGGCTGCCGGACACGCAGATGCTGGCGGCGACCTTCTGCTGGCTGTTGTTCGCGCTGCCCGTGCAGTTGGCGGCAGGAAATGCGCTCTCTATCACCATGGGCTATCGCATGACGTTGACGCGCATGAGCCGCGAGCAGGGAGCGACGGGGAACGGGCTGCTGAGCCTGCTGATCCAGTTGCTGGTCTTCGGCACAGGAGCCGGCGTGTATTTTGCGCTGCTTCACTTTGCTGAAGCTCAACTGGCGGCGCCTGTATTTCTGGTGCTGGCGGTGGGCGGCGCCACGGCGTGGGTGAGGGGATTGAAGAATGCGGACGCTATGGCCGCCCGCCGCCGCGACGCCTTGATCGAGAGCCTGGCGCGGGCGTAGGGCCGGTCAGCCAGTCCGGGCACGGTAACCAAAGTTGCGGTACCAAAGCGTCAGATTACCGCGACAAAAGAGGCAGAGCCAGTTCGGAAATCAAATGACAGAATGTTATTGATTTACACCGAGGTGGGACGGAACGGAGTTCCCCCGAGGAGCGGCGATGGGCGTCGGGCAGCTTTCCGGCGGGGCAATTTCACTCATGCGCACCGAATGGAGATACTTGATGGCTCTTCGTAGTGTTACTTCTCTTCTGCTTGGCCTCTCCTTGGCGGCGGCTGGCTCGGCCGCGGCTCAGGCACCCCAGGATGCAGCTTCTAATCCGGCTCAGGCACCGGCGGCCTCAACACCCGCGGCCTTAACGGCTGCGCCAGTCCAGACCTCCACCCAGACTGCAGCACCCCAGACTGCGCCCCAGACCGCACCAACGGCCGGACCGGTCTTCGTGGTTCCGGCTGGTACCAAGATTCCTCTTACCCTGCGCAGCGCGCTCAGCACCAAGACGGCCAGGCCCGGCGATGCCGTTTACCTGGTCAGCAGCTTTCCCGTGGTGGTTGGGTCGCGGGTAGTGATTCCCGCGGGCGTTTTTGTGCAGGGCTACGTTGACGGCCTGCAGCGTGGAGGCCAGGTAAAGGGACGGGCTCAGTTGATGATGCACTTCGTCTCGATGGCCTTTCCGAATGGCGTGGTGATTGCGCTTCCCGGTGCGGTGGACAAGGTTCCGGGTGCGACGGGCGCGGACGTAAAAGACAAGGAAGGCTTGATTGAGGCGCAGGGCACCAAGGCTGCGGATGCGAAGACAGTCGGCGAAACCACGCTGCTTGGCGCCGGGGTCGGCGGGATTGCTGGATATGCCTCAAACACTCCGGGGCTCGGCACCGGCATCGGCGCGGGCGTAGGCGCCGCGGCGGGCATGATTGCGGTCATGATGAAGCATGGCCAGGATATTGTTTTCCCGGAGGGCACCACAGTTGTGATGGTGATGCAGCGTCCGCTGCAGGTGCAGGAACAGCAGCTCGCGGGGATGGGCAACCTGACCGGATATGACGGGCCGTCGATGACGCCGGTCAATGCCGAGCAGTTGCCGCTGCCCAAGCCCAAGCCTCCGATCCAAACGAATTAATCTGCCAGGGTCCTCGTTGCTTTCTGGGATGAGCGGTGAACGTCCCGCTCTTCCCGGATGTGGTTCTTCATGCCCGCTTCGGCGGGCATTTTTCTTTTGGTAAGTATTTGTTGACACACCAGTACCCGATCCCTATGCTGGCCGCTTGCAGGGCGAGGGGCAGAATGTTCGGATCATTCATTCTCGACGTGGCCATCGGCATGGTTTTCATCTACCTGCTTCTGAGCCTGGTAGCGTCGGGTGTCAACGAAATCCTGGCCAGCATCGTGCAGTCGCGCGCGGCGAATCTTGTGCGCGGGTTGCGCAGCCTGCTCTCCGGCGATTCGATCGAGGCCGGCGCGCTCACGCTGGTGGACAACATCTACGATCACGGGCTGGTCCGGGGACTATATCCCGATCCCTTAAAGGACCTCAACGACGACAGTCCGCTGGGCTGGGCGACCGGGCTGCGCCTGTGGCTGCAGAAGGTCGTCGGCATCGCTCCCGCCAAACCGATTGCTGGGGTCAAGAACCAGCTTTTGCTGCCGTCGTATATCCCGGCGCGGACCTTTGCGCTGGCGCTGATCGACATTCTGAACAAGGACAAGTTCAACGGCAAAACGGCGATCCAGAATATCGAGGATTTCCTCTCCAGCCACCATCAGCAGTTCGCAAACAACAAGGCGGTTGAGGCTCTGCTCACGCTGCTGATCGACGCGCAAAACGACGCGCGGAGGGAAGAAGAGAAGCTGCAGAAACTCCAGGCAAACCTGGAGAACTGGTACAACGACGCGATGGATCGCGTGTCGGGTTGGTACAAGCGATACACGCAGCGCGTTCTGCTGATTGTGGGCCTGGTGCTGGCGATTGCCTTCAATGTGAACTCGATCAGCATTGCCCATCTGCTGTGGGTGGATCGCGATGTGCGCGAAGGCATGGTGAGCGCAGCGACGGACTATCTGAAAGACCACCCGAATCCACCGTCGGCCAACGGCCAACCGGCAGAACCGACCACCGAGAAAGCGCTTGTCGACCGCATGGAGTCGTCGGTGAATGCCGTGAATGAGGTCACAACCAAATATCTGCTGCCCGTAGGATGGCGGCACACGCGATTCGATTATGAGAAGTGGTGGAGAGAAGATCCATCCCGCATGGCTCTTGAGGCGCTCGTGGTTTTAGCCGGATGGCTGATCACGGCCGGGGCGCTGTCACTCGGAGCCTCGTTCTGGTTCGACATGCTGAACAAGATCATGGTGGTGCGGAACACGGTGAAGCCGCAGGAGAAGAGCCAGACGGATCCATCGAAAGACAACTGACCCGGGATAACTGAAGACAACTGACCCTGGACAACTGAATCGGCCCGCGGGGGTATAACTACCAGTATGAAAAAGATTGCTTTCGCAGTGATCGCCCTTCTGTGTTGTTCTGTGTTCCTGTCGGAGCGTGCGTTGGCCCAGGACTGGGCCAAGCAGCGGCTGGAGAAGTCGCCGCGACACCAGGAGTGGGTGGACATTAAATATGGCAATCGCACAGTGCATGCGTTCGTCGTCTATCCCGAGGTGAAGTCGAAGGCGCCGGCGGTGCTGGTGATTCATGAGATCTTCGGGCTAACGGATTGGGCGCGCGAGGTGACGGATGAAGTCGCCGCTGCGGGCTACGTGGCGATCGCGCCGGACCTGCTCTCGGGATTCGGTCCCAAAGGCGGAGGGTCGGAGGAGTTCTCAGGTGACGATGACCGGGTGAAGGCGGTGTCGGCCCTGAATCCAGACGTGATCACATCCGATCTGAATGCGACCGCGGACTACGTCAAGAAGCTTCCGGCGGTGAATGGCAAGCTCGCGGTAACGGGATTCTGCTGGGGCGGCGGTCAATCATTCCGGTTTGCGACGAGCCGCCACGATCTGAGCGCGGCATTTGTATTCTATGGTCCTACGCCGCAGAACCTGAGTGCGATTACGGCTCCGGTTTACGGCTTCTATGCGGGCAACGACGCGCGCATCTCCTCGACTGTGCCCGCCACGAGCGAAGCGATGAAGAAGGCGGGAAAGAAGTACGATCCGGTGGTCTATGACGGAGCCGGTCATGGTTTCATGCGGGCGGGTGAGGATCCCACGCGCGCCACTGGCAACGAGGCGAATATCAAGGCTCGCGAAGAAGCCTGGGTGCGCTGGAAGGCGCTGTTGAAAGGGATGTAACATCGCTCCCTATACGTTCGGATTAGTGCTTGTTCAGTAGGTCTCCCTGAGTACATCCTCTTGTGACTTGCGAAACGCGTGGGCAGTGCTAAAGTCTGCTTGTGCTGAGGCGAGTTTAGGTCTTGTGGTCTAACCCACTGCCTGAACGGACTAAGGCGCAGAAAGTGTTTTGCATTTGCAAGGAGGAGTCATGCCTGCTCCGGTGGGTCAGGCGATCGTCCCCGGGCGCCCGCAACAATTGTCAGTCCATGCCATGGTTCTCTGCTGCGTTTGCTTTCTTGCTACATTCTTTGGGGCATCCGCAGTCACACTCTCCTTATCACTGGTTCTTCAGGCCCATGCAGGTTCAACCGCGTACTGGCTGGTGACGGTAACGCTCCTCATCATCTGGTTCGTGACACTGATCAACATGCATCGAATTGCGCTGGCGGCAGTGCTTGTTGAGAAGTGACTCTTCGGCCGGCTGAGCTTCCTCAGGTCCGCGATGGTGTGAGACGGGTCATAGTCACCCGATCACTAGAGGGACATCGATGGGCGAGGTAGCTCGGCCGGCTCGAGAGGGTTACCGGCCACGCCGGGCCGCTTCTTCTGCCAGTAGGACTCAATCCAGATTCGAATTCAGCAGCCTCGTAGCAGCTTCCCGAAAATCCCGTAGAGAGTGCTTCTTTGCGAAGTCGAGCGTGTTGGCACAGCAGAAGCCTTCAAATCACCACCACCGCTGCCCCGTTAATCTTCTCCGTGTAGACGGCATTCAGCGCTTCGTTTACCTGGTCGAGGGAAAACAGCGTGGTTTGCGGTTTAATCCCGATCTCCAGCGCCAGCTTGATGAAGTCCCTGGCGTCTTCGCGCGTCATATTGGCCACGCTACGCAGTTGCCGCTCACCCCACAGCAGGCTGTCGTAGTCGAACTGCGGCATCCGGTCCAGATGAATCGCGTTGATCGCCACCACCCCGCCCTTGCGCAGCGACGCCAGCGCCGACACCACCACATCCCCCGCGGGAGCAAATGTTACCGCGCAGTCCAGCGGCACCGGAGGCCGGTCCAGCGCGTCGCCCACCCACGCCGCGCCCCGCTCCCGCGCCAGCTGCCGATGCGACTCCCCTCGGCTCGCCACATACACCTCACAATCCCACGCTTTCAGCACATCGATCGTCAGATGAGCCGATGCGCCAAACCCGAACAGCCCCACGCGGTCGCCGCGCTGCACTCCGGCCACGCGCAGGCTGCGAAATCCAATGATCCCGGCGCACAGCAGCGGAGCCAGATCCTCAGCCTTCGGTTCATCCGGCAACCGCGCACAGAAATCGGCCCGCGCCACCGCGTACTCCGCATATCCGCCATTCACCGTGTAGCCGGTAAACACCGGATGGTCGCACAGATTCTCCCGTCCCTTGCGGCACAGCAGACACGTCCCGTCGACGCCGCCCAGCCACGACACGCCCACCCTCTGCCCGACCGCCAGCCCCGCCGCATCGCCCTCGCCGAGCTTCTCCACCCGTCCCACAATCTGGTGCCCGGGAGTCACCTCATCGCGCAGCGGCTTCAGCTCGCCCATCGTGATGTGCAGATCCGTCCTGCACACGCCGCACGCCTCCACTCGCAGCAACACCTCGCCCGGTCCGGGCTCCGGTATCGGCGGCTCTTCGACCGTCAGCGGCTTCTCGTTCTTCGGTCCCGGATGCCGCAACACCGCAGCTCGCATCATCCCGCTCATGAGAGCAGTCCCTCCACCTTCTCCCTCAACTCCGCGACTTCCCGACGCAACCCCGCGACCTCCGCCTCCAGTTGTGCAACTCGGTCGTCGCCGGAAGTCTCCGCAGCTCTGGTCGGGACTACTTCCGTTGCCTCCACTTCGCCCGACAACAGATGCGCATACCGAGTCTCTTTCGTTCCCGGCTGTCGAGGCAAAGCCGTCACCAGCGGAGGCTCGCGCTGCATCAGCTTCTGCAGCGTACCCAGCACGTCGTCAATTTCCTCGAAGCGGTGCATGCGCTCCGTGCGCCCGCGTAGTTCACCGGGAGTCTGCGCCCCGCGCAGCAGGAGCACGCACATCACCGCTGTCTCGCCGCGCGTAAAGTTGAAGACCTCCTGCAGACGATGCTCATACTTGGTCACCCGACTGTCTCCGCCGCGCCTCGGCCCGGCGAGCCCATCGTCTTCGAGGCCACGCAGCGCCTGCCGCACCGCATCCTCATCCAGATGCATCACCGGCTCGCGGTTGTTCTTCTGGTTGCACGCGTTCACCAGCGCATTCAGCGACAGCGGATAATACTCCGGCGTCGTAATTTCCTTCTCCACCAACGCACCCAGCACACGCGCCTCAACCGCATTCAACAAAATCGCCACGAATCCAGCCTCTCAGCCCAGCCGTTCAACCCCATCCTAACGCGCTCTTCGTTACAGGCTGATCACGCCAGCGCCTTCACATATTCATACAGAGGCATGCCAAAGAAATCCGTGACCTTCCCCGAGGCCACAAAGCCGTTCCGCCGATAAAAGCTGATCGCGCGCTGAAGCGGCTCGGTTGTATTAAGAGTGAGGCGTGTGCACCCGGCGGCAGCCAGGTCGTTCTCAACTGCGCGCAGCAGCCGTTCAGCGATACCGTGTCCCTGCCACGGCGGTTGAACCGCCATACCGCGCACGTGACCCTCAGTGCCATCGACTTCACACGCCACCGTTCCCACAATCTCCCGCGTGCCGGCAACGCCAATATAGACCGTCATGTGAGCCATGCGTTCCCGGATCGCTTCAACCGTCGGAACCGTGTCTTCAAATGCACCGCGCGTGTACTGAGAACGAAAGGGCTCAAAGGCTGATGAGAGGCACCTTCGAATGCCTCCCGCCTCTGCCGCCAGCGCTTTGCGGATCGTAATGATCAATGGTCCACCTACTTTTTGGCCGCCTGCTCCACTCCCGCCAGCATAGCGTCCAGATGAGCCCGGTCATAATACCGCCCGTCCGCAACCACGCCAGAAATCTTATCCGTGTTGCGAATGTCGGCCAGCGGATTCGCATCCAGCACCACCACATCCGCCACATTGCCCGGAGCCACCGCGCCCATGTCGTCTCTGCCCAGAAACTTCGCCGGATTGCTCGTCGCCGTGGCGAGCGCATCCATGGGAGAGAATCCCGCCTCGACGAAATTGGCCAGCTCGTCGTGCAGGCTGAAGCCCGGCATCACATAAATTCCCGGAGCCGTATCCGTCCCCGCCATAAATTCCACGCCGCCCTTGTGCAGCACGCCGATCAGGCGAATCATCTCTGCAATCTCCTGCTGCCGCACGCTTAACGCATCGGCCTTCACGCCCGGCATCATCTGGTCATAGAAGCGCTTCCACGTCACGTCGCGCCAGTACGCCGGCACATACTTGTCCAGCGGCTGATGGGCAAAGTCAACCTGGTCCAGCAGCGTACCCTGCCGGTTCCACGCCATCGTCGGAACCAGCCATGTATGCGTCTGAGCCAGCAGCGCAATCAGCTTCTGGCACTTCGCCTCGTCGCGACTGCTCAGCAGCAGCTTCGTGTCTTCCGTCGATCCCGCCAGCAGCTTGTCCTCCTGGCTCGAACAGCCTTCGAGTACGCCCATGAAGTGTTCGATGCTCTTCTGCCCCAGAGCCACTGACTCCGTAATCTTGATGTGGTCCGGCACATGCCCCACGAACGGCAGATTCTGCTTGTGCGCCTCTTGCGCGGCAGCCACATACGCATCATAGGGGATGACAGACTGCACCTTGATGAAGTCCGCACCCTGCGCCTTGAGTGAATCGACCGCCTTCACAGCGTCTGCCGGAGTCATCACCGGAATCGAGCTGGGAAAACGCAGCTTTCCATCCGGCAGATACCCATCCAGCATCGGCCCGGACACCACCATCCGCGGCCCCGCAATCTCGCCTGCAGCAATCTCCTTCCGCCACGCAAACAGCACCGGCAGATCCCCGCCCATGTCGCGCACGCCGGTCACGCCATTTGCGATGAAGAGAGGCAGAATCACATCGCGTCCGCGTGGAAACCAGTCCCCGAAGGCCGTGTGAACATGCATGTCCCACAGGCCGGGGATCATGTATTTTCCCGACGCATCGACAACCTTCGCCCACTCGGGAGCGGCGAACCCCGCCGCGCTCGCCACCGCCGTGATCCGATTCTGCCGGATTACCACCGCCCGGTCTGCCTCGACCGAATTCGATCCCGGATTAATCACCGTCACATGCAGAAACACCAGCATCGGCGGACGCCCCGGCGCCTGCGCCGCTAACCGAGAGAAAGGGAACGCAACAAGAGCCGCCAGGCAAACCAATCTGGACAGGGAACGGATCATTTGGCGCGATTGTACATGGGACAACAACGGCAAATCGGCCTCCTTCGGCGCACACCGAATACCTCGAGGAAGGCTACTTTGAATACCCGAACGGTCCCCTTGTCGATGTGTGCCCGCCTCTGGCAATGTAGACTCTTCGCCCAAACAGGCGGCAGGACTATCGCATTACGAAAACCGGGGAAACACATGAATGGAGAAACAGCCGCACACAGCCGGACTGAGATGAGGTCAGCGCCGAAAAACGCAACGGCGGGACCTGCCGACCTGAAGTCGTTGCTTCCGTTATATGCAGTGGTGTTTGCAGGATTCGTGGGCTATAGCCTGATGATCACGGTCTTCACGCCGATGATCATGAGCAATCACAATTTCCTGCTTCCGCCAGCTGAGCCGATGAGCAGGCGCGTAATCGAGCTCGGATTTCTGCTCTGCCTTTATCCCCTCGGTCAATTTGTCGGTTCGCCGGTGCTGGGCGCTCTATCCGATCGCTTCGGACGCAAGCCGGTTCTGATGATTTCACTCTCTTTCACGACTGCCTGCTACGCCCTCATCGGCACCGCGCTTCACCTACGCAGTTTCGTTCTCCTTGGTTGCGCCTCACTGCTGGCGGGTCTGGCGGAAGCCAACGTGGTGGCCGCGCAGAGCGCCATCGCCGATGTGATCACGCCGGAACAACGCAACCGGTTCTTCGGCTACATCTACCTGAGCGCCAGCTCGGCTTATATCGTTGGGCCGCTCGTGGGCGGAAAGCTAGCGGATCCGGATCTGGCTTCATGGTTCAGCGATGCAACCCCATTCTGGGCGGCAATGATTTTGCTCGCGATCACAACAATGGCTACGGCATTTCTCTTTCGCGAAACGAATCCGCCCGCGCGGCGCCACGCGGTCAGCCTCACGCAGGCCTTTACGAATCTGCGCAGTGTAATTTCAGACCGGCGTCTGCGGCGGCTTTATTGGCTGAACTTCGCCTTCTATCTGGCCATCTTCGGATTTTTTCGCTGCTATCCCATGTATCTGGTGGACCGCTTTCATCTCGGTGTTTCGCGGATGTCGGAATTTGTCGCGTGGGTGGGCGTTCCCATCGTGATCGCGAACGCCTGGCTGACCGGTTTTCTCGCCGCCCGCTTCCGCACCCGAACTCTGGCTGCGGGCTCGGCGCTTTTGACCGGCCTCTTCATGATCACGGTCGTTGTGTTTCATCCTCGGGCATCGCTCTGGGTGACGCTGTTTCTGACATCGGCAGCCCTGGCGATCTGCCTGCCGGCATGCGCGACGTTGCTTTCAAAGGCGGCCAGTGAGATGGAACAGGGGCGAGTGATGGGTAATAATCAGGCGCTGCAGGTGGGTGCCGAGGCTCTATCCGGCCTCGTCGGCGGCCTCGCGGCTGCGGCATTCACAGAGCTGCCCCTCATCCTGTTGGGCCTGCTCGCCATCATGGCAGCGCTGCTCCTGGCCTTTGACGTAGGCCACCGTAGGGAAGTATCGACTGCATCGTTGGGCGAGTCCCTCAGTAGGCAATAATAAGAGCGCCGCTCCGAAGGCTTTAGCTCGCTGCCTCAGGCCGAAGTACTGGGCGGCGAGGGAACCGCAACACCCAAAAAAAATCCACACCCGCTTCCGCGCCGCTCTGTCCCGCATCTCACTTCGAATCGAAAGGCCAAATTCAAAGCCTGTGAGCCCCCATGGATGAACCTCAGATTGAAGATCCGGAACAATTGAATGACGTCGACAAGGTGAAGGACCTCGACCGCGCTCAATACGAAATCGGCTTCCAAGGTCGTTTGGACGGTGAATCGTTTGACGACGGGCGGTGCGCAGCCTGGCAACTGGGATGGCATGCCGCGGCACGCAAGACGGATTAAGACCGCTTTCGTGGAGAATAACTGGCCGACAATTTCGCCAAACTCGCTAGAATAGAAATAGAGACAAAAAGGCCCGGTCTGCCAATCGCAGCCGGGCCTTTCTGTTAAATTCTGCAGAAACAAGGGGTGACTGACAAGCTCTCTACCTTGAATGAGCGCCTAAGTGCTCTGTTTTCTATGAAAAACCCGCAAGTCCCTTGGTTTGTATGAGGTAGCGGACGGTCTGTCATTAAACTCTTAAGAATCTATGAGTTACAAATCCCAGGGGAGGGAGGGGTACCCTCAGTGAACCTCGACCAGTTGTTCCGCTTTCTCAGCTGAGCCGTAACGCGATCGCACATACTCATCCAGAATCCTGGTGAAGTCCTGAACGATGGTGTCGCCGCGCAGCGTGGTCATCAATCGCCCGTCGACATATACCGGAGCCACCGGATCCTCGAATGTCCCGGGAAGGGAAATGCCGATGTTCGCATGCTTCGACTCGCCTGGCCCGTTGACCACGCAACCCATGACCGCCAGCTTCAGCTCCTCGACGCCCGGATACTGGCCCCGCCACACCGGCATCGACTCGCGGAGATAATCCTGGATCTGCTGGGCTAACTCTTGAAAAAAGGTGCTCGTCGTCCGCCCGCACCCGGGGCATGCCGTCACCTGAGGAGTAAAGCTGCGAATCCCCAGCGACTGCAGAATCTGCTGCGCGGTCAGGACCTCCTCGGTGCGGTCGCCGCCCGGTTTCGGCGTCAGCGACACGCGAATCGTGTCTCCGATGCCCCTCAGCAGCAGCGGAGCCAGCCCCGCCGTCGAGGCCACGATGCCCTTCATGCCCATCCCCGCCTCGGTCAGCCCCAGGTGGAGGGGGTAGTCGCACCGGCCCGCCAACATCTCGTACACATCAATCAAATCGCGAACGCCGCTGACTTTGCCGCTGATGATGATCTGGTCGCGCCGCAGTCCATACCGCTCCGCCGCCGCCGCCGAATCCAGCGCCGACCGGCACATCGCCTCCATCATCACGTCGCGCGCATCGAGCGGCTCTGCCAGCTTCGAGTTCTCGTCCATCATGCGCGTCAGCAATGCTTGATCCAATGATCCCCAGTTCACGCCGATCCTGACCGGCTTCTGGTTCTTTACCGCCACTTCGATCATCGCGCGGAAGTTGTCATCGTTCTTGCGCCCCACTGACACATTGCCCGGATTGATCCGGTACTTCGCCAGCGCCCGTGCGCATTCCGGATACTTGGTCAGCAGCAGATGTCCGTTGTAATGGAAGTCGCCCACGATCGGCACATCCAGCCCCAGCTTGGCCAACCCGTCGACGATATACGGCACAGCCTGGGCCGCGTCGTCGTTATTCACGGTCACCCGGACCAGCTCCGACCCTGCAGTCGCGAGCGCCGCCACCTGCTGAACCGTACCCGCCACATCGGCGGTATCGGTATTGGTCATCGACTGGACGACGACAGGGGCATCCGAACCCACACGTACCCGGCCTACCCTGACCGTAACGGTCTTCCTGCGCACAATTTCCGGCATAAATTCCTCATTACCAGTTTACTAAAAGGTGCTCCGCAGCGACGCCGCCCTGTTGAATCAGGCGGATCTGGGTTCACCACCCTGGCTGGAACCGGGTGAACCTGCTTCCCAGCACAATCGCGACCTGTTGAGCAATGTCTTTCGTGACCTGGTCCTGCATGGCGAACAAATGTTTGTCACTTTCGTCATACATCTGCGCCCAAAGATGCTGGTCATTGTGCGCATCAATCAGCTGCACGGTGATGCGGATCCGCTTGTCAGCATGCAGATAAGAGCCTTCAACGACCGCATCGACGTTGAGGGAACGCGCTATCTCCTGGATTGAATACTGCCCTTCTTTGTAGCGCATCGCCGATCGCTGCGAGATCACGCGAAGGGAAGTATTTCTGGCGAGAATGGTGGTAAGCTCGTCGGTCAGCCCGCCCACCAGGTAGTCCTCGTGTGAAGTCTCCGCGAGATTACGAAACGGCAAGACAGCAACGGAGCGCAGTGCGACCGACTCCTGCTGCTGGCTCTGAGGAGCCGTTTCGTGCTGGCGCAACAGGTAGAAGCCGAGAGTGATCGCTACAGCTACCAATCCGGCCAGCGCCGCAATAATCCACAACTTGCTGTCAGATGGCCGTTTGATGGTCTGAGTCAACGCCTCTTTTGCAGACGGCTCGGCAGCAACCGTGGCAGCGCTGGCCTCGGAAAGGCCAGACTCTCCTGAGACCGATTGTGCTTTAGGCTCATCGACTATCGATGAGCCGTTCGCATGACCGTTGCCCGCAATCAGATTGATGTCGTAATTCGCTCCATTCAGCTCGGCTGGACCTGAAGAAGCCCGAGAATATCCATTCGTCCCGGGTTCAGGAACGTTCACTGCGGCGATAAAGCAATAGCCTTGGCCTACCACCGTACGGATAAATTGCGGATTCCTCGAATCGTCGCGCAGAATTGCCCGCAGTTTGTTTACCGCAGTATTGATGCTGTGTTCCGCCTCGACGAAGACGTTTCCGCCCCAAAGCCGTTCGATGATGGCTTCACGGCGGACGAGTTTTCCCCGGTTCTCGAGAAGCAGCACAAGCAGCTGCATGGGAATGCGTTCCAATTTGACGCGCTGACCGGCGCGAAGAAGTTCACAGCTCTCCGTGTCGAGTTCAAACTCGTCGAAGCGGACGCATAATTGAGGCATTCCGGCGCAACCTCTTGGACCTGAAGGCTCCAGGCCGGCGGCCGTCCAGCTCAATCACTGCAGCCTCCGATCATGGTTGGGGTAAATGGGAGTATAGTCTGCGCCTCGGCTCCTTGAATACTCAAAGATCTATATACCTGCAAGCGCTGGAGTTGCTGGTTTAGATGGCCTTTAGATCGTCCAACAATAAAATTTAGATCGCCTGCATTGACGATCCGCCAGGATTGGCGGCAAACTCCGCCTCGGATTCTCAGGCCCTCTTTTTCCAGTCCCAGATTGAAGCCGTTAAGGACTCATGCGCGCGCTCACGGTGCTTTGTCTCGGATACATCTTCATGGCCGCGGGACAGCTTTCTGCGCAAGAGCCCGAACTTCCGCTGTCTGAAGCGATTCAGATCGCACTCGAAAACAACCGGCCCGCCAACATCGCCAAGCTGGACATCGATAAAGCCCAGTGGCAGGCTGCGTCCACCAAGACAAAGCGCTATCCGGCCATCAGCACCTACCTGTTTGGTTCAGCAAATCTCACTTCGCCCTCCTTCAACTTCAAGGCGGGCACGTTCCAGACACCCAATGGCGAGCCAGTGCCGGCCACGGACACGAAGATCAGCCTCTCGCAAGGCTTCACCGGCTATACGGCAGACGAAGTTTCTCAACCCCTCACCCAGCTTTACAAGATCGGCCTGGCGATCCAGGAGCAGAAACTGGAAGTCGATCTTTCGCGCGAGAAATATAAGGGCAAGCGGCAATCCGTGGTTGCCGACGTGAAGCAGGCATACTACGCGGTGCTGCAGTCTGAGAGTGCTCTCGATGCAGCCACAGCCACCGTCAAGCAATATCAGGAAACAGACCGAGTCGTACTCGCTTATGTAGCCCAGCGATCTGTGCTGAACTCGAGCAGCCTCGACGTAAAGGCCAAGCTGGCACAGGCTCAATATCACATCGTTCAGTTGAACGACACACTCCTCACCCAGAAAGAAAGGCTCAACAACCTCATGGGGCGCGATCTCGACGCGCCATTCCGCACACAGCAGGTGCCCCCTGAGCAGCCCGAAGAGATCGACCTCAAGCTGGCCCGGCAGACGGCGCTTGCACAGCGTCCTGAGGTGAAAGAAGCGGAGATAGACAACCACCGTGCAGAGGTCGACCGCAGGCTGGCCAAATCTCAATACATCCCCGACCTCGGAGCGGCCTTTCACTTCCTGAGCCCTTTCAATACTCAGCTTCTGCCGCAGAACATCGCTTCCGCAGGCTTCGAAATGCGATGGGAGCCCTTCGAATGGGGCCGGCGCAGAGACGATGTGAAACAAAAGGACGTTGTAGTAGAGCAGAGCAAGTATCAATTGAGTGAAGCGCGCTCGCAGGTTGTTCTCGACGTGGACAGCAGTTTCCGCAAGCTGGCCGAAAGCCGTGCTTTGCTCGCAGTTGCCGAAGCCGCCCGCGCTGCGGCCAATGAAAAGCTGCGCGAGGTAAATGACAAATTCCGGCAATCTGCCGTCCTGCTCCGCGACGTCCTCGAACAGGAGGCTGCCGTTGCCACAGCCAATAACGAGTACGAAGAAAGCCTGCTGGCCTTTTGGAGCTCCAAAGCAAGCTTCGAAAAAGCGCTCGGGGAGGAGTGACAGGATGCCTCGATCAGGTCTCAGGAGATATAGCATCATCGCCACTGTTTCTGTCTTAGCTTCGCTCGTCGCGTGCAAGTACGAGGCGGCACCAAACAAACAGCCACTGCCTGTTCACACGGCGATGGTGCAAAGCGTCGCCGTCGGAAACTCGGCGCGCTATTCCGCCAGCATTGTTCCTTATTCACAGGTCGATCTCGCTTTTCAGTCCAGCGGCTACGTAGACCACGTGCGCCAGGTGAAGAGCGCCGGCGGAGGGATGCGGAATATCGATCAGGGCGACTGGGTCACGAAGGGAACAGTGCTCGCAGTTGTTGACCAGCAGAACTATCAGGACAAGCTCCTGCAGGCGAAGGCGCAACTTGCTGGCGCGCAGGCGCAGCACTTGAAAGACAAGTTAAGCTTCGACCGCATTTCAACGCTGTATTCCACGCAAAGCGCAACCAAGCCCGAACTCGATTCAGCCCAGGCACAGCTGGACGCCAGCGCCGCTCAGGTGGACGCGGCAAAGGCGCAGATCAGCGAAGCACAAACCGCGCTCGCCTATTGCTCACTCAAGGCGCCCTTTGACGGATGGATCGTGAAGCGCAGCGTCGATTCTGGAAGCTTTGTCAGTCCAGCCACCAACGGCTTCACCATCGCCGATACCCGAACCGTCAAGGCCGTCTTCGGAGTTCCCGACACATCCATCAGCCGCGCGAAGGTCGGTCAGTCGCAGCTCATCACCACCGACGCCCTTCCGCAGACATTCACGGGGCGAGTGACCGCCATCTCTCCGTCGGCGGACCCGAAGAGCCGCGTCTTCTCCGTGGAGGTTTCCATTGCCAACCCCAAAGACGAATTGAAATCGGGCATGATCGCGTCACTGTCGCTCGAAGGATATCCTTTGCCCCGATCGGTTATGGCTGTGCCGCTGTCCGCCGTGATTCACGACCCGCAGCGGGTCAACGGTTTTGCTGTGCTCACCGCGGAGGGTGACGGCGAGATCGAGTTGGCGCACCTGCGCCCCGTGGAGCTCGGTGATGTCTACGGAGACATGATTGGCGTGAACGGCGGCCTCAAGTTCGGCGAACGAGTTGTCACCACCGGTGCAACCCTGGTCAAAAACGGTGGGCAGGTCCGCGTAATTCCGTAAGCAAGCTGACGAGCAAAGCACTCATGAGCCACAAGTCCGAAGCCGAATACATCGCCAACACGCATAACACGGCGCGCTTCTTCACCGAGCACCGCCAGGTCGGTATGGTGCTTCTGATCGCTGTGGCAGTTTGGGGATGGTACGGCTACGCGCACATGCCCAAGCGCAAAGACCCCATTATCCCTGTGCGGGTCGCTGTCGCTTCCACCTCGTGGCCGGGAGCAACCGCGGAAGAAGTGGAGCAGCTAGTCTCGCGGCCCGTAGAACAAACGATGGCGCAGAACGCCTTTATTAAGGCACCCACGGCAGCCGACTTCGGAATTCGCTCCATCAGCTTCCCCGGGCTTTCGCTGGTCTACGTGCAACTCGGGGATAACGTCTCTGACACGAAGAAGCAATTTGCCGACATCAATCTCAAGCTGAATGCGCTCAACAGCAAGCTACCGCAAGGCGCCGGGCCGATCCAGTTCAACAGCGATTTCGGTGATACAGCGGCCATGATGTTGACCGTCGCAAGCCCTCCGGCAAACTCAATCGACATCGAACTGCGCGCTGCCTCGATACAGCGTGCCATCGAGCAAACGCGCGCGGCGGAGCCGAAGACTACGCGGCAGCCGCGCATCAGCATTGTCTCTGCATTTCCGACTTCCGTAGCGGCAGGCGTAATGCGGGAAGCATTCACAGCCGTCATTCTTGGTGGCGTAGAGAACAGAACAATCTCCGATCCGCATTTCTTTGAAGGCAGCGGCTTCATCGGCGTCGACGTCACGTCCAAGCTCAGCGACGAGCAGTTGCGGGCGATCGGAGAGCAGTGGATCCGAGAAAACCTGCACCGCTCGGAAATTCATCCCGATTCATGGCCGGCCGTCTTCATTCGCGACCCCTCCCAAACCAAGTCGAAGCTGGCAGCCGTTGCCGGCGACCGGTACACATATCGCCAGCTCGACAACTTCACCGATCTCATCGGACGGACCCTGCAAGGTGCTCCTGAAGTTGCCAAGATCGATCGCAAGGGCGTGCTGCCAGAGCAGATTTATCTGACTTACTCGCAGGATCGACTGGCCGCTTATGGACTTCAGCCCTCGAACCTCAAAGACATCCTGGGCGCGCGTAATATCACTCTTCCCGGTGGCCAGCTAGAGGTTGGTCCCAAGAACATCCTGATCGATCCATCGGGCAAGTTCACAGATCCCAGGCAGATTGGCGATGTCGTTATCAGTACGTCGTCCACTTCTTCCGCAGGAGCAAGTTCGCAGGCAGCAGCGGCGGCTTCCTCGGTAATGGCAGGCTCTTCAGCCGGAGTGAGTCCGGTCTATCTGCGCGATCTCGTGCAGATTTCCCGCGCCTATCAAAGCCCCGCTCAGTACCTCAACTATTTGACCTGGGCAGACAAGAACGGCAAATGGCACCGCAGCCGCGCCGTCACCATCTCCGTGCAGATGAAGAACGGCGAGCAGGTCGATGCCTTCGGCCGAAGCGTGGAAGCAAAGCTCGCCGCCGTAAAGCAGTACCTTCCAGAAGACCTGATCATCGCCCGTACCTCCGACCAGCCTCTGCAGGTGGAAGAAAATATCAGTCTCTTCATGGACGCCCTCTACGAGGCCATTGCGCTCGTTGTCCTCGTGTCATGGCTGGGGTTCTGGGAGTGGCGATCCGCGCTGCTGATGGCGATCTCCATGCCGCTTACGCTCGCTACGACCTTCGGCGCAATGTATCTACTCGGCATCGATATCCAGCAGGTTTCGGTTGCCACGCTGATCATCGCCCTCGGATTGCTGGTCGACGATCCGGTGCTGGCGGGAGACTCGATCAAGCGAGCGCTCGCCGAAGGCCATCCCAACATCATTGCGGCGTGGCTCGGGCCGACAAAACTAGCCACGGCAATTATGTACGCGACAGTTACAAATATCGTCGCTTATCTGCCGTTCCTCATGGTCACCGGCAGTACTGGCGATTTCCTGTACAGCCTGCCCATCGTCATGACCTGCGCGCTCATCGCATCGCGTCTGGTATCGATGACATTTCTGCCGCTGCTCGCCTACTACCTGCTACGGCCGGAAAAGAAGGCGGAAAAATCAATCGAAGAAATGCGCGAAGTGGGCTTCTATGGCTGGTACGCAAGGATTGCCCGTTACTCTATCGAGCACCGCTGGCAATTCTTCTTCGGCTCGCTTGTATTCCTGGCTCTTGGAGTCCTGATCTTTGCCCAGCTGAAGACCGCCTTCTTCCCGGAAGACGTGCAGTATTGGTCCTACATCGACGTCTGGCTCCCGAACGATGTAAACCTGGGCGCTACCAATGAGACGGCGTTGAAAGTCGAAGGGATTGTTCGCAGGCAGGCGGAGAAATTTTCCGCGGAGCACGCTGACAGCGAGCACGGCCCCGCCCTGAAATACATCACGACGTTCGTCGGTGGCGGAGGTCCGCGCTTCTGGTTTTCGGCTTCTCCGCAGCTCCAGCAATTGAATTATGCGCAGGTGCTGATCGAAGTTACTGACAAGGAGATCACGCCGCAGTTCATCAGGGAGCTTCAGCCTGTGCTCACAGCATCCATTCCCGGAGCCAGGCTCGACGCTCGCCAGTTGTTGACCAATCCTATCGACTATCCCATCGAAATCCGCGTCTCCAGCACCGCTGACGTTAACGCCACACAGGAGGCGGCCGACACTCGCCAACTGCGAAAAATCGCCGACCAGGTCGAAGAGATTCTCCGCTCATCTCCGCTCTCTGAGCGAACGCGCAACGAATGGGGAGACGACAGCGCGCTGGTCGAGCTGACCGTCGATCCCGATCGCGCCAACCTCGCCGGCGTCACCAACATGGATGTGGCGAACTCATCGACGGCTGCCATCAGCGGGACCACAGTCAGTGTGTTGCAGGAAGGGCAGAAGCAGATCCCAATCGTTGCCCGCGCACGCATGGCCGATCGCGCCCATCTCTCCGATGTCGAGAATCTCTACGTCTACGCCTCGCAGGACAACTCGAAAATCCCGCTGTCTCAGATATCAAGTGTGAATCATGATCTCGTCACCGGACGCATCGTGCGTTACGAACAGTTCCGCGCGATGAACATCCGCAGCTTTCCCGCTGCCGGACATCTGAGCTCCGAGGTCCTGAAACAGGTCATGCCGAAACTCGAGGCTCTCGAGGCTTCTCTGCCGCCAGGCTACCAAATACAAATCGGCGGGGAGTACTACAAGACCAAAGCCGGCTTCAAGAACCTTGCAATGGTGATGGCCATCTCCACGGTCGCTGTCTTCCTGGCGCTGGTCTTCCAATTCAAGAACGCGATCAAGCCCTTGTTGGTGCTTGCAGCTGCCCCTTACGGAATGATCGGTGCCTTTCTCGCGCTGTGGATCATGGGTGAGGCCTTCAGCTTCATGGCGTTCCTGGGCGTGGCCAGTCTCGTCGGAGTTATCGTCAGCCACTCCATCGTTCTCTTCGACTACATCGAAGAGCGTCATGCCGTCGGTGACGATTTTGAAAACGCGCTCATCGACGCCGGCATCCTGCGCCTGCGTCCGGTGCTGATCACCGTCTTTGCAACCGTTCTGGCTCTGTTTCCGCTGGCCCTCCATGGTGGTCCGCTCTGGAAACCTCTGTGCTACGCGCAGATCGGCGGCCTGCTGATCGCGACGATTGTTACCAAGCTGCAGGTGCCGGTCATGTACGCAATATTCGTCCTCGATTTGAAGATTCTTGAGTGGAAAGAAGTCGAGAGCGCCGGCCTCTCCTCCTCGACAACACTTCCCCCAGGCCAAACCTATCTGCCAGCGAGCTACCCGGAATGAAATTGCGACTCTCTTACACCTTCCTCTTCGCCTGTGCCTGTTCGACCGCTGTGTATTGCCAGCAGCAGCCTGTTCCGCCCGCCCCACCCGCGTCGTCGGTCCTGCAGGAGTTCGATCATGCTCTCGATGAGGTTGCCGAGAAGGCCATGCGCTCTGTGGTCGAGATAGATGTCACCGGCTACGGAGTTCCCGAGAAGGATGAGAGCAATTCTTCTCAATTGCTCCAGCGTCAGCGATCTCTGGGTTCGGGGGTCATCGTGGATCCCGACGGATTTATCGTCACCAACAACCACGTCGTTGCCGGAGCGCTGCGCATTCGCGTCACTCTGGCGCCCACAACCGTTGAGATGGTGCCGTATCACACCTCTCTGGCGCACCGGCAGCGAGTTTACGAAGCCAAGCTCATCGGCACAAATCGCACAGCGGACCTGGCGGTGATCAAGATCGAAGAAAAGGGCCTTCCCTTCCTTCCGCTACCCGATGAGCTATTCCGCGTCCGTCTCGGGCAGACGGTACTTGCTATCGGATCACCGGAAGGTCTGGACCACACCGTCACCAAGGGCATTGTGAGCGCGGTGGGAAGACAACCGGACCTTGATCGTCCCATGGTCTACGTCCAGACGGACGCGCCGATCAATCCGGGCAACAGCGGCGGTCCGCTGATCGATCGCGATGGCAATCTCATCGGCATCAATACATTCATCTACAGCTCGGGCGGGGGAAGTGAAGGCCTCGGCTTCGCCATCCCCGAGCCGATCGTGCGCTTTGCCTATAAGGAAATCAAAGAGCACGGAAGCGTTCGTCCCATCACCATCGGTGCCCACGCCCAGACCATCACACCGGATCTTGCAAAAGGTCTCGCGCTTCCCCAGGACTTTGGCGTCATCATCTCCGACGTAGATGCCGGTGGTCCGGCCGAAGCTGGAGGTCTGCGCGCCGGTGATGTCGTCGTCTCCGTCGACAACGTGCCCATCGATTCGCTGCCCAAGTACATGGCCTTCCTGTATCTGCATTCCGTGGGCCACCCGATGCAAATGCAGGTCCTGCGCAGCGGCAAGCCGGTCACCGCTTCCATTACGCCAACCGAGGCACCGCTGACCGTCGAAGATTACACTGATCTGATCAATCCCAAAACCGACCTCATAGCTAGTCTGGGCATCTTCGTCGTCGATCTCAAAGGGGCCCTCGCTTCAGCTGTGCCAACTCGATCCGGCACAGGGGTCCTGGTGGCTGGACTGCTCAGTGGAGAACCGGCAACCTTGGCCAACCTTCAACAGGGAGACGTGATTCGCGCCGTTAACGGCAAGCCGGTCACGAAAACTGAAGATCTCCGTCAGCAACTGGACATGTTCAAGCCAGGTGACGCCGTAGTTCTCGAAGTTGAGCGCCAGTCTGTAATCCAATACGTTGCATGTGAAATGGAGTGAGCGAACAATTCTGGTGAATCCTTTGCGGGATTGCGGCCGCCACCTTTGACCGCCGCATGAGATTCTCCGTGCGCGTCACAGCGCGTTTCCATTCTGCTAACCTCTCGATCATGCTGCGTACCATGCCGATCGCTCTGCTGAGTTGGTGTTTCCTCGCTGCTGTCGCACAGCCTCAACGGCCGCTCAACCCAAATCTCGTTGCTTCCAAGTGGTCCGCGCACTGGATCGCCAGCCCGACCGCATCGCCGAAAGCTGCTGGTGTCTTTTATTTCCGCAGAGAGCTGACCCTGGCAAGCGTACCCGCTCACTACTGGGTGCATGTGAGCGCCGACAATCGGTTTCTGCTACACGTAAACGGTCGCTACGCGGCCGAAGGCCCTGCGCGCGGCGACCTGTTTCATTGGCGCTTCGAGACGATCGACCTCGCGCCATTGCTGCGCCCTGGCGAAAATCTGTTGGCGGCCGTGGTGTGGAACTTCGGCGAATCGGCTCCTGTGGCTCAAATGAGCAGCCGCACAGGCTTCCTGATGCAGGGCGATACACCCGCCGAAGCTGCTGTGAATACGGGTCCCACAAACACAAATGAGGGCTGGCGTGTTCGCGACGAGTCGGGCCGCGCTTCGCTCGGTTACAACGGCGTGCGAGATTACTATGCGGCCGGTCCTGCCGAGAAGATCGATGGGCGAATACTCGATTGGAGCTGGGATCAGCCCCAGACTGACACTGCCGGCTGGGAAACTCCTCGGCTGGTTGGCCGCGCCGCGACACGGGAGGCGCAGGACGCCGACAACAACTGGGAACTCGTCCAGGATCCGCTGCCGCCGATGGAACACCGCCAGGTGTCTGCCGGAGCGGTGGTACGCACCAGTGGGCTTAGCTCTGCCGGTACATTTCCCGCCGCGCCGCTGGAGATTCCCGCCAATTCGCACGTCACGCTACTGCTCGATAACCGTGTGCTGCAAACGGCGTATCCCGAGCTGACAGTAAGCGGCGGCAAGGATGCAGAGATATCCGTGACCTATTCCGAGGCGCTCTACGACGCGCACGGAGACAAGGGAAATCGCAACGAAATTGAAGGCCGCCATATCGAAGGAATCACGGACCAGTTTATTTCCGGCGGTGGCGATACCCGTCCCTTTCAGCCGTTGTGGTGGCGGACGTGGCGCTATCTGCAGATCGACGTGACGACCAAAGAAGCTCCATTACGGCTCGACGCGCTGGACGCCTGGTTCTCCGCCTATCCGTTCGACGCGAGTGCGGCCATCAGCGGAGACATTCCCGACCTCGGGAAACTTTGGGAAACCGGTTGGCGCACCGCCCGCCTCTGCGCGCACGAGACCTACATGGATGCGCCCTATTGGGAGCAAATGCAGTACGTGGGCGACACCCGCATTCAGGCGCTCATCTCCTACGCGATGACCGGCGACAGCCGCCTGGCGAGGCAAGCCATCGCGAACATCGATGATTCGCGCACGCCCGAGGGAATCACCCAGAGCCGCTATCCATCCGCGCTGCCCCAGTTCATCCCGCCATTCTCGTTGCTGTGGGTGAGCATGCTTCACGACTACTGGATGTACGTGGACGATCTGCCGTTCGTCGAGGAGACGCTGCCGCACACCCGCACCGTGCTCGACTGGTTCGCGTCCCGGCTGCGTCCCGACGGACTGCTTGGCCCGGTGAAGTGGTGGGAGTTCGGCGACTGGACAGAAGATTATCCCGGGGGCTCTCCTCCACAGGATGCCGATGGTGGCTCCGCATTCCTGACTCTGCAATTCATCGAGGCGTTGCACGATGCGGCGGAGATGGAATCGGCCTATATCGGCCGGGGGGGCAGCGCGGAACGGGCGGCGCAGTACCAGAGCATGATTCGCAAGGCCGCGCTGGCTCTCAATCGACAAAACTGGGACCCCAAATATTCGCTCTACGCCGACACACCCGCAATGAAGACCTATAGCCAGGAGGCAAATATCCTCGCTGTCTGGCTCGATGTCGCACCCCATGACCAGCAAGCCCCCATTTTGCGGCGGCTGATTGCTTCGAAAGAGCATCAAGCCGTCGAGGTGGATGGCAGTCCGGTGCCTCCAATGTCCGTCCCGAGCTATTACTTCCGTTTCTACCTGACCCGCGCCCTCGAGCATGCAGGTCTGGCCGACTTGTATCTGGGACAACTGGAGCCCTGGCGCAACATGCTCCGTCTGGGGCTGTCCACCTGGGCAGAGCAGCCCGAGCCCACGCGCTCCGACTGCCACGCGTGGAGCGCCAGCCCCAATTACGACCTGCTCACAGTAGTAGCGGGTATTCGGCCTGGATCACCCGGATTCAAGACGGTACGCATCGAGCCCCATTTGCAGGGACTCCACCAGTTAGACGCGTCCTTGCCACATGCCGGCGGCATCATTCACACGGTCTATACAATCGACAGTTCTCATTGGAAGGCTACTGTGACGCTGCCATCCGGCCTCGATGGGCAGCTTTCCTGGAAAGGCAACCTCTATCGTCTGCATCCCGGAGACCAGACCGTGACCCTGCCTTGAGTCGTGGCTAATCTCATCGCGGGCACGCAGTCTCAGCTATGCGCAGATAGTTGCGCTGCATCCTTCACACAGCGGAAGCCAAGATGATTGGTGCCGGTGCTCACTTCGCCTTTGCCGCGAGTGCCGACGATGTAGCGGGAACAGTACTGATCGGTACAAAGAAACGAGCCTCCCCGATGAACCTTCTTAGGCTGACCCGGCTCGGCGGGGTCGTAAGGTGAATCCGGACCTTGAGGATTGCGAGCAACTCCGCCGGCCGCGGCCAGCTGCTTATAGTAGTCGGGACGATACCAGTCAGTCGTCCACTGCCAGACATTTCCCGCCATGTCATAAAGGCCGTAGCCATTCGCAGGATACTTCGCCACCGGCGCGATGCCCACATATCCGTCTGCACCGGAGTCCTTATCGGGGAAATGGCCCTGGTGCGTATTCGCCATCCATTTACCGTTTGGTCGGAACTCATCGCCCCATACGAAAGGCTTGCCAGCCATACCGCCGCGGGCGGCGAATTCCCATTCAGCCTCGGTGGGCAGCCGTTTGCCGGCCCACTTCGCGTAGGCCTGTGCATCTTCGTAGGCGATCTGAACAACTGGATAACTATCTTTCCCTTTGATACTGCTGTCCGGGCCCAGGGGATGCTTCCAGTTCGCTCCGGGAATGTATGTCCACCACTGAAAATAGTTGTTCAGCGGAACAGGATGATCGGGCGCGGCAAAGACAACCGAGCCCGCAACCAGGTTTTCCGGTGGCGCGCCGGGAAAATCTTCCGCCTTCGGCTTGCGTTCTGCCACGGTCACATATCCGGTGGCTTTCACGAATCTGGCAAATTCGGCATTGGTGACGTCAGTCTTATCCATATAAAAGCCGTCCACGTAGACGCGGTGAATCGGCCTTGCGTCCAGTGTGGCCTTCATTCCCACTTCATCCATGTCTGGAGGATCGTTGGCGCCCATCGAGAATTCTCCCCCCGGAATCCATGCCATGTCCGCGGGCGGAGCTTCCGGCGCCGGGCTGCGATTGGCAACGGTCGGACCAAACGATCCTGATTGGGCGCCCATCCCGGAGATCTTTGTCTTGTCCGGCGCCGGGCTCGCCGGCATTTGAGCGGCTGCTTCCGGGGCAGCGCTCACACTCGCAGACGAGTTCATGCTCTGCCGTTTTGACAGGTAGAACAGCGCTGCAATTGCCACAGCCGCTATTGTGAGCACGATCCAGACGCCGCGCGAAACCGGGGCGGCCTTTTGCTGGCTACTTTGCGTCTTGCCCTTTTTGCTCATCGTTGTCGAGCCCCCAGGGCGACGCCTGCAGTCTAGAACAATTCCGTCGCCTCTGAAATGGGGAAGTAAGGAGCGTGACCGCTTCCGTCAGCATACTGCGCAAACAATCGAAGTTCTGAATGCGAATGAGATAATCAAATAAATAGAGGTCACGGCGCCGATCTATCGCGGAAACCGCTGCTTCGAACGGCGCCGCCCCAGCGCAAGGCCGATCTATCGCGGCCTGCGGCTGCATGAGGTCAGGAAAAGCAACTCGGATATGCCCACTCAGGAGAGATCAGGGAGACATGACTAGAACCCACCATCATCATCCTCTACAAGATATCCTCGAGCGCCGAATCGCCATCATTGATGGGGCGATGGGCACGACCATCCGCACCTACGGCATGAAGGAAGCTGATATCCGCGGTGATCGCTTCAAAGACTCGAAGAAAGACCTGCTGAACAATGGAGACCTGTTTTCTCTGACTCAGCCAGCGATGATCGGTGACATCCATCGCCGTTTTCTGGAAGCCGGAGCGGACATCATCGAGACGAACACCTTCGGCGCGACCAGCATCTCTCAGAGCGAATTTTTCGTAGACGATCCGCGCGAGCACGGCGGCCGGAAGGATCCGGCTTTCTATCAGAAGATCATCGACGATCCATTCCTCAACGACCTGGCATGGGAGATCAACGAGCAATCCGCGCGCCAGTGCCGCGAATGGGCAGACCGCATTGCAAATGCAACCGGACGTCAACGGTTCGTCGCCGGAGCCATTGGGCCGCTGACCGTGTCTCTTTCGAATTCGCCGGACGCCGATGACCCCGGCTTTCGTGTAATCACCTTCGATCAGGTGAAGGCGGCCTATGCGCAGCAGGTGCGCGCGCTCATCGCCGGAGGAGCAGACCTGTTGCTGGTCGAAACGATCTTCGACTCGCTCAACGCCAAGGCGGCGCTCGTCGCTATCCGCGACGTGTTCGACGAGGACGGCCTCGCTGCTCAAGGTAAGGAGTTGCCGATCATGATCTCCGCAGCCGTCGGGCGTGGCGGCGAAACCATGATTTCGGCTCAGACCGTTGAGGCATTCTGGAACGCGGTGCAGCACGCGAAACCGCTCTCGGTGGGACTCAACTGTTCTCTCGGTCCCGATCTGATGTACCCATTTCTGGAAGAACTCTCGGAGAAGGCGGACGTGGCGATCTCGGCCTACCCGAATGCCGGGTTGCCCAATCCGCTATCGCCGACCGGGTTTGATCTGGAGCCCGCCGACATGGCCCGTTATCTGGGCGACTTTGCGCGTGGCGGACTGATCAATATTGCCGGCGGCTGCTGCGGAAACACGCCTGAGCACATCGCGGCCATCGCTAAAGCGCTTGAAGGACAGCCTCCCAGGCAGTTGGAGATGGGGTCCGCCGTCGAATCCTACGCCGAAGAGGTCAAGGCATGACCGTACCCGAAGCCCTCCAACCAAAGCCTCTTCGTCTCTCCGGGTCGCAGCCGTTTACCCAGCAGTCCGGCGTCTTCATCATGATCGGTGAGCGGACCAATGTGGCCGGCTCGCCCAAATTCGCGAAGCTGATTAAGGAAGGCAAATACGAAGAAGCGGTAAGTGTAGCCCGGCAACAAGTCGAGAACGGAGCCAACGTAATCGACATCTGCATGGACGAGGGCATGATCGACGGCGTCGCGGCAATGTCGCGATTCCTTCTGTTGCTGGCGAGCGAGCCCGAGGTCGCCAAGGTGCCCTTCATGGTGGACTCCTCAAAGTGGGAAGTCATCGAGGCAGGGCTCAAGTGCCTGCAGGGCAAGGGCATCGTGAACTCGATCTCTCTAAAAGAGGGGGAAGAGAAGTTCCGGCAGAACGCCTCTACTGTGCTCAAGTACGGCGCTGCGGCCGTGGTGATGGCCTTCGATGAGCAGGGGCAGGCTGCGACCTACGAGGACAAGACCCGCATCTGCGAGCGCGCTTACCGAATCCTGGTCGACGAAGTCGGTATTCAGCCCGAAGACATTATCTTCGACCCGAACATCCTGACCGTTGCCACCGGCATGGAGGAGCATAACAACTACGCGGTCGACTTCATCAACGCGACCCGCTGGATCAAAGCCAATCTGCCCCACGCGAAGGTGAGCGGCGGAGTCTCGAACATCTCGTTCAGCTTCCGCGGCAACAACAAGGTTCGCGAGGCCATGCACTCCGCGTTTCTTTATCACGCTATCGCGGCGGGCATGGACATGGGCATCGTAAACGCCGGTCAACTCGAGATCTACGAGGAGATCGAGCCGGAACTTAAGGTACTGGTCGAGGACGTGCTGCTCAACCGCCGTCCAGATGCGACAGAACGCCTCGTTGAGTTCGGCGAAGCTCTGAAGGCTGCCGGCTCGGGCGCGGTGGCCAACGAAAGGAAGACAGAGGAATGGCGCAACGGCACGGTTGAGGAGCGCCTCACTCACGCACTGGTCAAAGGTATCGACAACTACATCGACATCGACACCGAGGAAGCCCGTGTCAAGCTGGCCCGCCCGCTGTTAGTTATCGAAGGCCCATTGATGGCCGGTATGAGCGTGGTGGGCGACCTCTTCGGAGCCGGCAAGATGTTCCTGCCTCAGGTCGTCAAATCCGCCCGCGTTATGAAGAAAGCCGTGGCGTATCTGACGCCGTTCATGGAAGCCGAGAAGGCGGCGATGGCGGCAGCCGGCCAGGAGGTCAGGACGCAGGGAAAAATTGTGCTCGCAACCGTCAAGGGTGACGTTCACGACATCGGAAAGAACATCGTCGGCGTTGTGCTCGCCTGCAACAACTACGAGGTCATCGACATGGGGGTGATGGTCCACGCCGAAAAAATCCTCGAGCGCGCCCGGGCTGAGAACGCTGACATCGTCGGCCTCAGCGGTCTGATCACGCCCTCACTCGACGAAATGGTGCACGTGGCTCGCGAGATGGAGCGGCTGGGTTTCAAATTGCCGCTGCTCATCGGCGGAGCAACCACCAGCCGTGCGCACACCGCGATCAAGATTGCGCCGCACTATAGCGAGCCCGTGGTCCATGTGCTCGATGCCAGCCGCGCCGTACCGGTCACGACCAGTCTTCTGAGTGAAGATGGCAAGGCGGAGTTCGTGAGACAGCATCGCGCCGACTACGAGGCGATCCGCAAAGCGCACTCTTCGCCGCGCCAGAAAGGCGTCTCCCTCGAGACTGCCCGTTCGAGGCGAACTCCGATCGAGTGGCGAGCGCAAGATATACCCGTACCTGCCTTCACCGGCGTGCGCGTACTGGACAACTTTCCTCTGGCGACCTTGCGCGAATTTATTGACTGGACGCCGTTCTTCCACACCTGGGAACTGAAAGGCGTCTATCCCCGCATCCTTGAAGACGAAAGACAGGGCGCCCAGGCGCGCCAGATCTTCGCCGAGGCCAACGCGCTGCTGGATGTCATGGTCGAGAAGAACCCGATCACAGCTCGCGGCGTTTACGGTTTCTTTCCGGCCAATGCGGTGGGCGATGATGTCGAGTTGTACACCGACAGCACGCGCGGAAGGGTCTTAACGCGGTTCCACTTCCTTCGTCAGCAGGCAAATAGGGAAGGCAGCGAGCCTTGCCGGTCGCTATCCGATTTCATCGCGCCGAAGGAAACAGGGCTGGCCGATTACATAGGCGCGTTTGCCGTAACCAGCGGGATAGGCCTCAAGGAGTTGTGCGATCAGTTCAGGGCCAAGCACGACGACTACAACGCCATCATGGCAGAAGCCGTCGCGGATCGTCTCGCCGAAGCCTTCGCCGAATGCCTGCACAAGCGGGTGCGCGATGAGTGGGGATATGGCCGTGAAGAGCATCTCAGCAACGCCGAAATTATCCAGGAGAAATATCGCGGAATTCGGCCGGCTGCGGGCTACCCGGCGTGCCCGGACCACACAGAGAAGGGCACGTTGTGGTCGTTGCTCGATGTGCAGGCAAACACCGGCATGGTTATCACGGAGTCGTTTGCGATGTGGCCTGGCTCGAGCGTGAGCGGGCTTTACTTCGCCCACCCGGAAGCTCGCTATTTCAGCCTAGGGAAGATCGAGCGGGATCAGGTTACCGACTATCGCGAACGCAAGGGCATGAGCCTGGCTGAGGTTGAGCGTTGGCTCGGACCTAACCTGAATTACGATCCGGCAGAAACGCCGTCCAGCCCTGAGAATCCCACGCCCGAGAATCCTGCGGACGACAAGAAACGGCAGCACGTCTTCGCCTAGCCCAACTGCGGTGATCTGTCTCACGGGACTCGAGGCCTCGAGAATCCTGCAGGCTTAGTTCGCTAACGAGGGCCTCGTGAAGTCTGGTTTGGATGGCGAACATACGGACTCAAACCATCGGCTGATATACACCTGAGCGTGGGCTTCGCCGCAATAGTGCCGTGCTCCGGGCGCATTTGCGGTTTCTGAGTTCCACTTGAGAACGGTGAGCGCCGAATCGCCGCATTGAATCACATACCAGTGAGTCGGATTGCTGGCGACTGTACCGCAGACTTCACATCTGTATTCCTGAAGAGAGGTCATAAACTCCTTAATCGTGAGCAGGGTGAGCGTTCGCTCTTACGAGTTCACCACCGCTTTTATTGATCCGAAGGAAAACAAATTCTAACCGATTCGTCCGCATTGCAGCGTTGTCCTTAGGGCAATCCTGAGCCGGAGACTGTTTCACTTTACAGACGATCCAGCCATCGATGCCCAAAAGGCAGTCCTGGTGTCGGCCACGATGGCTCCGGGAGTTGTCATTAATTTCAGGAATTTATATGGCGGAGAGGGGGGGATTCGAATTGGCCCCTTTTCCAACCCAATGATAACAAACGTGATAATCAAGTTCTAGGCAATACTGATGCGGCTCGTGCATCACCACATGTGCAAGATCATACAGGTTGATGTTGGTTGGTTAGAGTGAAAAATGAGGGAAAAGTGTAACCAGTGTAACCAAGGTATTCGGCGCAGAGTAGGCGCCGAAAAAGCCACCCCCAAAGGGTGGCTTCGAGCCCCGGTTACAGGCCGGGTTACACTTGCCGAGCATCGAGCCAAGCGGCTAGAACGTGGGGATCGAACTTGTTGTCCTTCCCAATCCGGACCGCACCGAGCACACCGCTGCGAACCCATCCACAAAGCGTTTGACGGGACACGCCAATGATGCCCATGACCTCTGTGGTGGTAAGGTATGAGGTCCTCTGCCTCAGTTGGTCGATGATTGTCCTGTTGTGCGGTGCGTCAAATGGCCCCATATTTGGTTAATACCGAGCGGGGCGGTTTTACCCGAGATATTTCTAGAAAGAAATGGGAAATAAGTATTCAGACTGACTGACAGCGGGACGAGAGATCTAGGAGCGTTCGAGGTCACTGCGCCGCACCGACGCTTCCTTGGACGTCCTCGGTGCAAAACTTCGCATCTCATGTCATATGAGCGATCGATTGCCGACATCCACATTTGACGGGAAACGGGACCCGCTCGCTCAGTTCTGTGAGAAGCTAAATCCGCGTCTTGAGCAGACGGCAAATCTGATCTTTCTTGCAACTCGCGAAAGTGTGGATTCGGTTCAAGCTGAAGAGTGGTTGCACATCGCAAACGAAAAACTGGAAACCGCTCTGCAGGTTGTGTATGACCATTGTCGAAGACACCACTCTCCTGCTCGAAAGGCGTCGTAATCAGGGCGGCCCGCCCGGAGCTTCGATCTAAGTCCGTTTCACTTGCTCGGCAAGTCGCGGGATTCGCCGGTTTGGGTCGGTTGCGGCTTGTGCGTCCCACCCGTGTCGTGCAGCAAGGAGTGTAGGGTCACATTCGTGAGTTCGCTCGATTGCTGCCAATCCCGATTCCTTCATAGTGGTTCCAGCAGTAATAAAGCACGTCAGGCAAATCGCATCCAAACTGCCGTCCGGGTTGTGCCGAATTGCGAATTTAGCGAAGGCGGAAGGTGTCATAGTTCGGCCCCTTTCGCGTGAAAGGATGTCACCAAATCGAGTCGGAGTTGTAGCGCCATATTGCGCCAATTTTCCTCATTGATGTTCGCCTCTTCTTCGCCTACCCTTGATTCATGTTCCAAGGTCCGCAAAGCTGGCGCGACTTCGTGATCCGGTGCAAGGGATGCGGCGAGAACGTTCCCGCTGGCGTTGAGTCGTTGCCTGCATCGTGGATCGCGGTCAAGTGTCCGTTGTGCAGCGAGCACCGGCGCTAACCTGCCGACTGAAGTGTTTCAAGGCAGAGTGTCCTATGCGTTGATCAGGAAGCCCGTTCGGAGCGCACAGGGCGGGACAAGGTAAGCCATGTTCGACCCCAACGCACACGTGCCCCGCCCGAATCGCAGGCTGACCTACATGGGTGCGTGCATGATCGCGGGTATCAGGTTGGCACGCGAGAAGCAGGTGAACACCCGGGTGATCCCGACGAGTCACGCAATCGAGGAATCCGTTGAACTCGCGCGTGAGATATTCAATCGGGTGTTCCGGAAGGTACCGGACAAGATGACGTGAGCTTGTCCGATGCAATTGCTCGGACACCCTGATCACCAGATTCGCCCAGTTCGTCGGCAAATTGGCTGCATACTATACACGATCTGGTTAGACTCCTCAGAGATCAGCAGTGGGACACCTCAATCGACTAGAGTCCGGCAGGCACCTTGGCGAATCCCGAACATCTCGCGAAGCTTATGGAAGGTGTCGAGCCGTGGCGTCAGTGGAGGAAACTGAATCCTGAGGTCTGGCCAGATCTCCTGGAGGCAGATCTCAGAAGGGCGAAACTCTCTTGGGCGGACCTCCGACGGTCGTGCCTTGACCGGTGCGGACCTCAGCGCGGCGGACCTCAGCGCGGCGGACCTCAGCATGGCTCTCCTTGTCAATGCGACCTTCAAGGGGGCGATTCTCCGCCGGGCGAACCTCAGCAATGCGAACCTCATCCACGCGGACCTTAGCGGTGCGGACCTCAGCGGTGCGGACCTCAGCAGGGCGGTCCTGAGTGGGGCGAGCCTCAGCAGTGTGGACCTCAGCGAAGCGGACCTCTGGGCAGCGCGTCTCGACGGGGCGAACCTCAAGGAGGCGAACCTCCGCAAGGCGAACCTCGGTCGTGCGGACCTCAGCGAAGCGGACCTCTGGGCAGCGCGTCTCGACGCCTGCAGTTAGGCACGATCAGCTTCGATGCAGTGCGCCATCTGCTGTTGTGTCGCATCGAGCGAAGGCCGCCGCGGCTGGACATGGAGAACTATCCCCATCTGCCTCTGGCGCAGGTGCGCACCACGCAGGCTGCCGACTACATGACCCTGCTGGCGGAGGCATGCGCATGAGCGGTGCCGAGATTACTGTTACGAACACTGCAACTCATACTGCCGACACACCGCAGCTTCTGCTGGAACATCATCTGAAGGAACTGCGGCTGCCAACCATCCTGCGCGAGTACGACAAGGTGGCGCGGCAGTGCGCAGTCGAGCAGTTGGACTATCAACGTTACCTGCTGCGCATGACCGAACTGGAGTTACTGGACCGCGAACGCAGGGCCACCGAACGTCGTATCCGGCAGGCGAAGTTCCCGGTCGTCAAGACCATGGACAGCTTCGACTTCCTCGCTATCCCGTCGGTGAACAAAACCCTGGTGCTGGAACTGGCACGATGCGAGTTCCTGGCCCGCCGCGAGAACGTCCTGCTGCTGGGCAACAGCGGCACAGGTAAAACACACATCGCCCTGGCTCTCGGCCTAGCCGCCTGCCAGCGTGGACACCGCGTGCGCTTCACCACTACTGCCGCGCTGGTCAGTGAACTGATCGAAGCTCGAGACGAAAAGAAGCTGCTTCGCTTCCAGAAGCAGATCGCCAGTTATGAGTTGCTGATCGTCGATGAGTTGGGCTTCGTGCCCCTGTCCAAGACCGGAGCCGAACTTCTCTTCGAGATGCTTAGCCAACGCTACGAACGCGGCTCGACTCTGATCACCTCGAACCTGCCGTTCCAGGAATGGACCGAGGTCCTCGGCTCGGAACGGCTGACCGGCGCTCTGCTCGACCGGCTCACCCATCACGTACACATCCTCGAGATGAACGGCGACAGCTACCGCCTCAAGCAGAGCCGCCGCAAACGAACCCCATCCGCAGAACGCTAGATCCGATCCCCAATGCGCCTCGGGGTAGAAGGGCCGCTTCCGCTACGCTCCAGCGCCCTTCTTCCCCGAAATCCCACAACAACCATCTACTATCGACTGGCCTACTTTTACTCTGCCACACTGGCCTGGTTTTACTCCGCCCTTGACACTCGCTCCGCGCCCACAATCTGACCGGTACGTTGGCAGCGGCTATCGGAGATTCGGATACAACGATTTATTTGAATGTAACCAGCTCTGTCCACCCGATAATATCGAACATCCTGAAAATCGATTCAGAATATATGTGTGTTACAGAGGTTACGGCTCCAACTTCACCGGGCGGAGAGTACGCACTCACAGTGATTCGCGGCTACGCCAACACAACCCCCACCCCGTATCAGGCAAACACAGCAGCGGTCGGAATCGATCCAATACACCTCAGTGCAAATGGCTACTCGAAGGTAGCTGAGCAGGTCGCAAACTGGCTCAATTCGCACTAACGCTGAGACTTCGTGATGGGACTCACACAAGCTCTTCCATACGCGGAGCACCGACGCTCTAGTGCCGGTTGCCCTCGCGACGCGCTTATTCGACACGTAACTCGACATTCTGACGAAGCGGACCAGTGCTAGTCCGTAAGCTGTTGAATTAAAGGTGGATTATGGTGGGCGCAGCAGGATTCGAACCTACGACTTCCACCGTGTGAAGTCTAGTAACGCCTTTGGAATCTGAGGATTGCAGAGGTCGCAGGAGGCACAAACGGAGCATTTGGGAACGTTCAGAGCACTCGAACGTGCCCTCGTTTGTGCCCTTTGTTTCGCAGGGGCGTAACCTCAACGCTGTTCAACCGCACTCGTTTGGCTGGCACCCGATAGAGCGCAGATGGAATGTGAGCAGTGACCGAGACCACGGTGCCGATCCAGTTTCCTGAAAATTTAGGGGAGATGTTAAAGCCCTTTGCTCTTTCAACCGAGCAAAACATTGGCTGGTGTCTGCTTTGCAATCGTCCAATTCTCACCGTGGCAGACCTGATTCCCGAAACGAATACCCACAATTGCGCCCGAGGAATCGAACTCGAAACCGGGCGTTCGTAGTGGTAGTTATTCGCGTTGCAATCATGTCATAGTTACGTCATAGCCTCATCGATCTGCTTACGGCGCTCATCCAACTCCTTCACCTTGGCCTCAGCCGGGGCGATCACATCATTGAGATTCGCCAGCAGGGCCTCTGCAGATTGATATTTGTACGGCGGAAGCACCCAAGGGTAATCGAGTAAATCCTTGAACATCGCAAATGGACGTTGGCCGTCCAGAATGATCGCCTGCATCGGAACCTTTGTGCCGGGCACGATCCTTCCCACTTCATATGGGCTGCAACTTGGGTCAGTCAGGTCAGCGATGATGAATCGCGCCATATTGGCCAGCGTTTTCACCGTCCCAGTCAAATCCTTGCTGGCAGGCTTTTGGAAGTCGAACAGAACGGGCAGGTAGTCGCGCTTGCGGAGTTCATTGCGCAACGCATCAAGTACCGGCTTACGTTCATCCGTGAACCGCCCCAGAATCAGGACGACCTTGGATGTGATCGTGTCGATGGCATGGCGGATTCTCTCGTTATTTAGCAGCAGATAGATGAACTGGGCGACTTCAAGATTGTCTACCGTGACTGTAGCTTCGTCCTCCCGAGTAATAATGAGGTTTGACTGCTTGGTGCCGCCAAGTTTGACGCCCCATGCGGAGATTCCAAAGATTCGGCACCCAGCGATATCCGCTTCAAATAAGTCTGTGAAAACCATCTTCGCTTGAGAGAGATTCGCTCCGCTGAGTTTCGACCATGCGAGACTGGCCTTGGTAAGGTCTGCGTAACTGAGGTCAGCATTGATAAACGTCGATTCATGGGCAGTAACCTTTCGAAGGTCAGCCCAAGTGAGTCTGGCATCAGTTAAGTCTACGGAGGAGAGGTGGGCACCGGTGAGGTTCGCGCCACGGAGATTCGCTCCTTGAAGGGACACTTTTCCAAGCCGGGCTTTTCGGAGGTCCGCATCCTCAAGCGTGGCCTCCGAAAGATCCGAATCGAAAATTTCAGCTTCCCGCAGGATCGCCCCGGTGAATTTTGTTCGCTGTAGCTTGGCACGTGTGAGATTTGCTCGGACTAGATTCGCTTCATTGAATCTTGCATCGTTGAGTTCTACGTCTTCAAAATTGACCCCGACTTCGCTTGGCGCATAATTTCTTTGGCGTAAAAGATTCCCGAAAAATTTCCCGCTGTCCGAATGGTCGCGGGAAACTGGGTCGGGCACACTAAAATCGACTCCACGAAGATCTGCTCCGTTTAGAAACGGGCGGACATCCGGACACTCTTTCCGCCAACGATTCCAAGCCTCGACCCCTTCTTTGAGCTTCGCGAGATGTTCAAGATTCGCCATGGCCTTCCACTCTAAATCCACAGCATCATCCCTATTGTTCTTCGCCTCTTGTTCGCCTACACTGTCTTCATGTTCCAGGGGCCGCAAAGCTGGCGCGACTTCGTGATCCGATGCAAGGGATGCCGCGAGAACATCCCCGCAATGGTCGAGACGTTTCCAGCGTCGTGGATCGCGGTCAATTGTCCGCTATGTGGCGAGCACCGGCGCTACCTGCCCAGTGAAGTCTTTCAGGGCCGCGTATCCTACGCGCTCACGAGGAAGCCTGTGCGGAGCGCCCACCCTGGGACAAGGTAAGCCATGTTCGATCCCAACGCCCACGTGCCCCGCCCGAATCGCTCCCTGATCTACATGGGCGCATGCATGATCGCGGGTATCAGGCTGGCCCGTGAGAAGCAGGTCAACGTCAGGGTGATCCCGACCAGTCACGCAATCGACGAGTCCGTGGAGTTGGCGCACGAGATATTCAATCGGGTGTTTCGGAAGGTGCCGGAACGGATGCTATCTAAGGAAGCCAAGACTTGACGACATCTGGCGGAAACTCTGGGTCCACTTGCCGAATGATTTCGACTATCTTGCCAGTGGAATCGATTCGGTAGACGCGATACGCCGTCCTGTAGTGTCCCTTCGCAGTTCGAATATAAACGTCGTCATACCAATCCCCGTTTCTGGCTGAAAACCGTGCCTTAATATCTACACAATTGGGATTCGGCTGAGAGGGCGGCCCGGTTCCTGGTGCAGGAGTCAATTCTAGGACGCCGACGGGAGAGACGCCGCAGTTTACATGGTTGCCAGCAGGGGCGTTCCCAAAGGAGTAGGTGGGGGTCAAGATATTACGCCCCATGAGACCATCAGGTTGCAGACTTGTTACCTCAATAGTAACTCGCAGATCATAGAGCGGTGTGGGGCCATTCTTCCCGAAAGCAACGTACCTTTTAAATCCGTCACCGTCGGAAAACGCGGGAAAAATCAGGCAATAGGAGTCCTCGCTTCCGATCACTGATTGGATCGCCTGCTGTGCACTGCGAACACTTTCTGCGGCCAAACGATGGATTCTGTCTGCTTCTTTTAAGGTTGTTTCAAATTGCGTTTGATTTTGGGAGTTTGCCTTAGCGAACTCCTGAAGGGTGGCGTTAAATCGATTAGTCTGTTCGGCCAGTTCAGCCGAGTGCTCCCGCTCTTGCTCAAATCGATCTTCTCTGATGGCGTGGATTTCCCAGACGAACAGAAAAAGGCAGATGACTGCCCATACGACTTGCTCACCTTTCTTCAACTCAGAACCCCTAAAAGTCAGCACCACAGCCGCTAAAGCGAGCCCGGCGATAGCGATACCTGGAACAAGGCCCCAAACTTGTCTCCAGACATAAAAGCCAATGAAGAAGGCAGACTGTAGATAGAGCCCCCACCAGCGAGGGTACTGAGGAACTTCCCTGCGAAGCCGATCGCGTGTCCAATGCCAACCAGCGACCGCGCGTTCTAGCAAAGTTTTCATGCCGCGTCGAATTTGTATCGTGTGAGAGACAGCAATGTAAAGTAGACCTATATGCCTATCAACTATCCCAATCTGATCGCAGCAATTGACGCCGAGATTGACCGACTGCAACAAGCACGTAAACTGCTTGCTGGCGGCACTGGGACACGCGGTGGTAAGCGCGGTAAGCGCGGTGTTATGAGTGCAGAAGCGCGAGCGCGAATCAGCGCGGCTCAAAGTGTACTGGTATTGGGTTGACTGTTGTGCTGGCACAACGGTCGAGAACCCCGGCGCGTAAACAGGCGTACACTAAAGGTACATCCCTTACGTAATCTTGAACGGAAGAGCGCCAGAGAAGTAGATCGGGGCTTTTATGCCCTTTCCCCTCAACCGGCAAGGCTTCCACCACAGGCATAATTCCGATGGAACTTGGGATTCAATATGCCTCCTTTGCTATAGAACCGCAACGACCCCGGTTATAGAAGAATTTCTGTTGGGCACGTTCGAATTGACTCATCAGTGTGGTCTCGTCGACCTGATGCGCCTGACGAACCCCCACTGGAATGGCGGTAACGAGGTATGAAGAGCGAGCGCGTCCGTTTACTAGGTCACTTGGAGAGAGCGTCCGAATCCACTCGGCGAGGGGGCTGAATGAAGACATATCAAGGCAGACGGCACGGAAGGACAGCGAAGTTAGAAAGCGGCGGCGAGACTTGGGAATACTTAACAGTGTCACACGCTACCAGCCGGATGCGGTCAGCGGTAAGGACAATGACAGAAGAAAAATCACTGCGTATTCGTGACTTTGGAGGATTGCTCCACCAAGTGGGCAGCGTAGGGCAAATGTGGGTGGGCCACAATGGTGGTTCGCACATCGAACAGACACACTTGTCAATAACCTATAGACTCAGAATTAACTATTCGTTTAAAAATTGGAGTTGGTCATGACCTCCCCCTCGTGCATTCTTCTTTACGGGCGCGTCCCGCTTTTACTGGATACGAGGCTCATGGTCTTGGAGACCGGCGACCTTCGCGTACTGACCGCAAGGGACATCGACGAGGTTGAGAGAATCATCACAACCTGTGACATTGACCTCGTCATTTTTTGCCATACCCTCTCGACACAGGAGAGGAAAGTTGCACTCGCAGCGGTGCATGCGTTGAGGCCACAGTTGCAGACCCTAGCCCTGACCAGCATTAGTGCGATGCCGCGTCTACTAAGCGAGATTGACGTTCTGGCCTCCGTCGACGGTCCCAGAGACTTGATTGCGGTTGCGAAGCTTCTTCTTAATCAGCCCGATACTCTTGCTGCCCAACCTGTGAGGTTCTGATGTCAGCAATGTGTCCTCTTCGCTCCGCTCTCATCGACATGTTCGACTCCTGCAATAAAGAACTGGCAGCGGCGCAGGCATGCCCACCGGGCATGGAGGTCACCCGTGAATGCTTCGTGGAACGCACGGAGCGAGCCTCACAGAATGCTATGAAAGCGCATGCTGCCCTTAGAGAGCACATGGGCGGTTGCAGCAAGTGTGTGCCCTGGCTGAGATGACGTCACGTTGGCGGGAAAAGAGATCGTTTCGGCTGTTCTGCCGCCCTTCGATCGCGTAGGCTGGTTATATCGGCAATTCTGACTGGCAGTTTATGCAAAAGATTCTTGATCTCAGCGAAGGGCACAACAATACCAAAAGAGCCCGACTGATAATTACTGTTCTTTCTCAGCTACGCCAACTGCGGCACGCTCGTCATGAGGATGCAAGTTACCCACTCGACTGCCGCGCGTGGCTGTCGGCTATAGGAAAGCCCATAACCAGCGTGGCCTAGTGGCTTGAAATTCTGATCGTCAACGGTAAGACCGTAACGTAGCTTCCCAAAATGGGAAGGCGCTACGCCGATGGAATCCCCTTCCCGCCAGTAGACCTCAAGAGTAAGGCAATCCCTCTCCCACCGTCGAGAGGCAGGTTAGGCTGGCCGCGATTTTCCAAGTTCCAGTTCAGCCAGCAGTTGCAAAATATGATGTTTCAGTTCGCGAAGCGCGGGATCATCTGAACTCAGGGCTACATTCTCTTCCAAATGCTTCAGCGTCGAGCGCAAGACGTGCACGAGATTCGGTGTTTCGATCATCTGGAAATAGGTACGATGCACAAACACGGGACAAGGTTGGCGCAAAATGTCGCTACCATCTTGGGCAACCAACGACAGAAGATATGCAGCACTCTCCTGCAAAAAGGGGGCTCAGCATGACACCTTCCCCTACCCTGGATTCGCGATTCGAGAAAATCCTGATGGCACTTTGGAGGCGATCTGCCTCAAGTGCTTCGCCACAGTTGGAACCACGCTGAACGAATCGAGCCTGGCAGAAATCGAGCAAAGTCATCAGTGCGACCCGGCGGTGTTTGCAGCGCGTCAGCAATGGGAACGGTTGATACGTCGAGGGAGTGCGCCTACGATGCTCTCCGAGCCTGACGCTGATTGAAGCGACAATGGCGAGCCACAAGCTCGCAAATCTCCTCAAGTTTTTGATTTGCGATGCGCAGACGTTCCCCGGCCTGAACCGAATCCAAGCCTCCCCGGGTGACGAGAAAGAGCAGATTTGCGACCATATCAAGGGGCGCAGAAAGCGCTTCACAGAACTCAGCAATCGGGTCCGGTTGTCCATTGAAACTGTGTGTTGGGAATCCGTCGCTCATGCGAAATGGGATGCGAGGTTTGCACAAACGTGGTGCCAGATTGTTCCGCGATTCGCCAACCAATGGAGTAGCAGTCGCCGAGAGTCTTTCGCCGCGCGGCGTGACATCCGCTGAAACCTGCGAGGTTCGGAATAGCAAATACTGCCTAGTCGTCTGCCCGGTTAAGGAAACCACAAATTTCCAAATTTCTATTGGTGACTGGTCTGGTAGTGCTGTTGGAGCAGGTCCTGGCCGAAGTCCGAGTTCACCTCGCGCCAGACGGAGTGGATGTGATTGGCGTCATCCTGCGTGTCATCCAACTCGATCAGGAAGGATGATGTCTGAACGCGGTAATAGTGCGGGTCGCTACGGCTCGTTCTGCCCGACCATGCGAAGTAGATATTCCGTCCGGCCTTCTTGATTTGGGCTATCCGCCGCTCGGCCAGTTCGTCGGGAACGTTGCGGGCATATTCTTCAAGTAGTGCCATAAGCGCATCGAACTGGCTGACATTCATCGTTGAAGCAGATAGGCCAGATGGCTGGCCCTTAAGGGCAGCTTTGCGACTGGCACCTGTCAGGATCTCCCTGTAGGCGATTGGGTCCAAGATCGCGACCTTCTGCTGCTTTTCATCGAGCGCGTGGATCAGTTCGAATCCCAGGTCATCTTCTCCGGCCAGGGTGCGCAACCCTTTGCGTGGTCCCTCCTGAATCTGTGCGGGGTTGGCACCGAAGAAGCTTGGGCCGTCAACAACGTCGCCGTTGACCACCGTGTAATTCTGGCTGAGATGATGGCCCTCGACCCGGTAGCCCCAGGTGCCAGTGTCGGAGGGCGTGCCGAATACCGAGAAATAGTAGAGTTCCGGGTTGCGGATCTCGCCGCTATCGTTTTCCAGAATCCTGAGAACATCTTCCAAGCTCATGATCGTCACGGCCTTGATGTACCCGGTTTGGCTCAATCCGGCTGCAAGAAGAGCGCTGGCGAGATGCTTCTGATAGGGCGTCATCTCGCGCAGCGGCACGCCCCTTCGCTCCCTTGGGACGTAGTCCCAATTCAACCGTTCGTCGGTATCGAACGGAAAGGTCGCTTTGGCACGCTGTTGGCCATCCAGCGCGGCCAGAAACCGATTGGCGCACTCGGTCATCAGCGATGCCGCAGGAACAGTATGCGAATGGATATAATCGGCGTGGCTATCGCCCGGGCCGAGCACGCCCATGCCAACGAGCGCGGCGGACGACCAGAGAAACGATCGTCGTTTCATGCAGACGAATTTCTTCCTGCGCATCTGTTTTGTCAAGTAAAGTCCGGAATGCGCTCCTGCCTGAAATATCTCACTGACAGACGTGATGGGAAAGCTCCTCAAACTGTGCCCTCTGAAGGTCTAGGGCTATGGTTTGTCACCCGCTCGATTCTTGAGTCCAAGGATTGAAATGTATCCTCGGGAGTCCGTTGGTATTCCCCGCAGACCATCATCTCTGATTTTCGGCCATGATCGCTTTTCGGCCATAATAGCTGATCAGATAGAACGCAACTCCGAAAGAGATAATGTCCTTGAAGAGAAACAGGCCGAGATTGTTCATGTAATGGATGCCGTGAACCACGACGGTGTCATCCGGAGTCGTGATCAACATGCTGCTTGTGGTGAAGAACATGCCGACTAGAATGATCCCGCCCAGAATGCCTGCTTTAGGTTTAAAGTAGCCAATGATCAGTAGGATTGCCGCTGTCCATTCAGTGGCCCCGATCATATCCCCCAGAACATATGGTCCAAAAACCTTGAATTGCCAACTGGTAAGTGGGCTGTTAGTGACGAGCGGGATGATGCCCTCTGCTCCGGGTGCTGTCATTTTGAACTTGCCTGCCCACAGCAACATCACGATCATTCCAATGCTGCAAATAAGGAAAGGGATATTTCGATCTGCAACAAACGATGCAATCTTCGTTGGAACACTCTTCGCCTGAAGTTTGTTACCTGTGTTCGCTTGAGATCCCCGCACACCATCACCCGAGGCCTCAGCGGATGTGGTTTCAGTCATAAAAGGACTCCTTCATGTGATGATCAATCGTTGTCAAATATTGAAGGCCGATTTGAAACACTGTCAACACCCTTGGCGGTGACGATCCGACGAGAGTAGCCGACCTGCTTGCGATCTTCAGCTTCAAGGTGCGACAAGGATTCGCTCATCAGCATGATTGCGGCTGTCAATTTGGCAATCGCGTCCAACTGGTCCTTCTCCCTGGGGCTAGGCCCCCCGAACTGCACCTGCCGCCATCGCGTTCGAACCCACTGCCGCACCCGCCCCGATCGCAGAGTTTTGAACGAATGTGGCTCCTTGTTCTAAAAATGGAATGTCCTGTCGGTTTGGGTCGTATTACTTTGACGTCGCCGCCCCATTGAAGCTCTACCTCGCCAGATTCACTCAACCGGGCCAGAAGCCGCAGAAGTTGAGTATCCGTGAGCCCGAGGGAGTTGCCATCCCGATTCACCTGAGAAGCCGGGAGGGCCTGAGAGAGCGTAGAAGCTTAGGAAGCGGAACGAAGTGTCTCAAGCAACAGCGTCGCCGGATCAAATTGCGGCACAGGGAACCTCGAATGTTGAGGTGCCCACGACTGTAGTGCATCCACGGCTAAGGTTGCGTTGCCGAAGGCCTCAATCTGCTCACCATTCCAGCCCAATAGGGGACAATATAAATGTATGGGGCAGCCTATTCCGATCGTCGGGAACTCAGGCTCTTGTTGCAGCAAGCAACCAGGACCGCAAACGGCAGTTTTCTGGCTACAAGGCGCTACGTTGGCGTGGATGTTCCTCGAATGCACGGTATCGCTCTATGCAGCCGGAGCCTCGCACAGTGTGGCTCTGTTGGCCTTTGGTTCTGATAGCTTTGTCGAATTGCTTTCCGCAAGCGTAGCGTTGTTGTCCTTCCTTCCATCATTTCCGCTCACAAAAGATCGTGCCGCTCGTTTGGCTGGCGGTCTGCTCTTTGTCTTGGGTGCAGTGATTGCGATGACAGCCATCGTGACGCTGACACGAGGCAATCAGCCTGAGACAAGCTACGCTGGTATCGGCATCACAGTCGCAGCGCTCTTGGTTATGCCAGTACTTGCCTGGCTCAAGCGAAAGATGGCGAGACTGACTGATAGTCGTGCCCTCGCTGCGGATGCAATTCAGTCCGCAACCTGCGCTTATCTGGCTGCAATCACCCTGGTTGGTCTGGCCTTGAATGCTCTCTTTCGCATTCATTGGATCGATTCAGCGGCGGCTCTTTCAGCGCTTCCAATCCTTTTTGTCGAAGGCCGTCGGGCGATACGCGGCGAGGGCTGCGCCTGCTGTTAGCCACGAGGGCCGTGGCTCTGAACAACATCCTCTCCCAGTCTATTTTTATGGTAGTCACCGGACCCACTCATCATGCGCAACATTTTCGGCCCGCCAGTGCGTAGAAAATGGATCACCGATATCGTCGCTAGGACGAGGAAAATGATATTGAGGATCGTCGTATAGTTCCAACGGATTGATGCTTCTACAATCTGCGTCTTACGTTCTTGTGGAATCAGGTGCAGGGCTCCGAAGAGAAACTCCACCGCAAGCGCGGCGGCGGCCATCGAAGCATAGAAGATAACCAGCAAAAACGCGCTAGTCTTCAATCCGTAATATTTGCGATAAATATCGAGAATAGGAAGCACGATCAGATCGGCGAATATGAACGCGACAACGCCGCCGAAGCTAATGCCTCCATTCCAAAGCACTGCTGCCAAAGGAACATTTCCGATTGAGCAGACGAATGACACGATGGCCACGACAGGTCCGACAAGGGGCCCCCAAAGCTTCGACAGAATCGGGTGTCCTTGCAGAAAGAATGCCTGCCAGAAGTGCTGCGGCACCCAAGCTGCAAGCGCTCCGGCAATGAGCAGTCCCCCGCCAAGATCGATCCAGATCATCACCCAGTCCATGACGAAGAAGTGGCTGATCGCAGTCCTCCCTTTGCTCGAAAGCATCCTTTGCCAGATGGTTCCTTCGTGAATAGACATGTCCATAGCGGCATGTCCTTCCATGCGCCCCTCGATGCCTTTCTCAGCTTGCTGCCGCGCGGCTTCGACAATCCTGGGCGTCAGGAATGCCTTGAACAAGAGGACCATGATCGCAATCATGAGCGGTCCGCCTGTAAACTCGGCCAGAGTGAATTGCCAGCCCATGAGCAACGCCAGGAGGATACCGAGTTCGACAACGAGATTGGTGGAAGCGAACTGAAAGGCCATTGCAGCCGTGAAGTTCGCTCCTTTACGGAACATGGAGCGTGCGAGCGCGACGGCGGCGTAGGAACAGGAAGATGATGCTGCTCCCAAGCCGCACGCCACAGCCACCGTGCGAGCCGAGTCATCGGGCAGCAATCGGCTCATCTCCTCTTTGGACACGACAGCCTGGACGATTGCAGAGAGCCCGAAGCCGAGAATCAGTGCCCAAAGAATCTCCCAAGTCATTGCGAACGACATCATCAGAGCGTGACCGATTGCTGCGAGCATCCGAACGCCTCCTATGATTGAGATGTAACCAGTGACTCCGACGTGACAAGTGGAGCAAGCCTTCCTCGTCTCCGTGCGCGTTCCTTCATCATGACGAAAAAGACAGGCACCAGGATGAGGACGTGAATGGTCGAGGTGATCATGCCTCCGACGATAGGCGCGGCAATCGGCTTCATTACATCTGAGCCGATGCCGGACTCCCAGAGGATTGGCACAAGGCTGGCAAGGACCGCGCATACGGTCATCAGCTTAGGCCGCAGACGCTGGACCGCACCTTCGATCGCTGCGGCTTCTATGTCGGCATTCGTCAGGGTCTTTCCAGACTTTAGTTTGTGTTCGAGCGCTTCATGAAGATAGACAACCATCACGACGCCGGTTTCAACGGCGATGCCAAACAGCGCGATGTATCCCACCGCAACAGCAACGCTGAAGTTGTACTTAAGCAGCCATTGCAGTAGCAGTCCTCCACTCATCGCATAGATCGTCGGAACGATAAGGACAAGCGCTTCGGCAACCGAGTGAAAGACCAGGTAAAGCAAAATGAAAATCACAAAGAAGACAACTGGCAGGATCAATTGCAGCCGTTGCTTCGCTCGGAGTTCGAGTTCATACTCTCCCGACCAATGGAAGGTGTAATTCGCGGGAAGAGCGAGTTTGTCATGCAACAGCTTGTCAGCCCTGGCGACAAAGCCCCCATAATCTGTGTTCTTGAGATCGATGTAGATGTATCCAGTCAGTGCGCCGTCCTCGTCGCGGATCATTGCCGGACCATGTGAGAAGGAGATACGCGCCACCTGGCCGAGCGGGATTTGCGCACCGGAGGGAGTGCCGATCAGAACTTTGCTCATCTGCTCGACGCTGTCACGAAAATCCCTTTGATATCGAACATTGATGGGATATCGCTCCCGGCCCTCAATGTTCTCCGCGATGTTTTGTCCACCAATGCCAGACTGTACGGCGGTCTGCACATCCGCGATCGTTAGGCCATACCGGGCGGCTTCTTCGCGGTTGACATCTACGTTGACATAAAAGCCCTGCGCAACCTTCTCCGCAAAGACAGAACGCATTTCCGGAAGACCGGAAAGAATATTCTGAATCTGCGATGCGAGTTGCTGGATGCCGTCCACACTAGGTCCCTGCACCTTCATGCCAAGAGGAGTCTTGATGCCGGTCAGTTCCATGTCCAGGCGATTCTCCACCGGCATAGTCCAGGTATTCGAGAGGCCGGGGAACTGGAGCTTTTCGTCCATCTGCTGAATGAGCTTGTCGTACGTCATGCCTGCGGGCCATTGCTCGCGTGGCTTGAGCATGAGTGTTGTGTCGTACATGTCGAGTGGAGCATTGTCCGTAGCGCTGTCAGAGCGGCCAACCGCGCCGAAGACGCTTGCTACTTCCGGAAAGCTGCGAAGAATCCGGTCCTGCTGCTGAAGCAATACCTTCGCCTGTTCAATTGAGATCCCGGGAAGCGCGGTAGGCATGTACAAGGTTGAGCCTTCAAAAAGCGGCGGCATGAACTGGCTGCCCAGCTTCGTTGCCAACGGGAAAGTTGCGATCAAAAAGATCAGGTTGACAACTATGGTGAGCCAACGATGTCGCAAGCAGAACTTGAGAATCGGCAAATAGATTGCCTTGGTGAAACGTGAGATGGGATTGGCTTCCTCCGGTCGCAGCTTCCCGCGAATCAGCATCACCATGAGAACCGGCACGAGCGTGATGGCAAGGATGGAGGACGAACCAACCGCCAGCGTTTTGGTCCAGGCCAATGGACGGAACATGCGTCCTTCCTGTGCTTCGAGAAGAAAGACGGGCAGGAAGGAGACGACGATGATGAGCAATGAAAAGAAGAGTGCCGGTCCAACCTGTTTAGCGGCGTCGATGAGAATCTGGTGCCGCTCAGGTTCCGATACCGGATCTGCACTGCGTTCTTGCCGCTCAGACAGATGGCGGTAGGCGTTTTCGACCATCACAATCGAGGCATCGACAAGAACGCCGATGGCCAGCGCGATGCCACCGAGCGACATGATGTTCGACGTTACGCCGAGCCAATACATGGGGATGAAGGACACCAGAACAGCAATGGGCAACGCGAGGATTGCGATGAGCGCTGAACGGAAGTGGAAGAGGAAAACAATGATCACGACGCTAACGATGATCGCTTCCTCTATTAAGTCGCGCTGAAGAGTTTTGATCGATGCATCGATGAGGCTGGAGCGGTCATATCCCGGCATGATTTGGACACCGGGCGGAAGCGATGGCGCGATCTCGTGAAGCTTCTGCTTCACACCGTTGATGACGTCGAGCGCATTCAGGCCCTGACGCATCACAATGATGCCACCGACCGTCTCTCCCTCCCCGTTCCACTCCGCAACCCCTTCGCGGATGTCAGGGCCAAAGCTCACCGTGCCCAGATCGCGCAGCAGCACTGGAGTTCCGTTTTTGCTGCCAACTGCAACCGTCGCCAAATCATTGAGTGAGCGTAGGTAGCCAAGACCGCGAATCATGTACTCTGCTCCGCTAAGGTCAAGCACTCGTCCGCCAACTTCATTCGTACTGGTTTTTACTTTGTCGATAACGGTGGACAGAGGAACGCCATACGCAAGCAGCTTGTTAGGGTCTAGCTGCACCTGGTACTGCCGGACAAAGCCGCCGATGGTGGCAACCTCTGCAACTCCGGGCACAGTCTCCAGGGCATAGCGCAGATGCCAGTCCTGCAAGGTACGCAGGTCAGCCAGGCTATGCTTGCCGCTTCTGTCTACAATCGCGTACTCATAAACCCACCCGGCTCCCGTGGCATCTGGCCCGATCGAGGGGTGGGCATTTTCCGGCAGGCGTCCGCTGATTTGTTGCAGGTATTCGATGACTCGCGAACGTGCCCAATAAAGATTCGTGCCGTCTGCGAAGACTACGTAGACATAGGAATCGCCGAACATGGTCTGAGCACGCACAGCCTTCACATGCGGCGCGGCCAGAAGGCTGGTAACGATTGGATACGTCACCTGGTCTTCGATGACATCCGGCGGTTCTCCTGCCCAGGCTGTATGAACGATCACTTGCACGTCAGAGATGTCCGGTAATGCATCCAGCGGCACGTGCTGTAGAGACCAGATGCCCGCGAGCGTAAGCATCAGCACTCCGGTAAAGACAAGAAACCGATTGCGAGCGCAGACTTCTATGATTTTCGAGAGCATTACATGCCCCCCGTGACATCAACGTTCAGTTGTTTTGTTGCGAAGAGTTGACCGTTCTTCTGTGCTGTGATGGTGACCCGCCACGTTCCTCCAGAGCCGAGCGATCCCGTACCTTCATAGAGGCCGTTGGCTTTGTCGCTCAGCTTTGCCGTGGCATTCATGGCTGCCATGCCCATTGCTGGCATTGCTGCCATGAAAAACGTCACGGTGATGTCTGCTCCCGTTACAGCGATCCCTGCACTATCGGTGAGCTTCACCCGCAAGGTGTTATTGCCTTTCTGTGGAGGGTTCGGCTCCGTTGTGAACTCGATATTGCCCAGGATCGGCTGCGCACGACTGTCGGATGACGAAATGCCCCCTGCGCCAGGAGGCGGCGGTACAAATGAGCCTGCCGCAGCCTGCAACTGGCTTTCAGAGTCGATGAGGAAATTGGCCGAAGTAACGATGGCCTGATGTGCGGTCAATCCCTTGAGAACAACGAAATCATCTCCTACACGTGGCCCGACCGTGATCTCTCGTGGCTCAAGGCTTCCATTGCCGTGATCGAGGAAAACCAATTGTCGTGTACCTGACTGGAAGACCGCCGATGCCGGCACCACGAGCTGGCGTCCCAGGCTGCTGTTCACATCGACGTTGACGAACATGCCGGGCTTCAGCTTGAGGCCGGGATTGGCAATCGCCAGGCGCACCCGTACAGTGCGCGTCGCCATGTCCACTTGCGGCAGAATCTCTTCGATCGCTCCGTTGAAGGTGCGTCCTGGGTACGAGTCAACCGTGATGGCGACTCTATCACCCGGCTTGAGCCGTCCAATGTCGTCCTGGAAAATCTGTGCATTCACCCATACACGCGAGAGGTCCGCAACGGTGTAGAGCCTCGTCGATGGCTCGATGTACAGGTTCGGCAGCGCGTTCCGCTCCGTGATGAATCCAGAAACCGACGAGAAGATGGTGAGATCAGTGACCGGTTTGCCGGTCTCCTTCAGCTTGGCAAGCTCGCTTTGCGGAACATCCCACTGCTCCAACCGCTGTTCAGCAGCGCTGGATAGCGTTGCCGCTCCTGCTGCGACGCCGTCAACACTGCTCGATTGCAACAGCTTTTGATTCTGCTGTGCTAGAAGGTACTCCTGCTGCGTCGCTACCAGATCAGGACTGTACACCGTGAAGAGGGGATCGCCCTTGCGCACATACTGGTACGTCGCGTTAGCAAAGACCTTGCGGATGTAGCCTGGAAAACGAACCTGCACGTAGGAAAGAAGGCGCTCATCAATGTCCACCGTGCCCGTCGCGCGGATATCGTCGCTCAGTTGCTTGTATTCAACGGTGCCTGTCTTGACACCGATGCTTTGCATCCGCTCTGGTGAAAGCTGTACGGGAACAAGAGGAGTGTCCTTCAATTCCGGCATGGACATTCCCGGCATCGGTGAGGCGGGCTTTGCCATTTCCGAAGCTGGACCGGCAGCCACCGGCTGCACCTCGCCGGACATGGGCATATTCATCGCTTGAGGTTGTTTCTTCCAATGAGAGCGGTATGCCCATATCCCCGCGAAAACTGCGAAGACGGCCATCCAGACGAGGGATGTTCTCAAAACATATTTGTTCATCGCAGTGTCGCTCCTGTCAGGGATTCGAGGTGGGCCAATGCAACTTCGTGATCCATGAGTGTCTGCGCATACTCCATCTTCAGATCGAGCAAGCTCGTGAAATATGAAAGGACATGGATGAATGGCTCGCGGTTCGAGGCATAGGCGCTCATCGTCGCGCTGTAGGCAGCTTCGGATTGAGGAATGAGACCCTCGCGGTACTCCTTCAAAAGCTCCGCGTCGCTCGTCGCTTTTACAAACTCCTGTTGCACCTCAGCGAGTTGCTGCTGCAAGTGAGCATCAAGCGTCTTCTGCGATTGAATGAGTTGTTCTTGTGCTTGGGCAATCTCCGCGTTCACACGTTTCTTCCTCGGGAAGCGGATATCGAAGGTGAACATGTAGTAGTCGCGATACTTGCGATCCGTGTTCTGGTACATATAGCCAAACTCAAAATCAGGCTTGCCTTCACGCTTTGCCGATGCCACTTGAACATCCTGCTTGTCAATCTCCCTTGCATCGACTCTGATTTGCGGATTGCTTTGTTTGACCAAGGCGAGAAGGTCAGCGGACGTGCTCTTTAAGGAACTCTCAGTCAGGTCTTCGGTAACAATGTCTGGGGAAGCCTGATCTCTGTTTAGCAGCCCTTTGAGATGTGCCTGCGACTGCGACATTTCCTGATGGTGCATGGTGATCTCTTTGACGATCTTGGTCCGATCAAGCTGCGCTTGGAGGACATCCTGCTGCATTCCTTGCCCGACCTGATAGTGAACCGTCGCATCTTGAACGAGTTGATCGAGAACCGATTCATTTTGCCGCAGGATGGCAAGCGTCTGTTGCAGGTAGGAAAGTTGGAGGTAGTCGGCTTTGACCGCATCTGCGATGCTGGTCTTCGTTACTTCAACTTCCGCCTGCTTTGCGTCAGCGCCTCGGTCGGCTACCTGACCTCGCAGCCGTAGCTTGCCTGGGTAGGGCAATTCCTGCGAGGCTCCAACGCCGATGTAACCGAAGTCGCTGTTTGTATATCCGGCAAAAGGCTTTGGACTGCCCACGCTGAGTTGCTGGTAAGTGAACTTCGGGTCGGGAAGCGATGTCACTCGCGGCACCATTTGGCGGGCGGCTCGTGCGCCATAGTCGGTTGCGGAAATTTGTGGGTTGTTTGCCACGGCCTCTGTCAATAACTGAGACAAAGGTGTGGGTGTACTTTTCACCGGTTCCTGCCCAAAGGCCAGGTATGCAGTGACGAGTACGAGCGTGGCGGTCATGGACGAGACCACGTTCATACAGAGGCTCCAATCTCGTGTGCGGGTTCAGGACGTTGCCCGGCTTACACAGACACGTGCAGCCCTGCAAAGTAACACTGCGCGAGAGGAGCGAACTAGATTCTGAGGACGCTGATCGTTGGAGGAGGGGATTGAGGTGGTGATGTCGGGGATGAGCGCGGCAAGAATGCGGGTTGCAACACTGGAAGCACTACAGCCGTCGAAGGAGACAACGTATCCAGTGATGCTGGGTGCTGAACGATCGTGATCCTGGCGTGGAGCGCTGCGGTGTTATCCGCCTGGATTTCCTTATGACAGCAACCGTGGGACGAAGGCATGTCCATGCTGCCGCAAGACATTTTCATCAGCTTGCAGCAGGTGCGCTCTGACTCTGTCATCTGCGCTCCGGGCGTCGCGCACACCATCGCCGGAACAGCCGCCCAGATGAGCAGAATAAGAAACGCTCCAAATTCGCGGAAAGCCTTCATTCGCCCCTTAGATGATACCGCAGCTTAGGAGGTTACAGGACTGTGAGACTTCGCGCCCCAGTTCCTGAAGCTTTGCGGCGACAAGCCTCCAAGGCTGATCCCACAATGAGAGTGCCGCGTGGAATCTTTATCAGCACGACGTGCTCGACCGAGGACGAGCACGTCGTGCGCGAGCCGGATAACGCGCGGCTCTACCTGCTCAAGCAGCTTCAATCGGGCCTGTTTATGTACGAGGCCAGGAAATCGGGGCGGTGGGCTCGACGAGACCGCCTGTAATTGCTTTCAAACGGGTCTTTAGGGTTACCTCAAACTAGAAGCAGGCCGCCATCTTCCGTGTACGACTCGCTTCAGTTTGCCAAGCTTGAGCGCCCATCTGCACAGGGTCCCACGGGCTTGAAAGCGGCGGAGTGTAACTCAAATCGAGGTCATTTATTGTCTCGACGCTCATGCCGTGGAAAAGTGCCGTTGCAAAGATGTCGATTCGCTTTGAAACCTCAGAGTCTTTATGTCCGAGCAACTGCGCTCCCAGCAACTGCCCACTGTGACAATCGGCGGTAATCCGCATGTGCAGTTCTCGGGCTCCAGGATAATAGGCTTTGTGATCCCACACGGTCTTTTCGACCGTAACGGGACAGAAGCCACCTTCGCGGGCCTCGGCGTCTCGTAATCCGGTGCGGGCAGCGACCAGATTGAAAATCTTCACCACCTGCGTACCAAGTGAACCTGCAAACTCGCGCCTTTCGCCGACTGCATTCTCTGCCGCTATGCGGCCCTGCTTGTGGGATGTTGTTCCAAGCGGGAGATAAGTGTAACGATTCAGGAGCCGATGCCACGTCTCGACGCAGTCACCTGCGGCATAAATGTCGGCCACGTTCGTTTGCATGAAGCGGTTCACGCGAAGAGCGCCTTTGATTCCCGTCGCGATCCCCGCAGTCGCGCCCAGCTCGCTATTGGGCCGTACTCCCACGCCAATCAGGACGAGATCGGCAGTTGCCAAAAAGTCCTGAGAACCTGCGACCACGAGGCGGTCTCCGTCGCGCCCGATCGAGCGAACCTCGACCCGGTTACAGACCTCGGCTCCGTGAGCCCTTAGCTCTGTCTCTACTCGTTTGCCGAAGGAGGAATCGACTGTCGCCAGCACTGTTTCTGTACGACTGGCTAGAGTTACTCTAAGACCGCGATGCACGAGGGCATCGGCCATCTCAAGCCCGATATACCCGGCTCCAACGATGATGGCCGACCGGGGCTCGCGTTGCTCCAGAAATCGGTGGAAGGCGAAGCTGTCTTCCATCGTGTGGAGCGGGAATACGCCTGGTAGGTCCAAGCCCTCGATATCGGGACGCACTGGACGCGCACCGGTGCCGACCAGGAGCTTGTCGTATCGAAGCTCTCGTCGCTCGCCACCTGAGCCTCGGATCTCCACAGCCTTGCGGGCCGGATCGATGGCCTCGGCGGTGTGGTTTGGTATCAACTGAATACCGGGAAATTCTGTCCTGTGCGCCAGTGAGCGCCAGTCCGGAGTCTCTCCACTGAGGAAGAAGGGGAGACCACAGATACTGAAATTCGGGTAATTGTCCGCAAGGACCAGCGTGATCTCGCTCGCCGGGTCTAATTCATGCGCTCGAAGTCCAGCACTGATACCGGCATCACTGCCGCCGATGATGAGGAAGTGCATGCCGGTATCCTCTCAGGCGTTGATTGCGGCTTTGTTATGGAGAGGCGTTGCGGAGGGAAAATAGCGTTTCCGTATCCAGAAGGCAACATTCACGAGGCCAATCAATGCCGGAACCTCCACCAGCGGGCCGATCACGCCTACAAAAGCCTCCCCCGAATTGAGTCCGAAGACGGCGACCGAAACAGCGATTGCCAACTCAAAGTTATTGCCGGCTGCTGTGAAGGAAAGCGTTGCCGACTGGGCATAATCGGCACCAAGCTTGCGGCCCATCCAGAAGCTGACCAGGAACATGATGAGGAAGTAGACGACCAGAGGAACGGCGATACGCAGCACGTCGAGCGGCAGCTTTACGATCAGGTCTCCCTTAAGACTGAACATGACCAGGATCGTAAAGAGCAGAGCAACAAGCGTAAGGGGGCTGATGCGCGGGATGAAGCGGGTCCGATACCACTCTTCGCCCTTGGCGCGAAGGAGCACGAAACGAGTCAGCATTCCGGCGAGAAACGGTATGCCCAGATAGATGAAGACACTCTTGGCAATCTGTCCGATGCCAATATTTACTACCGACCCCTTTAAAGCCGAACCAGGTTGGCAGAATGGTGATGAAGACCCACGCATAGATGCTGTAGAAGACGACCTGGAATACGCTGTTGATTGCGACCAGGCCGGCAACGTAGTCCGTGTCGCCTTCGGCCAGTTCATTCCAGACCAGCACCATTGCGATGCAGCGTGCGATCCCGATGAGGATCAGCCCTCGCATGTAGGCCGGTTCACCGCGCAGAAAGATCGATCGCCAGGAGCGAACATCAGAATCGGCCCGATAATCCAGTTCTGAAGCAGCGAAAGCCCGAGCACGCGGCGGTTGCGGAAGACTTCACCCAGCTTTCTCATAACGGACCTTGGCCAGCGGTGGATACATCATGATGATCAGCCCGATGGCGATCGGGATATTCGTCGTGCCCGATTGAAAGCTATTGACAAAAGCAGCCGAACCTGGAATGAAATGCCCAAGCCCAACGCCAACCGCCATGGCGAGGAAGATCCAAAGGGTAAGAAAGCGGTCAAGAAAGGAAAGCTTCTTGCGGGGCATCGGTGCGCATACCTGGCCCCGTGTATAAGGACTGCTGGACATGATTACCTCGACGCGAAATGCGAAATGAAGGTTGAACTAGGCGTTGGCAGGGGTGCTCCCTGCAAGGTCGACGAATTTTTCCGGGGCGCAGCACGCTTTGCTGAGTTTTGCCCGGTCAGCCTGCATGGTCTTCTCTTCTTTGAGCCAATGCAGAATTTGCTGCAGGACTTTGGCCGCGCCTTCATTTGGCGGCATCACGATCCGGTAGTGCATCCATTTGCCATCACGCCGCGCGGTCACAATGCCCGCGTTTCGCAGGTATGCCAGATGCCGTGAAATCTTCGGCTGCGATTGATCCAGGATCTCCACGAAATAGCAGACGCAGAGCTCCTGATCTCCCATTAGGTTCAGGAGTCGCAGCCGGGTGTTGTCTCCCAGCGCCTGGAAGAATCGCTCCAAATTGAAGTTTTTTGCCTTCACCGCCATGAATATGATTATATCCGCATTGACGGATGTGTCTAGCAGGAATATATTCGGTTAGGCAGATATATCGGGAGGACTGATGGAACAGGATCTGTGCTCGAAAACGGTGCAGATCGAAGTACGCTGCGGTCGCAGAGAGCGAACTTTCAACGAAACATGCAGGCGTGAAGGCGGTCGCTGAAGCCTTTGGATACAGCGCCGAAGAATTGAAGTCGATTCCTGCTGAAGCCAATATGGGGCTGTCGTGCGGCAATCCGACCGCTATTGCATCCTCCGACCTGGCGAAGTGGTTGTGGACTGGGTTCAGGCGGCGGTCTGGACGTATTCCTTGCCTCAAAGCTGGTGGGCCCCAATGGGAAGAGCGATTGGCATTGACATGACGCCGGAGATGATCGAACGGGCTCGCGAGAACGCCCGAGCGGGCGGATATGAAAACGTCGAGTTTCATCTCGCAACGATCGATCATCTTCCCCTTCCGGATGCTCGGTCGATTGCGTCATCAGTAATTGCGTCATCAATCTCGCGCCTGACAAACCCGCTGTCTTCCGTGAGATTGCACGTGTATTGAAGCCAGGTGGAAGAGTCGCGATCAGTGACATCGCTCTCAAAGGGGAATTGCCCCCTGCGGTATCGCAAAGCATGGCTGCATATGTCGGATGCATTTCCGGCGCGATCAAATCGAAGAGTACCGCCAAGCACTGCTGGCTGCCGGATTCGAGCACGTTGAGATTGTGGACAGTGGAGCGGACTTGAACGCTTATGCCAAGGTCGAAAATCAATCTGGATGCTGTTCGTCATCCGACGAAGGCGAGGAATGAACTTAAGGCGGTACCCGATGTGTGCTGTTCTCCCATGGATTCGACGCCCTTCACCTTACATCAGGATCTCGCCAAACTCCTCTCCGAATATGACGTAAATCAGGCAGCCGCCAGCGTAAAAGTGTACGCCGTCAAGCCTGTTGCTTCTCAGAAGGAGTGCTGTGGTCCGACATGCTGCGGCGCGAAGTAAGAATTTCTTGATCGTTCGCCTCACAAACCGACTCGGGGCTGGAAGCTCGCACGACGCTGGCGCTTCGTCGGCTCTAGAAAGGAACCTGGAAGAATGCCAAAACATTACAACGTCCTGTTTCTTTGCACTGGAAACTCTGCCCGATCAATCATGGCCGAGGCAATCATGAACAAAAAGGGAGCGCCTTACTTCACGGCCTATAGCGCAGGAAGCCATCCGGCGGGCACCGTTCGGCCCGAGGCCCTTCACCAGCTTGAAGCCGCGCATCTGAGCACCGCGGGGCTGTACAGCAAGTCCTGGGATGAATTTGCTGTACCAGGCGCTCCGCCCCTGCATTTCGTCTTCACCGTCTGCGACAACGCCGCCAAGGAGGTTTGTCCGATATGGCCAGGACAGCCGATGACAGCACATTGGGGAGTACCTGACCCCGCAGCCGTCAAGGGCACTCCGGAGGAAATAGAACGCGCCTTCCGCGACGCCTTTAGCGTCCTCGATCGCCGAATCGGATTGTTCCTCTGCCTGCCGCTTTCGAGCCTGGATCAGTTTGCCCTACAGCGCGAGATCGACGATATCGGGAAGCAGTAGCGAATCCCCTCGGGGAAGAAACACGGATCGCATTTCACATCAGCCGCCTTTGCTCAGTTCGAGGGCTTATTGTCACCCGTTACGAGTTGGGCCAGCAACATCTGCCCTTGTTGGAGCACCGGAGCGGGCAACTTGGTATAGGACATCTCCTCTGCTGCGTTCTGACCATCCGTCAGACAGTACGTGACAAAATCCTTGAACTTTTGTTGTTCACCGGGCAAAACGTTCTTTTTCGGAATGATGATGAAGGTTAGGCCGGTGACGGGATAGGCTCCTTTAGCTGATGCTGGCGGATCAACGATTGGACTACGAACATCTTTGCTCAGTGCATCGCTGAACGCCGCGACCGCCAAGGCTGCACTCTCCGGAGACGGCACAATAAACTCACCCGCTCTGTTTTGAATTGATGCGACTGGCAGCCCTGCGTCCTTTGCGTAATTGAGTTCCAGGTATCCAATTGCGCCCGCAGTCGCCTTTACCGCCTCAAGAACTCCCTTGCTTCCGTTTTGGGCGATGCCGGTAGGCCAATCGACCGAGAGACCGTGACCGGGTTTTGCTGACCAGGTGGGGCTGGCTGCGCTGAGGTAAGAAGTGAAGATGCTCGTTGTGCCGCTACCATCCAGTCGATGAAACACGGTGATGGGCATTTGTGGCAGCTTGAGACCAGGATTCTCTCTTGCGATCGCTCCGTCCTGCCATGTTTTGATCTGACCCGTGTAAATCCCGGCGAGCGTTCTTCCGCTGAGCTTCAACGGTTCACCCAAGCCTTGCAGGTTGTAGATGACGCAAACCGGGCCTGCAGTGACAGGAACCTGAATTAGCGGCGGCATGTCTTTCAACTCGCCGTCATTCAATGGTGCGTCGCTCGCTGCGAACGTGAGCAGCCCCTGCTTCAGTTCACTAAGCGCCGCCCCGCTGCCGATGGGGCGATAATTGACTTGCATCTTGTGGAGTTTCACGTAATCCCTGCTCCAACGCGAAAATAACGGAGCGACGAACGTACTCCCGGCTGCTCCGAATGTCCCAATTGGATTGTTCGTGGAAAACGTAGGTTCTTTCTCGTAGTTTTCGGAGTTGCCGCTGCACCCAATGCCTGACAACAAGAGGGCGAACATGCTGAAAAGAACGGCCAACCCGGTAATCCTCGATTTGCGCATCATGGCATCCCTCCTCAAGGACTGCTTCTAGTGTTTATGCATCTACACGCATAGACACATTAACGATTGCCCATGAATACTATGTGAAATCCCCAACGTCTGTCTTCTTCTAAACCGCTGTGGCACGATACCCTAGAACTGGCTGGAATTTATGGGGAAGCTGGCAATCTACTTCAAAGGCCTTGCGGACGAAAATCGATTGAGGATTCTCAATCTGCTTTTCCATGGCGAATTGTGTGGCTGCGACATCCAGCACGTCATAGGCGCTTCGCAATCAACAGTTTCCAGGCATCTTTCCTATCTGAAGAATGCTGGTTTGGTCCTTGATCGCCGGGTCGGATACCGGGTGTTCTATCGGCTCGTTCCATCCGCAGACCGCGAGATTTCCGAGCTGTTCGGCTACCTCCTTGAGTCCTTCGCGAAAGACAAGCTAATGAAAGCAGACATGAAGAAGTTGCGTGAAGCCATCAAGGACGGCTCGTGCACGGTGAGTGAGTGGAAGCCGCTTTCCGGATTGCCGTCGCAACGACTTCAGCTTCAAGGAGTAGATTCCCGTTGAGAACTTTCATCTTTGCCTGCGTTCACAACGCTGGCCGTTCGCAGATGTCCGCAGCATTTTTCAATCAGATTGTTGATCCGAGTGCGGCACGTGCCATCTCGGCAGGTACACATCCGGCGAAGCACGTTCATCCGGTGGTAGTAGAGGCGATGCGGGAAGTGGGAATCGATCTGAGCCAAGCCAAGCCGCAGAAGCTCACGCCCGAGTTGGCGCAAAACGCCGAGATGCTCATCACCATGGGCTGCGGCGACGAATGCCCTTACGTTCCAGGTCTTCGCCGGGACGACTGGCCCCTGCCAGACCCAAAAGGTCAAGACATCGAAGCGGTACGAAAGACCCGCGACGAAATCAGATCGCGTGTGATATCACTCCTCGAACGAGAACACCTCCAAACAGTTAATGACGGGCGGTTCGTGATCTGACGGCCTACCCGCCCGTTAGCACAGTCGTCGAATTTGCGACTCGGGTGGCGGGGGCACGTCGGTGCTCCGTGTTTGAACCGGAATCGCGGATGAAGGTCAGCATTACCGCCCGAAGCCGCGCATCTCGCGGTCACGGTTCCGCAGGATTCTTTGGTCAGAAACCTTTAGGTTAGAGACCAGTCTTCCGAGGCCAAATCCTGTTGCACGAAATCAATTACTTAGGGAGCCACAGAATAGACCCCTTTCTGACCATTGTCAGATTCAGAAACGGCACGAATCAAAAAACGGGTTGGCCGCCACAAAAGCGCTGTGGTGCATGGAGAGAGTGGCCGATACGAAGCTTCAGGCGCTGGGTGCGTTTGACGAGCCGCCTGACATTGAGTCCATCGAAACCAAAGCCCCGAGTTACAACGGCACGCTGATCCCACTTTCGCTGATATTCAAGAGGGGAACGAAGCTTGATGGTTCGCATCCGACGCTGCTGTCCGGCTACGGCGCATACGCGATTACAATCGACCCATATTTCAGTCCGCGCTCTTTGGCCTGGCTCGAAAAGGTGCGGTGCGGCTTTGTTAGGCTCGCTTGCATCTCGCAACTCGGGATCATTGAAAAATCTGCTCAATCCTTCCCCTTCCATTCCTGAAATAGCGGGCACTGCTTGCTGTCATCTGCATTGTGAGCCTCGACTTCCTCCATCGAGTAGAAGTCTTGGTTGCACCACAAACAAAAGCCGACCGTGCCCGTGGAGACCCGAGCTGGTTCCTGCGCATCTGATTGGGAGGCTGGATATGCCTGCGAGGTCTGCGGGCTGGAATGGGAGCTACGCGATGAAAGCAGTGGTGCTGCATGAGTATGGCGGTCCTGAGAAGCTGACTTTTGAAGATAACGTTCCCGAGCCGCAGGTTAGCGGGGACACGGTACTGATCGCGGCAGCCGCGGCGAGCGTCAATCCGATCGACTGGAAAGTGCGTTCGGGGATGAGGCAGAAAGATGTTCCGTTAACGTTTCCCGCAATTCTTGGGCGCGATGTGAGTGGCGTCGTACGGGCGGTAGGCGCAAACGTGAAGCACTTCAAGCCCGGCGACCGCGTTCTTGCACTATCCAACGCGACCTATGCTGAATTGGTGGCAGTGGATGATTCGGACGTGACACATCTCCCGGACGGCGTAGACCTGGAGGATGCGGCTGCGATTCCGCTGATTGCACTCACCGGCGACCAGCTTGTGCGGCATGCGACAAACGTGCACAAAGGACAGGTTGTTCTGATAACGGGGGCGCTGGGCAGTGTTGGCCGTGCCGCCGTGCATTCGGCAAACAAGATCGGTGCGCAGGTGATTGCAGGCGTTCGCGGCAAAGATCTGGATGACGCCCGCTCCCTCGGTGTCGCAGGCGTGCTGGCCATTGATAACGATGAAGCGATTGAGAAGTTCCACTTAGTGGATGCAGTTGCCGACACCGTCGGCGGTGACGTTGCAGCGAAGCTAATCGCAAAAGTAAAGCCGGGCGGCTCCTTTGGCTACGCCGCTACGGTGCCGGAGAGCGCGGCCTCGCAGAATCCGGCAGTGAAGATTAAGCGTGTGCAGGCGCAGCCTGATCCATCCAAAGTGCGTGAGTTTGCGGATGACCTGCGCGATGGCAAGTTCGTTCTACCCATCGGTCGTTGGATGCCGTTGCGTGATGCGGCTGACGCACATGTGCTAGGGGAGAGAGGTGGTATTGGGAAGATTCTCCTGCTGGCTCCGGGTGTACAAGACTGATTTCTTCACAACGAACTCAGCCGAACTGAGATCAGGGCACGTAATCGTGCCCAGGACCTCGATTTTGCGGCCTGGTTTCATTCCCTATAAGCACGCTCTTCGGATTTTGGCGAACACAGCCGCAGACTCGTAGCCATTCAAAACAGAACAAGGATCGAAATCACTGTTACACATGACTCCAGCATTCTTGCGAGCAATTGAGGGAGAGGCCAGTGTCGTGGCAGGGTGACCTACCTAGTCTCCGGGACTGGTTTCATGTGCGAATACCGCTGTGTAAAAAAGTGCTGTCGCCGTTTCCTGTGGGGTTCCTGACGTTGCCGTCACGGTCACCGTCGAAGTAGTGGACGTCGGAGTGGGCGTGGATGATGTCCCGCCACCTCTGCCGCCGTTCCCCAGTCGAAAAGATGAACGCCATCGGTAGAACCACGACTCGCGATGCTAAGATCGAGCGTCAAATAGGTGGCAGCATCAGCGGAGCCTATCTACCGGCAATGACGTGGCGCGATTATCACGAAGCCACAAAGCATAGCGTTGAATCACTGAGGCGAGCGAGGCACGTTCTCGACTGGACGAACATGCCTGATCCGTTTCGTTATTACGACGGCGTGCCGGTGCTCGATCTGCCAGCAGATCCGCCCGCCCCTGAAATACCAGCATTCGACGTGCTTCAGGGCGCTTTTGGCACCACGCCGGTGGGTGACGGACCGGCTTTCCTGTCGCAGCTTCTCTTCTATTCCGCCGCGATCAGCGCGTCCAAGCGTGTCCCCTCCACCGGAGAAAAGTACGCGCTGAGAGTGAATCCGTCCTCCGGCAACTTGCACCCGACGGAATTTCACTTTCTCACACGCGGTCTGAAGGGCTGGCCGGATGGGTTGTATCACTACGATCCATCCAGGCACATGGCGGAGCAGCGTGGGCGCGGAGATTTTGCAACGAAGCCAGTCAGCGTCTCTGCACCAATTGTGTTTCTTTTGACAAGTATCGTGTGGCGCGAGGCGTGGAAGTATAGCGAACGGGCATATCGGTACTGCCTGCACGACATAGGACACGCATGGCAGGCGCTCACACTCTCCGCGCGGGCTATCGGTTGCGAGCACATCGCGGTTGGACAGTTCGTGGACGATGATGTGGCGCGGATGTTTCACCTTAACGGTGACGAGTGGCCTATGCTCATCGTCAGCCTGCGCGGCAAGTCCATTCCAGTGCGTGAAGCAGACACCGGCGAGACGGTCTGGTTCGGCGGGCAGGCGAACCAGCTTTCCAAGGAGACGATTGATTACCCACTGATTGACAGCATCCACTCCGCCACGACACAAAGCAGCATCGGGAGCAATGAAACTTCCTTCGCAGCGGCTTTAACTGGCTCCGGCGAGATCAAGCTGCCTTCTCCGGCTGCATCGACTCGCAGCTTTGGCGAGGTTGCCCGCATGCGACGCTCGGCACTCGACTTCCGTGGTGGAAAGCGATCGATGTCCTTGGCGGAACTCTCGGCCATCCTCGCCAGTACAGCCCAGCCATTGTCGGCTGACTTTGCTAGGACGCGCTTCACTCAACTCTATTTGTATGCTCATCGCATTGATGGGTTACAACCCGGTGTCTACAGGTTCTGGCCGGAGCGGGCCGAGTTGGAGCAGACCAGGAGTGGCGACCAGCGCGTCGTAGCCGCTGGTCTAAGCCTCGGGCAGAACCTGGCCGGTAACGCCTGCGTGACCTTTTCGATGATCGGCGATCTCGAACGTGCCGCTGGCAGCTATGGCGACCGTGGTTATCGCTATGTGCATTTTGAAGCAGGGGCTATTGGCCACCGCCTGTACCTCGCCGCTGAAGCGCTTGGACTGGGTGCGACGGGCATCGGTGCCTTCTACGATGATGAGGTCCACCGTCATCTCAACTTGACACCCGAACGAGGACAGGTTGTATATCATTTTGCGATTGGTTATCCGGCCCCCGATCCGCGCCTATCGGCTTCCCAATGATCCGCAGGAATCATGCCGGTGCACAACGAATCGTTATCGAGGTGCGGACGGTTTGGGTGACGCGATCAAGACCGTGGTGCAAAGGGCCACGGTCACGGTCGCGTCAGGCTCCATTCGACGGACATGCGCGAGGGGAGGAGTAGTTTCGCCCTAAATGTCACGCGGCCACTTTGGCCGACTTCTCTTCAGAGGCAGTCTCCGCGCCCGTACGCCGCCGGGTACCCGGAATCACATGCCAAAACGGCATGACCATTTTGTAATGCTGGTAATTTGTAGACCAACGATTCCTGTGATCGGCACGTCTGTTCCCGTTCCATCGCAATCCCGCCAATTCATGTAATTGAGACGTTCCGACTTCCGGATCCCGTTGTGAGGGGTGATTACCACCCCCGGCGGACCTCGACGACGAGGTCCCCAACTACCCGATGGCCGACTTCTCGAAACTCACACGGGTCCATGTGGCACTCCTGATCTCGGAGTGTAGTCGAAGGTTCTGAGCGGAGGTTTCAGCAGTAGCGGGCTGACGCTGCTCCTCGCTCAAGGTTTGGACGCGGATGGTACCTGAGGGTCCGACACCGCTTTGTTATTGGTAAACCTTGCTCTGGAGCAACGACTTCCTGCCCTGCCTCTGCGAATATCGAGCAAAAATCTGTCCTGGTCGATTCATGCAGGACTCGAAGAGGTAGAAAAAATGACGAACGCAGTGACTCCCGGCTGGGTGGCCGTCTTCGGCAGCGGCTCCCGTGGCCTGTGCGCCAAGGTCCGCGAAGTCCCCGAAACAGGACGGTTTGAACTAGAGTTGGTCGATGCTATCTCCGGTGTCCCAGTGGCATCGCGCACCTTTGACGACAAATTGGTCGCCTGTGCGACGGCCCGGCTTCTCAGCCAATGATTGGGGGATGGTGTTTCCAGTGATCGAAGACGAGCTTCTGGCACAGCGCTGGGCTGAGTCTACTTACGACATCGACTCTTTGCTTGCTTATTCGGCCGTTTGCGGCACGGGTCTCGATACGATTCCGCTTCCCGGTGACATCTCTCTCGAACAGATGGAACGCATCTTCGGCGATGTGGCCTCGCTTGCAACGAAATGGAACAAGCCACTCTCGGCTCGCTTGCAGCCCGTTCCAGGCAAAAGGGCCGGTGACCAGACTGAATTTCAGGACCCATATCTGTTCAACACCACAATTCACGCCCTGCCCTAGTTGCGCTATCGAATTCGAGCCAGAACCTCTGGGCAGGAGCGTCGTGCGCAATCGGGCTGAGGGGGAGGTCCGATTTGTATTGTGCGCCCTTTAACCCTATGAAATCATGCAGCAAATCTGCCTCCCTGGAGTCCCACAAAATGAGCTTGCAATGTTTGTCGAATTGGCTGCTCTGCCCCGGGCAGAACAAATCACCTTCTCCCCACCTTCTGATTCCTCTGAGGCGGCTCGCACTATTGATCGCTCTTGCCTTGTCTCTCCCATTGCCGAAATCATGGCCTCAAAGGTCAATCCCGGCACCTACCGTTCCAAAAGTCCAGAGCGTCTGGCGAGTCCAGGAAGTCATGATTCCCATGCGCGACGGCGTTCATCTGCAGACGGCGATTATTACACGCGCCGACCAGACGAAGCCTCTACCGATCCTGCTCCAACGCACCCCTTACGGAGTGCCCACGCAGCAGGAATTCGATGAAATGGCTGCCAAGAACGGAGCCGAATGGACGCCACCATCCTGGAAAGAACTCGCCGCCGATGGGTATATCTTCGTATTCCAGAACCTGCGTGGGCGATTTAGATCAGAAGGCGTGTTTCTCCTGACGTCCCAGTACGATCCGACGAAGCCCAATGAGACAAATGACGCCTACGATACCGTCGATTGGCTGGTAAAAAACACGCCCAATAACAATGGTAAGGTCGGCATGTACGGAGTCTCTTACGACGGCCTCACCACCGGGCTTGCTCTGCTGCATCCCCATCCCGCGCTCAAGGCCGTTAGCGAGCAGGCGTCACCGGTTGACCAGTGGATGAACGATGACATGCATCGTTACGGGGCTCTCCGTGAGAGTTATGCCTTCGAGTATTCAGTGCTAGAACAAGCTGACAAGAACAAGAACACGAACTTCAACTTCGACATCTACGACACATACGACTGGTACCTGAAACTTGGTCCGCTCTCCGAGGCCAACGCGAAATACCTTCATGGCTCCCTGCCGTATTGGAACGAAATCATGCAGCACCCCGACTACGACGACTTCTGGAAAAAAGAAGCCTGGGTGAATCAGTTGCATAGTTCCCCGGTGCCCAATCTGAACGTGGCGGGCTTCTGGGACCAGGAGGATCCGTGGGGACCGTGGCAAATCTTCCGCCATGGCGACGAGCAAGGAATCTCCTCCACGAATCTCATGGTGGCGGGACCCTGGTTTCACGGAGAGTGGCAAACTCCGGAAGGAGACCGGATCGGCATTATCCCCTTCGGAGATCACAAAACAGCGCTGGAATTTCGGCAGAACGTCGAGGCCCCGTTCTTTCGGTATTACCTGCACGGAACAGGCGATGCGCCTAAGTGGAAGGTCACCACATTCCAGACTGGATCGAACACCTGGCGCGAGTACGCCGCATGGCCTCCCGCGAATACCACGCCGATGAATCTCTACCTTCACTGTGACGGAACGCTTTCTTTTGATTCGCCCGGAGCAGGCGGCCCCGAGTACCGTCAATATGTCTCCGATCCCAGCAACCCTGTGCCTTATCGGACACGCCCCATCTCACCTACCTATCCAAGACCTGAGTGGCGGACGTGGGAGGTCGCCGATCAGCGATTCGTGGAACACCGGCCCGACGTATTGACCTGGGAAGGCATGCCGCTCGACCACGATGTTGTGATCACGGGCCAACTCGCTGCGAACCTGTTTGCCTCAAGTTCCGGCACCGACTCCGATTTCGTGGTGAAGCTCGTCGATGTTTATCCGGAATCCGGGCAAAAGAGCGCCGAGCCGGAGACGCCCGACAAACCACTACCGTACTTCGAGTCCTTGAATGGATATGAGCTACCCATCGCCATGGAAGTCCGGCGGGGACGTTATTTACGCAGCTTCGAAACCGCGCAGCCTCTGGTCGCGAATCAGCCAGTGGAGTGGAACATCCCCCTGCGCGATCACGATCACGTCTTCCTCAAAGGACATCGCATGATGGTCCAGGTGCAATCTACTTGGTTTCCCGTGATCGACCGCAATCCTCAGAAGTTCTTGCCCAGCATCTACAACGCGACCGGTGCCGATTACGTTGCTGCAACCCAGCGTGTTTATTGCTCCAGCCAGATGCCATCGCACATCGTGCTTCCGATTGCGAAGCAATAGAGCGGTAGGTTGTACGTTGAACAGAAGTGAGTGTGCGAGAGTCCTTACGCTGTCACTGTATGCAGCGAGGACCTCGTAGAGGCGCTTGTAGCACCACCAAACAAATTATGCTATCGCGTTTGTTTCGCCTGCCTGCATTTCTTACAAAGCCTTTGCTCTGGGTCCCACACCATCATGGCCGGTTTCAAGTTCATCCCGCACGAAGCGCAGAATGGAGATTCAGGGATGGCCTCGGGCGACGCTTCCGTCGCGGTTTTCCTATTGGCTTTCTCGGAATCGAAGGGGAAATCTCTGCCACGTCGGAACTAGGTTCCGAGGTTACTGACACGCACCGGACCAGAGACCCAGATAGCTAACAGGTACGGCGCCTCTATCTTATGGTGCGAGGTTGACGCTGATTGGACGGCGCGGTCTTAGGGGTATTTGGATTATCTTTCCGAATGGCCGGATGGCCCATACGCAGAGGAGGCCTGGTGGCGAGGGAGGCTTGGTCACAAGCTGGACAGCTGCCTTGATGCGGAGGGCTCGGAAGAAGAAACGGCGGCCTTCGTCCATGACTACACAGAGTTTCTTATGCATTTCACCCATGGAAAACATGAAAAAGAAGCACGCGAGCTTCTCAAGGGTTTCCAGGCAGATCTCGAAAGCCACAAACAACGAAAAAGTCAATAGCTGTCCACTACTCGACTCGGAAATCCGGGATTCCATAACTTGCCCGCTGTCGACCAAATCCCGAAACAATTACTCAAAACCCAGACTTCGCGGGAGGTTCGACCTGATTTCGCCAAGAATGGTCAGCATTTGCGTTAGGTGGTAGGTCCCGCCTCTGCGAGGAGCAGGCATGGCGCAAATGACCAGGGAAGGCATGCTCTAAACGAGCCGTTGTCCATCGAAGGTGTTGGTGAAGAAGCGTGTTCCGCTGCTACCGCTGCTCCAACTTAGCAGGCGGGGTTTTACCTAACCGCGCTGCACTGGCCGCCGACTGGGTCGCCAACCTTGCCATGAGTTCGCGGCGGCGGAACTTTTGTTTCCTTAACCTGTTGAATCTCGCCTTGTCGCCATTTTGTGATGACATATGCCCTCGTTCTCCAATTTTGTTCGTGACTCAGCGTGCCGAAGATAAGTCTGTCCCTTCCTCCATACGCCAGGCCACCGATCGAAGATGCGAGGCGCAGGCACGTTGAGGAGAAACCCATTGCAGCGCCTGCGGGTCCGATTGCTCGGCTTGCTCTCTGGCTGCCGACAAAATGTCCTGCGGCATGCTCGCAGCATACGCTATTTTTCGAAAGATCCGCCATGTCGTTGCGGACTCGGAAACTTGGCCCAACACAGCGGGCCGTCGCGATGTTCCCGAGAAACGGCGTTATCGTAAGTTCTCGGGCTGGTCGACGCTCAGGGATAAGTGGCGATCTGCTTCAAGCGAACGTTGTTATCTGACACATGGAACTCGACGTCTAAACTCCACGCCATTTTCACGCTGGGGTGGCCCCCCTTTTTGATAGAACCCTACGGAGTTCACCCGACAGAACGCGAAGGACTGTTGTTTTGAAGGCGAATTGCCTGATCCCGGAAAGAATCCCATTTGGGGCGAGGCCCAGAGGATGAGGGGGCAATGAAGCTCTCGCCGCCGTGACCTCATCACTCATGAACGGTCTCCTCTATATCTGACCGACACGGTTGGCTCTCACCGAGTCGCAGTACCGGACTGCTCCTTCGCCCGAATTTTTTCCCTCATTCTCCAAACCTACCTCTGAGGATGTGGGTGAGGAAATAAAACCACATGTCATCGCGCACCAAGGACCTGTTCCTGCTTCTTGTCGTTGCAGTAATCGTCGCCGTCATTATGTTCTGCTTCCCTGGGCCGATCGTTGGCCGGTAAGCTATCCGCTCAAGTAATCCGAAACAATTTTAATGAGCGGAGGATGTCACAGATCCTCGCAAGGTTTTCGAATGGGTCTGTGTTACGCCTTCCTCCAAAGCGCACCACACACGCAGGAGTCAATCTGTACTGAGGAACAACGCCGGACGAGGGCGAGGATTGGTTCATCTTCGCCAGAAATCCTCGCTCTGCTGCTCGCCGTGAGGATTGTCGAAAATAAGTCCCTGGTTTTCTGCACGGACCTCAGAGTATAGCGGTGTGAAGAGAAATAACTGTCGGCGCTTGTCGCCATCAGTTCGGCGAGTTCTCGCATTCCATTCCCACAGAGGTGATTCTTGAAGCGTGCCGCCCTTTATCTGAGAGTGTCCACGGTGGATCAGCATCCTGAGACCCAGGGAATCGAACTGCGGGCAGTTTGCCAAGCAGCGCGGGTATGAGATCGTCCAGGAATACGTCGACCATGGAATTAGCGGAACAAAGGTCGAGGCGTCCTGCTCTGGACCAACTCCTGAAGGATGCGAATCGCCGCCGGTTCGACGCCGTACTGGTATGGTCTTGCGACCGCCTCGCTCGGAGCACCAAGCATTTCCTTCAGGTTCTCGATGAACTAAGCGAACTTGGCATACAGTTTCTTTCCCAGCGGGAAGCTATCGACACCGAGGGCCCTTTGGGTCGAGCGATCATTGTCATCATCTCCGCGATCGCCGAACTGGAGCGATCACTGATTGTCGAGCGCGTCCGCGCTGGTATGCGCCGGGCCAAGCTTGAAGGCCGCCGCATTGGCCGCGCACCTCTGCAGGTGGACCGTCAAGCTCTTGTGCGTGACCGCCTCGCCGGTATGTCGCTCACCCACACGTCGCGCAAATACGGCGTTTCCAGAGCGAGTGTGGTGCGGCTCGTTCGTGAGGCACAGACAAGCAACGAGGTCGTGAGCACCAGGTGAGGCTTGATCCAGCCGAGCGATTTCGGATTGCGTTTTTGCGCAGGCAAGGAGGAAGTGATGGACTTGAATCTCGACGACATTGATGTCGCGGTGGTGGTGAGTATCGAGATCCTACGAGAGGTGCTCAAGAAGCTGAGTGTCAACGGGAAGAGATGGTGGATCGCCTGCGAGGCCGCCTACACGGTGGAGAGCGGCTTTGTGACGATTGGGTACGGCGATCGGGGCTGTGTGGACCGTCTCAACACCGTTTACTATAAGGTGCCAATCCTCAACGAGGATCCGCCGCCCGGTGGACCAGACAAACTTGTGGTTCTCCTGGACTCCAGCGTAGTCGTCGCAGAACAGTGTGGACTATATCGGGAAGGTGACCGGGTGCTTCAGGATGAGATCGCCGACATTGAAGACTTCTTTACGCCGATCGCGCGAGCGATGGTGTCCGTGTTGGCCGAATACATCGGAGCGCAGTGACACAGGCCGATCTCACGAGTTGGACCATCGATGAGCCGCGCGGCAACTAAGACAGTTATCTGCAAACCTTTATGAAGGTCCACGCGAAGGCGCTATGACTCACCACAACGAAACCTGGGTTCCCGTCAGCGACAAGCCACAGATGTGGTGGCGCATCGTCTGCACCTACGACGGGGAACCTGGCTGCGTTGCCGCGGCGGTAGGCAGCACTGCGGACGACGCCAAAACGGCCTTCTTGCAATCGATCGCCGAGCCACATCTCGCTTTGATCGAAGAGATTTCTCCGATCGGTTTCTGCGACGTCACGGACGTGATTGAAGAGTTATGAGAATAGCTATTCCGAAGCCCCAACTTCGTGGGCGGGTGGGATCTCCGTCCAGCCGTCCAGGAAGATAGAGGGGACAGCAGGCATGAGATGGCTATCCCGCAACTCGCGACTGTTAAGACACAGCTTGCACGGACCGACAACACGCGACATCCACTGTTCCACCCGCACTGTCCTTCAATCCTATGCAAACGTGCTGACGAAGTCGTGGGCGCAGACATGATTCGCCCCTCCGGACGCAGCCAGACACGATCCGTCATTGAGCCCCAACCGTCCTAGTGGATTCTACTTCTGAGAAACCTTCAGTGCTTTCGTTCCCGGTCACGGCTCCGTCGGCGGGGGATACAAAAAGGTGTCGGTGTTCACGTCAGTAAAGAGCGTGTTGTGGTAGTCCCCCGGCTCGGCATGATCGGCGGTCACGAAACCCACGCCACAATAAGCGTCGTTGACGGTGGTATGCGAAATCGTGTTTCCGGAAATGCCGGTGCCAGAGTATTCGAAGACGCCGCAGCCTTCGTTGGTAAGCGGAGTAACATTGAAGATAGTGTTGTTATCGATTCGGCTGTTGGTAAAGAAGCCAGACGCTGTGCCTTGAATATCGATGCCGTCGAGCGAGTCGATGTCGCTGATAAAGTTGTCGGAAATGCGGGCATCGTTACCTCCATTGATAAAGATGCCGCTCTGAGCATGGGTGATGACGTTGTGGCTAACCACCGTCCCGTCTCCGGCACTTTTCAGTGTGACGCCTTCGCTTCGTGCGTTCAAGC
>CAWAYO010000018.1:0-186531 GCA_963786085.1 uncultured Acidobacteriaceae bacterium
CACCAAGATCGCCGTCATGTCGCGCGATAAGGACGTCGACCCGGTGGGTGCCTGCGTAGGCATGAAGGGCATGCGCGTCAGTCGATTATCCGCGAGCTGCGCGGCGAGAAGATCGACATCATCGAGTTCAGCGAAGAGATCACGACGTTCGCAGAGAAGGCGCTTCAACCGGCCAAGGTGAGCCGCGTGAGCATCACCGATCTGAGCGAAAAGCAGCTCGAGGTCATCGTCGATGACACGCAGCTTTCCCTGGCCATCGGCAAGAAGGGCCAGAATGTGCGCCTGGCAGCAAAGCTCCTCGGCTGGAAGATCGACATCAAGAGCGAGGAAGAGAAGCGCCAGGAAGTCGAGCAACAGATGGGTGGCATGGGCGGTGGTCCGACGACGGCCATCGAACAGGTCAGCGAACTGGGCGAATCGATTATCCAGAAGCTGGTTGCTGCCGGCATCACAACTGTAGAAGCGCTCGCCGATATGACTCCCGAGCAGCTGGAAGAAATTCCCGGGATTGGAGAGAAGACGTTGGAAAAGATCAGCGTTGCTGTACGCCACTACTTTGGCGAATACGAGCCCGGCGAAGAGCGTCCAGTGCCAGTCGAGGCTGCATCTTCGGCGGACGAAGACGAAGCCGCCGCAGCGAAGGCTGCTTCCGACGCCAGCCTGGCCGAGGAGGAAGAGGCTCTCCGGCTTGACCTGACCCAGGATGACGAGGAGCTAGCGGCCGAAGACGGCACCGGCATCATCGATGACGATGTTGCAGAGGAGCAGCTGGCTGAGATTACAGAAACCGGCGAAGACCTGGACACCGAGGGTGCCAAAGCGGTTGCTCCGGGAAGCCACGATACAAGCGAGAAACTCCGCGAAACGGTTGTCGATGAAGACGTCGCCGAGCCCGGGGAATTTCGCGAAGAAGACGATCAAAAGAACGAGGGCGGTGCATAATGCGCCGTCCGCAAATACTTCGACCCCAGATGGATAGCGCAAATTGCACCATTTCGGGCCATAATAGAAACAGCGTCATAATCCACTGCCAAGAGGTAGTTATGTATAGCTAAGGCGTGGGAGCAGGTATAAAAGGGGCGGATGAGTAAAGTTCGAATCAACGATTTAGCACGTGAACTGGAAGTGAAGAGCAGGGCTATTCTGGACGTTCTCGATCATGTAGGCGTCACCGAGAAAAAGACGCATTCCAGTTCGCTAGAGCTCGACGAAGCGGAGCGTGTGCGCGCCCACTTCCAGCGCAGCAGATCCGGTGCGGCCGGTGGTGGCCGCGCCGAGTCGGCACCCAAGCCGAAGATTGACTGGTCGCGGGTTTCGAAGCCCGGCGACGTCCTCAAGGCGATTCAGCAGAAGAAGGAAGAAGCGGCAGCTCCACCGCCGCGGCCAGTCACAGCTGCGCCTGTCGCCGTAGCCCCGCCTCCCGTGGCGCCAGTTGCTGCAAGGCCGGCTGTCCCTGTCGCGGCAGCACCGGCTCCCGCAGCTGAGCGGCCCGTTTCAGTTCCGCCTCCGGCTCCCGTTGCCGCAGCCCCGGCTCCGCGCAGAATTGTCCCGCAGCCGCGCCAGGCAGCGCCGATTGTGGCTCCGCCGCCGACGCCGGCCATCGCCGCCAAGCCACCCGCCGGCCCGGTGGTTGCGAAGCCCCCGGTTGTCGCCGCTGGGACTCCCGTGGCAGCTCCGCCTGCAGGACCGCGCGAGGTGGTTGTCGCGGTGCCGGCTCATGTAGCCGCGAAGCCGCCGGTTGTCGTCGCGGCGGCTCCACAGGTTGCGGCTACTCCCCCGGTTGCAGCGGCTCCTCCAGTGGCAGCGGCTTCTCCTGCAGCACCAGTCGAACCATCTTCCGCGCCCCCGGTGGCAGCGGCTCCCGCAGAGCCCGCTCCGGCTCCCCGCAGGGTAATCATGCCGCAGACCGGGCCGCGCCCGGTCTACAGCGCGCCCGCCGTCAAGCCCGCTCCTCCCGCTCCGGCGCCATCGTCGGGGCCGGGTGGCATCCAGCGTGGACGCCCCATCTTCGACCGCCGTCCAGCCGGAGGGCCAGGACAACGTCCCGGCATGGGTGGACCCGGAGGTCCAGGAGGACCCGGCGCACGTCGCCCCATGCATCCGACCCGCAGCGCTCCTGGCGGAGCACCTCCAGGAGCGCGCCCAGGCTTTGGACAGCGCCCCGGCATGGGTGCCCGCCCCGGCTTCGGACAGCGTCCCGGTCCGGGCGGAGCGCCAGGTCTTGTGCCGCCTCCGGGCGAAGCACCGCGTCCGCAGCGCCCCGGCCCCAATGCGCGCCGTGGCCGCCAGCAATACCAGAAGACCAAGGAAGGCCCGATGAAGGGCTTCGCTCCGCCATCGCGTTTCGGCGGAGCACAGGTTCCCTCCGAGCCGCTGCCCATCACGCGCACCATTACGGTGACTGAGGGCATCAGCGTTAAGGATCTCGCTGAAAAGCTCGGCGTGCGCGGCAAGGACCTGATCGCCACACTCCTCATGCGTGGCGTCTTCGTCACCGTCAACCAGTCGCTCGATGGCGAGCTGGTCAAGGACGTCGCGCGCCAGTTCGGCGCAGACACCTCGGTAATCACCTTCGAGGACCAGATGGCGAACGAGGCCATCGAGAACATGCTCTCGCAGGAGAATCCCGACGAGCTGGAAGTTCCGCGGCCGCCGGTGGTCACGGTCATGGGTCACGTCGATCACGGCAAGACCTCGCTGCTCGACGCGATCCGCGAGACCGACGTCGCGGGCGGCGAAGCTGGAGGCATCACCCAGCATATCGGCGCGTATAAAGTGCGCATCGCCAAGCCGGATTCACCCGCCTTTGGCCGCGAGATCGTCTTCCTGGATACACCGGGTCACGAAGCGTTTACCCGCATGCGTGCCCGCGGAGCCAAGGTCACCGACATCGTCGTTGTGGTTGTCGCCGCCGATGACGGCGTGATGCCCCAGACGCTCGAAGCTATCGATCACGCCAAGGCGGCAAATGTGCCGATCATCGTGGCAGTCAACAAGATCGATAAGCCCGACGCGCAGCCTGATCGCGTGAAGCAGCAGCTCGGCGATCGCGGTCTCGTTCCCGAAGCCTGGGGCGGCTCGACCGTCTTCGTCGATGTTTCGGCGAAGAAAAAGCAGAACCTCGACCTGCTGCTCGAAATGATCTGCCTGGTCGCCGATCTCGGAGACCTCAAGGCCACTCCAGGACGTCCAGCCGTGGGCACGGTTATTGAAGCCAAATTGGATCGCGGACGTGGTGCAGTGGCCTCCGTGCTCGTGCAGAACGGCACGCTGCGCAACCAGGACAGCTTCATCGTCGGCAACACATTCGGCAAGATCCGCGCCATGTTCGACGACCGCGGACGCGCCATTGAAGAAGCCGGCCCTTCGACGCCGGTTGAAATCCTCGGCCTCGAAAGCATTCCCGATGCGGGCGATACCTTCCTGGTTGTGGCCGATCGCGACAAGGCCAAGGGTATCGCGCAGTACCGCAAGATGAAGGAGCGCGAAGCGCAGCTCGCCAAGAGTTCGCGCGTATCGCTCGAAGGCCTCGCCGAGCAGATCAAGCAGGCCGGCGTCAAAGACCTGCCGCTCATCCTCAAGGGCGACGTGCAGGGCTCCGTGCAGGTGCTGGCGGATTCGCTACAGAAGATGTCCACCGAAAAGGTGCGCATCAAGGTCATCCACTCTGGAGCGGGCGCAATCACCGAAAGCGATGTGCTGCTGGCCTCGGCATCGAACGCCATCATCATCGGCTTCAATGTCCGGCCGGAGCGCAAGACCGCCGAACTCGCCGAGCAGGAAGGGGTCGAGATTCGCCTCCACTCGATCATCTACGAGCTGCAGGACGAGATTCGCAAGGCCATGCTGGGACTTCTCGAGCCGGTCTTCAAGGAAGCCTATCTCGGCCGCGCAGAAGTGCTCAATGTCTTCAGGATTCCGAAGGTGGGCACGATTGCCGGATGCCGCGTAACCGATGGCGTACTGCGGCGCGATTCCGAAGTGCGGCTCTCGCGCAATGGCGAGCAAGTCTACAAAGGCAAGCTCACCTCGCTCAAGCGCTTCAAGGACGACGCCCGCGAGGTTACCAGCGGCATGGAGTGCGGTGTCGGGCTGTCAAACTTCAACGACGTCCAGGTCGGCGACAGCATAGAAGCCTTCGTCACCGAACGAGTCGCGGCGGAGCTGACGGCAAGCTAGGCTGATTCATATTCACATGAGAGCGTGCGATGAATTCGCACGCTTTTCTTTTGGTATGACATTTCTCACTTGCGTTAGCCCGGCGAGTCGCTGACGATGGCTCGGATGCGCAACCCCGTGGCTGAAGCGGTGACAGTACCCAAGGACGATCTGCCCACCATCGTCGCCATCAGCGTCATCGCGCTTATGCTCTCGACCATGCTGCACGAAGGCCTGGGCCATGGCGCAGTCGCGTTGCTTACGGGAGCAACTTCGGGGACGCTTTCGACTGTAGCCTGGTCCAGCACCTTTGACTCGCGCCTGGTGGCCGCCGGCGGCACCATTGTTAATCTGATTGCGGGCTTCGTTTGCTGGCTGGCGCTGCGCGCCGCGCGCAATGCTTCTGCGCAGACGCGCTTCTTTCTGCTGATCGCCTGCGCCTTCAACCTCTTCTCCGGCACGGGATATTTTTTCTTCTCAGGCGTGACCAACTTCGGCGACTGGGCTCAGGTGATTGCCGGCATGCGTCCTTACTGGCTGTGGCGCACGATGCTCATAGTTGTCGGCGTGGCTGCCTACTACGGCGCAATGCGGATCATCGGCGCGAGCCTGGTCCGCTATCTCGGTGTTTCTACCCGCGAACACGCCCGCTTCCGCAGGCTCACATGGACCCCATATTTTGCCGCCATCCTCATCGAGCTGATCGCCGGGCTACGAAATCCGCTCGGCCTGCCGCTGGTCTTTGAGTCGGCTCTTCCCGCGACTGCCGGAGCCAACTGTGCGCTACTCTTCCTCGTGTACTACGTACCGAGATCGACGACGCCGGGCGCGAATAAGCAACTCATCCCGCGGAGTTATCCGTGGATCATCGTTTCTGCCGCCCTTGTCCTCATCTTCGTTCTCATACTCGGACCGGGAATTCAGATTCGCCGATAGGCTTTACGATGGGAGCCATGCCCGTCGCCTGCATGACCATCGAGCTGCGCATCGAGCATGCGCATTCGCTCAAAGACCGCCGACAGGTGGTCCGCAGCCTGAAAGAAAAGCTCGGCCACGGTTTCAATATCTCCATCGCAGAGATGGATGAGGCGATTACCTGGCAGTCAGCCACGCTGGGAATCGCCGCTATCTCCAACTCGCGAGACTACCTATCCGGCCTAATGCGCCAGCTCGAAGCTGCCGTCAACCGAATCGCTAACGACCTGGGCGCGCAGGCCGTCGATATCTGGTGGGAATATCTGGACACATAATAGGCGCTGATCCGGCTACTTTCTGATATCCTCAAACGTTTAACCAAAGGAAGAAAGATGCCGGAGCCAAGGGCACGTCAATATCACAGGGACAGGGTCGCCGAGACCCTTCGGGAAGAGATCGGCGCGATGATCGAGGGAGAGCTATCCGATCCCCGCATCAGCTTTGCTTATGTCACTCAAGTCGTTCTTAATCCGGGCGGCAAGTCCGGGCTTATCTATATCGCCGTGGATGGCGGTCCCGAAGAAGAAAAGAACACCATTGATGGCCTGATGGCCGCGCGCGGCTATATCCGCCACGAACTGCACGAACGCATGGGCACGCGCCGCGTACCCGATCTTACGTTTCACATCGACCGCTCGGACAAGATGAAGGCGCGCATCGAAGAACTGCTTGGCCGCAAGCGCAACCGGCAGAAGGGAACTCCGACTGGCAGCCAGGGGAATGAGTAGACCCCGGTCGACAGCTATGCAGCAACTCGACGACATTCACGCCGTTCTCCACGCCATCGAGCGGGGTGAGCGTTTTCTTGTTTCCGCGCATGCCCGGCCCGATGGCGACGCGGTCGGCTCCATTCTTGCCTGCGGGATGATCCTCGATCAGCTCGGCAAGAAGATCGACATGGTCTCCTTCGACCCCGTTCCTCTCATCTACCATGGACTTCCCTGTGCCGATGCTATTCGCCAGGTCGCGCGCGTCGAAGGCCACTACGATGCCGTCATCCTGCTCGAGTGCGACAGCATCGACCGCTCGCGGCTCATGGGGTTGGAAGACCGCTTCATCATCAATATCGATCACCACGCCAGCGGCCGTGCCTTTGCCAGCGTGAACTGGATCGATACCGGCTCCTGTGCGGTCGCCGAGATGGTCTACGACCTGGCAACGCTGGCCGGTGTGGAGATCACGCCGGAGATGGCCACCTGCATTTACACCGCGGTGTTGACCGATACGGGATCGTTCTGCTACGCGGGTACCGACGCCCACACATTCGAGCTGGCCGGGGACTTGGTGCGCTGCGGCGCCGATCCGACGGTGATCGCGCAGCACACCTACTTTTCCAATCCGACGTCAAAGATGCTGCTGTTGGGCGCCGCTCTCTCGAACCTGAAGCGCGATGGACGCCTCGCCTGGATGTGGGTCACGCATGAAGACATGCTGCGCACGCGGGCTGCCGAGGAAGACTGCGAAGGCCTGGTCAACTACGCGATCGGCATCGCCGGGGTCGAGGTCGCCGTATTCCTGCGTGAGCTCCCCACGCGGCGTGTCCGTCTGTCGCTTCGCAGCAAGGGCGAATTCAACGTTGCCCGCATTGCGGAGCGCTTCGGCGGAGGCGGACACCTGCACGCAAGCGGCTGCACGATCGATGGCCCCCTTTCGACGGCGGCAGGCAACATTCTCGATCACCTGCGCGAATGCCTGCAGGGTCCGGTGCATGAGTTTGCCTGACGCCTGCTTTTTGATGTTCAAAAACGAGACATGCCGGCCCTGCCCAGGGGCGCTAAATCGGCATCCGATCTGTTAGCCTTTACCCGGAACTCCCTGATAAACTGTGGATATACCTCCCAGATTGAAAGTGTTGTCCTATAGCCCTGCGAGTCTGCTCGCCCGCTTCCCTGTTCTGGAAACGGTGCTCGAAGCGTCGACCCTGTTTATCCTTACGGCGTTTTTTCTTTTCTATGGCCTGGTTCCTATCTTCGGAGGGCCGGGCATCGGCCTGGTTGGTGCCGACGAGCCCCGATACGCGCAGGTCGCCCGCGAAATGCTGGCCGCGCCACGACTACGTCACGCCGATTCTCTGGGGAAAGCCGTGGCTGGAAAAGCCGGCTCTTTATTACTGGCGCGCCATGTTCTCCTTCCGGGAGTTCGGAGTTCATGACTGGACGGCGCGGCTTGCCCTCGGCCAGCTTCGCGTTCGTCCTGGTCACGCTGATTTACCTGCATATCCGCCGCTTCCGCCGCGGAGGCCAGCTTGACGCCGCGCTGATTACGGCGTCCTGCGCCGGCATCATCGCCTTTGCGCGCGGAGCCTCGACCGACATGCAACTCGCCGCGCCATTTTGCATCGGCATGCTCGGCTGGTATGCCTGGTACGAGACGGACAGCAAGTTCTGGCTCTTTGACCTCTACTTCTTCGTCGGAGCGGCCACGCTGGCCAAGGGGCCGGTCGCGCCATTTCTGGCCATTGTGATCATCGTGACCTTTGCCGCACTGCGCCGGGAGTGGTCAATCCTTCGCCGCACCATCTGGTGGCCCGGGGTCGCTCTCTACCTGGCGATGGTGCTGCCCTGGTTTATCGCGGTACAGAAACGCAACCCGAACTTCCTCCGCGTCTTCTTCCTCCAGCACAATCTTGAGCGCTTCGCTACCAACCGCTTCCAGCACGAACAGGCATTCTGGTTCTACCTCCCGATTGTTCTTCTGGCGCTTACGCCCTGGGCGGTGCTGGCGATCGCCGCCTTCGCCGATGCTATTCGCCAATCGGTTGCGGAATGGCGGGCGCGGCGGGCGAAATACCACTACATGGGGAACTTCCGGGCGGGCGATGCCTTCCCGGAGTTTCTGGTCTTGTGGGCGCTGGTCCCGATCATCTTCTTCTCCTTCTCCGATTCGAAGCTTCCCGGTTACATCCTCCCCTCCATACCTCCGCTCACCATCCTCACTGGCGATTACCTTAACCGCATGCGGGAGCGCGGACTGAAGCCCTGGCTGCTTATCACTCACGCCCTGCTTACCGGAGTGCTCACTGCCTTCGTTGTGCTGCTGCCGCTGCACTTGCAACGACCCGAGGCTCTGCCACCGGTAAACGCCATCATCGCCGGGGGCATGACCGGATTTGCCGCCGCGGTCTTCATCCTGATCACCGTCTACCGCTTCGGCCTGAAGCGACTGCGCATCGCGACCATGACCCCCATGGTCATCATGCTGTTGTTCCTCTTCGGCATCGGGCCCTTCTTCGGGATTCACGCCCTGGCCAACACCAAGCGCAACATCACCCTCATCGATCTGACCTACTCGGCCCGCCCCCTGGCACAGATCCTCGCGAAAATCACACCGCCTGACGGCACGGTTGCTGTGTTCAGGGTGCGCCGCGACCTCGAATACGGGCTGTCTTTCTACCGCGATCAGAAGGTGGTCAACTACGAGACAAACGGGGTTCCGGCCCAGCAGCACATCCTGGTGGTACGTGAGTCCTATATAGATCAGTTACGTCCATTACTTACAGGTAGGACATACGAGCCCCTTTTCACGTATCCTGCTCAAAACCTGGTCGTGTACTCGGTCGCTGCGCGCCAGTAGTCTGAAAAACAAAACTGAATAGGGAATGGCAAGAGCCCACGTCCGCCAAGTAGTCCAGTTGTCACGCGGCAGCTGCGTTGCAGGCGTGTATTCTTACCCTTCCGGGAACCAGCATGACACCCGCGCTCCAACTCGAAATTCTCGATCTACGGCACTTCTCGGGAGCCAGCCTGCGCCCACTGCTGGAAGCCGAGTCGCGCCTGTGGAGCGAGCGCCTGGAGTGGGACTACCGCGCCTCCGCCGACCTGCTGCTGCAATATCTTGACTCGCGGGTACTGCCCGGCTACGTGGCGATCGAGAACGGCCGGGTCGCCGGCTACCTCTTCTGCGTCTACGAGGAGCACAAGGCGGTGATTGGCGATGTCTTCGCGGTCGCTCCTCAGAGCTCGGACGCAACCGCCACGGACATCGAGCTGCGGCTGCTGGAGAGCCTGATCGAGTTGCTCAAACACTCGCCCGGAGTGGATCGCATCGAGTCGCAGCTTCTATTGCATTCGCATGGCGTGCATTCGAGTGTTTTCCGGGCTGCGGGCTTCGAGATTTACCGCCGCCTCTTCATGCGGCTCAACATCCTTGAGCCGTTGCCTGCATCGCCGGCTCCGGCATTGCCTGCCGGCCTTCAAATGCGCCAGTGGCATGAAGACGACTTTAATGCGGCGGCACATCTGATCTCCGCCGCCTACCAGGGCCATCTGGATAGCCACATCAACGACCAGTACCGCACCGTCGCCGGGTCGCTGCGCTTTCTGCACAACATCGTCCGCTTTCCCGGCTGCGGATTGTTCGATGCACAGGCCTCCCGCGTACTGGTGCGGTCGGGCAGCCACGAGATGGTAGCCATGCTGCTCTGTTCGCGCGTACGTGAGGACGTCGCCCACATCACCCAGCTCTGCGTGGCGAAGGACAGCCGCGGTCAGCACCTCGGCCGCATCCTGATCGACGACAGCGCCTCGCATCTGAAGGCGCGGGGCTTTCGAGCGATCACCCTTACGGTGACTGAGTCAAACGAAGGCGCGGTCGCGCTCTACCGGCACGCCGGCTTTGAGGTGACTCACACCTTCGATGCGATGTTATGGGAAAAGTCCCGGTCTAACGGGCAGGGATAACAGATCCGCCTACCTGCGGATCAGCCACATCACCCAGCTCGCCACTATCACTACCCCGACAAACATCGACCAGCAGTAGAGTCCGTACCGAACCATGGCTTTGGGGGTGGATCGCTGCGTGATTCCGAAGACAACGGAAGCAAAGGTGGCGAAGAGCAGGACGGCGAAGAAGTGGGATGGTGCAAACATTAAGCTTTCCTGCCAATGCGCAGGTTGTGCGCGTCAACGGCGGCAATAAAATTCAGCAGGCCCGCCACAACGATGAACTTCGTTCCGTAGTCGGCGGTTGCAATCTCAACCGCCCCGTGGCCAAGGTCGAGGATCCGCCCGAGCGCATAGAAGAGGCCGTTGCCCAGATCGCCGGCGAACCCGAGCATGTCGAGCACGTCCCCGGTGTTTGGCGCGTACAGCTTGCCCTGCATCGCAATGCCCAGCCAGAACATCGAAGCAATCGAGACAAAAAGCAGGAGGCCGCGCACCCAGCGCCCGGTCAACACATGACCCGCGCCCGGAACCAGCCAGCCGAGGATTAACGCCGAATAGAGAAAGCCCTGCGATGTGGTCTGCGTCTTCGCGGGCACCTGAACCTTGGAAGCCATTTCTCTTTTGACTATAGCAGCTTAAGACCCGGAAATCAGGGGGATAGAGTTCAGGTGTGGGACGATAGGGATAAACGCGGAGGCTTTGGTGATGGCACCGAATCTTGAGCAGACTATCTCACTTCTCAGCCATACTCCAGGCGCGCTCAATGCCCTTTTGCGCGATCTGTCGGACGTCTGGACATCTCGAAACGAAGGTGAAAATACGTGGAGCGTATTCGACGTCATCGGACATCTGATCGACTGCGAACACACGAACTGGATTACGCGCATCGAGTGGATACTCGAGAACGGCGAGTCGCAACCGTTTCGACGCTTTGATCGTGCCGGTCACGAGCGCGAGACCGCAGGCAAAACACTTCCACAGTTACTGGACGAATTCGCTCGGCTGAGGCTGCAAAATCTCAGCCTGCTGGAGTCACTGAATCTGCAACCCGAGGACTTCGAGCGACGCGGCGTGCATCCCACTCTCGGTTCCGTAACTTTGGGAAACCTGATAGCCACCTGGGCTGCGCATGATCTGACGCACCTGCACCAGATCTCCAGGATCATGGCGTACCAGTGTAGCGAGGCCGTAGGGCCGTGGAGCAGATTCCTCGGGGTGATGCATTGCACCGGGCACAGCGAAAAGGCTTAGCTAAATCCTCACCAGCTCCTGCTGCACCCGGCCGGAAGCTGTCGCACGCTCGGGAGTCGTGATCATGTTCAGCTCGCTGCGAATGCCGAACTGCTTGAGGTAAACACCGGGCTCGACCGAGAAACAGGTGTTGGGCAGAATCAGCCGCTCGTCGTGCGTCTCCAGGTTGTCGAGGTTCGCGCCGTTGCCGTGCAGGGTATTGCTGATGTTGTGCCCGGTGCGGTGGGTAAAGTATCTGCCATATCCCGCATCGTTGATCACTGCCCGCGCCGCATCGTCGGCCTGCCAGCCAGCGATTAGCTCTTTGCGATAAAAGGCATCTTTCACCGCCTTCACCGCGGCGTCGCGGGCGTTCCTCACTACGTCAAAGACTTCCTTCTCCTTCTCAGAAGGCTCGCGGCCCACGACGCCCGTCCAGGTGATGTCGTAATAGCAGGTGCCGGGCCGGTCCTTGCGCGCCCAGATGTCGATGAGCACGAAATCTCCGTCGTGGATCTTCTTCGCGCCGGCCTCGGTCGGCTCGTAGTGCGAGTCGGCGCTGTTCGCGTTCACAGAGACGTTCGGGCCGTTCTCCCAGACCAGGTCAGCACGGCGCATGGCCTCCTGCAGCCAGTGGACGATGTCGTATTCGGTGACCTTGCCGGGCGAGCCGCCGGCCGGACGAACCCTTCGTCCGATCTCGCGAAAGCCTTCGGCCAGAATCTCGTCAATCGCCTTCTGCGCCTCGTAGTGGCTGGCAATCTGCGCTTCGCTCAACACAGCTTCGAAGCGGCTTACCAGATCGGCCGAGCTGACGATGGTCTTGTCCATCTCGTGCAGGACCTCCATCGTACCGGCATCGAGCATCGAGACGTACATGATCGCGTTGCGAGGCGAATACTGCATGGCGATCTTCTGGTAGGGAGCCAGCATCGCATCGAGCCCTATTTCCAACTCCTGCCATGACGAGTAGACGCCCTTCGAACCGGGAAGCGAGTCCAGGCGGCCCGATTCGATGCGGTGCACTAGTTTGCGCGGCTCCCCCGCGGCCGGGACAGCGTAGTACCAGCGCCGGGTTACGTGAGCGGTCGCCGGCAGCCCGAGAATGCTATAAGCGATGGGGTCTCGATGGTGATGGTCGTAGAAAAGCCAGGCATCCAACCCCTGCTCGCGGAGAGTGTCCTGAATCGCCTCGATCTGCATACGTAGCTCCTCTGGAAACCACCAAGTCTACCCGATGCGTGTTGATGCAATGCTATCGCTTTCGTCCTGCCGGTTCGCCGTTATAGACTCAAGCCTCCCCCCCCCGCTCCAGCGGACAGAAGCGGACAACGAGGGCTCGTCATGAGGATGAGTACGGCTTTCATCGCTTTTCTTATTGGCCTGGTTGGAATTTCGACTATGGTCGCGTCGCACCGCCTGCAACATATCCGCGCAGTAGACGCAGTACAGCTGATCGCTTCAGGAATGTGCTTCGGAGTCGCTATCGTCATCGCGGCGCGGAAAGCAGGGAGCCGCAAGTCCGGCGGCTAGTCCTACTTCTTCCCGTGCCCTGTTTCCGCCGTAGCCTCATCGAGCATCGTGTACAGCTTGTTGTAGTCGGTCACCTCGACATAAGGAGCAGCTCCGCCGGTCCTGTCTGTCACGATCCACACAGTCGGTGTCTGATGCACGCCCAGGCGCTCCCCGAGCGCGTAGTCGGCCTTCACTTCATCGGCCAGCTTGCCCTGCGGGTCCATTACAAACGGCAACTGTATACCATGCTGCTGGGCAAACTTTTCGGTGAATGCCCGCAGATCGTCTTTGGTTTCGATGTTCACCTGGTCGGCGAAGACCGCGTCGCGGTATTCGTTGCCAAGGCCCTTCCGCTGGGTATCGAACCAGCGCCCGTTTACCGCCGCCTGAAAGCTCCAGACGTGCATCTGCAACGGGAAATCGTGCCTCACCCAGGGAACATGATACTTGGCGGCGGCGTCCTTGATGGTGGGATTCTGCCTCGCACACATCGGACACTCCAGGTCGGCGAACTCGATCAGCGCCACGTGTGTGCCAGGAGGCGGCTTCAGGTACGACATATCATGCTGGGCCAGGCTCACCTGGCTGCCCAGCGCAAAAACAAGACCACTGAGAGAAAGCAGAGCGTTACGTAGCATAGTGAATAATCCAATTTTATCGCTTTGGAAGGGCGATCTGCGAATCGATCCGTCTATAGTACCGTTGGCCATCCAATAGAATTGACTAAATAGAATCGACGTAGCCCGGCCGTCGCCGTGAGCCGGAAAAGCCTGTCCAAGCGAAAGGGATAAAGATCACCTTCATGCGATTTCTGATTGCCTTCTGCGCCCTTGCGGGCATCGTGGTTTCCACGCTGGCGCTGCGCGTGCACTACTCCAATGACGTGCAGCCCTGCGATATCAATGCCCACTGGGACTGCGGCATCGTCAATCACAGCCGCTATGCCGAAATCCATCACATACCGGTCGCCGCTCTCGGAATCGCCGGATACCTGGTGATCGGCGTGCTTGCCCTCATGTCGCGACGCGCCCTCATGTTCGCCGCTGTATTGCTCGGCCTGGCCTTTTCTCTGTATCTCACCAATATCGAAGCACACAAGCTTGAGGTTTATTGCCTCTACTGCGTCATATCGCAGGGAATCATCGCCCTCATAACTCTTCTTTCGCTCCTCTGGCTTTTTGCAGGCCGCAAGACGGCCAGAGCATAACCCGGGCTTGAGCACGCCAGCGAATCTTGAGCCTTCAACCGCTCGCAAGCGTATTCCGGGCGGGTTTCGCTGGTATACGTTTCTCGCCGCCTTTCTGGTTCTGCCAAACCTTCCACTGCTGCTCGCCGCGCGTCCCCTCAGCCTGCTGCTGCGCGGCTATATCAATCTCGATTACCTGCTGATCGGTATCCTGTCGCTCTTCGTTCCGCGCGTCCTCACTTTTTGCCTGCTCTTCGCGGCGATCTTGTTCGACTTTATCCACGCTGCCTGTGTTACGTATCTCTTCTCGCCCAGCGAATTCCTTCAGGTACTCCGCTACGGTGGGTTGCTCTCGACAACGCGCACCGGCCTGATCGCGGCGGCGTTTGTCTTTACCCTGCTCATCTGCTTGGCAACGGTGGTCTTCACCTCGCGACGTGCGCCGAAGCGTGAGCGGCGGATCGCAATTGTAACCATGCTGCTTCTGGTTATGGCGCTCTCCCTGGCCGACCTTCGCAGCGGGTGGCAAATCCTGCTCGTACATGACGACACGGCGCCCACGCGACTGAGACGTACGCCTACGCTTGGGTTGCTTTACAGTCAGATCATTTATGAGCGATACGAGCGTGGCCTACGCCTGGGCGGGCAGCGGCCGATGCCCTCGGCTACAGCGCTCGCGCTGAATCATCTGCAGGATTACCGGGCGCAAAAGCTAGAGCCCAACTTCGTCCTTGTGCTCGTCGAATCCTGGGGATTGGCACATGATCCTGTACTTCGGCATGCAAGCGTCGAGCCGTACTCCGATCCCCGCCTGACCACCAGGTATAACGTCGAGTGGGGAACGATGCCGTTCGAGGGAGCGACGGCTTCCGGCGAGGGGCGCGAGTTATGCCAGAGTCATCTCGGCACCTACGCCACGCAGGGCACTACGGCCCAACTCGAGCGCTGCGTTCCCATGCGACTCCGTCATATGGGATACCACACGCTGGCGGTGCACGGCTTTGACGGCGAGATGTACGACCGCAAGGAGTGGTATCCGAAGATGGGCTTCGACGACATGTGGTTCCACGACCGGCTGAAAGCGGCTGGTCTGCCCGATTGCGCGGGGCCGTTTCCGGGAAGCTGCGACCCAGGGGTCGCGGCGTGGATCGCCGGCCGATTGCTCCAGCCAAGTGACACGCCGCTCTTCATCCATTGGGTGACGCTGAGCTCGCATCTGCCTATCTGGCAGTCGGTCGAGGTGGCATCGGCACCCTACTGCGGCGTGAGCGCAGGCACGCGCCGTGACATAGCCATCTGTTCCTGGGCTCACTTGATCGCAACAGCCAATCAGTCCGTTCGCGACATCGCCCTCGGCCAACTGGCTCGCCCCACCATTTTCGTCATCGTGGGAGACCACGCTCCCCCCTTCGACAAGGACTCAGAACGTACGCAATTCTCTTCCAGCCAGGTTCCCTACGTGATTCTCTTGCCGAAGATGGCAGGAAGCCGCTAACTCGCTTGAACGAATGCGCGATCCGCGTCGAAGATGGAAACATGCGGCTCCTCTGGTGCGCGGCTTACCTGGTTTTGTGTGTATTGCGCGCCTTTGGACAGGTAAACACCGGCGAGCTTCGTCTGAAGATAACTGACCCCGCGGGACTGGGGGTGAAGACCACTGCGCAGCTGGTCAGCGACGGCAACCAATACAGCAACACCTTTACCACCAATGAAACCGGAGCAACTCAGCTTAACCGGCTTCCCTACGGTGTTTACCTGATCAAGGTGACGGCCAAGGGCTTTGCTCCAGCCGAGAAAACGATAGATGTCCGGTCGGCAATTCCCATCGAAGCCACCGTGAAGCTTGAGGTTGCACCTGTCACCACCGTTGTCAAGGTGAACGAGGCCGAGACGCTCATTGACCCCGACCAGCCCGGATCGGTCATGGAGATCGGCTCGCAGCAGATCGAGACCCGCGTCGGCTCGCTACCGGGCCGCTCAGTGCAGGACCTGGTCAACACCCAGCCAGGATGGCTCTATGAAGGCAACGCCGTTCTGCATCCCCGCGGCTCCGAGTACCAAACACAGTTCGTTATCGACGGCATCCCCCTCACCGACAATCGCTCGCCCAGCTTCGGTCCAGAGATCGAAGCCGACGACATCGACTCGATGAGCATCTACACCGCCGGCTTTCCCGCCGAGTATGGACGCAAGATGGGCGGCGTCGTCCAAATCAACACCAGCACTGAGGCGAGTCCCGGGTTGCATGGCAAACTCGTGCTCGCCGGCGGCAGCTACGACACCGCGAACGGTTACGCCCAGATTCAGGAGAAGTGGGGGAGGAATCTTCTCGGCGCCAGCGCCGCCGGAAGCATGACCAGCCACTACCTCAACCCCGTGGTTCCGGAAAATTTCACCAACACCGGAACTACCGGCGACTTCTCTACCCGCTACGAATGCGATCTCACCGCGAATGACCGCCTATGGATGAGTGTCCGCCACGAGTTTTCCCGTTTTCAGATCCCCAATGAGCTCGTTCAGCAGGACGCCGGTCAGCGCCAGTATGGCGACAACTTCGAAACGATGGGGATCATCGGCTACCAGCACACCTTCTCGCCGGACATCCTCTCGAACTTCACCGGGATGGTGCGCGACAACGCCAACAACCTCTACTCCAACGAAAACTCCACGCCCATCATCGCCTTCCAGCACAACTACTTCAACGAGGGATACTTTAAGGGCACGGTCTCCATCCACCATAACAACCAGGAGTGGAAGGCCGGAGTCGAATCGGACAACACTTTCCTCAACGAGGACTTCAACTACCAGATCACCGATCCGGACTACTTCGATCCCGACACGCCACCCACGGGCTCGTTCGCCGACAGCCGCCCTGACCTCGAACAATCTGCCTTCGTCGAAGACCTCATTCGCCTGAACAAATGGACCATCAGCGCCGGCCTGCGCTGGGATCACTACCAACTCCTGCTTAACCAGAATGCGGTCAGCCCGCGCCTCTCCATCAGCCGCTACTTCCCTGCTGCGAACATGGTCGTGCATGGCTCATACGACCGCATCTTTCAGACGCCATCGTTCGAGAACATTCTGATCTCGAGCTCGAATGCAATCACCGCGCTCAGCGACGAGTTCCTCAAGCTGCCCGTGCAACCCTCTCGCGGCAATTACTACGAGGGCGGCCTTTCCAAGGCCTTCGCCAGCAATCTTCGCCTCGATATCAATGTCTACCGGCGCGACGTGCGCAACTATGCCGATGACGATCAGCTGCTCAACACGGGCGTCAGCTACCCCATCGCCTTCGACAAGGCCGTGATTTATGGAGCCGAGAGCAAACTCGACCTCGTGCACTGGGGCAAGCTCTCCGGCTACGTCAGCTACTCATACATGGTCGGCAACGTGTGGTTCCCGGTCACCGGAGGCCTCTTTCTAGGCGACGACGCCAGCGACGCCGTAACCCAGCTTAGCGGGCATTTTCCCGACTCCCAGGATCAACGCAACACCCTGCGCACGCGCTTCTTCTATCAGTTCCTGCCGCGCTTCTGGATGGCCGGAGGCCTCCAGTACGGCTCAGGACTGCCCTTCGAATTTGACGGCGATTACGAGCAGGCTCTCGCGGAGTACGGCCCCGCTGTTGTGAGCCATATCAACTTCGACCGCGGCCGCGTCGATCCCAATCTCTCCATCAGTGCCACGGCCGGCTTTGACGTGTATAAAAGCGACCGGCTCAACATGCGCTTCCAGGCGGACGGAGACAACCTCAACGACCGCCTGAATGTTATCGACTTCGGCGGGCTCTTCTCCGGCAACGCTATCGGCCCCGGACGCAGCTTCAATTTGCGACTTACTTCGATTTTCTAGGCAACCCGCACACGCCGGCCCTTAAAGACAAAAACTGTGCAACGCCCTTGCGCGCGCCTGGCATCCCTTTAATAGGTGGACGGAGCTGCGAGTGGAAAGGGGTAGCGATGGATCCCAGAACTGAAATAGCGATTGTGGTTGTAATCGCGATTATCGCGGTATTGATGATCGCCTGGCTGGTCATAAGGAAGCAGCGAACAGCAAAATTGAGGCAGCGCTTTGGCCCGGAATATGACCGTGCTGTGCATGAAGTCGGTCCGGCACGTGCCGACGCAGTGTTGCTGGACCGGGAGAAGCGCGTCGAGAAGTTTTCCCTCCGGCCCCTCGCATCCGATGAGCGCGAGCGCTACATCACGGACTGGCGGCTGGTGCAGTCACGGTTCGTCGACGACCCGCAGGGAGCAGTGGGCGAAGCCGATCTGCTCGTCGACAAAGTGATGCAGGCACGCGGATACCCCATGAGCGACTTCGAGCAGCGCGCCGAAGACATCTCGGTCGGCCATCCTCACGTGGTGGCGAACTATCGAGCTGCCCACCAGATCGCTCTACGGCATAAGCAGGGACAGGCAAGCACCGAAGACTTGCGCCAGGCGATGATCTACTACCGTTCACTGTTCGACGACCTGCTGGAACCCGCGCCGGCAGCACCAGTAACCCACAAACGAGAGGTGGCGTAATGACCGAGCTCAATAGACAGGAACAGCTGACCACGGCGGATCTGGCCGGAAGACGAGGTAACTTTGCCGATACCGCCGATCTGCAAGCAGAAGCCCGCAATGCCGAGTACGGCGAAGAATATGTGGCGGCGAATCCCCTGCGACCGAAGGTTGTCCAATTCGATACGGTCAATCCTGACTCGCGGGCTGATTTGCGTAACAATGCGATTCCCGAACCAGGCAGCTCCCGTGACTGGGAAACATCGCGAACAACCGATGGTGCTTCGGCGGTTAATTCCGCCCCGCCCGATACGCCTGCCGCCACGCTGTTCTCCGATTCCGATGTTGGCGACCTGCGGTCGCGGTGGAGCGATGTGCAGGCTGGATTCGTCGATGAGCCGCGCCGCTCTGTCGAGCAGGCCGATCAACTGGTTGCGACGGTGATGCAGCGTATCGCGGAAGGCTTCGCCAGCGAACGCGCTTCACTCGAAAGGCAGTGGGACAGCGGCGACAACGTTTCCACCGAGGACCTGCGCGTTGCCTTGCAGCGCTATCGCGCTTTCTTTGGCAGGCTACTTAACGCTGCTTAGCATTCGGCGCGGCGATCAAACATGAGCTAGTCGGGACTGCCTCTGGCAGTCCCTTTTTCTTGGCTAAAATCACGCTCCCTCGCGGGCGCCTACGCAGAGAACTTTGCTTCATTCGCCGTGATCGACGTTATGTTGCAGATTCGTGGGCTTTCGACAGCTGTCCTACGTCTCCTGCTGAAGTCTCCGCCTACAAAATAAAAAAGCCGCCCGTGGAGGGCGGCAAAGCCGACTTACAGGAAGTTGTTATTGAATCAACTTACCTTTTAACTCTGATGCGGTTGATTGCTCTTCCCGATGCCTGGTTGGCATGATTAAGTCGTGTTTCAGACCGTGCAGGTATCGCTCGCGATTGGGTCGATTTGACCGCTTTTGCGCTGCCAGGTAGATCAGGTTGTCCAATGCGAGGCACAGTTCTCTCATCCTGGTTCGTGCCATCCGCTGATGGTCGGTGTTCCTATACGCCACATGTCGCCAAATTGCCATTCCTCCAAAGTTTGATGCAAAGGAATTGATGGCGTTCATTTTGTGAGCGTATAAACGAAATTGATGGCCAAAAAAGAAGTACCCCGCGATGCGAAGGAATTCGCTCATCGCTGCAACGCGGACGGAAGCTTCGATTCGATCTGCCTCTTCTGTTTTCACACGGTCGGCACGACTGCGACCGAGTCGGAACTCGGACCCTACGAAGCCACGCACGAGTGCAATCTCAGCACTCCCGCGTCGAACGGTTTCGACCGGCGTTAGTGCATCCAACTCCAGCCTGCACTGGAAATCCGAAAAGAAGCTGCGCGCAAAAGCAGGCTCTGGCGTTATCTGACGCCTATGATGGCTCAATCCTGCGTGAGGCCAATCAGGTCGATTTTTGGACCGGACTAGGCAATAGGGGTAGTCCAATTGCTCGCTTCATGGGTACTCCATATCAACTGGACCAATGGGACCTTCTGGGCGCGTTGCAGCGGCGGAGGCGAAGGTGGCGGGGCATAACCGCCCAACCTCAATGGGCATCTGGTATCCCCAGGGCAACCGCTCTCTCCAGTCCAGATTGGCGGAACCGTCAGCGGTAACGGGAACCGCATTGATTGGGGACGGAACCTACTGGGGTCGCTGTCGCGTCTACTGACCTCAGTTGGCCGAGTATTTTCTCCAAACGGTTAAAATAGAAATAGAAGCTCAGAAAAGGCCCGATCGCCGTCGGGCCTTTTCCATTGGTTAAGTCATTTATTTTCTATTAGGTGACGGTAAGGCTTTATTTATGAAACGGTTACAACCACCTATGCGTTAACCCCTTTGAAATCTATGAGTCCCGGAAAGCAGGGGGGAGGGGTACCCCGCCTCCAATTCCCATTTCAGGAATAGAATGCCCTCAGGAGATTGGGGAGGAAGAAACGATGGCGTCCGATGCGCTGAAGTACCAGAGCTTCGCCGAGATCCCGGTGGAGAAGCTGAACCCGTTACTTGACCGGCAATTTGTCTACGGACAGCAAGGCATGCTCGCGCGGCTGATCCTGCGCAGGGGCTGCGTAGTGCCGGAGCACAGCCACGCCAACGAGCAGATCACCTATGTGCTGGAGGGCGCACTCCGGTTCGCTCTCGGCGATGGGAGAGTCATTGTGGTTCGTTCAGGCGAAGTCCTCGTGATTCCGCCCCACCTGTCCCACCGCGTCGATGCGCTGGAAGACACAATCGACCTGGATGTCTTTACGCCGCCACGCGCTGACTGGATCGACGGAACCGACGCTTACCTGCGCAAGTAGCCTACCGACCTGTAGACCCGAAGCCTTTGCCGCCACGCTCGGACGAGGACAGCTCATCGACAACCGTGACAGGCAGCGTGGTGCGGGCCTCGAACGGCGACATCTGGGCGACCTTGTCCCCCTTGCGGATGTGAACGCTGGCATCCGTGGATTCCAGAGTCACGTCCACGATGGCCCCTTCCGCATCCCTGAAGAGGCGGACCGAGTACGAAGGCTGGTTGAGGTTGATCAGGCAGACGAGGATCTCGCCTCGATAGCCGGCATCGATACGGCCTCCGGCGTAGGTAACGCCCCGGGCAGCCATCGACGACCGGTCACCGAGAACGAATCCCCAGCCCGGCGGACCTTCCACGGCAATTCCAGTCCGCACTTTGACGGGGACACCTGGTGGCAGAACTACGTCCTCAATGGAATACAGATCGTAACCAAGGTCGCTGCCCGCATGGGCGACCGAAGGGGGGCGGGCGTCCGCGTGGAGCAGCTTAACCCTGATCATTTATTTCTTGGCATTGGCAGCGGCTTTCTGCTTAGCCCAGCGGCGTTTCTGCGCCGCCGCAATGCGCTGGCGCGCTTCGGGGCTAAGTATGCGCTTGCGGGGAGCCTTGGTTGCTGCGCCGCTCGAAACGAGAGAATGACCAGTCGCACTCTTCAATAGCTTACGCACCTGCTCGAGCCGATTGATCTCATCCTCGATGGCGGCAATGATTTGCTCGCGATTCATTTTTTCTTATTACCCTTCTATCTATTTATTTTCGTAGTGGAAACAGGAATGGGGAACAGTGAATATCTTATCAATTTACTCATAGTGGCCGCGTGGCGGGAACGAGCTAGGCCGTATCAAACAAAGGTACCTTCAACATGCGGTTACCCGGTTGGCACCCTGTCTCTGTAGGTTTGCTCATTCATGGAGAATTCGCAAGGATTTCGCAAGCCATTAAGAATTTTTCAAACGATCCGGCGCATGATGGGGCCATGTTCACCTCTTATGACCGTTTGAGGCCACGCAAAGTAGCTTTTGCGGGTGCGGGGTCGTACGAGATAGATACAGCGGGCGGCCCTCATGCGCAGCGGACGATAGTTCCACCTCCCGCCCTTCAGCCCTGGATTTCGATGGACGTCGGAAAGTATCAGATTCGACTGGCACAATCTCTAGCTGAGCGTGAAGCTGCCTGTCGGCTGAGGTTCAGGGTGTTCAATATCGAACTAGGCGAGGGGCTTATCTCTTCCTATTCGACGGGGATGGATCAAGACCAGTTTGATCTGTTCTGCGATCACCTGATTGTCGAGGACCGCTCACGCGGCGAGATTGTTGGCACATACCGCATGCAATCGGGCATCACGGCTGCACGCCATCTCGGCTACTACAGCGCGCAGGAGTTTGACTTTTTTCCCTATGAGCCCATCCGGGAAGAGGTGCTTGAATTAGGCCGAGCATCCATCGATCGCGAACATCGCTCCAGCGAAGTACTGACACTGCTGTGGCGAGGGATTGCACAGTACTCGATGTTTTACGGTCTACGGTATTTGATTGGCTGCTCATCGCTGACCTCACAAGACCCACAAGCCGGCTGGCAGATGTATTCGCAGCTGTCGGACTTTCTTGTGAGTCCCGAATTCCGCACTGCACCTCTGGGCCGATACGAGTTACCTTCTGCTTCGGAGAGTTCGAAACCCGAGGTGAAAATTCCGAAGCTGATCAAGACCTATATCGCGGTAGGAGCCAAGATCTGCGGAACTCCCGCCTGGGATCGCGAGTTCGGTACCATTGACTTTCTCACCTTGCTGGACCTTGCGCGTCTTACACCGGCTGCCCGGAATCGCTTCCTGCTCGATCCGAATTCGAAGCAATCGCACTCTGAGCTGTAGTCTGAAGGTAGGCCGGATCGGCAGCGCTAAGGCGGCCTCGGCGCTTTCGTGACTTGTTCCAGATGAGATTGACTTCGCTCTCAAAAGCCGCAAGGGCGACAATACGCAGCTGTATGCTGGCTATCAGCCTGCTTGAAGTCTTGTCGCGCTTCGCAATGCTGCGCATGAAACTCGGCACAGCGCTCACCCTGCGCGATCGAGCGGAGTGGTTGCATAGGGCTTGCGCAATCATCGTGCGACGATTGTCGATGCGTGTCTATGCTTCGGGAGGGCTTCCACAAGATGGCCTGCTGGTCTCAAATCATCTTAGTCACCTTGACATCCTGCTCTACGCAGCCGTAATGCCCTGCGTTTTCGTGTCCAAGTCGGAGGTGCTGAAGTGGCCGATGTTCGGCATCCTGGCTCGCTGTGGGGGGACGATCTTCGTGGAGCGGAGCCGTGTGCATGCCGTTCATGATCCCACGCGTGAAATGGCAGATGCCCTCCGAAGTGGCATTCCGGTCATGCTTTTCCCAGAGGGCACGAGCACTGACGGGAGTGCCGTATTACCTTTTCGCAGCGCGTTTTTTGAGCCTGCCATCACGACAGGAGCGGTAATTTCTCCGGCTGCCATTGCGTATTCCGTGAGCGACGGGGTCGAAGCCGATCTATGCTACTACGGCGACATAACCTTCTTCCCTCACCTGCTAACGGTCCTGGGGCGCAGACGTGTTCGGGGAACGATAGTTTTCGGGAATGAAATCCACGTCAACAATCGCAAGAGCGCTGCCAGCGCGGCATGGAAGGAAGTCGTTGCAATCCGCGAACGTATGGCCGGAACTCCGATCGCGAAGAGCGAGTTCGCATAGATTTAGGTTCCGCATCATCTCCTCCATCATCCGTGATTAGGCTTGCAACCACGTTGAGTTAGGAAATAAACGCCTTGAAGAATTTCACTTTCTTGGTGCTGCTGTGGCTCGCGCCGATGACTCGCCGGGCGCGGCGTACACGCGGACATAGTCGACCAGCATTTCCTGAGGGAAGATGCTGGTTGCATCAGGAGAGCCAGGCCAATATCCTCCGACAGCAAGATTCAGGATGAAGAAGAACTTCCCCGAGTCGAAGGGCCATACTGCGCCGCGAGGAAGGCCTGACGGGGTATAGGTCGCATACACATTCTTTGGGTCGTCTACGTAGTACCTGACTTGCTTCGGCGACCAAAGAATTCCAAACGTGTGAAACCCATCGCTGAACTTAGCGTTGTTTGGCAATTTGTATTCCGTGCCGATCGCGGTACCGGTAAATCCGGTGCCGTGGATCGAGCCGAAGTTGGTAGACGTGTTTGTGCCGACGGCTTCCATGATGTCCATTTCGCCGCAGGCCGGCCAGTCCACGCTCTTGATGTTATCGCCGAGCATCCAGAAGGCCGGCCAGAATCCCTTCCCCTCCGGCATTTTGATTCTGGCCTCAAGTCGACCATAGGCGAAGCTCTGCAAACCCAGGGTCTTGATGCGGGCAGAAGTGTAGCTTCCTGGGCGGGGTTGACGGGCGATGATATGCAAATAGCCGTCGTTGCCGACGTAGACGTTGGGCGCCTTCGGATCGCACGGCGCAGCGTTTGAGCCGTAGCTGCAGTAGACTTCGAGCTCCTTGTTACCCCAGCCGTCGCCGCCCACGTCGTAGGTCCAGTTTGCGGGATCAGGAGCGCTCTGAGGAGCGGAAGCGGTGAATTCGTCGCTCCAGACGAGGGTTTCACGGTTGTTGCTGGCCGGGCTGATGCCGGAATCGCTTCCGGCTAAGGTAATTCCGCCGCCGCAGGCGACGATTAACACGTAGATGAATGCACAACAAGACCACCGCAACCGTTTCATCATCAATTGACTCCGTTTTGTCTCTATCTTTCCTCTGGCGCAATGTCAATCAACACTTCGTTGCATTCCACGACGGTTGAAGACAATGGCCAAAGAGCTGCCTGCGTGTTAGATATGAATTCAATGCGAACCGCGATTGAAAAATTGCATTTGAGCGAGATATCTCCGCATGTCATCCAGTCGGAGATTCGGTCTATGACTGTCGAGTGCGACCGGGTAGGGGGCGTGAACCTGGCGCAGGGCGTATGCGACACCGAGGTGCCACCCCCTGTGGTGCAACGGGCCATCGAGGCGATCCACGAAGGGTACAACATCTATACCCGGCTGGATGGTGTGGCACCGCTGAGAGAGGCGATTGCCTGGAAGCTGGAGCGGGACAACCACCTCACGGTAGATCCCAACTCGGAGGTGCTGGTGACGTCGGGCGCGACAGGCGGATTCTACGCCGCGGCGCTGGCACTGCTCGATCCGGGCGATGAGGTCATCCTGTTCGAGCCGTTCTATGGCTATCACCTGAATACACTGCAGGCGCTGCGGATCAAGCCGGTTGCGGTTGCCCTACAAGAAGGCGACTGGGCGCTTGACCTCGATCGGCTGCGGGCGGCGATTACTCCCAGGACGCGGGCGCTGGTGATCAATACGCCGTCGAATCCCGCGGGGAAGATCTTCTCGCGGGCGGAACTGGAGGCGGTCGCGGCGGTTGCCGAGGAGCACGATCTTTTCATCTTCACGGATGAGATCTACGAATACTTCGTTTTTGATGGGAAGGAGCATGTAAGCCCCGCGACCCTGCCGGGGATGGCGGAGCGGACGATCTCCATTTCCGGGCTGTCGAAGACGTTCAGTATCACCGGGTGGCGTATCGGCTACCTTACTGCGGACAAGCGGTGGCTGGGGCCCATCGGGTACTTCCATGACCTGACCTATGTCTGCGCGCCGTCGCCATTCCAGTACGGGGCAGCTGCGGGGCTGATAGAGCTGCCGGTCGAGTTCTATACCGACATGGCGGTCGAGTATCAGTCCAAGCGCGACATGATGTGCTCCGCGCTGACCGATGCCGGTATGACGCCGTCGGTACCGGCGGGCGCGTACTACGTGCTGGCCGATGCCTCGTCGCTTCCGGGCACGACAGCCAAGGAGAAAGCGCGGACCCTACTGCGTGACCGGCGGGTTGCGGCTGTGGCGGGAACGGCATTCTTTACCGGCGGGCGGGGTGAGAATCTATTGCGGTTCTGCTTTGCCAAGCGGGATGAGGACCTCAAACGGGCGTGTGATCTATTGAGAGGAACGGTTAGGGTCTAACCCCCTCCCCCTCTCTCTCCGTCGGCTTTCGTAACAGATTCATTCCATTGTAGTTAAGGTACATGTAAGCTCTAAAGTTTTGATTCCAAGATATTTACGTGCAAAGATCAGAAAATAAATGACTTAGAACGCAAGCGTGCGCGCTCAGTTTCTCACTCTGGTAAGTTCGCTGCCAAAAACGAAGGCCCGGGTGTGATGGCAACCGGGCCTTTCTAATCTCTATTTCTATTTTAACGGTTTGGGCGAAATTGTCCGCCACGAAAGAGAGGGTGTAGGGGATAGGTGAGGGCCGAGCGGTAACCGCGACGGCGTCGGCCTTCATGGCCTCCGGCTCAACGCGGAGAGCGCTATATTAGAGACCGGATGGTCTTTAACAAATGAGCAAGGGCGAACAGACAAAGCGGCGGATTATTGCGGAGGCTGCTCCCCTGTTCAACCAACGCGGGTATGAGGGCTGCTCGATCCAGGACATCATGGATGCGACCGGGCTCGAGAAGGGCGGGATTTACCGGCATTTCGGGAGCAAGGAAGAGCTGGCGGCGGAAGCATTCGACTTCGCGTGGGCCACGGCCAGCGAGAGCCGGCTCCAGCATCTGGATTCGATTCCAAACCATGTGGATCGGCTGAAGCAGCACATTGTGAACTTTGTGACTAGAACCCGGTTTCCGGGAGGATGTCCGCTGCTGAATACGGCGGTGGATTCGGCGCATGGGAATCCGGTGTTGCGGGAGCGGGTGCGCGAGGCGCTTCATGGCTGGCAGAGGATGCTCGGCGAGATTGTCGAGGACGGAAAACAGGCGGGGACGATCCGGGAAGATGTGGACGCCTGCAAGCTGGCGAACCTGATTATCGGCAGCGTGGAGGGAGCGATGCTGATCGGACGGATCGAACGGATGGATCAGCCGCTCAGGGATGCGCTGGAGCACTTGAATGAGCATCTGGAAGAACGGATGAGAAGCAGGGGCTGATGAGACGCATGTCAGCTAAAGAACGTTTGTGGTTACTAATTGGCCTTTCGGCACATGGATAGTTTTCAAAGAGCGCAATGGCCTGTTGGCGATAGTTGACAGTTCGCGCTGCGGAAATCCGTGAGCACGCCCGCGGCTTTCTTTGCGTGCGCCACCGCTTTGTCGATTTCGTCCGTGGCAAACCAGAGCCGTCTTCAGGGGGCGACGACCTTTCGCCGTCGCTGCTCGCTTGCCCGAATAATTTCGCTCAAGTCCGCCGCTGGTCGTATCTCCCACAACGTCCCGTACTTCAAGGTCGGATGCTGCGACATGAGCTGTACAGCATGATTCATGTCCCGCGCCTCAAGCACGCCAAGGCCGCCCAGCTGCTCCTTCGTTTCCACATAGGGACCGTCGGTCGTCGCGACTTTCCCGTTCTTCCAATACAAAGTCAACGCGGTTTCAGGGGGCTGCAGAGCCTCTCCGCGGTCAGCGTGTCCGTTGGCGCGCAAATAGTCGTTGTACTCAAAGCATTCGTCGAACATTGCATTTCGCTCTTCCTCGGTCATGGCCGCGTTTTTTGCCGGCTCGTAGTATCCCAAACAGATGTATTTCATGGTCTTTTCCTCCTTCATCTCTTCCGGGTGGAAGCCAGCGGTGCGGCGGTCGCAGATTTTTCTGTCACTGTTTCAAGTAACGAAGCGCGACAGATCCTGATTTAAAAATCTTTGTCTCAACAAGCTTTAATTGCAATTTCTCCGGCAGGTTGACACCTTCCAACAACCGTCTTCCCGCTCCCGCGAAGACTGGCCCAACGAGAAAACGATATTCATCAACGAGACCAAGCTCTATCAGTTGTGAAGGAATATCCACACCACCGACTAAAATATCTTTGCCTTGTTCCTGTTTCAATTTAAGGATTTCGTCGCGAAGGTTCGTGCGAACAATTCTCGTATGTTTATCTTCAGCGCGGTCTAATGATCGCGAAAAAACAACTTTGTGGGTGGAGACAAATGCCCGGGCAAAGTCGGTATCTGCTTTTGTCTCAGACTGGCTTTTGAGGACATCCGGCCAATAGGGAACCATCAATTGATAGGTCTTGCGCCCAAAGATCTGCAGATCAGCCTCTCGCGTGAGGTGGGTAAAGTATTCAAGTTTTTCTTCATCGACAACCTGTTTGGTGTGGTCGACGCAGCCATCCAAGGTAATGTTGATTGCGAAGATTACATTTCTCATTTGATTGTCCCGCTCCCTTGTGCGCTCGATCGTTCGTTCTCTCGATCGTTCACCTTATAGTCGTGGGGGACAGAGAAAATCGACAGCAGAGGCGTGCCTTTTATTTCAATTTACAACCCATCTCATAAATGCACTCAAGCCGGTTTGCACGTGATTCGTGGATAACTTCCGGGTTGCCGGTAATACGGCCAATTCAAGGATGCTGAATGGGCATAACCGTCATGAAATGAAGAACAGCAAGAAACATACGGTGTAGGCTGTGTGGCAATCGGAGGATCAATGAGAAATGTGTGCCTACCCCTTGCGATTGCTCTGCTGTGCGGGCCGAAGGGAATTGCCCAAGCCGATAGTTCCAGCCTTCATGCACGTTACGGGGAAGCGACTGTTGAGCGATTTTCACCGACTCCGCAAATCGAATTGCTGGTGAATTATGGCATCGATCGCCAAGCATGCGAGATCTTGATTCAGCCTACGAGCGTGTCCATACTTCCCACCGAAAAACGCTTCGGACCCATGATGGATGAGACCGTAGTATCCCAAATTCTAGAAGAGGTATCACCAAAGCTCACTCGAGGAAAGGCTGGCTTAAGCCTTGTGACAAAATCGGGCTGCAATGAACTCTCGGTTGAAGAATTCGATATGGTCACCGTCAGCCGTACTTTTCATAGATGTGATCCAACGAACGAAAAGCAAGAACTATCCGCCTGGGTCGCATTTAAGAGGAGCGTATGCGATTCGATTGCTAAGGCGCGGATGGAGCTACAGCAAGCCGGTAAGCAAACCGTCGGCAAAGCTCAATAACTCGTTTCGGATCGCCATCGAGGAAATGTGCGTGCGGCTGACCTTGACCGCGAAGCGGACGGTTTGTCGGCATTCCGGAAGTTTCGACCCGGTTCCACGAATGTTCCGGAATGCCGGTCTTACGTCACCAAACTCAACTTGTCAGCAGAAGGCGCTCGGATGGCGTCCGGTCTCACTCCGCGTACGGTGCGTACCTGTGAATCCCGAATGGCGGCTTACAGAATTTGGGCATGTCCGTCACGGCGTATACGTAATCTTCGACGTGGATTCTGCCGGTCATCGAGAACCTGTTCCGTTCTTGTTCACAGCGCCCCGCAACAGCGGCGCGGGCCATCTCTCCAATTCGGTGAGAACATCCTTCTGACCCTTGCGATATCGTCGCTCGTACGGAAACTCCCAGTTGTGTGGACCGAAGCCTGGCTGTAAACGTCAATCTCGTCGAAAACGACTCCAAACTTGAGTTCCAGAACCAAGTGGTATCAGAACCCGAGGAAAGAGCTCCACGTCACGCGCGATCGGTCATCCATACGAGGCGTTCGATGACGTCTTCCCACTCCCGATTTGCTGACGGCCGACTCCGCGGAGGCGGTGATGAGATAATTACAGACCCTTCGTCAGCAGTTTTTCCAGCACACCGAGGCGTCCGAAAATGCGATCGTACTCTCTCTTCTGCTCAGCCAATTCCGGAGACGCTTCGCGGTGCTTGCCGCGGGAAAGTGTCAACATCGTCTGACGACACTTTTCCTGGAGAATCAATAGCCTCTCCTTCTCAGCCAAGAGAGCATCTTGGTCCATTAGTGCCAAGTCTTCATTCCCCATGCCGACAAGTCTACTCCGCAAAACCCAGAGCCGATCCTCCCGGTACACGACTTCCTCGGAATGAACGTCGTGGGGAGCGGCAAAGACGGTTTGGACAGACGAGTCGCTCGAAATCATCAGCTTCTGTCGGCAGCCGCAGGATTCGCGGGTCTCAGCCTCATCACGGCGGGTCGGCGTTTAGTAGCCGGTGAGACATCGATGGTGGCCACGCCAAGTGGAAACTCATCTACAAGCTGCTGGAATAGTGCTGTCAATTCAGCCCGCATCGTTGGAGACAGAGTATACGAGGCAGCCCGTGATCGGGCTTTCGGGAAGTGGGTCAGTTTGACCCCGGCAATGGAAGCTGGATTTGCAGAACACGTTTGGACTGTTGAGGAATTGGCGGCTCTCCTGCCTGATCCTCAAGCCAAGAAGCGCGGCCCCTATAAGCCTCGCAAGGCGGCGTTGTATGAATGGCATGAGCAAACGAGATGCGGCCTTCCTACTGATAGGACTTGCTACAGGACTCATTCTCGCCCTAGCGGTCTATATGTTGTCGTCACATGGCTAGTACGCTGCTAGCGCAATTTCAAACTGACCCACTACCGGCTTTGGCCACTATTTGACGAAGACTGCTGTATTGTCGCCAATACGGAATGTATGGTCCGCCGCCGTATTGCAAGCGAAAAATGAAGGTGACGGAATTGGTCTGCGCGAATGTATCCGGCCTCTGTTGGAGTAGCGAACTCCTGGCCTGAATGGAATGCGCTGCGCCCTCGTCCTTTTTAGTTTCGCTGCCTTTGGAGGCATTTTCCGAATGCAGGTTTCGGGAGCGCCGGGATCGACCGTTGTGCCATCTCATGGTTCGCCAGCAAACCTGGCAGGAATCTGAAAACTTGGAACCGTCGTCGTTGGACTGCAGATGTGGGAATCGCTTCAGCGATTTCCAAGCCTGGCGTTTGTGCCAGGCGTCATGTGCAGTCCATCAGGCGGTGATTGATTGTGGTAAAAGCGGCGGGCGATAAGCCTCTCCTTTGAATAGAACCGCCCAGACCATGCGTGCCATCTTGTTGGCCATAGCCACTGTCGCTACCTGTTTGCGCTTGCGTGCGGTGAGACTGGCCAGCCACGTACTCAGGCCCGAAGATTGCTTCGTCCTCTGCAGTAGCACTGTATGCGCTCCTAGGACGAAGAGCTTTCGCAGGTATTTGTTCCCACGTCTGCTGGTGCCAGTAAGCTGCTGATTGTGGCCGCCGCTGTCGGTCAAGTAGGAGGATTTGGACATCATGTAGGAGACAGCCCCTTGATCGAGGGCTGGTAATTCCTTTTTGTCTATTGCGGCTTTGATTGCGGCGATGACTTCTTGCTTGGAATGGCCGGCCAGGATTAGTTCGGTGCGTTTGTAGGCGTATGGGAGAACGGTGCGGGCGGCTGGTGGATTGAGACAATCCGCGGCGCGGACTTTTGGATTCCAAAATTCGGGATGATCGAACATGGCCATCCATCCGCGTCCCACCCAGCATACCCAGCCGTTCTTGCCTTCCACCGCGGTTTCGTAGCCGTGGCGGGTCAGGACGATCACTGAGGCGTGCGAGATGGCGTCTGGAGCGGCGCTGCGGGCCAGGGCAATTTCCGCGTCGCGATCCATTAGATATTGTTCGATCGGGGCCATCTTCGGATAGGGCGTCGTGACGTCCTGTGCCATCGCGTGTTGTGCTGTACCGAGCACAGCGAGTAGTGCGAACCCTTTGATTGCGATTGCGGCAACTGTCTTTTTCAGCATTGTTTTCTCCAGAGAATGGGACTATTGGGCGCAGGCCGTCCTCCCGCGTGCGTTCTGTCGCCGTCTTCCGGAAAAAGTCGACAGCAGCCTTCTTCAGCGTGCCGAGTTCTTTCGCCGTCGCTGCTCGCTGGCCTTCTCGATTTCGCTCATGTCCCCTGTTGGCCGAATCTCCCAAGTGGTGCCAAACGTCAGCGCCGGATGCTGCGACAAGAGCTGTACAGCATGATTCATGTCCCGCGCCTCAAGGACGAGAATGCCGCCGAGTTGTTCCTTGGTTTCGGCATAGGGACCATCGGTCGTTGCCACCTTGCCGTTCTTCCAGGACAGAGTCAGAGCGGTCTCCGGCCCCTGCAGCGCTTCTCCACCGGCCCAGTGCCCGTTGGCGCGAAGATGGTCGTCGTATGCAAAGCATGCATCGAACATGGCGTTTCGCTCGCTCTCGCTCATGCCATTGAATTTGTCTTTGTCGTAGTAGCCAAAGCAAAGATATTTCACTGTTCTTCTCCTCTTCCTTCCGGGTGGGAGCCACAGCAAATACTGAGATGCTGTAGCCGGAAGCCACAATACTCAAGTTGACGCGACCATCAGGGAGCGGCAACCTTGCACCAAATTCAAAAGGACACCCCTTCTCAGGATTTGCTCGAGCGGTGCAGCATCGCGCTGGCTCGTTAGTCTCGTCACTACGGGGCGTGTTTCGAGGCCGTAGCGGCCCGGGCTGTTACTTGCGCGGGTGCCCCAGGTCTCGATTTTGAGACCTGGGAGAGTGCACTGATAGCGCAGCGGCCCAGATTATTCCGTTGCTCCCTCCGGAGCCGGGAAGAATAGAAGTTCGCGCACCTCGCCGGGAATATCGCAGGCGATAGCACCCTTCTTCGCCCAGCCAAGTGCCTCGTCCATATTGGCGGCTTCCAGTATCCAAAAACCGCCTATGTGCTCCTTGGTCTCCAGATACGGCCCGTCGGTGACGAGCACCGGGCCGTCGGACTGCTTCCGCAGCGTCTTGGCGTTGGCGGCCGGGGAAATGCCGCAGGCAAACTTCCTCACGCCGGCAGCAATCATTTCGCGGTTGAGCGCGTGGATCTCTTCCATCATCGCTTCGGTTACGGTGGAGGGGTCGAAGTCGTCGGGGATGTAATTGCAAACTAGATACTGTGGCATGACTTTTCTCCTTGTTTCTGTGGTTTGTTCCCGATGGCCTCGTTTCCTGGTCACTCAGGAGCCGTACAGCAAATCCTGAGATGCTGTATCCCGAAACCGCAATACCCAAGTTGACGCGACCATCAGGGAGCGGCAACCTTGAACAACACTCAAAGGGACACACCTTGTCAGGATTTGCTCTAGCTCATCGTTCTTTTGTCCTATAGTCGTTTGGGAAACGGAAAATCGACAGCAGAGACGAATTATTTTTTTTCAATTTACGACCCATCTCATAAATGCACTCAAGCCGGTTTGCACGTGATTCGCAGATTAGTTCCGTATCGGCGGTTGGCCGCCCAGAATCCGAAACCGGCGGAACTCTGAGCGCTAAGGCTGTTTACATCAATCCAGCTATCCGTTTAGCCTGAACCGTTTTCCATATCGCGTAACAGGGCCACATGACGGTGTTAACAGGGAATCCGCAACGCGCAATCATTCTTGCCTTTGCGGCCCTCCAAGCATTCGCACAGGCTGGAACGCAGCGAACAGTTCCTAAACCAAGTCATCCGACCCAGATACATGATTCGATGGAGCGTCTAATCAAGACATTCGCCGGGTCGTGGGAAATTCATCTGAGTTCAGACGGTTCCGAGCATGGAGCGAATCGGAGTAGCGGCGATGGGGAGGAAATGTGGCGTGCTGGCCCAGGCTCCAATTCTCTGATTGAGGAATACCACTCGACGGGAACTGAAGGAGAGATTGCCGGACTTGGAATTTTTTGGCGCGAGGAGAGTGAGAAAGGGTTTAAGGTGTTCTGGTGCGACAACACCGCCCCTGTTGCATGCCGCACCCTGCACAATAATGCTGATTGGAAAAAAGGTCGACTCGTCCTATCAGATGAGCGATACGAGGATGGCAAGAAGCACCTGTTCCAAGAAACCTTTGCCTTCGATACCCCCGACTCCTTTACACAGACTCTGGCGGAAGGGGAGTCCGGTGGCAGCCTCAGACCATTTCTCACAATTCGGGCGACCAGAAAGAAGCCTTGATGGAAATGGCCTTTGCTGCACAAATTCTTCCTGAGTTCCGGGCGTATGGTCGCCAATACGGAAGTAATTCTGCCAAAGCATCGCCTACTAGAAACATTTACGAGATGGGTTGTAGTTTTATTTCAATTCCCCGATTTCAATTCCTCGAGCCGCCTCGCGAGGAAATGCCGCTCCGGTTCCTGTTGGGTCAGCGCCAGCGCCTTCTCATAAGAAGCCCGAGCCTCAGCGGTCCTGCCGAGCCTGCGGCACATATCCGCGCGGGCTGAATGCGCCAGGTAATAATTCGCCAATTCGCCATGTGCCAACACCGCGTCGATATGCTTCAGACCGGCTTCCGGACCATGGCGCATGGCAATGGCCACGGCACGATTCAGATGTGCGACTGGCGAAGGGTGAATTCGCACCAGTTGGTTGTAAAGCGCGACAATCTGCCGCCAGTCGGTCGCAGCGGTTGATTCCGCTTCAGCATGAACGGCCGCGATCGCAGCCTGGAGTGTGTAAGCACCGAAGCGGCGGGAGTTCAGGGCTCTCTCCACCAATGCCACTCCCTCCGCGATCTGCTCCCGGTTCCAGAGCGCGCGATCTTGATTCTCCAGCAAAATCAGCTCTCCGGTCGGAGAAGTTCTCGCGGCGCGACGGGATTCGTGCAGCAACATCAGGGAAAGCAGCCCAATAACTTCCGGCTCCGGCTGGAGTTCGGTCAGCAAGCGGCCCAATCGAATCGCCTCGCCGGTTAGCTCGGCCCGCGTTACCTCCGCTCCCGCTGCAGCCGAATAACCCTCGTTAAAGACGAGATAGATGACCTGAAGCACCGCGTCCACCCGCTCCGGCAACTCCTGCGGCGTCGGCACCTCGTAGGGAATCGGTGTCTCTCGAATCTTTGCCTTGGCGCGCACGATGCGCTGGGCGAGCGTTGCCGGCGTAACCAGAAATGCCCGGGCAATCTCCTCCGTCGTCAGGCCGCAGATTTCGCGCAGAGTGAGCGCGACCTGTCCTTCCGGAGGCAGAGCGGGATGGCAGCAGGTGAAAATCAGACGGAGGCGATCGTCCTCGATCTCTTCATCATCGAGGGGTGCTTCGGTTTCGCTGATGCGCCCTTCGATGTGGGCAATAAGGTCTCTCTCAACTCCGTCGAAGCGCGCGCGGCGGCGCATAGCGTCTATGGCCTTGAAGCGGGCCGTTGAAATAAGCCACGGGCGTGGCTTGTCGGGAACGCCAGCCAGCGTCCAGGACTCAAGAGCGGCAGCGAACGCCTCGTGCATCGACTCTTCAGCCAGGTCCAAGTCTCCGAGGAGGCGCACGAGCGTCGCCAGGACCCGGCCCGATTCCGACCGGTAAAGAGTCTCGATGGTCCTGCTGAGTTGTTCAGGCACAGGCGACGACATCTTCGCCAAACTAGCAAACGAAAAGGCTCAATACAACTGCGCTCAGGTTTCCCCACCCACAACTCATCGGTGTTACGACCTCTTGCGGGTCGGCGACATAGGCGAGATAGGCAATACCAGTCTCACTGGTGAAGAAGCTATCGGTGGTGAGATCGCGAGATATACGTGCTTCAGGTCTATACAGACACGGTGCGCAGGTGAGTGCGTCGCTTTTGGACGGCGGCAGCGAGTTCACGCAGCAGAATATGGGTCTCATGCCAGTCGATGCAGGCGTCGGTAATGCTTTGTCCATAGACGAGCTTCTTGCCGTTTACGAGAGCCTGCGAGCCTGCGACAAGATTGCTTTCGATCATGACACCGATGATGCGACGCTCTCCGCCGATGATCTGCTCGGACACAGCGCGGCATACTGAGCCCTGCCGGCGATGGTCTTTGCCGCTGTTCGCGTGGCTGAAGTCGATCATGATGCGCGGTTTGACGCCGGTCTTTTCCATCTGCTCAACGGTCGATGCGACGGAGGTGGCATCGTAGTTGGTGATTTGCCGACCACCGCGCAGGATGATGTGGCAGTCCGGATTGCCGGAGGTGAGAAGGATCGCAGATTGTCCAGTTTCCGAGGTTCCCAGGAAGGTGTGCGGATGGCTTGCGGAGAGGATGGCTTCAATCGCGATCTGGACGTTGCCGGAGGTGCCATTCTTGAAGCCGACCGGACAAGAGAGGCCAGAGGCGAGCTGGCGATGAACCTGGCTCTCGGTGGTGCGCGCGCCAATGGCGCCCCAGCTTACCAGGTCAGAGAGGTATTGCGGCGAAATCATGTCGAGGAATTCAGTGCCGGCGGGCACGCCCATCTCAGCCAGATCAAGGAGAAGGCGACGGGCAATACGCAGTCCGTCGCTGATGCGGAAGGATTCATCGAAGTAGGGATCGTTGATCAGCCCCTTCCAACCGAGCGTGGTACGCGGTTTCTCGAAATACACACGCATTACGATCATGAGCTCGCCGGCAAGTTCAGCGATCGCTTCGTTCAGCAATCCGGCATATTCGCGGGCGGCAACGGGGTCATGGATGGAGCAGGGTCCTACAACGACAACCAGTCGATCGTCTGACCCGTTGAGAATATCTACGATCTGACGCCGCGCCTCGAAGACGGTGCGCGAAGCGTTTTCTGTGACTGGGAGTTCCTCCTCGAGAAAAATTGGAGGAAGAACGACTCTACTTGACTTGATTCTGAGATTGTTTGTGGGAAATACCATGACCTATTGATCAGAATACTAGGTGTGTCTCAGCCCACTCCATGGGCTGTCCGAGGTTAGACTCCGGGAACGGGCGGGCATCCGGGGAACTCTCGCAAATATGTGTTGCCGATGTAGCCGAGATACTGAATGCCAATCTCGCTGGTGAAGAAGCCATCGGCGGTGAGGTCGCGCAGGAACGAGAAGAAGACCACGCCCTGGCTGAGGCCAGGATCCTGCATGGCGTTCTTGCGGTAAGCAATGAGGTCGAGGATCTCTTTCTGCTGTTGTGAAGTGCAGTCGAGATAGGCATTTCCATAGCGATCGGCGCAGGTGGAATCTAGCCACATCAACCCTCCGCCCAGCTTCAACTGATATTCAGGATTCTCGCTGGTGAGCAGATCGATGAATTCGGGTGCTCCGGCTTCGATGGCTCCGGCGCAATCTGCGTCGGCGGGAAGAATGGTCTCGCACAAGCTTTGCAGGGTTTTGTATTGCTTCGGAGGGAAGAATTTAGGCGTATATGCGCCGGCCTTGGCTTTTTCGGCGGCGATCTGAGCGTGAACGAACTTCGCGGCTTGAAGAGGGACTGTGTGGAGCGCGGAGGCGCCGACAGCGCCTATGCTCAGGGATTTCAGGACGTCGCGGCGGGAGATGGTGCTCATGGTTCTAAAGCTCTCCCTTCTTTGCCTGGTCGAGGAGGTAGTCGGAGGTTCTCCACGACAGGGCCATGATGGTCAACGTCGGATTCTTGTCCGGGTTGGTCACAAAGGGAGCGGCGTCGGCTACAAATAGATTTTTGACGTCGTGGGCCTGGCAGTTTTTGTTCAGGACTGACGTCTTTGGATCATTGCCCATGCGCACGGTGCCCAGCTCATGGATGATGGTGCCGCCCTCAGATATGGCCACCTCGCTGACGTGCGCCTTCTCCGGTGCGACGGCCAGAGACGGATTGGTCAAGACGGTTCCGCCGGCGGTTTCGATAATGGCGCGGAAGGTTTCCTGCATATGGGCGGCCATCTTCAACTCGTTCTCTCCCCATTGCCAGTGGAAGCGCAGGACAGGGATGCCCCATTTATCGACGACGGTGGGGTCAATCTCGCAGAAGCACTTCTCATTGGGGATCATCTCGCCGCGCCCGCTGAATCCAATCGCGGCGCCGTAAGAGGTGCGGCATTGCTGTTTCAGGGACAAGCCGTAGCCTTCGTGTTGAGCGCAGACTCCGTCGAACTGCCCGACGCTGGGCATGTTTCGGCCTCCGCCGAACTCAATGTGGTAGCCGCGAAGAAAATCGTTCTTCTGGCCGAACTTCCACCACGGCATGTACAGGTGCATGCCGCCAACGCCGTCGTGATTGTGGGGAGGCATCTTTTCCAACTGGGGAAAATAGCCCGCCCCGTGGGTGCCGACCGAGTCGGTAAGATAGCGGCCCACGACGCCGGAGGAGTTGGCTAGTCCGTTAGAAAAACTTGCGGCGCGGGAATTCAGTAGCAGACGAGCGGATTCACAAGCACTTGCCGCCACTACAAAGGCTTTCGCGCGGACCTGTTTTTCGGTGCGCGTGATCTTATCGATGTAGGAGACCGCTTCGACTGTCCCGTTCTTGCCGATGACGAGCTCGCGGGCCATAGCATTGGCGATCAGCGTAAATCGGCCGGTCGCCTTCGCCGGGGGAATCATCACCTGGCTGGAACTGAAGTTGGAGGCAGTGAGACATCCCCGGCCACACTGCGCGCAGTAATGACAGGCCTGGCGCCCGTTCAGCGGGGTGGTGAGAATGGCCAGCCGGGAGGGGATGCAGGTGATGTTGAGCTGGTCACAGGCCTTCTTTACAAGCGTTTCAGTGCAGCGCGGACGCGGCGGCGGAAGAAAAACGCCGTCGGGTGCATTGGGGATGTTCTCCTTCGAGCCGAAGACGCCGATGTACGACTCGACTTTGTCGTAGTAAGGAGCGAGTTCCTCGTAAGTGATCGGCCAATCATCGCCCATGCCGTCGGTGGAGTGCGCCCGGAAGTCGGCGGGGCCGAAGCGCAGGGCGATGCGTCCCCAGTGGTTGGTGCGGCCACCTTCGATACGGGAGCGAAACCATCGGAAGCTCGAGCCGGGAGCAGTGGTGTAGGGCTCGCCATCGATCTCCCAAAAGCCATTGGGAGCCATGAATTCGGTGTTGAGCTCGTGGCGGGCTCGGCCTCCGATATCGGCTCCGCGATGGGGCAGTTCGTAGGGCCAGACGTGCTCCTCGAAATCCTCTTCAGGATTCAGAACGGGGCCAGCCTCGAGCATAACAACGCTCAGTCCACCTTCGGTCAGCACCTTGGCGGCTGTTCCCCCTCCCGCGCCAGAGCCGATGACACAGACGTCGTATGGCTTTGATTGCCGGATTACCTGCAACATCAGTAAGCTCCCCGAACTGCTCTGCGTGTGGGCAAGGCGCTTATCCAATGCGTATGAGAATCAGACTGCGGCTTCAACAAGTGAGGGCTAATCATCCGATAGTCAGCTCGAAGAGCAGTGTATTCATTTGTCTCGACGCATGTCATGCGAGAGTTTTCTCTGCGGCGGGAAATTCGTCCAAATTGTCATTCCGATCATCCCGCTACGGGGAGGCGCTGCCACTTTTGCCAGTATTCTTCCGCTTCCGCTTTGACTACCCTTTAACGACCCCTATAAGGAACGTTGAAAGTTGGCCATCCAACTCCAACGTATTTTCGTCTTCTCGCGGCAATGCCCCGTCCAATGCCTGAAGGCATATTTCGTGGCAGTTATCATCTGTATCAGAACGTCCAAGTTCCGGAACTGAGGGCAGGACCGATCGGAAATGAAGCAAATATGGAGGGCGAGTCGAACGGCCTGCACCGTAGAGTCTTAGATTCAGGCCGGATCGTCGTTTTCCTGGTACTGATCGGGCTCGCGGCCCATGCGAGGCCGCAGCAGGCCTCGTTTGGCTCGTCGAACGTCATCTCGCCAACCCTGCTCGCGAGCGCCGCTTTGCCCGATGCGCCCGGAGCCCAGGCGTCACCCGATTCGTCCTCGCCAGGCAGCATTCACGGCGTGGTGGCTGATCCGGAGGGAACAGTCTACGAAGGCGTCCGCATCGAACTTGCTCAGACTGGCGCCGCACAGCCCGTGAGAGTGGTCATGTCCGACGGCGGTGGCCGCTTCAATTTCGCTGAAGTACCTCCCGGACCTTTCAAACTCACCATCTCCTCAAATGGATTTGCGACCCAGAGTGTTTCGGGCCTGCTGCACTCCGGCGAGAGCTATGAGACGCAGCCGATCGTATTGCTGGTCGGTGCCACAACGAGCGAGGTGCGGGTGACGGCAACGCAGCAGGAGATCGCCACCGAGCAATTCAGGCAGGAGGAGAAACAGCGGGTGCTCGGCGTGATTCCAAACTTTTATGTGACCTATGTGCCCAATGCGCCGCCGCTCAGCACCAGGCGGAAATTCACGCTGGCCTTAAGGAGTTCGGTGGATCCCGTCACTTTTTTGTTGACCGGAGTCTGGGCCGGAGTTCAGCAGGGTAACGATACCTTCAGCGGGTATGGACAAGGTGCGGAAGGCTACGCCAAGCGGTACGCAGCCAATTATGCCGACGGCTTCATAAGCACGATGATCGGCGGCGCCATATTGCCATCACTTCTGAAACAGGATCCACGCTATTTCTACAAAGGGACGGGGACGGTTCGATCGCGAGTTCTCTATGCCTTCGAAATGTCAGTGATGTGCAAGGGTGACAATGGACACAAGCAAGTAAATTATTCGGGTATTATCGGCAGCCTCGCGGCGGGCGGTATCTCGAACCTCTACTATCCGGCGAGCGATCGAAACGGGGTGGCGTTGACCTTCGAGAACGCGCTCCTGGGCATTGCGGGTAACGCCGCACAGAACCTGCTTCAGGAGTTCCTCCTCCGTAAACTGACCCCCAAGGTTCCAAATTACGAACCGCTAAAGCAGTAGAGGCGAAACCGGGCAGGGGCGCGGAGGCCTGGTGAATGTCTGTTGACTGAATCGATTCCTGCCGCAGCAAGAGGAAAAGTCCTTCTCACGCAGCTATAAGCTGTGGGGACTGTGATGAAGCGCTCGACCTTTAAGCTTTCCCTCTTTGCTCTGCTTGTTGTGCTTGCGTCCGGCAGCTTGAGCGCGCAAAAGCCGGTGTGGCAGCCATCGCCGGGACATACGCAAATACCGATATGGCCGGGGGCTGCGCCTGATCCCCAGCCGGTCGCGGGTCCGGAGATCGTGGAGATCGATCCGAAGTTCCTGATTGCCGGGAAGCCGGTGGTCGGCGTGAGCAATGTCACCCAGCCCACGATGACGGTCTATGCGCCAGGGGAAAAGAATACAGGCGCTGCGGTGGTTGTCTTCCCAGGCGGGGGGTATCAGGGACTGGCCATGGATCTTGAAGGGACGGAGGTCTGTGACTGGCTGACGCCCAAGGGGATTACGTGCGTGCTGCTGAAGTACCGAGTGACGGATGTGGGGCCCTATCCAAAATCGGGACCATATCCGGAATCGCCGATGGCGTTGGTAGATGCGCAAAGGACGATGGGGCTGGTGCGCTTTCACGCTGCGGAGTGGCATATTGATCCGCACAAGATTGGAGTGCTGGGATTTTCGGCAGGCGGGCATCTGGTGGCAGCGATAAGCACGCACTTTGACCGGCGTTTGTACCCGGCCGTCGACCAGGCCGACAAGGAGAGTTGCCGGCCGGATTTTGCGGTAGCTATCTATCCGGGGCATCTGTCACTGTCCGCGGCGGAATGGGATGCGAAGCAGGGCACGAAAAAGTTCGTGGTTCCTCATCCGGCAAATGCCGATAAGGATTTGTGGTTGAATCCCGAGGTTCCTGTGACCCGGCAGACGCCGCCGACGTTTTTGCTGCAAAACGAGGACGACCACGTGGACAGCGTGTACGACTCGCTGGCTTACTACATTGCGCTGGTCAAGGCCGGAGGTCCGGTAGAGATGCACTTGTACGCGCAGGGCGGGCATGCGTTCGGGCTGCGACGCACGAAGCTCCCTGTGACGGCGTGGCCCGAGCTGGTGGAGACGTGGCTGGGGACGATCGGAATGACTTCGGAGTAAATACTCCTGGATTTTGTGATCCCGAAATTGTTCGCGCTGCAAAACGCGGGGCTATCTATCCGAGGTACTCCAGCGGGCGTTCCAGGGAGCGAACCATTCTCCCGAGCCAAATGGGCTGTGGGATGCGAAGTCGGGCAGAGACGCTGGAGCGCAGGCAGGAACGCTTGCTGATGGATCCTGAAGCCAAGGCGCGCTGTATTCGATCTGTTCTCCGGCATGAGACCACCGGCAAATGAGATGGTTTGTATCGGTTTGCCACGATGTTTTCATTGAGCTTACCTCCGCTGCCCGATGCCTGCGATCTCCCGGGTTCGAGTCGGCGGATTGCGGAATGCTTTCCGAATTGCCATGATAATCCTTTGATCCAGGGTTGGCTGCCGGGGACTTGAATTTGGGTATGCCGTCCGAAGGAGGCAATCGCCAATGTGCAGGAATATCAAGAATCTTTTCAATTTCGATCCGCCGGTGACGGAGGAAGAGGTTCGGGCGGCGTCGCTGCAGTTTGTGAGAAAGATCAGCGGGTTCAACAAGCCGTCCAAGGCAAACGAGGCGGCGTTCTACGCTGCACTCGACGAAGTGGCGGGCGCCTCGATGCAACTGCTGTCGTCGCTCGAGACGACGGCTCCCCCGAAGAATCGCGAAGAAGAGGCAGCCAAGGCACGAGAGCGGTCGGCGGCGAGATTCGGGGATTAGTCAACGCTTTCATGCTGGCTGGGCCACAGCCCGTCAGTTGCGCCAGGGCAATCCTATAGTTGCGCTCGAGCAACGACTTACCAAGAGTTATGGGCGAGACTGCTATCAGGCCCTGAATTTAAAAAAAACCATTTCACATTCAGTTGCCCAATGGGCAGCAGCGCGTCACTCGCTGCCCAATTCTTCATCCCACTCCCCCGGCCCCATTTTCATTCACAAAAGCAGTGGTAGCCGCGCGGGTTCACTTGCGCGACGATACTTATTGCGAAGTGATCGAGAACTTCACGACCGTTCCTTCCACGAAGGTGACCTCGGCGCGGCGGTCTCCGGAGACGTATTCGTAGACCTGGGTTTTGAGGCCGTTATCTCCGATTGAATCGGACAGCAGCTTGCCTTGTCCAAGCAGGTTCGCGACGTCGTTCAAGCTCATGCCGCGCTGCAGCTGCGCGGTGGGCGAGGCCGGTGGAGGCTGGTTGGGAGGTTGCGCTGAGATGGCCGGACCCATCGGAGGGGCGGCAGGCTGAGACGCTCCGCCGGCCTGGAGGCCGCTGAAGTCGATGTACTCGCTGAGGCGCGCCATGACGGCGTCGGGCGTGAGCTGCTCGGCGGGAATCGATCCCTGCCAGCGAAGGTTGAAGCGCGAGCCACCCTGCATACGCTTGTCCATGACCTGCTGGGCCTTGATCTGGCTGGCGACCTGCGCGGCGCTCTGGTTAATGGCGTCCTGGCGCTCGCGGCGGGCACGTTCCCGGTCGAGGTCCCGCTGGAGCTGGCGCTTTTTGTCAGGATCGTCGGTGTTGGCAATCTGTTGCTCGAGGCTCTTTTCGTAGTCGCTCTTGGGGACCGTTTTAGCGACGACGGTGGTGTTGGTGTCATCGCCGAAGGTGCCGAAGCCTCCGCCGTCGAGCTGAAACTCGATCATGTCTTTCTTGACGACAACGGTGGTGACCCGGGCGATATCTCCTTTACGGATGGCAGCGCCGCATTGCTTCAGCCGCGATGAGTACTCCTTCCAGTCCATGGGCGAGGGCTTGTTGAAGCGCAGGTCAATTCCCTTCTGCGTGCCGGGCATGTCGATTTTTACGAGGACCTGCTTGCCGGAGAAATAGCTCACGATATCGGCGGCGGTCTGCGCATGGCTTTGCGCGCAGAGGAATACAGGAATGGCAATGGCCAGCAGGGCGGCACGTAGGGTGGGTCGATACACGGTGAATCTCCCGTTCATCGGTTTGGAGATTGAGGCCGGGACTTCCTGAGTGGCCAGCATACTTTGGGAAGACGGGCAGCGGCGAGAGATTTCATGGGGCTGAGAGGCATGGGTCCGACTTTTTGGTTGTTTTTCTACGCAACCTGGCGGCTGATCGCACATCAAAAAGAGACTGTTTGGTCTCTCCACGGGCCTGGAGGCGAGTAAGTGGCAGCAACTGCGGTTCTTGAGGCACCACCAACAAAGACACTACAGACCAAGGTCAGGGGTCAGGTGAATCCGTGGGTAGTGGCGCTCACGGTGACGCTGGCCACTTTCATGGAACTGTTGGACACGTCGATTGCAAACGTGTCGTTGCCCTATATTGCGGGCGGCCTCGGCCGGAGCTTCGATGAGGTGACGTGGATCCTGACGACGTATCTAGTGGCCAATGCGGTGGTGCTGCCGATGAGCGCGTGGTTGAGCCGCGTCTTCGGCAGGAAGAACTACTACATGGCCTGCGTGGCGCTGTTCACGGTGACGTCGTTCATGTGCGGAGTTGCGCCGACGCTGAACATCATGCTGCTGGCGCGCGTGCTGCAGGGCATCGGCGGGGGCGGGCTGGCTCCAGTGGAGCAGGCGATCCTAGTGGATACTTTCCCGGCGGAGAAACGAGCGTCGGCGTTTGCGCTGTACACGATTGCGATTGTGACGGCTCCGGCGATCGGGCCGGTGCTGGGCGGGTGGATCACGGACAACTACACGTGGCGGTGGGTGTTCCTGATCAATATTCCGATTGGGATTCTTTCGCTGTTTCTGACCAGCAGGGTAGTGCATGATCCGCCGGAATTTGCGAAGGAGCGCGAGAAGGCGCGGCCAAATGGGAAGCTGAAGATCGACGGGACGGGCATTGCGCTGATCGGGCTGGGGTCGGCGGCGCTGGAGATTTTTCTGGACCGCGGGCAGATCGACGACTGGTTCGGAAGCCACTTCATCTCGTGGATGTTTGCGGTGGCGCTGGCGTGCTGGTCGGTGGCGATCTGGTGGGAACTGCGGCACGACGATCCGATTATCGATTTGAAGATGCTGGGCAACCGGAATTTTGCGATTGCGTCGGTGTTCTATTTTGCCTTCGGGTTCGGGCTGTTTGCCACGACGACGATGATTCCGCAGATACTGCAGTCCCTTTATGGGTATCGTGCGATTGATGCTGGGCTGGTGCTTGGGCCGGGAGCGCTGGTGATCACGGTGCTTGCGCCGGTAGGGGCGCAACTGGTGCAGCGTGGGATCGTGCATCCGCGGGTACTGCTGGCGATTGCGCTGAGTACGGTGGCGGCTTCGATGTTCTACTACAGCGGCTTCACGCTGCAGACGAATTACGCGCACTACGCATGGGCGCGAGCTTTTCAGGGACTGGGGTATGCGTTCTTTTTTGTGCCGTTGAGCGTGGTGGCGTATTCGCAGCTCAGGCCGGACCAGAATAATCGCGCGTCGAGCCTGACGAATCTGTTTCGCAACTGGGGCGGAAGCTTCGGGATTGCGTTTGTGACGGCGATGAGCGAGAGAAGGCAGGACTTTCACCAATCGGTGACGGGCGCGAATCTGCCAGCGTCCTCGCTGAATCTGCAGTCGGCGGTGGAGCGAACGACGAACTACCTGGTGGAGCACGGGTACTCGCACGCGGACGCGCTCAAGGCGGCGTACCTGCACTATTACAATCAACTCGGCGACCAGACGAAGTTGCTGGGATTCATGGACTGCTTCCGACTGGTGGGATGGTTCACGCTGGCAGTGACACCGCTGGTGCTCCTGCTCCGGCATTTCAAGGTTGGCGGGAAGGCTTCGGCGGGGCATTGAGGTAAGGGTTCAGGGCTCAGGGATCAGGGCCCAGATGTCCGGCGTCGCGCTTAGTTTTGGAGGATGGCAACTCCGTATTTGGGCAGATCGACGGCGTTCACTGAGCCGGAGTTGAGCAGGTCGGTCATGGCGGCGGGCAAGGCGATGTGCTGGGTTGTGGTCGTGTGGTTGATCAGGATGAGGACGGATTTGCCGGATCCTGTCCGTTGGCAGACTTCGACTCCTGCGGGGACTCCGGGAAGGATGGGCTGGACGCCCGCATCCTTCACGAAGGACGCGGTGAGCGAGTTGAGCAGAGGCTGGTCGAGCCACGCTCCGATGTAGGTGATGCTTCCCTTCCCTACGGTGCGGGTGACGGCGGCGGGCTGGTTGTCGAGCCATCCATTGCTGGGGCCGTATTTCAGGAGAACCTGGGTGTCAGAGGAACTGGGTGCGATGGTTTCGGCCCAGATGTTGGCGGTGCCGTTGCCGGTTTCTCCGCTGACGGGCACGGGTTCGTCGAGAGCATAGAACTGAGAGACGTTTGCACCAAGGAGATCGACGAGCGGGCCCGGCTGGCGCTGCGGATTGAGGGCGTTGTATTCGTCCTTCATGCCCGAGCGCGGGCCGAGGACGAGGTGGCCTCCGGCTTTGAGGTAGGCGATGAGGCGGTCGGCCATGGACTGCGGCAGGACGTTGAGTGCGGGCGCGACGACGAGCTTATATCCCTCGAGAGATGCGTCGGGCGAGAGGATGTCGACAGCCTGGGTCTGTTCACGGAGCGGGCGATAGAAGGCGACGAGTTCTTCGACAGGATCGAATTTGGCGCTGTGGCGCTGGAAGTCGATGGCCCAGCGGCTGTCATAAGACTGGATGATGGCGACTGAGGAGTGGGGCGAGGTGCCGGCGAGAGCGGCGCCGGCTTTTTCGAATTCGGCACCGACCTGCTTCACTTCGTCGTAGACGGGGACGGGCTTGCCGTCGATACCGGCGAGGACTCCGTGGTACTCCTCCTGCCCGTTGGGGGCGGAACGCCACTGCCAATATTCGACGGCGTCTGATCCGTGGCCGATGGCCTGCCAGGCCATGTCGCACACCTGGCCTTTTTCGAGCGGCGTATTGGTGGGACGCCAGTTGACGAAGGCGGGCTCGGTTTCCATAACCCAGAAATTCTTCTGCTTGAAGCCACGGGTGAGGTCGTGCCGGGCGCCGTTGTCGGCGGCGTCGTAGTGGTCGGTGGAGATGTAGTCGTCCCAAGAGGCCATGTCGAGGACAGAGTGCACGACGTATTCGTCGAAGCCGTCGAACCAGCCCATGGTGTTGGTGGTGATGAACTGGCGCTTGTCGGCGTGAGGGCGAATCGCGTCGATCTGGTTAACGGAGTAACTCTTCCAGGTGTCGCTGACGAAGCGCTTCCATTCGAGGAGGAGCGCGGGGTTCTCTTCGTGGCCGCGGACTGGGATCTCGTCGAAGTTGTCGTAGGTCTGACTCCAGTAAGCCGTGGCCCAGTGCTGGTTGAGATTGGCGATGGTTCCGTATTTCTTCTGCAGCCAGGCGTGGAACTGGGCTTTGGCTTCGGGATCGAAGGAATCGTTGGCGTATTCGTTGTCGAGCTGCCAGCCGACGACGTTGGGGTTGTGTCCGAAGCGTGTGGCCATCTGTTCGGCGATGTCATGCGCGAATTTGCGGTAGCGCGTGTTGGCGAAGGAAAACTGCTGGCGGTTTCCGTGCGCGTCGCGGCGGCCGTTTTCGTCGACGCGGAGGGTTTCGGGATATTTGGTGGTGAGCCAGGCGGGCGGGGCGGCGGTTGGGGTTCCGAGGACGACACAGATGTGGTGTTTGGCGGCGAGGGCGATGGCGCGTTCGAGCCAGCCGAATTCGTAGTGGCCCTCAGAGGGTTCCATGGCGCTCCACGCGAATTCGCCGACGCGGACGAAGTGGATGTGCGCGGCTTCCATGAGGGCGAGGTCGGGCTCCCATTGCGATTCGGGCCACTGCTCGGGATACCAGGCGGCTCCGAGCAGAAGCGGCGGCTGATCGGAGTAGGCGGTGGCCTGGGCCAGCGCGGAAACCGCAGGCGCGATTGCGAGAGAAGCAGCAAGAAGGAGTGCAGGAAGGCGCATGGTGAGATCTCCGGGAGAACGCGAAGGTCATGGTATCAAACCGTTTACATTGAGGATTTCTGAGCCTTTTACAGCCTGAGCATAATCTCAGGAGCGAGGAGGCTTGATCCATGAAAGCGATGCAGGTTGTCGAGTCCGGGGGCGGGCTAACGCTGATTGCCGCAGATGTGCGGAAGCCGAGGCCGGGTGATGGCGAGGTGCTTGTCCAGGTGCATGCAGCGGGAGTGACGACGACGGAGCTGAGCTGGTATCCCACGACGAACCAGAAGAACGGCGAGCCGCGGATGCGGGCGATTCCGGGGCATGAGTTCTCGGGGGTAGTTGCAGAGGTGGGCGAGGGCGTGATCGGCTTCACGATCGGGCAGGAGATTTACGGGTTCAACGACTGGTTCGAAGAAGGCGCGACTGCCGAGTTTTGCGTGACGGTGCCGGCGAGCATCGCGGCGAAACCAAAGAGCCTGACACATGTGGAGGCCGCGAGTGTTCCGATCGGGGCGCTGACGGCGTGGCAGGGATTCTTCGAGCAGTCGAAGCTGAAGGCGGGAGATCGAGTGCTGGTGCATGGGGGCGCAGGCGCGGTGGGGATCTTCGCGGTTCAGATTGCGCACCTGCATGGGGCGCATGTGATTGCGACAGCGTCGGGAAGGACTCTCTCGCTAGTGAAGGAACTGGGGGCCGATGAGGTGATCGACTATCGAGGAGCGCGGTTTGAGGACACGGTTCGCGACGTTGATATTGTTTTCGACACGGTGGGTGGCGAGACGCGGGAGCGCTCGTGGAAGGTGCTCAAGGCCAGCGGGAAGATGATTTCGATCGCGGCGGATGGTGAGGTGACGACGAATCCCAAGGTGAGAGATGCGTACTTTATCGTGAGGCCGGATCAGGGGCAGTTAATCGAGGTAGCCAAGCTGCTGGATGCAGGAAAGCTGAAGACGCTGGTAAGGGCGGTGATTCCTCTGAAGGATACGGCGCTGGCGTTTGAGGCGAAGGCGCCGGGCGCGGGATACGGGAAGACGGTGATCGCTGTTGCTACAGATTGATCTATGAGCAAGGAAGCACCAGAAGCGATAGAAGGATGCGAACTGCCACCGCTGACAAAAACCCCGCACCCAAGCGCTACTCTGACAAAGACAATCGCATGCATGCGCCGTTGAATTACACCGTGTTTGTGGTTGCAGCGGCGTCGTTTGTGCTGGCGGCGATTCGTTCAGTGAATTGAAATTTGCGGGCCGGCGCACACAGTGACGGATGGCATGTTGAAGCTGAGCACTGCCAGGAATCCATCGTTCTCTGCATAATGTGCCAGCTGCCAGCACCAGATCCAGACCAGGTATCGCGACCCCGGAAACATGTTCAAAAGCGCCGGCGCCAGGGGCACCGTTCCGAATCCGAAGGCCGGCGATGCGGAGTCGGCGATCAAGCCCTTAGCAGTCTGGCCTGACCACGGTGTGAGGCTGCTTGCGCTCCAAAGCACCTGCTGGCGGGACAGCGTCGGCTCGGTGTCAGAGTCGGCGAAGATTGTGATCCCCATGCCGCCCCTGGTCCACGCGTTGGGCAGAAAGTTTGCAAGGTTGAACCAACTCCATTGATAGGTGCCTTGCGGCGTGATTGACGCCAGCACGGGTTCATCCGTGGTGAGATAGAATCCGATTCCTCCGGCAGACTGGCCGTCGTATGGCGACAGCGTGAACACTGATCCGTCTGCGGTGGCGCCGAATGCTTCGGCTACGCCCACGTTGTATTCCCGATCATAAGGCGGTCCAAAGTTTCTGCAGCCGCTGGGCACTGTGATGTCATCCTCCAGCCTTTGCAGGCCCGCATCTGTGCTGAACCGTTCGAGGGCGTGCTTTTCAAACTGACTCCTGGTCCCGAGGCCTCCGAAGGCATGCAATTCTTCGCGAGAGTGCGAAGCCTCGCTGCGTATCTCTGAGGCGAAGCCTTTGAGGACGGATTTCACATGACCGGAAAAATGAACGGTACTCGATTCATCCGTCGTTTCGATGGACGTGGGGCGATGCACACTGAACGGGTGGCTTTGGCGTAGTCTGTGCGAGATTTCTCTAAGAATCTGCTGGTTCACGGCTATCTCCTCATGGGAGATGGTGAACGGGTATGCCGTAACGTTGCAGCAGTCTCACAGATTGATTAAGGATCGGCTCCCTGCTGTGCGGTGAACTGCGTCAGCGGCGTTACCCCACCGTGATGGCGGCGACCTCATAGTCATCGACTCGGAGGATGGTGAAGCGGAGGAGTCGCTCTGCTGATGAAAGGGTACGGACTGTCCGACGCGCAGGAGGGTAACGGATTTGGCGTGTACGCCTGAGGGCAGCTTCATGCTCACGATCTGCGTGCCGAGCGGGTAGGTGGATTGCATCCAGCCGTGGTGGGCGTTGGGATTGGTGTAGTTGAGCAGGTGGATGGCGTAGCCGGGAGTGGTCTCCCAGGCAAACATCTCGACGAAGCCGTCACCCTCGACGTAAACGATGCGCTCGTCGCGGGTGAGCCAGCGGAGGGTGTTGTGCATGAGGCGGAGCAGGTCGCCATGGCCGGTGAGCCAGCAGGTGCGCTCTATGTCTCCGGGGAAAAAGGCAATGCGGCTTGAGCTTGTTTCGCGGAGAACGACTGCCGGTTCGTCGGTGTGCGAGACGGGCGGGTAGGCGAGCTCAGGCGGATACTGCACGAAGCCGGGGACGACCGTGAGGATGGGATCGGCGACAGGCTTGAGCGGGATGCGGTTTTGTGAGCCGGGGAGCCAGTTGGTGTTGGAAAATCCGTCGAGGATCGAGTGCTGGGGACTCGCATCCGGGTGCTCGATGCGGGCGCGTAGTATGCATTGCCGTTGGTGCCGATGAAGTCTCCGGCTTTGTAGATGCCGAGCAGATCGGCGAGACCGAAGTCGGAGCGGGGCGCCAGGTTTTCGTCGTAGAGGCTGGTTTCGAAGCTGGCCATGAGCGAGCCGCCGGACTGGACATAGTCGCGGATCTGCTGACACTGGCGGTCGCTGAGCATGGCGATTTTGGGGAGGATCAGGACGCGGTATTTGCTGAGGTGTTCGGGGTCGAGACGGTCTTCGTGTACGTAGTCGAAGGCAAAGCGGCCGCGGAGGAGTGTCTCGTACATGCCGTGGGTGGTTTCACGCATGTAGGTGCGGGATTGCGCAGTGGCAGGGCCTTTATAGAGAAGCTGCGTGCTCTGTCCGATGACGACTCCGATGTCGGCGATGGAGCGGCGCGGCTGGAGCTGGGCATCGTGTTTCGCAGACCACTGGAAGTAATCTGAGCCGACCTTCTGCCAGCGGCGGTCTTCGCCCAACCCATCTTCAGACCCGATGAAGTGGTAGTACAGGGCGAGGCCGCCGGCGAGGGTTTCGTTCATCCACATCTGCGCTTCGGCGGGATTCTTGGAGGCGTTTCGCCAGCGGACGACTCCGGTGGAGTAGGCGGCCGTGATATTGGCCGCGAATTTGCCGTCGAGGACGGCGTTGCAGACGCGAGCCTGGAGGGTGGCTCCCCAGATGGCGGGGTCGGCGTCGGTACGGCCCTGGTTGTCTCCCTGAAACCAGACCGCGGTTTTGCCAAGGCGATCGAGGTTGGGGCTGGCGTGGACGTTTCCACCGAGGTTGGCGAAGTAGAAGCTGTCGGGCTTCTTTTCTTTGGCGATGGCGTCGTACTTGTTCCAGAGCTCGAAGAGGCGCTCGTTGAAGGCGTGCCAGTAGGCCGGTGTGCCGGGAGGCGGGAGTTTGCTGCAGATGGGGCAGTAGCACTCGGGCAGCATGCCGATGGGCGGCCATCCGTTGGTATAGAGGCAGTCGACGTCGTAGAGCGAGTTGACTTCGCGCATGACAGCGGGGATGTAGTCATCCATGTAGGACGAGAACATGCAGGTCTTGAAGAGGCGCGGATCTTCGCCGTTGTGCTGGACTGAGCCGTCTTTGTAGCGCATGGCCCATTCGGGATGGGCTTCGAGGGCGTCGGGCCAGTTGAGGACGGGGCTCATCCGAGCGACGACGCGCATGCCGCGCTCCTTCGCCGCGGCGGTGCATTCGCCGAAGAAGTCGCGGTTGTTGAGGAATTTTGCGTGACGGTGGAACCTCACGTTTGAGGGATAGAAGGCGAGGATGCCAGTGACACTGACGAAGACGACGTCGGTGCCGGCGGAGTGCCAGTAGTCGGCCCACTCCTCGATGTTCATGACGACGGGATCGTGCTCTGTCATGTTGCTCTGGCCGACGCGGCGCACCTTCTGCTGCCAGGAGAGAGCAGCGGGATTTTCGGCGGCGAGGCGCGACGGCAGAGGAATGAGAGTCGGCGCAGGGGCGGGAGTGGTTTGCGCGGGCGTGAGGGCGGCGGTGGGATCGAGAGTGGCGGCCAGTGGAAGCGCGTCTGCGCCGGTTTTGAGGAAGGTTCGGCGGTTGAGCATCATGTTCCTCGAAATTTGTGGGCGGTTTTCTAGCGCTGGAGAACTCCTGCGGACCTGTAGACCTCTCCTTCGATGACGGTCTCGATGACGGGCAGCGTGGGCGTGTCGGTGAGGATTTCGACGGCGTCTTCGGTGATCAGGGCTGTGTCCTCGACCTTGGCTCCGCGGAGGCTGGGGTTATAGGCGACGGCCTGGGGGAGGGTGATGGTGTCTTGCCCGTGGGGCGTGATGAGCCAGTCGCGCTCGCCGTATCCGCAGGGACCGCCCTGGTGGTGACGCTCGATTTCTTCGGGCGCGCCTGCGGACTTGTAGGCGTCACGGGCTACGGCGAAGAGCTGGGCGGAGGTTGCGCCGGGGCGGGTGGCGTGCAGGAGTTGGGAGTGAATGCGGGCGGCGGCTCTGAAGGATGCAGCGAGTTCGGCGGGGACGGGTCCGAAATGGACGAAGCGAGTGATGGAGACGACGAGCCCCTGCCGACGGACGCAGAGATTGATCATGCCGTAGCGCTCAAGAGTGCCCGAGCGAGGGACAGCGTGCTTGTACTTGCGGATGCGGTCATCGACGGCCATAAGCAGGACGGTCGGCGTGATGCCCAGTTCGAGCAATGCCGCGGCAGTGCGGGCGGTCATCTCGTCTTCGGTTATACCGGGCTGAAGGGATTCAAGGACCGAGGCAGTCACGTCGGCGGTCTGGCGGGAGAGGGCGGTGAGGCGGTCTATCTCCGGTTGCAGCAGGGGCGCGCGAAGTGTGGTGAGATTGACGTGCGTGGCTCCGGGGGCGGGCGTGTCGGATCCCAACGCTGCGTCTCCGGCGAGTTCGCGAAGGAGCGGGGCGGGATTCTCGTGCCACGGATAAATGACGGGCTCATAGCCGAGGCCAGCGAACTCTTCGTCGGCGAGGCGCGGGGCTTCATTGGCCGGAGCGAGGTAGTAGTGGAGTCCGCTGCGGGTGATGAGCAGCGAGGTGACCGCGGTTTCAACGCCGAGGGCGACGCGGGCTTCGACCTGGCCGGCAGTGATCCAGGCGATGTTTTCGTGACGGCTAAGCAGGATCGCGTCGAGTTTGTTGCGATCGAGGAAGGCTCCGAGACGCCCATATTTCTCGTTCAGCTCAAAAGAGCGGAGGGAGATGTCTTGCGCCAGCAGCTCCGATGATGGGTTCAAGCGCTTCTTCTCCTTGGAGAGGGATTCGGCAGTTCATTTTAAAGATAAATCGATTTTTGAAAAAGGTGGCGGACTCGGCGGTGTCGAGCACCGTACCCGAGCGAAGCAGGAACGGGCAAGTAAGTGGTTGATATGAACTAGGTGCGTGAGCAGATGCCGGCGGTACAGCCAATGGGGGGCAGAAAGAGACGCGCGGCGAGCACGACAAGGGCGATCCACAGCAGGTCGGCTCCGAGGAGGTGGGCCATCTGCATCGAAGTGGGCGCGAGAAGGGCGACGTCAGCTACGCCAAGAACATATTGGAACAGCAACAGAACAGCGACGGTGATGGACAGGCGGCGATGGATGACGGTTCGAGCGCCGTGGTAGACCAGCCAGAGGAGGAACGCGCCGGCGATGAGGCTCACGGCAGGGTGAATCCAGCGCAGGCGAAGCAGCCAGGTGGAATTCGACGAGAAGTCCTGCAGGAACGCAGCGCGCAAGCTGGTGGCGGGGAAAAGGGTATCGCCGAGGGCGGCAAGCGAGCCGCTGACTCCAACGATGAGGACGGCGAAGAGTCCGATGAAGGCAACACCGGGGGCGCGGAGCTCGACGCTGCCGTGCATGAAACCTTGTTTTCGGGAGAGGAAGTGCGCGGTTAGAGTGAGAGCGGCGAGGAGGAGCAGCGTGTTGGTGAGATGGAGGGCCAGGTAAACGGCGCGCGATCCGGACTGATCGTGGGCTACTTTGCCGAGCAGGACGAGAAGGGCTCCGAGGAGAGCCTCATTAAGGGTGAGGACCAGGGCGGCGATGGCGGCGGCGCGGGCGAGATGGCGCCGAGGTGTGCCGCGCAAGGTCCAAACAAGCAGACCGATGACAGCGAAGAGAGCAAGACCACTTGAAGCACGGTGGGCGAATTCGACCAGAGTCGCAGCCGTCGGATAATGCTGGATAACGGTGCCGTTACAGAGAGGCCAGCGATCTCCGCAGCCAGCGCCGGAGCCGGTTGCGCGAACAGCGGCTCCCCAGAGTATGACCAGAACGTTATAGGCGAGAACGATCCAAGCGTAACGGTTCAGCGCTTTCGACTCGGAATACGTACGGGCCGGGGCTGCTGAGAAGACAGCGCTGGCGGCGTTCATGATTCGCTCGTTCCCATTGTCTTTGAGGCTATTCTACCGGGTTTGCCCACGCAACCCGCGTCTCCAAAAAGTAATCTGATCGTCAAGCGTATGAAAAACTCACGATTTCTCTCCCTACTGCTGGCTTCCACAATGACGTTTGGAGCCGGTGCGATTGTTTCAGCTCAGGATACGAGCCCGAAGCAGGATGTAAAGGCCGCCGGGACGGACACAAAGGACGCGGCCAAGGATACGGGGCACGCGGTGAGCTCCGGTACCAAGAAGGCCTACCACGGCACGAAGAAGGGCACGACGACAGCGTACGACAAGACCAAGGAAGGCACGACCACGGCCTACGACAGATCCAAGGAGGGAACGGAAAAGGGATACGACAAGACCAAGGAAGGCACGCAGAAGGTTTTCGATCCCAACAAGGAGAAGTCGACAAAAGCCCACGACGATGCGCACCAGGCGTCTGTGAAGGCGAAGGACAAGACGAAAGAAGCGGACCAGAAGGTCAACGACTCGTCGAAGCCGCAGTAGTAGTTGCGTGCAGGTGCAATAAGTTCTGAGAGGCGGGTGATTTTGCGCCCGGCTATTTTGTTGCGGGCAGGCGGGGCGCAGCCGCGATTACGAGTTCGCTACCGGCGAGCAGGCTCGTGTGAGGCTTGGGAATTGCCTTTTCGAATTGCCTTTCCCAATTCCGAGGCAGATGCTTAGAGAGGCTATGACCCCTGATTCGACGGAGAGCAGGACGTTCCCGCTTCAATCGAGCCTGACGCAAGGGCCACTCATGGCCTTCCTGAGTGATAGCTACATCTTTCAGTGGGATCAACAGTCGTTAAGAGAAGACTGGGTTTTTGTGCTGCCGGTCGCGCTTTGTTTGTGCGTCGGGCTGGCGGTGGGTCATCCGGCGGCGGGCATGATTGTCGCCGGCGGTGCGGTGAACATCGGCTTCGGCGCGAAGCAGAATATCGATAACTCACAGCTTTTGCCGATGATCTTTGCGACACTCGGCACCGCGATCTCGACATTCGTCGGGATGATGGCCGGCCATGAGAATTTTGTGCTGGTGGGAATGGCCGCCTTGTGGGGATTTGGCTGCGGCATGCTCACGATGCGCGAAGGAGGCTATGCGTGGGTGGGACAACAGTGCGTGGTGATGCTGCTTGTAGGATCAGCGTTCCCAGCTTCGGCCAAACTGGCGGCGGAACGCTCCCTGCTGGTGCTCGCTGGCGGCGCGCTCCAGGTATTGAGTTCGAGCCTGATTCTACGGCTGTTTGGGCAATTGCGTGAACACCTGCGGGCGCTGGCAACCTACATCCGAGCGGAGCAAGACGCTCTTCGCCAGGCCGCGCGCCTTGCCGCGGCATCGTGGAAGGATGGCCGGTTTGAGAATACTGCGGTGCCATATTCGCTGAGGCTAGCAATTACGCTTGCGGTGAGCACGCTGATCTACCGGCAGATGCATTTTGCCAGCGGATACTGGATCCCGGTGACGGCCCTGCTGGTGCTCAAGCCGGGGCTTGCCGATACGGTGAGCCGTGCCCTCGCACGCACGCTGGGAACCGTGGCGGGGGCGTGGCTGATCAGCATCTTCGTTGCGCACTTTACCCCGTCGCCCATTGCGCTGGTGGCGTTCACGGTATTGTTCACGTGGCTGTCATATGGACTGCAGAACGTGAATTATGCGCTCTTCGCGCTGTGCGTGACGGGCTATATCGTCTTCCTGCTCTCGCTGGACAAGCTGCCGGAAATTGAGATCGCCCATCGCCGCGCGCTGTGCACCGCGATCGGCGGCGGGCTGGCGCTGGTGGTAAGGCTGGTGGTGATCTACCGGTGGAGGACGCGGCTCCGGGAGAGCAGCGGGGCAGCTGGGCTGACCTAGATTGCGGAAGACCCAAAAATCCGGGCCCGGGCTGTAAGTCGAAGCGTGTCTACTCGACCTGCTGTTTGGCCTTGTAGCCATCGCGGGCAATGATGTCGTACTTCAAAGGCTTGTGCTTTTCGTCCTGCATGCGAAGCGGATGGCCTTCGGCGTCGACCAGTTCGACGCGGAGCTTGCGGTAGGTTCCGTCCTGCTTGGTGTTGGTTGGGGTGTAGGAGAGGACGTACTGGTTGCGGATTGATTCATTGATGGCGGCAAAGTCCTCCGGCAATTCAGCCTCGAAACGCGGCTCGAAGTGCATTCCTCCAGTCATACGGGCGAAGGTGGTCATTTCGTTGTCAGCCTGAAGATAATCCATATCGCGAAGCTGTCCGCCAAAGCCGCCCCGGCCTTCAGTCATTGCGCGGACGTAGCCACCGGTTGAGATGGTAAAGATGGTCACATTAGGAGTGGCCTTGATCTTGGCGAGGGTCTTGTCGAGAGTGATTTTGGAGAAGGTATCGCGACCCGATCCGATGAGGATGACGTATTTGCGGCCGTCGACGCGGGTGAGACGGTCAAGGGTCTGATAAAGCGCGTCGAACATGTTGGTTTCGCGCCAGGTGGGAATGGTGAGGGTGTTCAGGGAGTTCATGACGACACGCTTGTCCTGAGTGAAGTCAGTCAGGATGTTGGTGTGCATGTCGTAGGTCATCACGGCGATGTAGTCGTCGGGGCGCAATTGTTCGGCGAAGGTGTAGGCGGCATTGCGCATGTCATAGACGAAGTAATAGCTGGTGGAGGCGAACTCAACGAGCAGAACCGCCGTGATAGGGGCCTTGATCTGCTGGAAGCTTGCGATGTCCTGCTGCTTGCCGTCCTCGAAGATGCGGAAGTTTTCCTGTTTCAGGTTGGGAACAAACTGGTGAGTCTTCTCAAGGAGGACGCCGACGTCAACAGTCACGACAGGGACGTCAACGTGGAGGGAGAAGTTCTGCAGGCCGGGAGGGTTCTTGACGGTGGGCTCTGCCGGGGCTACCGGGGCAGGCTCGTCCTTCTCCTTTTTCTTGGGGAGCGCGATGGAGCCGTTATCGCCGGTGGGGCCGCCGGCTTCGGGAGCAGCATCGTCCTGCCCGGATTGCGGCTGCGCGGCGGGCTGCTGCTGCGAGCCCTGCTGGGGGGTGGTGCTTTGCTGCGCGAGAGCGGAGAGGGGAGCCTGAGCAAGGAGCAAAACTACGGTAACGGCTGCTGCGGAGAAACTCTTCATGACATCCTCAATTGTGAAACTGCCACACACTTTGCGGCAAGTGTGGTGAGCGACTACTCTAAAAGACGTGCAACAACGTCGAAAGGACATGCGCGGGCGATTTCTTCTTTTGGCAATGGTATCCGCCTTAGGTCTGTCCTGGACACCTGCCGGGGCGCAAAGCGTGCTGGATGTGGCGTCTGCGGCGGCGGTTCCGCCTCCTTCGACCAGCTTCTTCCCTCTAAGCGAAGTGCATCGCGGGCTCCGCGGCACCGCGTATACGGTTTTTGAGGGTACGCAACCGGAAGCCATGGACGTGGAGATCCTGGGCCTGCTGCACAATGCGCTCGGGCCGCATCAGGACATGATCCTGGCGCGACTGCACGGGACCAAGCCGGAATATTCGGGCGTAGTGGCGGGCATGAGCGGCAGCCCTGTCTACATCGACGGCAAGCTCCTGGGCGCGCTCGCATACCGGATCGGGGAGTTCAGCAAGGAGCCGATTGCGGGGATCACTCCCATTGGGCAAATGCTGGAGGTAAGGGATGGGGCTCAGAATTCGGAGCTTAGAGCCCAGGTTGCCAGCGCCCAGCGTCCGACGACCAGCAGTCAGGAGGCCGACGCGGCGGACATTCGGCCGATCGACACGCCACTGGTCTTCAGCGGATTCAGTCCGGAAGCAGTGGCTCTCTGGAAGGAGCACGCTCCGGGACTCGGGCTGACGCCGGTGGCGGCGATTGGCGGGGGCAGCAGCGATCTGGGAGAGATGGCGCCTGTAAAACCGGGGTCTGTCCTGCCGGGATCGGCAGTGAGTGCGGTGCTGGTTCGAGGCGACCTGGAGATTTCGGCGACCTGTACGGTGACCTACGTCGACCCGAAGCAACTGCTGGCCTGCGGGCATCCGATAACGCAATTCGGGCCGGTGTCGATGCCGATGGCGAAGGCTGAGGTAGTGGCAACGGTTCCGTCGCCGCTGAATGCCTTCAAGATCATCAATACGACGCAGACGATCGGGTCGTTTACCGAGGATCGCGAGACGGCGATTCAAGGTGTATTCGGCAAGCCTGCGCGGGTGATTCCTCTGACCATGCACCTGCAACAGGATGGAGCGAGCGAGAAGCCGCGGACGCTGCATCTGGAGGTGATTGACCAGCAGCAGATTACTCCGGCGGCGGTGATGGTTTCGCTGTTTCAGAGCCTGGCGCAGACGAATGGTTATGCGGTCGAGACGACGTACCGGGTGAGAGGCCGGGTGAAGCTGACGGGCTATCCCGAGGTGAAGTTTGAGGACCTGGTTGCGCCGACGGATTTTGCTCCGGCAAACCTGGTGGCGGCGCTGGCTCTGGGCGAGCACTTCAACCGGCTCTATGCGAATGCCGCACGGAGGACGCCGATTGAAAGCGTGGAAGTCGACGTGGACGCGATGCCCGGACGCCGCACGGTACAGATCGAGGGCGCACAGGCGGGGGGAACGGTGGTACACGCCGGCGACAAGGTTACGATTGAGGCGACTCTGCGGCCGTGGCGCGGAGAATTAAAAAATGTGCGCATCCCGGTTACATTGCCCGCGACATTGCCGGATGGACCGGTCCGGCTGCTGGTGAGCGATGGCGGCACACTGGACCGGCTGATGCAGCCTCCGCAACTGGCGGGGGGGAATCTGGATGTTTCGGGAACAATTGCGCAATTGAACAGCCAGCATGCGAACGACCGGCTTTATGTGACGCTGCTGTCTCCTGATCCGCAAGCGGCTATCGACGGCCGCACGCTGACGGCGCTGCCTATTTCGATGGCCAATGTGCTGGAGCCGGTGCGTGACAACCGCGGAATGACGCTGAATGGCGAGTCGGCGGTCCCGCTGGGGTCGGTTGCACTGGATGCGGTACTCAGTGGAGAACAGGTTGTCACACTGCGGGTAGAATAGCCGAGGCAGGCAGAAATTCCCCCGAGACTCCTGCCGATTTTGACTTTCGGGCGATTCGATTACGGACTCCGGAAAAGAGACAGGTTCGGAAGCACCATGACATTCATCAAGGGTTACGCTGTGCATGCAGCCGGGGCGGAAGTGCTCCCGTTCAAGTACGATCCGGGCGAGCTGAAGCCGGGCGATGTCGAAGTGAGCGTGACGCACTGTGGCGTTTGCCACTCCGATGCGAGCCTGATCGACAATGACTGGGGGATGAGCCAGTATCCATTTATTCCCGGCCACGAGGTTGTAGGCACGGTTGCAGCGGTGGGATCGGCGGCTCAGGGCCTTGCCGTGGGGGATCGCGTCGGCATCGGCTGGCAGGCAGACTCCTGCGGACGGTGCGAATGGTGCCGCAAAGGTGAGGAGAACCTGTGCCCACAGGCGCAGCCGACCTGCGTTCACCGGAACGGCGGGTACGCCGAGTCGCTGCGGGTGAACTGGCGCTTCGCGATGAAGATTCCGGCGGCGCTGGACAGCGAGACGACTGCTCCGCTGCTGTGCGCGGGAATCACGGTCTATTCGCCGATGCGGACTCTGGCGATCAATCCTGCATCATGTGTGGGCGTGATCGGCGTGGGCGGGCTTGGTCACCTGGCGCTGCAGTTTGCGCGCGTCTTCGGAGCCGAGGTTACGGCGTTTTCGAGTTCGGCAAACAAGGAAGAGGAGGCGCTGAAGCTGGGTGCGCACCACTTCGTCAATTCGCGCGAGTCGAAGGCGGTAAATGGGCTGGCAGGAAGCTTCGATTTGATTATCTCCACGATCAATGCCGATCAGGACTGGGCCGGGTATGTGAATACGCTGCGTCCTCATGGAACCCTGTGCTTTGTTGGAGTGGCCCCGAAGCCAATTGCGTTGCCGGTCTTTCCGCTGATCGGGGCCATGCGCTCGATGTGCGGCTCGAATATCGGCAGCCCGTCGCGCATTACCGAGATGCTGGACGTGGCGGCGCGCCACGGAGTGAAGGCCAAGGTAGAGCACTTCAAGATGGCCGATGCCAACCAGGCTCTGAAGCGGGTGAGAAAGAGCCAGGTGCGGTACCGGGCGGTGCTGAGTAACTAAGGGCAGCCACTTGTCATCAAAACTTAACGCAGACCTCAGGGAGTCATGCGATGAGGCGAGTGGCGGTTGAATCGGCGAGCATTGCTTCAATTGGGTATGACCGCAAGAGGCGTGAGTTGGAGGTCGAATTCCGCGAAACTGGAGATGTTTACCGCTATTTCAAAGTCTCCGCCGCGGAGTATGCCGACTTTATAGCGGCTGAATCGAAGGGATCGTACCTCAACCAGGTATTCAAACCGCGGCACCTTCACTATTTCGTTATCAAAGAGGGCAAGCGGCTCGCGCCCAGCGACTAATGCCCTCTTTGAGTAACGGCCTTATCCTCGCAATGGTGCAATAGCAGGGCGCGCAGTGATGTCACAAAGCATGTCGGAATGGATGTTCAAACCGATGTTGGTGATGTTGTAGACGTGTTCGCTGGCGACAAGCCAAATAATTTCGCAAATGGCGCGTTCCGAGTAGAAATCGGATAGCCTGTGAAATGTATCCGTGCTGACCCTTTTGTCTCGTGTCAGCTCGGTCACATAATCGAGAAGCGCGCGTTCCGCGTCGCTGAAGAGCGGGCTGGTGCTGTATTTGCCGAGTGCATCGAATTTGGCTTGATTCATCGATGCTTTGATCGAGAACGAGCGCGCTATGTTGATGCAGAACAGGCAAACGTTGATACGCGCGACCTGCTGACGGACAAGAAGGACCGTCTCCGGCGGTAATAACAGTTTTTTATCCAACTTGCTGATCTTCGCGTAGAAAAGGCCGAAGGCAAGGGGCAACCTTGCGGAAAAAACCTTCAGGGGCGTGACGACTTTGCCAAACTGCCGGCGTGTCATCACGTAAGCCAGCTTCATGATGGTTCCCTTGGGCTTTTCAATGGGCGGAAGGAACGTATCGGCATAAGAAGTATTCACGGTGTTCATGAGCAGTCCTCCATGATCTGCAGTGATCAGATCTATCGCTTACTAGGAAGATGACGTTTGGAGCCGAGCGATGCGGACAACTATCTCGCATTGCACCCGTCCGCCCCCGCAACGCTTTCTAGTAGACTCATTTTCAGCATGATGCGCCGTTCTGCCCTTCCTTTCCTTAGTCTCTGCGTGATGTTTTTTTCTTGCGCCATAGCGTCGGCGCAGGGCACGCGCCTGTGGTCCCAGTCAAAATTTGACGAGTTGGAGAAGGGCAAGCCGGATGGGGTGGCAATCACCAGCGACGGCCACTTGGTGGCCGGTCCCGAGAGCAAGCTGGTCTTCACGACTCCTTCGACGTATGTGTGGTCGGTGGCTGCAGATCGCGAGGGGAATGCGTACCTGGCGACGGGCACTCCGGCGACCGTGCTGCGCGTGACTCCGGACGGGAAGTCGACCAAGCTGTTTTCGAGCAAAGACCTGACGGTGCAGGCGGTGTGCGTGGGGCCGGAAGGTTCGGTCTACGCTGCGACACTGCCGTCGGGGAAGGTCTACAAGCTCGATCCTAATGTAGCGGATCGCACCGAGGAGAATGCGACGGTCGTATTCGATCCGGCGCAGACGGTGGAGAAGCCGAAATACGTGTGGGATCTGGCGTTCGATGCCGAGGGCCGGCTGTATGTGGCGGCGGGAGGTCCGGCGGGGATATACCGGATCGCTGCGGGCGCCAAGCCGGAACTGTTCTTCAAGAGCGACGAGCAGCACATCCGCACCCTGGCTTTCGATGCGGAGGGAAATCTGATTGCGGGGTCGGACGGGACGGGGCTGGTCTATCGGATTGATAAGACGGACAAAGGCTACGTGATTTTCGACGCGCCGAAGCGGGAAATCACGTCGGTCGCCGTAGGGTCGAATGGGTCGGTGTATGCGGCGTCGGTAGGCGAGAAGGGGCATAGCAACCTGCCGCCGCTGCCGGTGACCGGAAACGTGGGTGTAACAGCGACGATTACGATCGTGCAGCCGGGCTCGGTGCAGGCGTTCAACGGAAATACGCTTATTCCGGATGGGACGGAAATCTATGAGATTGCGCCGAATGGCGCGCCGCGTAAGCTGTGGGCGGGGCACGACGATATTGTGTATGCGCTGAAATGGACCCCGGCTGGATTGCTGGCGGCAACGGGCAATCGCGGACGCGTGTACCGCATTCAGGAGAGCGGAGAATATGCGGATGTCGCGCATCTGGAGGCTTCGCAGGTGACGGGCTTTGCGGATTCGCAGCGCGGCATTTACCTCGGGACGGCGAATGCGGGGAAGCTTTATCTGATGAGCCACGAGGCGGCCGCGTCGGGAACGTATGTGAGCGATGTTTACGATGCTGGAGTTTTTTCGCAATGGGGAAGGGCCGAGGTCGATACCGGGGCGGGCGCGAATGCGCGGAATTTCGATCTATTTGCGCGGGTCGGTAATGTGGATAATCCGCAGCGGGCATGGAGCGACTGGAAGAAGGTGACGCCGAATGTCGGGCCGCTGGGATTAGATTCGGCACGGTTCGTTCAGTGGAAAGCGGACTTGCGTGCGGGCGCGGATATTGCGTCGGTGGGGATTAATTATCTGCCGGTGAACGTAGCTCCCATGGTGGATGAGATTGTAGTTGTGCCGGGAGCGCGCGTGAATGCAGCCGGGATGCAGCTTCCGCAGCAGCAGGGAACGACGATCAACTTCCCTGCCCAACAAAACGTGAACGTAATCAGTTTTACGCAGGAGCCCGGCCGCGAACCGCTGCCGGCAACGAAGGATAAGACGGCGGTGACACTGCGCTGGCTGGCGCATGATGACAACGGCGATGACTTGAGCTTCTCAGTGTATTACCGCGGAGACGGCGAGCAGAACTGGCAGTTGCTGAAGGACAAGATTACCGATCGATATTTGAGCTTTGATGGAGGACTGTTGCCAGATGGGCCTTACCGGCTAAAGGTGGTGGCCAGCGATGCGCGGTCGCACAACCCGGGCGATGCGCTGACCGGAGAGCGGGTGAGCGACCGGTTCCTGATCGACACGACGCCACCCACAGTTTCGGACCTGACAGCAAGGCTGGTAAATGGAAAGATCCACGTTTCGCTCTCGGCGACGGATGCCGCGACTCCGATTGCACACGCGGAGTATTCGGTGGATGCGGGACCCTGGCAATATGTGGAGCCGGTGGGAAAGATCTCCGATTCGCTGACGGAACGGTTTGACTTCGATGCGCCGCTGAATCCGCCAGTGCCGGGAGCGACGCCTCCAGTGAACGCGAGCGAGCATGTGATCACCGTGCGAGTTTACGACCGCTATGAGAATGCGGTCGCGGTGAAGGCGGTAGTGAAGTAGGCGGAATGCGGTTTGAACTCTTTGTCGCCGCACGGTACTTGAGGGCGAAGCGCCGCCAGGCGGTGGTCGGCGTGATCACGATCATCTCCATCGCCGGCGTGGCGGTGGGCGTGGCATCGCTGATTATTGCGCTGGCCATCACCAATGGCATGCGGCGCGATCTACAGGACAGGCTGCTGAGCTCGACGGCACACGTGGAGCTGATGCGTGTGCAGAATGACGGCATCCGCGACTGGCGTGCGCTGACTGACCGACTGCGGCGCCTCCCCCATGTGACGGCGGCGGCTCCGGGGCTGTATGAGCCGGTGCTGCTGTCGCGCGGATCGCTCTCAGGTGGGGCGATGCTGAAGGGGATTCTTCCCCGCGAAGAGCGCACGGTGAGCGATCTGCTATCGCAGATGACTGCGGGAAGTGCCGCGCCGCTGTCGCAGAACGAGAACACGACGGATGTGGCGGGTGAGGCGACGCCTCCGATCGTGGTGGGATCGGACCTGGCGAACACCCTCGATGCGAAGGTGGGGTCGACGGTGATGGCGACCAGCCCGCAGGGCGAACTAACTCCCTATGGGCTGCTGCCTAAGCTGCAGCGATTTCGCATTGTGGGGATCTTTCACTCTGGCTTTTATCAATACGACTCGAGCTTTGGTTTCATCCGGCTGAAAGATGCGCAGGCTTTGTTCAGCGAGCCGGACGTGGTGTCGATTATTTCGTTCAAGGTAGACGACCTCTATCACGCAGACCGCATCGGAAAAGAGATTGAGGCAGCGGCTGGTCCAGGTTTCCTGACAAACAACTGGATGGAGGAGAACCGCGAGCTTTTCCGGGCCCTGAAGCTGGAGCAGGTGGTGACGTTCATCGTCATTGGTCTGATTGTTTGCGTGGCGGCGCTGAATATCCTGATTGCGCTCACGATGATGGTGATGGAGAAGACCAAGGATATCGCCGTGATGATGTCGTTTGGCGTGGAGCCGGCACAGGTGCGGCGGATATTCCTGATGCAGGGGTTTCTGATCAGCGTGATCGGTACGGCGCTCGGGTTGGTTTTGGGTTATCTGCTGGCATGGGTGGGCGGCCACTACCGGTTCATCCAGCTCTCGGCGGAGGTTTATTCGATTGATTATCTGCCGTTTGCGCCTCGGGTTATCGATGGGGTAGTGGTGACGCTGGTATCGCTGGGAGTGTCGCTGCTGGCAACGATTTATCCCTCGAGCTCGGCGGCGCGAGTTCTTCCAGCAGAGGCGCTGCGGTACGAATGACTAGCCCTCATGTGAGAAGACCTGTGGATGGGATCCCGATTCCTGTCATCGTGGCAATTTAAGGATGATGGCAATCAACAGACCATCTCCGAAAATGCTCTCCGACGCATCTCAGAATCCATGGTAAGGGCACGTCGATTTGGTTTGTTCGTTGTTCTTCTCCTCTTTTTCCTCTGGAGTTCGCAATCCGGTTTCAGCTATTCCCTCCTGACTCACGAGCAGATTATTGACCTAGCTTGGAAAGACTCCATTGTTCCAATGCTGCTCAGCCGCTATCCAAATGCCACGGCCGCGGAACTCGAGCGGGCACGGGCATACGCGTACGGTGGCTCAATGATTCAGGACGCCGGATATTATCCCTTCGGCCATGTATTCTTCAGCAACCTGACGCACTACGTGCGGACAGGCGATTTTGTGGCCAGCCTGATCCGCAACGCACACAATCTGAATGAGCTTGCATTTGCGTTAGGCGCGCTTTCACATTATGTCGGAGACTGCATCGGACATCACGATGCGGTGAATCCGTCGACGGCCGTGGAATTTCCCAGCCTCGAGGAAAAATACGGGCCGGTGGTCACCTATGACGAGAGCCCGCATGGCCACGTGAGGACGGAATTCGCCTTCGACATCGACCAATTGAGCAAGCGACGGCTGGCTCCATCGGCGTATCTGAGCCACGTGGGGTTACAAGTTTCGCCGCGACTGCTCGAAGTAGCATTCTTTGAGACGTATGGGCTGCACCTGAGAAACATGGGCATTAACCGGCGCGCTGCGGTCGGCACTTACCGGCGGTCTGTTCGTTCCTTTATTCCGTCGATCGCACGCGCCGAGGTGTTGCTGCACCGGACGGACTTTCCTGAAGATGTACCCGGCACGGAATTCGATCTCTACGCGAAACGAGTGAGCGAGGCGGACGCAACCAATGGCTGGGAGCATTACCGGAAGGGGAAATTCAGCCTGAAAACGCGCCTGCTGGCGTTTGTGATCGTGATTATTCCCAAAGTGGGGGTCATCTCCGACTTGGCGATTCGTGGTCCCCAGCAACAGACAGAAGAAAGGTATGTCGAAAGCGTCAATCGCTCGCTCGAACGCTACGAACATGTGTTGGGATACCTAATCAGGAATCCGAATGCGGAGCCCGGGATCACGATGAAGCTGGAAAACCGGGACCTGGATACCGGCGCGAAGGTGCGGCCGGGTGGATATCGCCTGACCGATCAGACATATGCCAACCTTCTTCAGCGGATTACAGCCCTGGGAGCGCCGGTTCCCGTGACTCTGAAACAAGACCTTCTGAACTACTACGCAGACCCCGCGGCTCCAATTACAACCAAAAAGAATCCGGCCGCGTGGAAGCGGGTGCAGGAGCAGCTGGCCATGCTGAAAACGATGCCGGTGATTCGGAGAGATTTCGACCCGGAGGAGCCTTCCCAGCCTGACAATGGAGCCGCAAATGGTTCCGAATGAAACCGCGGGGTTGACTCGCAAGCATCGTTTTTTCCTATTTTGTGTCAAAGGATGATAGAGGTAGATATGGAGCTTGTTTCCCCGGAACCGCACGCCCCGGCAAAAACTCCGTATCCTCACGCGGGCATGGCCGGGCAAATGAATCCATCCGGCGGTCCGGCGCGTCCAATCTTGATACAAGCTGTCGACCTGAGGAAGGAATACACGACTGGCCGGGGACGGCTGGTGTTGTTCGACAGCTTAAGCTTTGAGGTCGCCGAAGGCGAGATGCTGGCGATCGTAGGCGAGTCGGGCGCAGGAAAAAGCACACTTTTGCACATCCTTGGCGCTCTTGATACCCCTTCGGGGGGTGACGTATACTGCGCCTCAATCCAGTTGAGAACGCTATCGAGCAGGCAGGCCGCGTCATTCCGCAATCGCGAGGTGGGATACGTGTGGCAATTCCACTATCTGCTGCCGGAGTTTACGGCGGTTGAGAACGTGGCGATGCCGCTGCTGGCGCGGGGCGAGTCCAAGGGGGCGGCTCTGAAGGCCGCCGGGAAATGGCTGGACGAGGTGGAATTGGGCGACCGGGCACAGCATCGGGCGGGAGAACTTTCCGGCGGCGAGCAGCAGCGCGTTTCTCTGGCGAGAGCCCTGGTGACTGGTCCAAAGGTGTTGCTGGCTGATGAACCCACGGGGGATTTGGACAGCCGTACGGCGAGCGTAGTGTTTGATCTTATCGAGCGGCTTCACGATTCTCATGGACTAACGTCGGTCATCGTGACGCACAATATAGCATTGGCCAGCCGATGTACGAGGATCCTGCGCCTGGAAAAAGGGCGCATGGAAGAGATTTCTCCGCAGCTGGTTTGATTGCGGGGTGTTAGGCCGGGCGAAGCGCGAGTGGATCCCGGTGGAAGTGGGATGGATGCAGGTGAGCGCAGCCAGCCTCAAAGCCGTATCCAGGGCAGGATACTTACGACCTTCGGTTTTGGGTCTACTGCTCTGGGAAGCGGCGATACGGACGAAGGCTCCGGTGGCCCAGGATACCCGGCCTGAACGGCAGGGATTGTGGGGCGAGCCGGAACTTTTCCAGGGGGAACATGTTCGAACGCTATACGGAAAAAGCACGTCGCGTCATCTTCTTCGCGCGGTATGAAGCAAGCCAGTTCGGGTCGCCGTACATCGAGACGGAGCACCTGCTGCTGGGTCTGCTGCGGGAAGACAAGGCGCTGACCAATCGCTTCCTTCGCTCTCATGCATCGGTTGAATCCATACGGAAACAGATAGAGGGACACACTACGATTCGTGAGAAGGTTTCGACTTCGGTCGATCTGCCTCTCTCAAATGAATGCAAGCGGGTGCTGGCTTATGCGGCAGAGGAGGCTGAGCGGCTTTCGCACAAACACATTGGAACGGAACACCTGTTGCTCGGGCTGCTGCGCGAGGAAAAGTGCTTCGCGGCGGAGATTCTGCACGAGCGCGGACTGAAGCTCCTTGCCATCCGCGAGGAGCTGGCAAGAACGACTCAGGAGAAAGCTCCGCAACAGCAGAGGAATCGCGAGTCGAGCCTGCTGGCGGAGTTTTCGCGTGACCTGACGCAGGCCGCGATGGACAACCAGCTGGATCCGCTGGTGGGACGTGACGCGGAACTGGAGCGGGTGGTGCAGATTTTGTGCCGCCGCACGAAGAACAATCCGGTCCTAATCGGTGAGCCGGGAGTGGGCAAGACGGCCATCGTCGAAGGGCTGGCACAGCGTATCTCGGACGGCGAAGTGCCGAGCTTTCTCGCCGAAAAGCGGGTGCTGGCGCTGGATCTGTCGTTGATTGTCGCGGGTACCAAGTATCGCGGGCAGTTTGAAGAGCGGCTGAAGACGATCATGAAGGAGCTGATGGAGAATCAAAACTCCATTGTGTTCATCGATGAGCTTCACACGCTCGTGGGTGCGGGATCGGCCGAGGGATCGCTGGACGCGGCGAACATCCTCAAGCCTGCTCTATCGCGCGGCGAGATTCAGTGCATCGGCGCAACCACGCCGGCTGAGTATCGCAAGTCGATTGAGAAGGACCGCTCTCTCGAGCGGCGCTTCCAGGCGGTCAAGGTGCCTCCTCCGAACGAAGAGGATGCGATCAGGATCATCATGGGGATAAAGGATCGCTACGAGAAGTTTCATGCGGTGAGCTACACGGACGACTCGATCAACTTCGCCGTGTCGCACTCGAACCGCTATATTCCGGATCGCTTCCTTCCGGACAAGGCGATCGATCTGATCGACGAGGCTGGGGCACGCGTGAAGCTGCGCCAGACTTCTCTGCCTGAGGAGATCACCGAGGTACAAAAGAGGATCAAGTTTATCGTGCATCGGATGGAAAACGCCATCGCGAATCACGAGTTCGAGAAGGCAAGGTTCTACTCGGATGAAGAGCGCAAGGAGCGCGAGAACCTGCGTGCCCTGCGCGACAAATATCATCTCGATGACTCGACGGCCGGTATCGTGAGCCGCGAGGACATCGAGGATGTGGTGAGCCGCTGGACGGGCGTGCCCATCACATCAATCAAGGAAGAAGAGACGCAGAAGCTGCTGCGCGTAGAAGAAGAGCTGCACAAGCGCGTGATTTCGCAGGACAAGGCGATTTCGGCGCTGGCGCGGGCGATTCGCCGGTCGCGCGCCGGGCTCAAGTCTCCGCACCGGCCGATCGGGTCGTTCCTGTTCCTGGGCCCGACTGGCGTGGGCAAGACGGAAATGGCTCGCACGCTGGCGCAGTTCCTCTTTGGATCGGAAAAAGCCCTGATCCGGTTCGATATGTCGGAGTTCATGGAGAAGCATTCGGTCTCGAAGCTGATCGGCTCACCTCCGGGATATGTAGGTTATGAGGAGGGCGGTCAGCTTACGGAACGGGTGAAGAGGTCGCCGTACTCCGTGGTCCTGATGGATGAAATCGAGAAGGCGCATCCGGATGTATTTAACATCCTGCTGCAGGTCTTTGAAGATGGGCAGCTCACGGACGGGCTCGGCAATACGGTCGACTTCAAGAACACGATCGTCATCATGACCTCGAACATTGGGGCACGGCACCTGCAGCGCAAGCAGGGACTGGGCTTCCAGAGCGATCGCGAAGACCTGGTCATGGAGAAGATCGAAGACCTGGTAAAGAACGAGGTGAAGCGGACCTTCAATCCCGAGTTCCTCAACCGTATCGACGAGATCATCCTCTTCCAGTCGTTGACGGATGCCGACCTGATCCAGATTGTCGAGTTGCTCATGCAGCAGCTGAACAACAATCTGGCGCAGAAGGCGATCACGATCTCGGTGACCGAGGATGCCAAGAAGTGGATCCTCGACAAGACGCTGATCGACCGCAGCTATGGGGCGCGTCCCCTGCGGCGCGCTCTACAGCGTTATGTGGAAGATCCGCTGTCGGAGGCTCTGATTGCCGGCGGCATCACGGAGCGACCAGCGTTTCTCGAGGTGTATCTCGAGAACAATCAGCTCTATTACCGGCCTATCAGCAAGGAGGGCGCGGAGAAAGTGGAGGGAATCCTCCTCTTCAGCTAAGGTTCCCCCTTTTGCTTGAACGAAAGCCCTGTCCATTGTGGACAGGGCTCTTTTCTTGCTGCCGAAATGCAGCTTGAGGTTCAGCGGCCGAAGACAAAGTGGATGAAGGAGCGCACGTAACCGGCGACGTCCTGAGGGCGCTGTTTCTTCTTTGATCCGATGTCAGAAGTTGCAGGGCTCGGAGCAGCCATCGGTGGAGTCGCAGCCGGAACCGGGGACGTGGCAACGGGCGGCTGCGGAACACTGGCGGGTGAGGCAGCTGGCCCCGGTGCCAGGTGCTTCGCCTGCAGAGGACGTGTTCTCGCAGGAGCATCCGGCAGGATAGCTCTCCATCGAGCCGTTTGCGATTCTGATGCTGCCCTGAGCCGGGAAATTGAAGGCGGCGTCACCGATGAGCTGGCTGATGTGGAAGTATGCGCCGCTCTGAACGGCTCCCGAGAGACAGAGTTCGCCGCGCCGTGTGGTGAAAAGTTGCAATTCGCCCAAGTCCCCCGGGTGCACATCGCCGACCATCTCGATGCGCCAATCGGGTGTCATGACGATGTCGTTCGGATGCACAGGAAAGGGCTGCTCCGAGCCTCCTTCAGCAAAAGCGAGCATCACTCCGGTATTGTGACCGGAAGCGAGGACCTGGATTTGCGAATGCGGACAGAGAACGAGTGAGCCTCCGCTGGCAAAGTTTACGGCGAGATTGCTCTTGTTGGACTGGAAACGATCTCCGCTGAAGAAGACAAGCCGATCGCCGGTGAGACGGACGGTTCCGGAGACGATGCCATCGAGAGAGGCGACGTCTCCAATCGGAATACTGGGTTCGTCGAACGAGGCGGATGCGTGGCGAGCGGCGGAGAGGCCAGCCAGAGCCACCATTCCAGCGGTCGCGGCAATTCGCAGGCGAAGTCCAGCGCGACCGGACTGGCGGCCGGCTGGAAGTTGGCTTATTGGATCCGGCCCGCTCAATGGTTGCGTTCCGGTGCCGGCAGGTCTCCGAACCAGCGGCTGATCTCGAGTGCGGCCCTGCGAATTTCGGCCCACTCGGCGTCTACTGCGGAGAGTTTGTCGTTCGGAAAATCCTGAAAAATATTCTGAGCGAGGTTGGAGCTGCGCATTCCGGGATGCGTGTCGAGATGGGCAATCGCCTGCTGCCGCCGTTGTTCGAACCAGTCGTCGATCTCTCCGCGAATGCTTTCGATGTTCTGCCAGCTGCTGTTCATCGAGGAAAGATGACGTCGGAATCCGTCGATACCTTTAGTGGCGGGGTCTTTCGTCGCGGGCTTGTCGGTTGCACTGGAGACAAGAGGCATTGCAACGGGGACAGGCGCTACGGCAACCTCAGGGAGGGGTTCCGAGACTTCTGCGATCACGGGTAACTCGGCACTCTCAATCAGCCGGTCTGCCGCCGCCCTAGCGTGTTCAGCCGGGCGCTCGTGAAAAAGCTGAACGGCCGGGAGCAGATCGACGGGCCTGACCTCGGGTCTGACTTCGCTTAAGAAAAAGTGCTCGGCCAGCCGGGCGTTCGATTCATCGTCGTCAAGACCAAGAAATCCGGCGCTTCTGCGCGGCAAAGTCGACTCGCCCGAGTCATCAAGGATCTCCTGCTGGCGGCGATGCAACCGCGACCAGGCAATGAACGGAAGGGCGAGTATAAAAGCCAAGGCGGCGATGTCCGACGCGGCCACAAGCTGAGGAAGGCGCTGAGGAAATATGCCATTCGTGCCCAGTCCATACAACACGGCAGCGGAAAAGACCGCCAAGCTCATCCACGCCATCCAGATTGCCTCCTGCCGGTTGAAGGTGAGGTGCCGGAGGCTTCTCATGACCTGCATCCAGAGGAGACAGGCAACCCAGACTGCGGCAAAGACGCCAAAGAAGAGCCACGTGGTGTGCATCCGCACGCGGAAAACGGACACGGCTTCGCGCGCAAAATCAAGCCACAGGCGCCAGCGCGGCGCATGATCGGAAAACGGCCTGAACATCAAGCTCGACAAATTAGACGCGTCCGACAGGAAAGCCACGCGGATGTAGACAAGAAACAACACAGCAAGCGACGCGAGCAGTGCATAGCAACCTGCCAGGAACGAGTATCTCTCTCCAACCGATGCAAATGATCAGTGTCCAATTCCGACTACGCCAAAATGACTATTGCTCAGCTCATGCTAGCAGCGAAGGCAGAGGAATTGACGATCAAATTGGAGGTGTTACAGCTTTGTTCGGAGAATGATTCCCAAGTAACGAAGACGGGTGCCCGGCGTGCCGATATGGGATATTACCGCAGTTTTAACTGAGCCGACGCAAATTTTTAGCCAGGCTGCGCGCAAGCTACGCTGCGACGCAGCCCTCATAGATTTGCTAATCAGATCTGAATGACCTTCTTCGCGGCGGTCACGGCGTTTGAGGCTGAGTCGACGACGTCCTCTACAACGCTACGCCCGCGCTTGACGTACTTTTCGGCATGATCGCTGACAGTATCGGCGGCGTCTTTGATATAGTCGCCTGCGTCTTCAAGGTTACGGCGAAGCTGACGGCGGGTCTTTTCTCCCGTTTGCGGAGCGTAGAGCAGAGCGACGGCTGCGCCAGCCGCGACTCCTACCATAAAAGCTGCCCAGACTTTAACTGCATTCATAATCACGTCCTTTCCCGAACCATATTCACGGTATACCCGCTATGAGATTGCAGCGCAAGGGAATGGGGTTGCCGGGGCAATCCCTTCGCGACGCAGTTTGGCCTCCCACAGGCCGGAAAGTCAATTGTGCGCCGTAGTTACGCTGCACAAAGACAGAGATTCCCATGTCCCGAGGTCGGGAAATGGGGCACCCGTCTTTATCTCTCTTTAGCTTTTCGCTGCCAACTGCTGCGCCTGAAGGACAACCAACTCGCTCAGGTCCTTCTTTTCGAGGCCGTGGACCTGTTTGTTGAACTCATCCACCTTGCTTGACCAGTTCATGGAGCAGAACTTGGGACCGCACATGGAGCAGAAGGCCGCTTCCTTGTAGTAGTCGTCGGGCAGTGTTTCGTCATGCATGGAACGGGCGGTTTCGGGATCGAGCGAGAGTGCAAACTGCTTTTCCCAGTCGAAGGTATAGCGGGCGTAGCTGATGGCGTCATCGCGGTCCTGCGCGCCGGGGCGGTGACGGGCGATGTCGGCGGCGTGGGCGGCGATCTTATAGGCGATCATGCCGTCCTTCACGTCCTTTTCGTTGGGCAAGCCGAGGTGCTCCTTGGGAGTGACGTAGCAGAGCATCGAAGCGCCATGCCAGCCGATCATGGCCGCGCCGATGGCCGAGGTGATGTGGTCGTAGCCGGGTGCGATGTCGGTGACCAGCGGGCCCAGGGTGTAGAACGGCGCGCCGAAGCAGTATTCGACTTCCTTGTCGACCTGCTCCTTGATCTTGTCGAGCGGAACGTGACCGGGTCCTTCGATCATGACCTGGACGTCGCTCTCCCAGGCTTTCGCAGTAAGTTCGCCGAGAGTCTTGAGCTCGGAGAACTGCGCGTCGTCGCTGGCATCGGCGATGGAACCGGGGCGGAGTCCGTCGCCGAGCGAAAAGCTGACGTCGTATTTTGCCATGACCTTTACGATCCGATCAAAGTGCTCATAGAGGAAGTTCTGCTTGTGGTGGTGGGTCATCCATTGCGCGAGGATTGCGCCGCCGCGGCTGACGATGCCAGTGATGCGTTTTGCCACCATGGGCACGTACTGGATGAGCACGCCGGCGTGGACGGTGAAGTAGTCGACACCCTGCTGTGCCTGCTCTTCGATGACTTCGAGGTAGAGCTCGATGTTGAGGTCTTCGAGACGTTTGACGCGCTGGAGAGCTTCGTAGATGGGGACCGTTCCTATCGGTACGGGCGAGTGGCGCAGGATAGTTTCGCGGATCTCGGGGATGTTGCCACCGGTGGAGAGATCCATGACGGTATCGGCACCGTGCTGGATGGCCATGTGCAACTTGCGCAGTTCTTCGTCGATATTGGAGGTCACGGCGGAGTTGCCGATGTTGGCGTTCACCTTGCACCTGGTGGCAATGCCGATGCCCATCGGTTCGAGCTCCGGGTGGTTGACGTTCGCCGGGATGATGAGGCGTCCGGCAGCGATCTCGTCGCGTACGAGAACGGGCGAAATATTCTCGCGCTTCGCGACGTAGTCCATCTCCTCGGTTATCTTGCCGAGGCGAGCGAAATGCATCTGCGACATGTTGGAGTCGCCGATACGCGCGGCCTCAGCTTTGCGTTTCACGATCCACTCGGCGCGGGGCTGGAGAATCTCAAGGGTTGCGTTCGGGGTAAGGCCGCTGGTCGTCATGGTTCCCTCTGGGAGAAAGATCGGTGATGGTCTGCTCGATGCGTCCGATATTGCGGAAACTGTCCGGATTATAAATAGATGCGCGGGCGTGGCGTACGGAGACACGGTTGAGTTGCCACGGCGGCTGCAATGGTCATAGACTTATTGGAGACCTATGCAGCGGAAGAGTCAAAGTGTGCGAATTGGCGCGGCTATGGTGATCATCCTCGGGGTGATTGCCTTTCTTGCTGTCAGCGGAGTGCGTGCCAACAAGAGCTACTACGTGACCATCCAAGAGCTGAACGGGATGGGATCGAAGGCGTACACTCGCAATCTGCGGGTTGCTGGCAATGTGCTGCCGGGCTCGATTCGCCATAACGGTACCAATGCCGAGTTCGTTCTGGTCGAGAACTCGAACCAGCTGCACGTTTCGTATCAAGGTGAAGAGCCTCCGCCGGACACGTTCAAGGACAATGCGCAGGCGCTGGCAGTCGGCACTTACGGACGCGATGGCGTCTTTCACGCGACGCAGCTTCAGGCGAAGTGCGCGTCCAAGTATGCCCCCGCACCGGGCGCGAAGCCCGGTACGACTGCGGCGACGGGCACGGCGGCGGCAATGGCTCCCACCCCTGTTGGTCAACACTAATCCAGCGCTGCGTTCGCCGATTCCGGTGTCCTGCCGGCGGCTGTTTATACTCCCAACAGCATGACGTCGGTGGTTGAGCTCGATTCCATTTCCAAGCTTTACGGCTCGTTTGTCGCGTTGCGCAAGATTTCTCTGAGCATTGAGCGCGGGCGGTGCTATGTTCTGCTCGGCGAGAATGGCGCGGGCAAGTCCACACTGCTGCGACTGATCGCCGGACTGCTGCGACCAACGTACGGCAGCGTGAAAGTATTCGGCGAAAAGCCAGCCGATGTGCGGGATCGCATCGGATATATGAGCCACGCATCGATGCTGTACGACGAATTTTCCGGCGTGGAAAATCTTCGATATTTTGCGGGTCTGTATAAGGAGCGGGACCGCATGGCCCCGGAAGCGGCGCTGCGGTCGGTGGGGCTGGACGCATCGCTGGCGCGGCCTGTGGGACAGTACTCGCAGGGGATGCGGCAGCGGGCATCGCTGGCACGCGTGCTGCTGGCACAGCCGGAGCTGCTGCTGCTTGATGAGCCGTTCTCAAATATGGACGCGGTGAGCGCAAAGCAGATGCTGGACCTGCTAGTGCAGCTGCGGACGTGGGGCAAGACGATCGTGCTGACGACGCATCAGCGTGAACTGGCGGAGCCGGTGGCAGATTTCCTGCTGACGTTACAGGCGGGAGCCGTCGCATCGCTCGTGGAGACAACGGGAACGCGCCGATGAAGGCACACGTGACGAAGACAAATGCGGCGCGGTATCTCGAATCGCTGGGGATCCGGTATGAACTGCGCGAGTATGCCGTCGATCCGGAGGAGTTTTCGGCAGTGATGGTGGCCGAGAAGATCGGGATGCCGCCGGATCAGGTCTTCAAGACGCTGCTGTGTGTGACCAGCGAACGGGAGCACGTGTTTGCGGTCGTTCCCGGCAGTGAGGAGCTGGACTTCAAGAAGCTGGCGCGAGCGGTGGGTGCGCGGAAGGCGGAGATGGTTTCGCTGAAGGACGTCGAGCCGCTGACGGGGTATGTTCGCGGCGGCGTGACGGTGTTTGGTGCGAAGAAGGGCTTCCCTGCTTTCGTGGATGAGACGATTGAGTTGTTTGATCTGATTTCGGTTTCGGCGGGGACACGAGGGGCGCAGCTGGTGATGTCGCCGGCGGATTATCTTCGGACGTCTGGTGCGACGATCGCTGCGCTTACCAAGGACGCACACGGATGAGGCGGTCCCACTTTTGAAAACACCCTACTTTTTGATGCATCTGGCGAAAGACCTGCGCATTGAGTGGCGCTCGCGCGATGCGATCAACTCGATGCTGTTTTTTGCGCTGCTGGTGGTGGTGATCTTCAGCCTGGCGTTTGATCCCACCCGGGCGGTGTCGCGGCAAATTGCGGGACCGATTCTGTGCGTGGCGATTTTGTTTGCTGCCATCAGCGCGCTAAACCAGGCGTGGGCGCGGGAGCTGCGTAACAGCGTTCTTGATGCACAGCGAATGACTCCAGCGCCTGCGGCTTCGCTGTTTCTGGGCAAGGTGGTGGCGAATTTCATCTTTGTGAGCGCGGTTGAGCTGGTCCTGGCTCCTGTGTTCGCGATCTTCTACAACCTGCATCCGTTGGGGAATGTCTGGTTGCTTCTGCTGGCGGTGCCGCTGGGAACATGGGCGATTCTGGTGAACGGGACGTTTTTTGCTGCGTTGTCGACCCGCTCGCGCAACCGCGAACTGCTGCTGCCGCTGATCCTGTTTCCGATTTTCATGCCGGCGCTCCTGGGGATGGCGCTGGCGACTTCGGCGATTCTTTCAGGAGAGACAGATCCAACGTGGTGGATCGAACTGCTGCTGGGCTACGACGTGATTTTCACCACGGTGAGCATGCTGCTGTTCGATCTGGTGCTGAACGCGGAGGACTGAGCAAGATCGGTACCCCCCTCCCCCTCTAGATTTCTATGGTTCGCAAGTTATTCATTCTCGGCGGCTTGCCGATCGTGGCTTGCAACTGATTCATTTCATTGTAAATGTCTGTAACCGTTTGTTTTTGAATGGCTTATTCCGCTGAAGCTAAAAAGTAGCTGTAACCGTTTCATTCCATGGACTTTGGCTGTAATCGTTTGTAGGCGTTGAGGTTAGCCCACCGGCTTAATCTCTTCATTCGAGCGGACTTCCTTCAAGCGCGGCAATGAAAAAGGCCCGCTGGAGCGGGCCTTCGGGATCTCTATTTCTATTCTATCGGGTGCAGAGAAATCGTCGGCCAAGTTTCTTAAAGTGGCCGATGCTCCAGTTCAAGAGCCAGCTCCAGGCCAACCCCCTCGAAATCCCCTTGTACTTCTCTTGCACGCGCCAATGCCGCCTGAACATGAGGCAGGACGTTCTCGGGTCCAACATGCTCCAGAAAATCGGAGCCCGAGATAAGTCGCGATGGTTGATCCCGCGCGCCGCACAGAAGAAGCGTCTTGCCCGCCTTACGCAGTCGATCGGAGAATTGCTCCAGCGCGTGTATGCCGGTTGCGTCGAGAGCAGTCATATTCCGAAGGCGCAGGATCACGATGTCTGCAAACGGCTTCAGATCTCTGGTCGCCTCTGCCAGCTTCTCGGTTGTCCCAAAGAGAAACGGCCCATGAATGCGGAGAATGGTTACGTTGGCGGGAATGCTCTTGCCTTGCAGAATGTGCGCCTGCCCATCTTTGAGGTATTCGCGCGTCACCGGCGCAACGGTTGTCGTCTCCGCCACACGGTAGATATAGAGGAGCGCTGCCAGCGTCATGCCGACTCCCACGGCCACTGTCAGATCGGCGAAAACGGTCAAGGCAAACGTCGTAAACCAGACGGCAATATCGGTCTTCGACAGGCGAAGGATCGTTCCGATCTCCCGCCATTCCCCCATGTTGTAGGCCACCACGAACAACACCGCAGCCAGCGTTGCCAACGGAATATAGCGAGCCATTGGAGCGGCAACGATAAGAATGGCAAGCAAGGTGAGCGCGTGGACCATGCCTGCCACCGGTGTGAGGGCTCCAGACCGGATGTTCGTTGCTGTGCGAGCAATTGCTCCGGTTGCAGGAATGCCCCCAAAAAGCGGAGAGGCAATATTGGCAACGCCCTGTGCGACTAACTCCACGTTCGAGTTGTGGTGATCTCCGCTCATGCCATCGGCAACGACGGCAGAGAGCAAACTTTCGACTGCGGCAAGCAGTGCGACGGTGAAGGCTGACGGAAGCAAAGGCAGGATGTGTGCCGCTTGAAAGTTGGGCAGGGCAAAGTGCGGAAAGCCCTGCGGAATGCCACCGAACCTGCTGCCGATTGTCTCGACGGGCAAGTGGAAGACAGCTACCAGAACCGTTGATAGCAGAAGCGCGACGATCGAACCCGGGAGCCGCTTCGTTAATCGCGGCCATAACAAAATGACAACCAGCGAGCCGGCGGCAACGGCTGCGGCTTGCCATCGTGTCGTTCCGGCATAGTGGATGAGCGTCCTGATCCGGGCCAGGAACTCGCTGGGAACCGGCGGCGTTTTCATGCCGAAGAAGTCTTTGATCTGGGTGGAAGCGATCAGCAGAGCGATGCCGTTGGTAAAGCCGATGGTAACCGGGCGCGGGATGTACTTGACGGCTGCGCCAAGGCCCGTGAAGCCCATGAAAAGCAGCATGACTCCGGCCATGATTCCGACCAGTGCCAAGCCGCCCAGGCCGAACTTGAGGACGATTCCGGCGACGATCACGACGAAGGCCCCTGTGGGTCCGCCGATCTGGGTACGTGATCCACCCAGCGCGGAGATCAGGAAGCCTGCGACCACTGCGGTATACAGGCCGGCTTGTGGGGGCACGCCGGAAGCGATGGCGAAGGCCATTGCCAACGGAAGCGCAACCAGACCAACCGTCAGCCCCGCGACGAGGTCGTGCGAAGCTTGCCTCACGGTGTAACCACGCAGACACTCGATGGAACGAGGAAGCCATCCTCCCGCGGAACTCACCGGACAGTCTCCCGCGGCTTGTCCATCTCATCCAACATTCCCAGTGCTTCTTTGAGATGGGCATGGAAGTAAGTGCGCATCAGACTGAGAACTTCAATGATGATGGGGTCTCGAACCGAATAGAAGACCTGATTGCCGACTTTGCGATTCGAGACAAGTTGCTTCGCCCGCAACACGGCGAGGTGCTGCGAGACGTTGGCCTGCTCCATGCCGAGTTTTTCGATCAGCGCTCCGGCAGAGAGTTCTCCCGGGCTGAGGAGTTCCAGAATCGCGATTCTGGTCGGATGAGCGAGCGCCTGAAAGATATCAGCCTTGAATCGCCGCAACGAATCCTGCATATATGAATATTACAATATTCATATATAGTTGAGAAATGGGCTTTATTCAGGCATCGGACCAAATTTTGCCGGGGCAAAAACAGAAAGGGCGTCAGTTTGCGGCACAGGCCAATGCGCTTATCGAACACGCCGACCGGTCTGATACGAAAAGAGCCTCGCGATGAGAGTCAGATTCACGAAAGCGATGAGGCAGGACTCAACCACGATCGCCAGAAAAATGATCTTCGGTTATTCAAGGACGGGCGCGCAAGCCTGGGTGTACTACCAATGGCCTGTGGTTTTGAAGTGCAGGAGACGTGCCGTAGCAAAGGCGACGACCCAGAGACCGACAACGACCGACCCGATGGTGAAGACCAGCTTCCCGAAGCGCCTGTCTTCGGGGTGGGACGACTGGCTCTTCCTGATGCCGAAGATCTGTCCGAGGAGACCGACGATGAGAATAATGCCGCCGACGATAACGGTAAACCAAGCCATGGTTATCCTTTTTACTCCTCAAGAGAAGGGGTTGTGAAGGGCTATGCTGGTCCGGGAGGGGCTCCGATGCAAGGAAATCTAAAAGCAACCGGACTTCGAGTATTTCTTTGTTCGCTTTTAATGACGGGCAGTCTTGCGCTTTGCCAGACACCTCAACCCACAAACGAAAAGATGGGTGGAGTTGAAATTCTGACCTCCCTGCCTGCAGATGAGATGGCGGTCTTTACCAAGAAGATCCTACCAACAATAGCTTCCCAGACGAAGAAGACGTGGTACCCGTTGATCCCTGCAGAAGCGCGGCCCCCAAAACTGGAACAAAGTAGAGTCGGTATCGAATTTGAGCTTCATTCCGATGGGAAGATCAAAAGCATGAAGCTGGTATCTCCATCCGGAAAGCTCGCTTTGGATCGGGCTGCCTGGGGCGCACTGACCGGGGCGCAACCGTTTACGCCATTTCCTCCAGAGGTAAAAACGGAAACGATACGGTTACGGTTTTTCTTTCTGTACAACATGGTCGATGTGGATCGTCCGGCAAGTTCTTCTCACCAGGAAGAATCGAAGGCACCTAGTCCAGTAAACTGAGAAGTACCAAAAGGAAGAATGATGAAGCTGTTTCGCTGGCTCTGGCTCGCATTGACACTCGCGCTGCTGGCAAATGGGTTTCGCGTGGCCATGTTCGTGGTGCCGATTGACCAGGAACAGGGAGAGATTTCGCGAATCCTTTACTACCATGTGCCGTCGTGGTGCGGGATGGCAGTATTCTTTGCCGTCAATCTGATCTGCTCTCTTGTCTATCTTGCGCTTCGGAACAAAAACCGGGAGCGCGCCTTGAAGGCCGATGCGCTGGCGCTGGCTTCGGCGGAGATGGGCGTGGTGTACTGCCTGATCGGAATGACGACCGGATCGCTGTGGGGCCGCGCGGCGTGGGGCATCTGGTGGACATGGGATGCGCGGCTGACGACGACGCTGGTTCTGTGGCTGATCTATGTTGCTTACCTGCTGGTGCGGCGCTTTGTTACCGGGCCGGAGATGCGGACACTGGCGGCGGTGGTGGCCATCTTCGGCTATCTCGACGTGCCGATCGTTTATATGTCGACGCGGTGGTGGCGGACGCAACATCCTGCCCCGGTGTTTTTTGGCGGGCCGAACTCAGGCGTAGACCCCAGCATGATGCCCGCTCTCTGGTGGAATATGGCGGGATGGCTGGCGTGGGGCATTTTCGTGGTTATGCTGCGATATGCGGCTGAATATCGCCAGCAACAGGCCGACCTGAAGGCCGCGCACTCGGCACTGGAGGCCGCATGAATCCAATGTTTCACCGCCATCTTGTCCTGGCTTATGCCGTGACCTGGGTTATCCACTTGGGATATCTCGCCTATGTGGTGCTGAAGTGGAAGGCGGCGGGTAAGACGGAAGATAAGCAGTTTTAGAGTTCTCCGGACGAGATGCTGTCGCTGTTGCGTGGATCGTCAGCCTGGCGACACATCATCTCTGGTGTCATCTCTGGCGGCATGTGGCCCAAAGCGAAGATTTTTCGTCTAACCATTGCGCTGTGCCATCGAAGCGCCTGGATAACGAATGACGAATAAGACTTCCCTGCCGCGCATCGGAATGCGCACGTTCCCTGAGATCACGACAACCTTCAAGCGTTGCAATTTTCTCGCGATAGGACTCGTTTGCCTGACGGCTGCATGTTCTCGAGGCGCCAGCGCGCAGAACGCTCCGAGCGCCGCGCCCAGCGCTCCGCCCACAACTGTGCAGGTAAATGTCAAGGTGGTGACCATGGCGGTGACTGTGCGCGACAAGCACGGCGCCATCGTGCCGAACCTGACCAAAGCGGATTTCACTCTCACAGAAGACGGGCGGCCGCAGACGATCAAATATTTCAATCCTGACAAGGATGTGCCGCTCAACCTGGGCCTGCTGGTTGATACGAGTATGAGCCAGCGCAAAGTGCTAGACGATGAGCGTACGGGAAGCCAACACTTTCTGGACGCGATGCTGACCGACCCCAAGGACAAGGCTTTTGTGATTCAGTTCGATCGCGAGGTGGACTTGCTGGAGGACCTGACGCCGGACAAAGGAAAGCTGCGCGCGGCAATCGATCAGATTGGGGCGCCGCAGTTCCAGCAAACAAGCACTGATGACTCGGGACAGAGTTCGGGTGGTCATCACTACGGCGGCGGCGGAACGATGCTGTACGACTCGATCTATCTGGCCTCAAACGAAATACTGATGAAGCAGCAGGGACGCAAGGCGGTGGTGGTGCTGACGGATGGCGTGGACCGCGGCAGCAAGGAGACACTGAACGGCGCGATCGAAGCGGCGCAGCGCGCGGATACGGTTGTCTACGCGATTTATTACAAGGGCGAGGAAAGCCACAGCGGCGGATTTCCTGGCGGTGGATATCCCGGTGGGCGTCATGGCGGCATGGGATATCCAGGCGGGGGCTATCCGGGTGGCGGCGGTGGATATCCGGGCGGAGGACGCGGCGGGCAGCGTCCGCAATCGCAGGAGTCGCATGTGGATGGGAAGAAGATCCTGGAGCAGATTTGCGGGCAGACGGGCGGAAGAATGTTTGAGGTCACCAAAAAAGAGACAGCCGATCAGATCTACAACACGATTGCCGATGAGATGCGCGGCCAGTACATGCTTGGCTACACGCCGGACAAGCAGAGCACTGACAGCGGTTATCACAAGATCGTGCTGACAGCGACGAAGAAAGATCTGACGGTACAGACGCGCGAGGGATACTACGCTGACCGTTAATGGCGTGTAGCCGAGGCTGCGAAGCCGGGCTACAATGAGGCAGTGCGGCGCGCGCTAGCCATATCGTTGATGGTGCTGTTCAGCCTGCCTCTTGTTTCGTCGCTGTTTGGGACGGCGGAGGCGACTGTCCCGATGTGCTGCCGGAGAGATGGCCGGCACCATTGCGCGATGCCATCCGAAGAGTCCGATCAGGGCTCTGGCGCGCATGCGGTAAGAGAGAAGTGCCCGTATACGCCGGCGGCTCCTGCTGTTGTGCTGCTGCCTTCTTTCAAGCCTGAAGCAGCGGCGGCAATCTTTGCCGGAGTCATCCGCCATCCTGCCGTATCGCCCCAGACTGAAGCTCAGCTTCGCGTCTCGTTCGACCGTGTCCGCCAGAAGCGCGGCCCTCCCGCTCCGCTCGTCTGATTCAGCTCTCCTGAAGCTGGTCCAAGCCGGGTCGTCTCTTGATGACGGCTGCTGACCCGCTTATTCGTAACAGTTTTGAATACGATTCGTCGCGTTGATGGTGACGAGGAGGCTTTCGAATGCGGAAGTACGCATGGTTTGCACTATTTTTGATCTTGCTGCCGACATTTGCCCGGGCTACGGTATTCGGCAAAGTTGGCGGAGTTATTCACGATCCCCATCACCGTCCGATCGGCGGTGCCCGAGTAACGCTGCACGCGGCGCACTCCGGTTTTGTTGAAACGCAACAGACAAACCAGAATGGCGAATTCCAGTTTCAGACCGTGCCTTTAGGGGAATACACCATCTCGATCGCGCAGCCGGGTTTCGCCACTCTCGATCAGCCGATTACGGTCGCGTCAGATTCAGGATCCAACCTGCATTTTCAACTTTCGCTGGCGATGGTGCACCAGACGGAACAGGTGACGGAAGAAGCTTTGGCTACTAATCCGGATTCGGCCACGCCGACGACGCTGATCAGCCGCGAGGACATCGCGTTGACACCGGGAGCCGATCGCACAAACAGCCTGGCCATGATCACCGACTTCGTGCCCGGCGCTTATGTGACCCACGACATGCTGCATATGCGAGGCGGCCACCAAGTGAGCTATCTGATTGACGGCGTCGATATACCGAACACAAACATTGCGAGCAACATTGCTCCGCAGATCGATCCCAAGGATATCGACTATCTGCAAGCGGATCGGGGCAGTTACACGGCAGATCTGGGCGACCGCACCTACGGTATCTTCGACATTGCTCCCCGCACCGGTTTTGAACGCAACCGTGATGGCGAACTGGTGATGACGCTGGGGAATTTCTACCAGACGAACGACCAGCTCAGCCTGGGCGATCACACGGAGAAGTTTGCCTGGTACACCAGTGTTAACGGCAACCGCAGCAATTACGGATTGCAACCGGCAACCGAGCAGCCGGTTCACGATGCCTCAAACGGCTACGGAGGCTTCGCGTCGTTGATCTACAACCCCGATCCGGTGAATCAGCTTCGCCTGGTGACTCAAGCGCGCACAGACTACTACCAGATCCCGTACGATCCCGATCCCAACAGCTGGCAGAACCAGTTGTATAACTCGAGCGGCCTGCGCGACGGCGAGCACGAGACCGACGCATACACGGCGCTCACCTGGGTACATAACTTTAACGCAGCTACCTTGCTGCAGCTCTCGCCTTTCTACCACTACAACAGCGCGAAGTATGAGCCGCACACATACAGTTTCCCAACGGCAACGACATCGGATCAGACGGGCAACTATGGAGGCTTGCAGAGCTCCATTTCAACGGTGATCGCAAAGAACTCGATCTCCGGCGGGGTTTACGGCTACGGCCAGCACGAGAACGATCTCTTCGGGGTGATCTTCAACGACGGCAGTTATTCGAACTTCTCACAACAGCAGAGTCTTGGCGGAGGCGTGGAGGAGACTTTCGTCGAGGATAATTACCGCCCGACCACCTGGCTTGCGCTGATAGGCGGCATGCGGCAGAGTCACTTTCAGGGTGCGGTTACCGATAATGCCGTGTATCCGCGCGTCGGCGTTGCCGTACAGATTCCGAAACTGAACTGGGTCTTCCGAGGATTCTATGGGCACTACTATCAGCCGCCGCCGCTGACCAGCGTCTCAGGCCCTGCGCTGCAATATGCCAACGGCAACAACACCAGTTTTGTCGCCCTGCATGGCGAACGCGATGAGGAGCACCAGTTCGGCGTGCAGATTCCCTTTCGCGGATGGCTGCTGGACGCGGATACGTTCCAGACACGCGCCAACAATTTTCTCGATCACAGCAATATCGGCGAGTCGAGCATCTTCATTCCGGTCACTGTCGACGGAGCGCTCATTCAGGCGTGGGAGCTGACACTGCGGTCGCCACAGTCATGGCGGTATGGGCAATTTCACCTGGCGTATTCGAATCAGATTGCGCAGCAGCGGGGAGCGATCACGGGCGGTTTGATCTGCTATCCCCCGGACTCAGAAGCGTGTGCGGTCGAGCCGGGGTATTCGCCGCTGGATCACGACCAGCGCAACACCCTGAATGTAGGATTCAACGGCAAGCTTCCCTATCATGCGTACGGCTCGTTCAATGTGTACTACGGATCCGGCTTTTCGAACGGGTACACCGATCCTCCGTCACCGTACAGCGGCAATTATCTTCCGGGACACACGACAGCCGACCTTTCGGTTGGCAAATCGTTCGAGAGATTCACCGTTTCGGCGACGGCGACGAATGTTGCAAATACACGTGTGCTACTCGACAACAGCCTGACTTTCGGCGGGTTTCATTACAACGATCCGCGGGAGATCTACGGAGAGGTGCGCTACCGGTTCCACTTTTAGGGCAGGGTCAGGCGGGAGACAGCACCAGGCTGTCTTTCGCCCACTCGTAGGTGAGGCGTATGCCCTCTTCGAGACTGGTGTGGGCGTGCCAGCCGAGAGCATTGATGCGGGAGCTGTCCATCAGCTTCTGCGGAGTACCGTCGGGCTTGGTAGTGTCGAATTCGAGTGAGCCTTCGAAGCCGATTACGCGGCACACCAGTTCGGCAAGCTCGCGGATGCTGAGGTCGTGTCCGGTGCCGATGTTGATGAGGGGCGGCTGGTCGGAGTTGAGCAGCGTGCTGAATTTTGCATTCGGCAGGCTCATCAGGAAGACGCAGGCCTCGGCGAGGTCGTCACTGTAAAGGAGCTCGCGGCGCGGCGTGCCTGTTCCCCAGACAACGATCTTCTTGTCGCCGGCTGCTTTTGCTTCGGCGGCCTTCCGAATGAGTGCTGGCAACACGTGCGACTTGTTGAGGTCGAAGTTGTCGCCCGGGCCGTAGAGGTTGGTGGGCATCGCCGCGAGGAACTGTGTTCCGTACTGGCGGTTATAGGACCAGCACATTTCGATGCCGGCGATCTTCGCCAGAGCATATGCACGGTTGGTCGGCTCGAGCGGGCCGGTGAGGAGGTACTCTTCCTTGATCGGCTGCGGGCAGAGCTTGGGGTAGATGCAGCTGGAGCCGAGGAAGAGCAACCGCTTGACGCCGGAACGATGCGCGGCATCGATTACATTGGTCTGGATCTCAAGGTTGTCCCGGATAAAATCGGCGGGATAGGTATTGTTGGCGAGAATTCCACCAACCTTGGCGGCGGCGAGAAAGACATATTCCGGCTGTTCTTCGGCGAAGAACTTCTCGACGGCGGGGCCGTTCATGAGATCTAGCTCGGCGCGCGACGTCAGCAGCAGGTTGGTGTAGCCCTGCCGTTCCAATTCACGCCGGATGGCGCTGCCGACCAGGCCGCGATGCCCGGCGACAAATATCCTGCTGCTCTTTTCCATTGCCTAATCTCCGCCGCTTACGACTCGTGGTAGTTGTAGGTGGTGAAGCCATGCTTCTTGACCAGTGCGTCGCGCTCCGCGGCCGTGAAGTCTTCGGTGACCATCTCCTTCACCAGTTCCTCGAAGGTAATGCGAGGCGTCCAGCCGAGTTCCCTCCGAGCTTTCGAGGGATCGCCGAGCAGAGTTTCGACTTCGGTGGGACGGAAGTAGCGCGGGTCAACGGAGACGACAACATTACCCTTGGCGTCATAGGCCTTCTCGTCGACGCCGATGCCTTCCCAGCGCAGGGGCATGTCGAGGTATTTAGCGCTCAACTTTACGAAGTCGCGAACGCTGTGCTGCTCGCCGGTGGCGATGACATAGTCGCGCGGCTCTTCCTGCTGAAGCATGAGCCACTGCATCTCGATGTAGTCGCGGGCGTGGCCCCAGTCGCGAAGCGCATCCATGTTGCCAAGGTACAGGGTGTCCTGCAGCCCTGCCTTGATACGGGCGAGGGCGCGCGTGATCTTGCGGGTGACAAAGGTCTCGCCGCGCAGGGGCGATTCGTGGTTGAAGAGGATTCCGTTGCAGCCATAGATGCCGTAGGCCTCGCGGTAGTTCACCGTGATCCAGTATGCGTAGAGCTTGGCGACGGCGTAGGGCGACCGCGGATAGAAGGGAGTGGTTTCGGTCTGTGGGATCTGCTGGACGAGACCGTAGAGTTCAGATGTAGATGCCTGGTAGAAACGGGTCTTCTTCTCCAGTCCGAGGATACGGATGGCTTCCAGGAGCCGCAGGGTGCCGAGGGCGTCGGCGTTTGCCGTGTATTCGGGCTCCTCGAATGAAACCTGCACGTGGCTCTGGGCAGCGAGATTGTAGATCTCATCGGGCTGGACTTTCTGCACGATGTGAGTGAGAACGCTGGAGTCGGTCAGATCGCCGTAATGCAGGATGAAGTGGCGGCGGGCGACATGCGGATCCTCGTAAAGATGATCGATGCGATTCGTATTGAACAGCGAAGAGCGGCGCTTGACCCCGTGCACTTCGTAGCCTTTTTTCAGCAAGAACTCCGCGAGGTAGGCTCCATCCTGTCCGGTGACGCCGGTGATGAGGGCTTTCTTCAAGTCAATTTGCTCCTGTGAGTAGCTTATGGGCTGCTACGGATGACAGCAATTCCGAATGCCGGTAAAACGACATCCGTACATCGATGCGCATACTGAGAACGCGCAGAATCTCAATCCGGGCGCGGTGCGGGGGCTTCCGATCTGGTCGCGGAGCGAACCTCACGCCTCTCCGACTCGGCCAGCAGGCGTTCCATCTCGAGCTCAAAGCGGAGCAGAACTTGCTCTCTGCCGAGATGTTCTTCGGCATAGAGGCGGGCAGCACGGCCCATCTCCTCGCGCATTGTTTTGTTCGCTGCAAGGGTAAGAACAGCCTCAAGAAGCGTCTGCTCGTTACCGGGCGGAACGTTAATGCCACGTCCTGCAACGACCTCGGCTACCTGCGTACCGGCCGCTGCGGTCGAGATGATGGGACGTCCACTGGCCAGCATTCCGGTCAATTTAGACGGCATCACCAGATCGGCTGCGTCTTCTTTCTGCGGCAGCAGGTGGATGTCGGCGGCATTCAAAAGCTCGTTCAGCTTTTCAATTGGTTGAAGGGGCAGGAGAGAGACGTTGCTGAGACCGACGGTCATCTGCTCCAGCTGAGGGCGGAATGCTCCGTCACCGCAAAAGACAAAGTGGAGCCGAGGGTCGTCGCGCAGTTGAGCGGCGAGCGGCGGCAAGGTTTCAAGGCCCTGCTTGAGGCCAAGATTGCCGGAGTAGAGCAACACCACCTGGTCATCACGCAGACCGAGTTCGCGGCGTATCTGGTTCGGACCGTCGAGGGGACGGACCGAATCAACATCTACCCAATTCGGGAAATGGACAGCCTTCCGGTTGTCGATTCCCTTCTCGGCCAGGCGCTTTACCATGTTGTTCGAGATGCTTGAGACGCGAGTGAAACCGCGCATGACGAAGCGCTCGTAGGCGAGGGCGAAGTTGTGGATCGCTCCCTGCGATGGAAGCAGATTGAGTTCGAATGCGGCGTCGATTTCGAAGTCCTGAATGTGAAGCCAGGAGGACGCACCCGAAAGCATGGCGGTAAGAATGGCCGATGGCGCGCCGAAGAATGCGGGTTCGACCACCAACACGACGTGCGGACGCCAGAGCACGGAACTGAGCATCACCGGTAGACTGCTGGTGGCGAATGAGCCCAGATGCACCATGCGGCTGATCCCATTTGGCCGCTTGGGAACCCAGAGGGGACAGCGATAGATGTTTACGCCGGCGGGCGAGGTCTCTTTGCGGTACTGCCACCACCGGTAATCGTCGCGCACATTCCAGGCAGGATAGTAGGGAGGCGTCGTGATGACGCGGACGTCGTGGCCGCGCGCGGCGAACCACTCCATCATCTCTCCAGAATATTTGCCAATGCCGGTCAGCTCGGGTGCATAGTTCAGGCCCAGCAGCAGGATGCGCAAGCTTCGGTGTCCTTTCTGGTTAAGGGGTCCCGTTACTTTAGGACCTCATGAGGGATTACTAGAAGGGATGCCTCATATCCAGCATATTCGATTTCTTCGATTTTGTTCCGTCGTGAGAAGCTAAAATCTGTCTTTCAATGGCCCGTCATTTCCTGCAACGCGCAGGTTCTCAACCTCTTGCGGTCGTCGGCGCCGTGCTGCTGGCGGCAATTGTCGTCTGCGCGATGTTTGCTCCGGTAATCGCTCCGGCTAATCCGGCGGTGATTGACTTAAATCACCGGCTGGCACCCCCCAGTGCGACGCACTGGCTGGGCGCCGATGAGCTGGGCCGGGACATCCTGTCGCGCATTCTGTATGGAGCACGATTGTCGCTGGTTGTTGCGGTCTCAGTTGTCAGTTGTTCGTTATTCCTTGGTATTTTGCTCGGCGGAATCGCCGGCTACTACGGCGGTGTGCTGGATACGATGCTGAATGTCTTCGTTATGAATGCTTTTCTTGCGCTTCCGGGGATACTTTTGGCGATCGCGTTCGTGGCATTCCTTGGACCCGGCTTAATCAATTTGATTTTGGCGCTGTCGGTCGGGGGGTGGGTGGGGTACGCCCGCCTTGTCCGGGGCCAGGTGCTGGCGGTGAAGGAGAAGGAGTTTGTGGAGGCCGCCCGGGCATTGGGAGCGAGCGACCTGCGGATCTTCGTCCGGCATATCCTGCCCAACATCATCCAGCCGCTGATCGTGCAGTCGGCTATCGGGATGGCCGGGGCGGTTCTGGCGGAGGCTACGCTGAGCTTCCTGGGCCTGGGCGTACCGCCGCCGGCGGCGAGCTGGGGGTCGATGCTGGACGGGGGGCGGTCGCACCTCTTCGACGCTCCGCACCTGGTGATCTTCCCGGCTCTGGCGGTGATGCTGTGCGTGCTGTCCTTCAACTTCCTGGGGGACGCGCTGCGGGACTACCTCGATCCGCGGACGCGGATGGAGGTCGGGCTGTAGCGATGTTGGTAGGCGTGATCTCGGATACGCACGGACTGCTTCGGCCGGAGGCGGTTGCGGCGCTGAGGGATGTGGAGCACATTCTCCACGCGGGAGATGTGGGCGAGGCGGAGATTCTGGAGCGGCTGGGCCATATCGCTCCGGTGACGGCGATTCGGGGCAATGTGGATCGGGGCGGGCGCTGCGGGCGGCTTCCGGAGACGGAGCTGGTGGAGCTGGGCGGGCAGTCGATTTACATGCTGCATGACCGGATGGCGCTGGATCTCGATCCGGTTACGGCTGGGATCGGGGCGGTCATCTTCGGGCACTCGCATCAGCCGTTGATTGAGTGGGTGAAGGGCGTGCTTTATTTCAATCCGGGGAGCGCGGGGCCGCGGCGGTTCTCACTGCCGGTGTCGCTGGGGTTTCTGGAGATTTCCGAATCGGGAATCGAGCCAAGGCTGCTGACTATCGGGTAGGTACCCCCTCCCCCCTTCGATTTGTAACCGATTGATTCTAAAAGTACCGTCTGTAACCGATTCATTCCAGGGAAGTTAAACTGCCACTTCGAAGGCCTGGCGTGTAAGCGATTCATTCTAAATTATTTATCTGTAATCGATTCATTCTGCAGCAGTTATTCCAAAGCAAAAGAAATGCCCGGCACTTGCGGCCGGGCTTCTTTATTCCCTAGTTCTATTTTAGCGGGTTTGGCGAAATTCTCGGCCAGCCAATCGCTTATCGGTGGCCGCCTCCGCCCCCGCCGCCGTGGAAACCGCCGCCTCCGCCGTGGAAGCCTCCACCGCCTGCGAAACCACCGGCCACGTGGCCGCCGGCAAAGTGTCCGCCGCCGTGGAAGCCTCTGCCGTAGAAACCTCGTCCGTAATAGCCGCCGTAGCCGAAGCCTCCGTAGTAGCCGAAGGGATAGAATCCCCAGCCGAAGGGGCTATAGAAGGGGTACGGGCCGATGAAGGTGTAACCGGACACCCACGGGTCCCAGTACCAGCCGGGCGCGTAGCCCGCGGAGGCGTAGTAACCGGAGAGCTGGCCGTTGGCCTCGGAGAGGTATTCGGAGCGCAGGCTGCTCCAGTTGTAGAGCTCACCCTTGGCCGCGTCCTGATCGAAGTGCTGCGGCTTTACACCGGGGCCCTCATTGAGGGCGAGTTCATGGCTGCCTTTGATCACGACCCACTTGCCGGGAGCAACCTGAGCGGCAGCCTTGCCCTTGAAGACCTGGGCGACGTCGTCGTTGGCGTTGAATTCGTACACGCCGGTCTTGAGGAGCTGAGTGGGCACGCCCGCTTCGATGATCTGGACGTCGTTCTGGGGATGGATCTCATCGACCTCAACGGCTGCGCGGCCCTTTTCGAGATCAAGCTGGGTGCTGGTGAGATCGGGCGAAACCATTTTGACGGCGCTGTCGTCGTCGAGCCGCAGGTAGATTCCCGGCGTCAAGAGGACTTCGGCGTGGCCCTGTCCGGTGGAGAGCACCTGGCCGGGGCCGAGCGAGACGGTTCCGACAGAATTTTGCGTGATGGGCTGTCCAGCGACGAGCGCGGAGCCCTCAATGTAGTTAATTGTCCCTGGACCGGCTGGGTTGGCGCCGAAGGCCGGCGCGCACAGAGTCGTCAGGGCGATGATGGCGAATTGTTTCACCCTGGAAATCATTTCCCTATTAACCTTCTGTTAATTAGATGTGTGGGGAGGCAAAAAAGACCCGGGACAGGAAGATGGGTTGTGGAGGTGGCACATGGATGTCTGGAATTTGAATGGGTGAGGGCGATCCTTGGCGTGCTTAGAAATCAACGTTACAGATCGTCGCGGCTCAAGGGCGATTAAGCGGCTGTGTTCTGCCGGGCTCTTGCAACAAGAGCCTCGAAGCGCGGGTCGCCGTGCAGGGATTTGAGGTCGGAGTCGGATGCGATCCAGTCCGGGCGGCCAAATCCGTTATCCACAGCGTGAACCAGATAATCAAGTGCGTCGTTGCGGTGTCCGGCGAGTGCTGCAGCACAGGCAAAGCGATACCAAGCCTGGGCAGCGGCGCTCTGTTGCTTTGTCTTGTCGGCAATCTCAATCGCTTCACGAAATAGCTTTTCAGCATCTGTGTAGTGACCTTGCCGACTGAGATTGAGCGCCAAATGGCTTATTGCCACCAGGTTTTGAAGCTCGTCAGGGTTAGCGATGTTACGGACCTTCTCTATCGCCTCCCGGTTGACGGCTTCTGCTTCAGCAAGATGACCCTCCTGATGGAGAATCCAAGCCAGATCGCTCGCAGTGATTATGGTCCCGCTTTCCGGGCCGAGGCGCTTGTCATTCTCCAGTTCCTCGCGGACCAGTTTCTCCGCCTCAGGGTAAAGTCCTTCCTTGGCCAGGCTATCTGCCAGCAATTCCATCGTATCCTCCGTGTCGCCGTGCTGAGAGCCAAGGATGCGGCGTTGGGCCTCCAACACCTGCCGAGCCATGCTTGCGGATTCTGCATAGCGGTGCTCGTCGTTGAGAATTTTAGCCAATATTTTCATGGAGCCCAGAGTGTCCGGGTGCTCTGGGCCTAAAGCACGGCGTTGGGTGTTCACAGCCTCTTGCGCCAGGTTCTCGGCCTCGGAGAATCGCCCTAACGATTGGAGCGTATCCGCGAGGCAGCTCATTACGAAGATCGTGTCCGGGTGTTCCGGACGGAGAGTTCGACGTCGAATCTCCAGCGCTGCGCGTTGCAGTTTTTCGGCTTCGGCGTAACGGCCTTCCCAATCAAGAATGAACGCGAGGTTTACCATGCTCCAAAGCGTGTCCGGGCTCTCTGGCCCGAGAACGTGGCGCTGGGCATCCAGAACTTCCCTCTGTATCTTCTCAGCAGCATCCCAATGATTTTCTAATGCGAGGATCTCCGCCAGGTGTGACATCGAGGTTAGGGTTTCAGCATTGCGCGAGCCGAGAACGTGCCGCTGAATCTCTATCGCACGTTCAAGCAACGGCTGCGCGCGGGAATAAAGACCAAGGCCATCATATGTCTCCGCCATGGTGTACATCATTTTGGCCTGCAGTTCCGGGTCGTTCCTGAGGCCGGCGACGATCTCAGTCGAGGCCTTATCGAGGATTTCCTGCGCAGTGACGGTGTTGCCGCGGGCTTCACTCGGATTTGAAACCCTGAACATGCCGGTCATGAACTGGGTGATGCGGTCTGCACGGTCTCGCTCGAGGCGAATACGGCGCAGTTCTACGGACTGGACTATGGCGACTCCGGTCAAAAGTAGTACGGCGATCAAGGCCGCTCCTACCCCGAGCTTATGGCGGCGGACATATTTTCCTGCGCGATATGCAGTACTCGGCGGGTGTGCGATGACCGGCTCGTTGCGCAGGTACCGGCCAATGTCTGCGGCGAGTTCGGACGCCGAGGGGTAACGTCGCGCCCGGTCCTTCTCGAGGGCCTTGAGTGCAATGGCATCGGGATCTCCGCGCAGTTGTCGGATCAGCGTTGGAGGATCCGCGCTGCGATTTTGCGCCGTAATGGCAGAGCCGCCGCCCAGCGTGAGCAGCTTTGTGCTCGGACGCGGCGCATCCTGCTCGCGGAGCCGACGCAGCACTTCATCATAGGCAAGCTTCTGGAAATCCAGCGGCAGAGCGCCTACCAGCAGTTCATAGAGCACGACACCGAGGGAGTAGACGTCGGTGCGTGTGTCGATGTCCTCACCCGCCGAGTCAGCCTGCTCCGGGCTTATGTAGCCCAGCGTGCCCACGATGGTCCCCACTCGCGTGTACATGGTTCCCGCGCTCAGCTTCTGCGAAAGCGCTTTGGCCACGCCGAAGTCGATAATGCGCGGCGTAGGCTTGCCGTCGACCTCAGTGACGAGGATGTTCGAGGGCTTCAGGTCGCGGTGAATGATCGCCTTCTGGTGGGCGTGCTGCACGCCTTCGCAGACGTGAATGAAGAGCTCCATGCGCTGACGCACGGTGAGCTTGTGCTTATCGCAGTAAGTGGTGATCGGGACGCCGGCCACGTACTCCATGACGAAGTAGGGACGGCCTTCCGGCGTTGATCCGGCGTCGAAGACCTTGGCGATGGCAGGGTGATCCATGAGCGCGAGGGCCTGGCGCTCGGATTCGAAGCGGGCCACAACCTCGCGGGTGTCCATGCCGGCCTTGATGAGCTTGATGGCGACGCGGCGGCGCACGGGCTGCTTTTGTTCGGCCAGCCAGACTTCTCCCATGCCGCCCTCACCGATCAATTCGAGCAACTGGTAGGGCCCGATGACTGTCCTGGGTATGCTGACGGAGGCGATGGTGAGGTCTTGCAGGGTCGGAGGTTCGAGGAAGCTGCCAGCTTCTGCATCTTCGGCGAGGAGGGATTCAACGTCCTGCCTTAGCTCTGGATCACCGTTGCATGCGCGGTCGAGGAATGCCTTTCGCTCGGCCGGCGTGAGGTCGAGCGCGGCGTCGCACAATCGCTCTGCCAACTCTCGCTGACTTGCCATAGTTTTCCTGGTGCACTCGAACGTCGCCCAGAAAGTCCTCCCCCGGCATGATGGTCGCGGCGGAGTTCCAAGATGGCACTGAGCTTATACCAAACAATGCGCAAAATGCGCACAGAACGAACCGCGTCGGTCAGTAGCCGATGGTGAATTGTTCGTGGATGTGTTTGGGGGATTCGAGTTCGTCGACGAGGGCGACGGCGTAGTCTTCGGCGGAGATGGTGCTGTTTCCCTTTTCGTCGGTGATGAGGGAGGTGGTGCCGAGACGGAATTTGCCGGTGCGCTGGCCGGGCTGGATGAATCCTGGCGGCGAGAAATAGGTCCACAGAAGATCGGACTCGCTGAGGAGTTTGAGGGCGTCGCGATGGGCGATGGCGATGGCCTTGTATTCCTCGGGCAGATGGCCGGAGTCGATGAGGTCGACTCCGGGAGCGACCTGGAGGCTGCCGGCTCCGCCGACGAAGATGAGGCGGCGGGAGTCGGCTTTGTGCAGGCCGGCGATGAGGGAGCGGGTGGCCTTGACGAGGTCGTTCACGTCTCCGGCGCCGGGCCCGTAGGCGCTGACGACGGCGTCGGCGCCAATGGTCTTGGCGGCGATGTCGTCGGCGTCGAAGATGTCTCCTTTGAGGGCGGCGACGGCTGGGTGAGCGGGGACCTTGGAGGGGTCGCGGACAACGGCGGTGATGTAATGTCCGCGGGAGATGAGCTCTTTGAGGATGCGGCTGCCGATCATTCCGGTGGCGGAGTAGAGGACGACATTCATAGTGCCTCCTTGCGGTGTGCACAAGGATAGATCAATTGGAGAGTGAAGGACGTGAAGAGTGGTCAGCGGCAATTTCTTTCCCGGTTTCAGGAGACAAGTGGAAAAGCCTGCGAGTGGAAAGACTGGCGGGATTCGAATAGGATTGCGGGCCATGGATGCTGCCAAGCAATCTCTCAGTGAAATCAAGCAAGAGATGGCGAAGACCAGCGATCTGTTCAACGCTGAAGTCTTCGGCAAGCGGAACTTCGATGCTATCGACCAGATTTACACGACAGATGCGCGGATCCTGCCGCCGGGCAGGCTGATGGTCACAGGCCGGCAGGAGATCAAAGGGTTCTGGTTCGACATAATCCGGTCCTACAACGCAAAGTCAACGGCGCGCCAGTCTCTGGATGTAATGCCCGCTGGAGACGATCTGGTCGAAGTCGGAAGGAGCGTAATCACGGCAGAACCTGCCGGACAACCTGAAGTCCAGGTGGATATCAAGTATGTCGTTTTCTGGAAGCAAGAAGATGGTCTCTGGAAGTGGCATGTCCATATCTGGAATCTGAGCTGGTGAGGGTGAGTTGATCTCCTACCATGGCTGCGGAAGGATGCAGGTCCTTCGACTCGTTTGCCGCGGTACCTTCGCTTAGGATGACATGGTTAAGAGTGCCGGAGTTAGACTCTCGGCATGACGTTTACCAGGCGGCTGCGGGAGGGTGTGAAACGCGGAGAGATTACGTGCAGCGTGCGGATCTGGATGAGTCCGCGGGTGACGGTGGGCAAGCGGTATCGCATGGATGGGGGCGAGATCGAAGTGGATTCGATCGAGGCGATCGGGTTTCCGGATATTACTCCGGAGCTGGCGCGGGCGTCGGGGTTTCTGGGCGTGCTGGATCTCTTAAAGGTTGCGAAGCACGGCAAGGGCCAGAATATCTACCTGGTGCGGTTTCACTACATTCCAGGGCACAGGGCACAGGACGCAGGACAGCGAACAGGGCTTAAGGCAGGGCTCAGGGAACAGGGCGCAGGGCGCAGGGCTCAGGGCACAGAAAAGCCACCGGGGATTAGTCCGGGGCCGAGATCCAGAGTTACTCAAGGATAGGCTCCGAGATGGGACTGCTAAAAGCAGGTCCTTCGACTCCGCGCTGCGCGCTTCGCTCAGGATGACAAAGTCAGGGGAGGGCCTAATCCAAAGCGGTAGTGGCGCTCTGGTGATCTCTGTGGGGGCGTATAGTTTGTGGCGGTCCCCCAGAAAAGAGAGAAACACATGAAAGCAAGGAACCTGATATTAACCGCGGCGCTTTGTTTTGCCGGAGCAGCCCTGTCGTTTGCCGATAACCCGAACATGGGCACGTGGAAGCTCAACGAAGCCAAGTCGAAGATTCCGGCCGGGGCTCCGAAGAACACGACGGTTGTCTACGAGGCTGCGGGTGACAGCGTGAAGGTGACCACGGACGGGACTGACAGAGAGGGCAAGCCGTCGCACACGGAGTGGACGGGCAAGTTCGACGGGAAGGATTATCCGCTGACTGGGGATCCCACTGCAGACTCAAGGTCGTACAAGCAGGTCAACGAGCGGACGCTGGATCTTGCCAATAAGATGGGCGGCAAAGTTGTTACAACGGGCCGCATTGAGGTGTCGAAGGACGGCAAGAGCCGCACGATTCACCTGAAGGGAACGGATTCGGCCGGAAAGAAGATCTCCAGCATGGCGGTGTACGACAAGGAGTGAGAGATTGCGGCAAATGGAGAACCCAGGTCCCTGAATCCGAAGGGGGATCGGGACCTGGGCGATTTCTTCTGTCTGACGACTGCTCGTGCTTCCTTCGGGCGCTGATTAAAATGCCGGCGGGTTTCCGGTTACGGGCAGAGAGACGGTGCCTTGTTTGGCGAGCGCCGTCGCCAGCGAGTATCCGGGCCCGGTACTCGCGGTCAGGAACGGGGTGAGGGCGGCGACAGCGGAATTCGGGCCGTTATAAACGGCGGTCAATCCGTCGGTCTGCTCGTAGGCGAGATTGTTCGCGGGGTTGGTGTTGCTGATGACGCGGCCCAGGACGCGATGCTCGGATTCGACTCCGAGAATTGTTCCGGCCACCTTGGCGAAGTAGGCCATTTGCTCGGCGCTGTAGGTTTTGCCGTCGGCAACCGAATCGGCCGAGTCTTCATCGACGCGCCGCCCGACAGTCTTGAAGGTGAACTCCTGGATGGCGTTCAGGTAGGCTCCGATGAATGCGTTCTCGAGCGCATCCAGCAGGCCGGTGAAGGCGGCCAGAGTGTCGAAGCTTCCAGTGGGGAAGTAGAAGCTCTGGACGGGGTCGTTTCCGGGTTTTGCGATGCCCAGCAAGGAGCGAAAGAGGTTGGCGTGTTCGATCTCCTGGCTGAGCGCAGCCTGGAGATAGTTGACATTGCCGACATTGCCGTTACTGCCGACCTCGGTGGCGGAGCCACCGGGCCCGGCGAGGGCGGGATCCTGGATGACTTTGCCGATGAGGCCGTTGTAATAGAAGGTGGTGGCCAGGTCCTCGGCAATGAGAGCGGCGGTAAAGATTTCGGCGACCTGGTCTTTCGCCTGCTCCATCTCCGCCATGCGTTGCGCGGATGATGCCTGTTCAGCACGCGCTGCTTTGGCGCTGCCGAGAGTGATGGTAGTTGCCGCTGCACCCAGGCCGAGCAACGCGGCCTGATTGAGGAAAGTGCGTCGTCCGATGCGCGCCTGCGCGATCGAGGAAGAAAGCTCCTGATTCTTGTTATTCGTCATGTGACCTCATTTGCAGTGAAGGGTTAACGAACCATTGGTGAGCGGGGATGCCCGGCTACCGCAAGGGCCCGGCGGAAGCGGGCGAGAATCATCTGCGTGGTGAACGGCCAGAATCCGGAAACGGATGTGTGGTTTTCGCAATTCTTTTTTTGACATCACGGAAAGGCATTGAAGCGGCGGGGCGGTCTGAGGGTGAACAGTCGTCGCGGAGCGTCGCGTGACATAACGTCTAGAAAGCGTGACGAACGGTTCTGAAACGGGACGAATGGCGGATTGGCGTTGAATTTCGCTCGCCACTCGCGGGTGGCAGTGGTACTCTACGCTGACTCAAAAGGCTGCCCGTGGCAGTGCACGTCAGGCGGACACCTCCAAGAGATACCCCCCTCACAGGAGAGTTGCATGATTCGCAAGTTGAGAATTGGCAGGTCAGGAAGTTGGCAATCCGGGATCCGGAAGTCGACCCCGGTTTTGGCGGCAATCGCTTTGGTATCGATGGTGTCGATGGATGTACAGGCGCAGTACACGTCGACACATCACGTGCGGGAGGTGGTCGGCAGCGGGCGGGTGCAGGCTGTCGGGCAGCTTCCCAAGAATCAGATGATGACGCTGGATATTGTCCTGCAATTGCGGGACGAGGCCGGACTAAAGAGCTTTCTGGAAGAGCTGTACGATCCGAACAGCGGCATCTATCACCAGTTTCTAACGCCGGCGCAGTTTACGGAGCGGTTCGGCCCGAGCGAGCAGGAATATGACGCGGTGGTAGCGTTCGCGAAGGCGAACGGCCTGGCGGTCATCGGCGGATCGCGGGATGGCATGGAAGTGCAGGTAAAGGGGCCGGTGTCGGCGGTGGAGAAGGCCTTCAACGTGAGCATGCGGACCTATCAGCATCCGACGGAGAACCGCGTATCTTCTACTCACCGGACCGGGAGCCGACGACGACATTGCCGTTCCAGTTATGGCATGTGTCGGGGCTGGATAACTATTCGATCCCGCATCCGATGTATGTGAAGCGGAGCGAAGCAGCAGCAGCTCTGGGCGTGGATGCAAAGAGGCTGGTGACGCATGCGACGACCGGGTCGGGGCCGTCGGCGTCTTTTCTGGGCAGTGACATGCGCGCGGCGTATTACGGCGGAACAGCGCTGACGGGCGCGGGACAGAACCTGGGATTGTTCGAGTACCTGGGGACGGACCTGGCCGATCTGACGACTTACTACAAGAATGCCAAGCAGACGAACAATGTGCCGGTCACGGTGCTTTCAACGGACGGGACAAGCACGTCGTGCGTGTACAGCAGGGCGGGCGGCTACTGCGACGACACGGAGCAGACGCTCGATATGACGCAGGCTCTGGGGATGGCTCCGGGGTTGAAGAGCCTGGTGATGTATGTCGGATCGACGGATACGGCGATCATCAGCGCGATGACGACGCACAGTCCGCTGCCGACGACGATTGGCTGCTCGTGGGGCTGGACGCCGGCTGATCCGAGCACGCTGGATCCGTACTTCGAGAAGATGTCGGCGCAGGGGCAGAACTTCTTTGCGGCGTCGGGCGACAGCTCGACGTGGTCGAGGAGGAATGAGGCCTGGCCGGCGGACGATGCGAATGTGGTGTCAGTCGGCGGGACGGACCTGACGACCAAAAGCGCAGGCGGAGCGTGGGCGTCGGAGACGGCGTGGGTGGACAGCGGCGGCGGGATTTCTCCGGACAAGATTGCGATTCCGTCGTGGCAGAAGCTGTCGGGCGTGATCAACTCGAGCAACAAGGGGTCAACGACCTACCGGAATGGGCCGGATGTTTCGGCGAATGCTAACTTCACCTTCTATACCTGTGCCGACCAGACGAGTTGCCTAGCGAACGAGTATGGCGGCACGAGCTTCGCGGCTCCGATGTGGGCGGCGTATATTGCACTGGTCAACCAGCAACGGGCGGCCAGCGGCCTGGGAACGATCGGGTTTATCAATCCGACGATCTACTCGCAGAATGTGACGTCGAGTTACGCGACCAACTTCCACGACATCACTAGCGGCAAGTCGGGGAGCTATTCGGCGATTACCGGCTATGACCTGGTGACCGGTTGGGGCAGTCCGAACGGTACGGGGCTGATCAACGCACTGCAGTAAAGCGGAAGAAGGACGGAAACGAGGGAGCCCGGACACAGAGGTCCGGGCTTTCCTGTTGGGTGGGGTTTGGCTGATCTTCTTTGATTTCGCAATGCCGAGCAGGGCATCGCCCAGTTGCAACTCATTCGTAGAATGTGCAGAGGAGCGGTTGCTGTAATGTCGATTCACGAATAAATCGGTCTTAGTCTGTAGATTGCCGCGTTCTGTTAAACGTGCTATACGGAGAGCAGGCGGGGTTGGGCGATCCTTAGGGTTCCCGGTTCCTCGGCTTCGAACGAATGATTAGAAAGTCCATCCTCGTCACAGCCCTATTGCTGCTGGCCACAGTCCAGACGCTCGCAGCCAACTGTGATCTCCGCTGTTCGTCTATGGTCAGCCCGTCACGCTTCTCTGATTGCGGCAACAATGCGCATATGGCGCATTGCCACGGCATGCCGATGGATTGCAGTAACGATGGCAGTTCCGGAGTAAGTGGTCTAAGCTGCGGGGCCTCTGTCTGCCAAGCTGAGTTCTTGGCAATCAGCAAACACTCGACGCCCGATGAATTATTCTCCAGGCATTACGCGACGGTTGTTACGTCTCCATTGGTCCGTCCATTAGAGGGCAGCGTTGGAACTACATCCTCGACTGGCCGCCCCCCGGACCCGCTACACCCGGGCGCCCCACTCGACCTGCGTCCGGGTTCTTCCCTCCGCATCTAGCACCATCTCCTCGTATTGCATTTCCAGTGAGCCTTAGGCACGCACACCTGCGCGACCTTACAGGTAAGTTTCCTCTCCCAACGAGGAGTTTTTATGAGTACTCGCCGCACCTTCATTCAGAAGGCGGCAGGTTTTGGCGCCGGCATCCTTGCCGCGTCGAGACTTTCCGCCGAATCGACCAGCAAACCGGCTTCGCTCAAACAGCGTCCAGCCAGACCTTCCGCCATAGCATTCAAGGTGCCCGTCGTGACTACCGATATCGGTGACCTGCCGTTCACGATGGACGGTAACACAAAGGTATTCCGGCTCGTCGCGGAAGTTATCAGGCAGCAGATCAACCCGATGAAGTCCATAGACGTTTGGGGATTCAATGGCAGCGCGCCTGGGCCGACAATTCAGGTCAACCAGGGCGATCACGTTCGCGTAATTTTCGAAAACCATCTGCCAGAGCCAACCTCGATGCACTGGCACGGTTTCGAGGATACGATCCGGAATGATGGAATGCCGGGAATCAGCCAGCCTCCGCTTAAGCCGGGCGGTCGCTTCGTATACGAGTTCGACATTCATCAGGAAGGCACCTATTTCTATCACTCGCACATGGCGATGCAGGAGATGGCCGGGATGCTCGGCGGTTTCATCATGCACCCGGCCGAGCCATATCGTCCGCACTGCGATAAGGACTTCCTGATTCATCTGCAGGAGTATGCCGTACTGCCTAGCAACACTGTCCCGAACACCATGAACATGGAGTTCAACTGGCTGCTGCTCAATGGTAGAGCCGGCCCTGCGAACACGCCGTTAATCGTGAAGTTGGGCGACCGCGTGCGGATTCGCTTCGTGAACCTGGGCATGGACCACCACCCGATGCACATGCACGGTCACACCTTCTACGTGACCGGAACGGAAGGCGGGCGCATTCCGGAAACCGGTTGGTGGCCCGGTAATACCGTGCTTGTCGGCGTCGCCCAGGCGCGCGCAGTCGAGTTTGTCGCCAACAATCCCGGCGACTGGATGCTGCATTGCCATCTTCCTCACCACATGATGAACCAGATGTCGTCAAACGTTGGCAAGATGACGCGCACCGCGGGAATTCTCGCAGGTGGAGACATGAATACCGGCATGGGAATGCTGCAAGGCACGCCTGGCGTTCCGTTGGGAGATGACTACGGACCAGCGGTGGGACGAGGACTTGGCGGTGTCGGCAACACCTCAGATACCGCTTCAACGAACGGCCCGCTCTCAGAAGTCATGGCGAAGGCTGCGATGTCCGGGATGCAACACGACATGGGCAGTACGCAGATGGGAGATATGCAACTCGACATTGCTCCCGATGCGAACAGCGTTCCGAACTTCCCGCAGGACGCCTACATGGAAGGGCCGATGATGACGATGGACGCGGCGGTTGAACGCCCTGAGAACTACGGTCTGAAACCAGGATGGAGCGGTTACATGCAGGGGATGATGACCTTCGTTCGTGTGCTGGAGCCGGACAGATATGACGCCGTTCTCTCCCGGATGAAACAAGCAAAGCGATCCAACGACCCTTATGCCGCAATTCTGGAGCGCGCTTGAGCGCGAGGAGAAGATCATGAAGCTCAGTATTCTCACACTCACAATCGCCAGCGCAATTACCGGAGCCGCCTGGGCGCAAAGTTTTGTACCCCCGAAGCCCCAGAGCGGCTCGACACAATGCATGGACGGAATGGTGATGCGCGGTTGTCCCCAGATAAATGTGTCGCCGTCAACACGAGGCTTGGACACCCATCAGACCAGGATGCTCCAGGAACCCGAGAACCCAGCGAAACACACTGGCGAGAACCTGCCTGCGCCAGAGCTCTTGAAAGATGTCGTGGGACGTCCAGCCATGGCGTTGGCCGATTTTGAAACTCTCGCCGAAGCCAACAATCCCACGCTGAAGCAGGCCAATGCTTTGGTTCGCGAGTCACAGGCACAGGCACGACAAGCTGGACTCTATCCGAATCCGAGCGCCGGGTACCAGGGCGAGCAAATTCGAGGCGGATGGTACGGTGGTGGCGAGCAGGGTGGGTTCATTCAGCAGACCATCGTCCTAGGCGGAAAGCTGGGTGTGCGGCGCAAAGTCTACGAACAGCAGAGTAAGTCCGACCAGATTGGCGTCGAAGAACAAACTTCGCGCGTTTGCAACGATGTCCAACAGGCCTTTTATGATGCTCTCGCCGCACAAGCGGCCGTGGAGCTGCGGCGGCGATTGCTCGGTGTCGCGCTCGACGCCGTTGAAACCGTGCACCAACTCGCGAACGTCGGGCAGGCAGACGCGCCCGACATTCTGCAAACTGAAGTCGAGTCGGAACAGGCAAAGATAGACTACGAAGCTGCACAGCGCGAATACCTCGCAGCCTTTCACACGCTGGCAGCTCGGGCAGGCAAGGCTCAGCTCCCTGCAAGCCCCTTAAAGGGCGACCTGGAACAGATTCCGGATCTCAACGCAGAGCAAATCGTTGACCGCATCGTTACCGATAGCCCTACGGCGAAGCGGGCCGAGCAGGAATCATTAGTAGCGCATGCCCGCTTGAGAGAAGCAAAACGCGAAAATGTTCCCGATCTTCAGTTGCGTGCTGGAGAGCAATATAACGGAGAGCAGGTAAGCACCAACCCCGTAAGGCCGGTCGGCGCACAGAGCTTCGCAACCGCAGGAATCAACATCCCTCTCTGGAACCGCAACCAGGGCAATATCGAAGCGGCCAAGGCCGAGATCGAGCGGGCGGAACAGGACGCCGTACGAGAACGACTACGGCTTCAGCAGCATGCAGAGGTAATCGCGCAGAGTTATCTTTCCGCCAGGTTCCAGGCCGAGCGATATAAGGCACAACTGATTCCGCGGGCGACAAAGGCATACGAGCTCTACCTCGAGAAGTACCAGAACATGGCACAGGCCTACCCGCAGGTGCTCATATCGCAGCGGACGCTCTTCCAGCTACAGATCGGTTATTTGAAGGCGCTTCACGACGCCTGGGAATCTGCCACCTCTCTCGAAAACTACACTCTGGACGGCGGACTGGATGCACCGATGTCCCAGGGTTCTCCGGCAAGCAGTATCAATCTGCCGAACAGCGGTGGCGCACAGGAGTGAAGCGGATGAAACGCCTCATTCTTGCCCTCGGTGTGCGCCTTTCCGACTGCTAGCTTGGTCAGTTTGCGTCTGGAACTTCAGGGGCAATGACAATACGGTCAAGATCAGGCGCGTATCCAGTAGGATTGCCGATACTGATCGTGTTGGTGCCGCCGTGCAGTTGCACAGGAAGAACAATTGGGACCGGATCGTTGAAGGTGCTGCCGTTCAGATCAAGCTCCATGGCTGTACCTCCGTTGACGCTGATGAAGTAAGAGCGCGGCCCGCTGGTCTGGTAGTCGATCTCCAGTTGATACGTGCCGGTCGCTGGAACAGTGACATCCGAAAAGGTCACCGAATTCGCAGTGCCCGCGCCAATATTGCCGGCTTTCCCCAGTCCCGACGAATAGTTACTGAATCCTCCGGTTACTGTTCCGCTCAGCGTTGCCACCTCCGCTTCATAGGTCTCTGACGTGGGAGGCGGAAAATCTCCATTACCGCTGATGATGATGCGATCGAGATCGGGTGGATAACTTACCGGGCTTCCGAACGCAATCGTGTTCACACCTTTTTCGAGATGGACGGGCACAGTTGTGCCGCCGGGAAGGAAGAAACTTCCGCCTCCGCAATTCAGCGTCTGAAAGGCACCGCCATTCACGCTGTAGAGATAAGAGCGGAGCCCTTGCGTCATCGAGTCCACCTGCATCAGGTATTCGCCAGCCCTCGGTGCGTAGACATTGTTGAAGGTGACCTTGTTATCCGTTCCGAGACCCAGGCCGCCTACTTTTTCTCCTCCAGAACACGCGGAGCAGCTTGCAATGACCGCAGATCCGCCGAGGATGGCAGACTCCGCCTCATAGGCAGTGGACGGCGATGGCGCAGGGCGTCCGACGCCCGTGATTTTAAGAAGGCGGGAGCCATGGGCTTGAAGCACTGTCGAGAAGCCGCCCGGTACAAACCCCAGATTGCGATACGCCCAAAGGTCGCGAACCTGCAGCGCGTTTGCGAAGCCCAGCAGACTCCACGGAATGCGTGCATTTGTAACCGTGGCGTTCATATTAAAGATGCCCACGTAGTAGCTGCCATTGCCGAGATCGCCCACCCAGACCTCCAGGTCCCCATCAAGCACTTGGGTCGCGGGTTTTCCCGTCTGATCCACGGCGAGCACTTCGTCATTAGTCACAAGCTGCTTGCCGAAGCTGTCGATCTTGGTGAGATCGCCTCCGAGGTAGATCGGCGCATTCGCGAGCGCCCACAATGACAAGGCCGACCGCTTTTCTTCGTTGCTCAAACCGTCGAGTGCGCCGTCGCCAATGTCCAGCGAGTCCATGTCATTCCAACCCAGTTGAGGACCTGAGGCATTTTCCCAGTTGGGCAGATCGCGGAAGCGCTCATAAATGCGGGGCCAATCGGTGAGCGTAGCGCAGCCTCCTTCGCATTCCACGTCCTGATCGATGCGCCGTGCATTGGCGTACTGCTGCCACACGCTGAGGTAATCCTGATCGAGCGCCCAGGAAATTGTCAGCCATATCGGGCGTCCGCTGGCGGCGATAGCCTTCGACCAGGCCTCGACATCCGATCGATTGTCGATCGAAAGATCATAGCTGTCCGAGCCGGGCGTGACGCCGTCAAGTTTGATGAAATCGATGCCCCACGAGGCGAAGAGCGCGACTACTGAATTCATGTACTCCTGAGCACCGGGCTTGGTGAAATCGATCTTGTAGTGATACGGCGAGGTCCCGGGCGCCCCGAAAGCATTGCCTGCCGTGTAGGGCACGACCAGGATGTCCTGGATGTGATATGGCGTGCCAAGGATAGGCGAATTTGCCACCACCGCCGGGTACTCTACTCCCGGAATCCAATAGATACCGGCCTTTTGACCGTTCTGATGGATATGATCAACCAACGCCTTTATGTCCGGAAACGTGGCTGTATTCGGAATAGGCCGCCCATTGGCGTCAAAGCTTCCCTGCCAGCCTGAGTCGATATTGATGTACTGGAAGCCGTGTATCTGCAGCCCGGAAGACGCCAGAGCGTCAGACTCGGCGGCAACGTTGGCCTGGGTGAGAAAACCGGAGTTGATGGTCTGTTCGCTGAAGGTGCTCCAGCCGAGATAGGGCCGTTGTCCTGTACTATTCACCTGCGCGGAAGCCGACACGAATGCGAGCAGGGTGATGGCGAAGGCACCAGTAAGCAGCCTTCGGCTGAAACCCTTCCGAAAGCAACTCGACGGCATGGTGTTGTGAGGGGCTGGCTGTTGACTATCACAGGATAAGATGCGGGTGATCATAGTTGGGGGCCTCCATGACCTTTATGGGTGAATTGAGAAGCAAATATTCCGGTAACGTTAACGAACAAACAGAAACGAGGGACACTTTAGAGTCGCCATTTATCGATTGTCAAGCAAAACATTTACGAGATTTCGGTTAAATTTTGCAGCGCGCCCAGCTTTTCCCGACGCCTATTGTGAAAGAAAAAGTGGTTGCCAACCTTTCACGTGTACGATAACGTTAACGCCTAACTGACACTTCAGTACAGGTCGATCATGTCTAGCCAAACAATGAACTCGCGCGCCACAGAAACGTCGGTGCTGCAACTGCCCGCCGCGCCATCAAGCGAAGCCGGCGCGGTAAAGGCCTGGCAGGAATCCATCGTTCTGAAAACCTATCTACCGGCAGAGCCCGACCCTAATCCTCTCTTCCTGGAAAAGCGCGTGTATCAAGGCAGCAGCGGCAAGGTGTATCCCCTGCCCGTGATTGACCGCGTCGCGACAGAGCCATGCGAGCATGCGTGGGAGGCAGTGCATCTCGAAAACGAATACCTGCGCCTGATGATCATGCCGGAGCTCGGCGGTCGCATTCATGTGGGATATGACAAGATCAACGGCTACGATTTCTTTTATCGCCAGAACGTGATCAAGCCGGCGCTCGTTGGTCTCGCCGGCCCGTGGATCTCGGGCGGGGTCGAATTCAATTGGCCGCAGCACCATCGCCCGGCGACGTTTATGCCGGTCGAAGTCGCAATCGAGCGCGACAAGGACGGCTCGATCACTGTGTGGTGCAGCGACCACGATCCCATATCACGGATGAAGGGCATGCATGGCGTCTGTCTGCGGCCAGGATGCGCCTACCTCGAACTGAAGGTCCGGCTCTATAACCGAACTTGGGACACACAGACCTTCCTTTGGTGGGCCAACGTTGCCACGCGCGTTCACGAACACTATCAATCCTTTTTCCCGCAGGATGTGCGCTATGTGGCCGATCACGCCAAACGGGCGATCACCGAGTTTCCCGAGAGCCTTGGCGTGTATTACGGCATTCCTTACGGCGAGCGGGCGCTGCACGGTGTGCCGGCAAACGACATGCCGCGTAATTTTGTTCCTGATGGCTCATACCCTGCAAACGACCTGCGCTGGTATGCCAACATTCCGGTCCCGACCAGCTACATGATTGCCAACTCGCGCGAAGATTTTTTCGGCGGCTATGATCATGCGGCGCGCGCAGGTGTGGTGCATGTAGCCAATCACCATATTGCTCCGGGCAAAAAGCAGTGGACGTGGGGCAATCACGAATTCGGCTACGCCTGGGATCGCAGTCTCACGGATAGCGATCGCCCTTATATCGAGCTGATGGCCGGTGTTTACACGGACAATCAGCCCGACTTCTCCTTCCTGGCTCCAGGAGAGACGAAGAGCTTCAGCCAGTTCTGGTATCCGATTCGAGAAACCGGGATTCCCGATACCGCGAATCTGCATGCTGCTCTGCGCGTGACACGCGAAGGTGAAACCGCCAAGGCCCATGTGTCGGTAACGCGCGAGATCACAGACTGTACCCTGCGGCTGACTTCAGGAGATGTGGAAATCAGCGCGTGGACCGGGACGCTACGACCCGAAACCCCTGCGCACATCAGCCTGGAACTTCCGAGCAAAGAAGAGGCATGGGTGCTTGAGCTTAAGTCAGGAGGCGACGTGCTCCTGCGCTACGCTCCCGCAGAGATTTCACCCGCCCTAGCGCCGGTTCAAGCTACTGAACCCCCTGCGCTCGAAGAAATTGCAACAACAGATGAACTTTATCTGACCGGACTTCACCTTGAGCAATATCGCCACGCCACCCGTGAGCCGGAACCATACTGGCGCGAGGCGCTCCGGCGCGATCCTCATGACAGCCGCACCAACAACGCTTTGGGGCGAACTCACTTACGTCGCGGAGAATTTGCACTGGCTGAGAGCTGCTTCCGCAGGGCTATCGAGCGGCTGACCGCCCGCAATCCCAATCCTTATGACAGCGAACCTTACTACAACTTCGGCGTAGTGTTTTCATTCGAGAACCGCAGCCAAGAGGCCTATGATGCCTTCTACAAGGCAACGTGGTCGGCGGCGTGGCGTGGGCCCGGCTATCACCGCCTGGCGGAGATCGATGTGTGCAGCGGTCATCTCTCAGCAGCGATGGAACATCTCGATCGCTCCCTGCGCGCTGATGCCGATAATCTGGGGGCACGAAATCTCCGTGTTGTTGTTCTTCGCCGACTCAAGCGCATAGCCGAAGCGGAGGCCGACCTCGATGCAGCTCTCGCGCTCGATCCTCTCGACATCTGGAGTCGTTTTCTGAAGACAGGCATTCCTCCGGCAAATCCGGGACAGCGCCTAGACCTGGCTTACGACTTGATCCGCGCGGGTCTTCTGGACGATGCTGAGAAAGTTCTCGAAGGTGAGACAGGACCGATAGCGCTGTACACTCGCGCTTTTGTCGCGGCGATTGGGGGTGACGTTGCAGGAAGCCGCAACCTCTATGCTCAGGCCGCAGCAGCGGATCCGACCTATGTATTTCCAAACCGGCTTGAAGAGATGAAGGTGCTTCAGGCAGCGATTGCCGCGAATGCCGGAGATGCTCGCGCGCCTTACTATCTCGGCAATTTTCTCTATGACCGCCGACGCCATCGCGACGCGATCGAGCAATGGCAAAGGGCCGCAGAACTCGATCCGGCCTTTCCTACCGCCTGGCGCAATCTTGGCATTGCCTACTACAACGTGGAACATGATAAGAAGAGGGCGCGCGAGGCCTTTCGTCGTGCGAGAATTGCAGACCCGGATGATGCGCGCATCCTTTATGAAGAGGACCAGCTTCACAAGCGGCTGGGAGACGATCCCGTTGAACGGCTCGCCCGGCTGGAGATCCGTCGTGATCTCGTTGCGCTGCGCGACGACCTGTCAGTGGAGCTCGCGGCTCTGTACAACCAGGTGGGCAGAGCGGCCGATGCGCTCGCGGTGCTGCTCTCACGAAACTTTCAGCCCTGGGAGGGCGGCGAAGGCCTGGTACTGGGCGAATATGTCCGCGCGCACCTTCTGCTGGGTCGCGATGCGCTTGCCGCGGGCAACGCCGATCGTGCGATCGAACACTTCGAGGCTGCGGATCGTCCTCCGCAAAGCCTCAATGAGGCGCGGCATCTTCTGGCCAACAGCAGCAACATTGAGTTCTGGCTTGGAGAAGCCTGGGCTGCAGCCGGGAATGTTGACCGCGCAACGCTGCATTGGAAGAATGCCGAACGGCAGCGCGGCGACTTTCAGCAGATGCAGGTGCGAACTGTCTCCGAGATGACCTACTGGAGCGCCATGGCACTGCGCCGCCTGAGCCGAAAGAAGGAAGCTACGTCGCTGTTTGTGAGCATCCTTGACTATGCAACGGAGTTGAAGAGGAAGACTCCAAAGATCGATTATTTTGCTACTTCCCTGCCGACAATGCTGCTCTTCGAAGAAGAACTGCAGAAGCGTCAACACATCACGGCGACATTCCTCCAAGCACAGGCGCTGACAGGACTAGGTTTAGACACTGAAGCACAAGCGGCACTTGATGAGGTCCAAAGACTGGATCGATCTCATGCCGGCGCACGCGACCTGCTTGTGGACAAGCCGGCTGGACGGGGGGGCGGCTAGAAATGCACACCCCGACGGTTTCCGCTGGAAAGAGCGAGTCGACGCACGCCCCGCGTTCTACTGCATATGTCTGGGGTATCGCCCTGGTTGCGGCGCTCGGAGGCCTGCTCTTCGGCTATGACTGGGTGGTGATTGGTGGAGCGCGACAATTCTTCGAGATCTATTTTCATCTTCAGAGTGCATCGGCTGTGGGTTGGGCCAATAGCTGCGCATTGGTAGGTTGTTTTGCCGGATCGCTCGTTGCGGGAGCAGTCGGAGATCGCTACGGACGCAAGCCGGTGCTGCTCGTGTCGGCTGTGCTCTTTGCAGTTTCCTCCATCCTCACCGGATGGGCACACTCTTTCGCGACTTTCATCCTGTGGCGGATCGCCGGTGGCGTGGCCATCGGCCTCAGCTCGAACATCTCCCCGCTGTACATTGCGGAGGTAAGCCCGGCTGCCCATCGCGGGCGCCTGGTAAGTCTCAATCAATTCGCGGTTGTCATCGGCATTCTCCTCGCGCAGATCGTGAACTGGCAGATTGCCGCTCCCGTGCCTGAGCACTTCTCACCCGACGCTTTGTTAATGTCGTGGAATGTCCAGTTCGGCTGGCGCTGGATGTTCACGGCGGTTGCCGTACCAGCGATTATCTTTCTCGCCGCGGCGTTTGGAATACCGGAGAGCCCGCGCTGGCTTCTCGTTCACGGGCGCACAGAACAAGCCGCGAAGGTGCTGCGCAGGATCGGCGGCAGTGCGGAATACGCCACGGCAGAAACCGCAGCAATCATTAATTCACTGCGCAACGAAGAAAATCGGACCGCAAGCTGGCGCGGACTGCTGCGGCCTGGCGTGCGCACCGTGCTTATTGTCGGGATTGTACTGGCCGTACTTCAACAGTGGAGCGGCATCAATATTCTCTTCAACTACGCAGAAGAGGTCTATCGGGCAGCCGGACTTGGCGCCAATCAGATCCTTTTCGATATTGTCATTACCGGCACCATCAACCTTCTCTTTACGCTTGTAGCGATGGCTGTCGTCGACCGCCTTGGACGCCGCCCGCTGATGCTCATCGGATGCCTTGGCATCGGACTCTCGCACTTGCTGGCCGGATTCGCTTACCGCGTCGGCCAGCACGGTGCGGCAGTGCTGGTGCTCACGCTTTGCGCAATCGCATGCTATGCGATGACGCTCGCGCCGCTGACCTGGGTGCTGATTGCCGAGATCTTTCCCAACCGTCTGCGCTCGCTTGGCGTATCGGCGGCGGTCTCCGCGCTGTGGATCTCGTCGTTTGCCCTCACCTATTCATTCCCGTTCATCAATCGTGCGTTGGGCAGCGCAGGCAGCTTCTTTATCTATGGCGCCATCTGTCTTGCCGGCGCGGTTTTCGTGTTCTTCCTGGTTCCCGAGACCAAAGGCCGCACACTCGAAGAAATCGAGGCCGAGACAGCACACGTCTAGCCATGAGAAGGAGCTATTTCGACCGCTCCTCCGCCAACCCACGCCGGATTGCGGACTGCATCGGCAAAATCCTCTTCATTGGGGACTCTCCCGCTCCAGCCTAAAGAATGCTGCCTGAAAGTCGCCGCGCAGAGAAACACCTACGCCGTGATGCATCCAATAGTCACCGCTGGCGCGCGGTACGGTCGCATCAATGAGCTTGCCGGCCTGCGCATGAATGCTGTAAACGGCATCCGGGTCAAGTCCCCGCAGGTAAAGCGGAGGATATGGCTTGCCCTGCTGGCTTGAGTGCAGAAATGCGAAGACGACCGCCTCATGGCCATCCCGCGCCACTGACTCGGTCGCCGAATATTCACTGCCTCCCAACGGCGAGATCAGCCGATAGAGCGCTCCATCCTGCACCGTCGCACGCACTACCTTGTATTCGGCCACCAGTTTCTGAGCGGTCGCAAAATCTTCGGGAGTCCATTTGTTCAGGTTCGCGCCTATGCCCAGGCTGCCCTGCATCGACGAGAGGAAACGATATTCGAGGGAAGTCGACCGGTTGTTCATCCAGTTTGGCGAGTCGGTGACCCACGCCATCATCAGACCAGGAGAATACGCGTAGGTGAAACCGTCCTGAATGCTCAGCCGATCGAAGGGATCGGTATTGTCCGAAGGCCATACTTCGTCGGTGTAGCGCAAGATGCCGAGGTCAACGCGCGCGCCACCGCCGGAGCAGGACTCAATCTCCACGTGCGGATGTTTCTCGCGCAGCTCGGCAAGAATGCCGTAGAGGTTCTCGACGTACTTGACGTAGACCTCCTTTTGTTCGGCGAGGGGCGCTGCCGGCCAGCCCGGCTCCGACCAGTTACGGTTGTAGTCCCATTTCAAGAATGCAATATCGTTCTCGCTCAGTAGCTTGTCGAGGAAGCCGTAGACATAGGCGCGCACATCGGGACGCGCGAGGTTCAGGACCAGCTGATGCCGGCCCTCGGTACGCGGGCGCCCGGGAAAATTCAGCACCCAATCGGGATGCTTGCGATAGAGATCGCTGTCAGGGTTTACCATTTCGGGCTCGACCCATAGCCCGAAGTCCATGCCGAGTGAATGCACTTTATCAATCAAAGGCTTTAGACCGTGGGGAAACTTCTGGGGATTCACATACCAGTCCCCGAGTCCAGCATGATCGTCCTTGCGTTGGCCGAACCAGCCATCGTCCATCACAAAGCGCTCGACGCCTATGCTGGCTGCCTTTTCCGCCAGCCCTTCCTGGCCGGCCTCGTTCACGTCGAAACCTGTGGCCTCCCACGAGTTGTAAAGCACCGGCCGCAGGCGGCGATGCGGAGCTCCGGGCACAATGGAGTCAAGCTCCAAGCGGTGCAGCAGACGCGAGGCTCCGCCGATCCCCGCGTTCGAATAGCCGCCGTAGAATTTTGGCGTCTGCAGAGACTCTCCAGGCGCAAGCATGTAGGCGAAATCAAAGGGAGTATATCCGCCAGTAACCCGGGGCCGGTTTGCCCAGTCTGTCTCGACGTTGATTTGCCATGAACCACTCCATGCCAGCGCGCCGAACCATACGTCGCCCACATCCTGATCGGGCTGCTTGCCAAGCTCGATGGCGAACCACGGGTTCACCTCGTCGCCGGTGGAACCGCGCCGGCTCTCGAGCACGACCTTGCCCGGATGCAGCGCCGTCTGTTGTAAATTCCACTCCCCCGCCCAGCGGCCGGTGAGATACCGAAGTTGATATTCGCTGGCAGCCGGCAGGTTCCAGGTTGCGGCAAACGCCTGCTCGATAGTGAAAGGCGCCTGGGTACGGTTCTCGATACGAACGGAGCGCGCCAGTATTCCTGTTTCCGGATCCATCTCATACTGCAGATCCACAAATATGTCACGGCTGATGTCCTTGAGCGTGATGGTCAATACGTTGCCGCGAATGGCATGCGACACGTAATGCAGCACGAGGTCGCGATTGCCATCCGGAAAGGTGACCTTTAGATCGGGCACAACCACCAGCCCACCTCCCCAGCCCGTAAACTCCTGCGGAGTGGCATTCACCGGGAGATCGAATCCAGAGCTGCCTCCGTTTGCGCGCGCTTCGGGGAAGGCATCGGCGGGGCGCAGACGCTTGCCCCAATAGAGTGTCTGCAACTCGCCGTTCTGGTTCACGCCGAACACATACGAAACACCCGCGGCGTCCATCCGGAAAGTATGGGCAGCCTCGTCATAATGAATCTGCGCGGGCGCAGCCGTGGTCGACTGCGCACATGTCGGCGAGGCCGACATGAAGCCGGCAGCGCACACAGCCGCCAGCAAAAAGTAATGCCCCAGTCGAGAGCAGGGATGGAGCCGGGCATGAGTGGTCGAAATTGTCTCAGGCATTTTGTCCTCTCAGAGATGATCCAGATCCTTCACAGAAATCGCAAAACGTTGATGCACCTAAGCACTGGAGCGAGGTAAGCTGCCTGTATGTGTACGTTAACGTAAACAACAGTACACATTGATCCGTTTCACTGTCAAAATCAAACTTCGCCATTTTCCATCGCTTTCTGCATGCGAGATTGGCGCGCGAGTATTGGCAACATCTTACAAAATGGCAACTATCAGCAAGAGTGGCAAGGCAGCCGGCATTCGCGACATCGCAAAGGCCCTCGGAACCTCCATCGGTACCGTCGACCGCGCACTGCACGGACGAAGCGGGGTGAGCGCCCGAACAAAGGCGCGCGTGCTGCGCATGGCGGAACAGCTCGGTTACAAGCCGAACATCGCTGCACGCTCGCTCAAGCTTAATCGCAATATTCGTATCGCCGCTGTACTTCCTCGCGAGATCGCAGCCTTCTTCGATCCTCTCCGTGAGGGGATTCGCACCGCTGCCGAGGAGGCCGTGGGCATGCAGATCACCCTCGACTTCGTTGAGTATCCGCGTCTCGGTTCGGGCGATCTGGCTGCACTGGAAGGCGCAGCGGCCAAACACTACGATGGCATTCTGTTCACTCCGGGCCGGCCGCGCGAGCTCGCCCCCGTGATCCGCCGCATCGTCGGTGAGGGCACTCCCATGCTTTGTGTGGCCAGCGACGCGCCGGACAGTGGCCGCATCGCCTCGGTTGCAGTTGATGCCTACACCAGCGGCGCACTTGCAGCCGAATTGCTCTCGCATAAGCTGCAGGTTCCTTCGCGTGTCGCGACCATTACCGGCGAGCTCGCCACCTTCGACCACGCGGAGAAGCTGCGCGGATTTGCCGCCAGCCTGGCGCTATTTGCCCCGCATCTCACTCTTCTTCCGGTGGTGGAATCTCATGAGAGCCCGGAATACGCTTATCGCCAGACAATGACGCTGCTCAAGAGCAAGATGCGCCCGGATGCAATCTACATCAGTACTGCCAACAGTCTTCCTGTGCTACGGGCGCTCGAGGAGCAGAAACTGCTTGGAAGAGTACATGTAGTCACCACCGACCTCTTTCACGAGCTCGTGCCGCTCCTGGAGTCAGGCAAGGTGCTGGCTACTCTCTATCAACGGCCTCAGTCGCAGGGCAAGATGGCTTTCGAGACGCTGCTTGGCCACCTGATGGAAAAGGGCAAGCCCGTGAAAACGCATCGTCTTGCTCCGCACATTATTCTGCGCAGCAACCTTCCCCTCTTCCTCAACCGCCTCACGGAATCATCGGCGACGGCAGCCAGTTAAACCAGCCGCTACCGTTCTGGCACAAACCGGATAGCGCAGCCGCCTCCGCTGGCCAGAGGCAGTGTGAGTGTGTCGTTGTTCCGCACATCCTGCTGGCGGATGGAAATATGTTTCGGGCTCTGCGTAGCGTCGGCAGCATCTTCATAGATTTCTGCTTTGTATCTTCCCTTTCCGAGGAAGCTCAGGGGAATTCGCACATCGCGCGCCGTCCAATTAGTCGCACTGCCCAGGTACCACTCGTCGCCGTGGCGCCGTGCAATCGTTACAAACTCGCCCGGCTCGCCATTGAGCACTTGTGTCGCGTCCCACGCTGTCGGAACATCCTTGATGAACTGGAAGCTCGGCTGGTTGGCGTAGGCGGAAGGCACATCAGAAACCATCGCAAGGGGCGCTTCGAATATGACGTAGAGCGCGAGCTGCTGGGCGCGCGTGCCCATAACCATGGGACCCTTATCGCGTACGACGAATTCCTCCGGCGTCACGTTGTCGAAGCCTCCCGGGGTATAGTCCAGTGGACCGCTTAGCATGCGGGTGAAGGGAAACGTGGTGCGGTTGACGGGACCATCGCGACGTCCGGCCTTATTGTTCTCGAGACCAAGCACCGCTTCATAATCAAGCACATTCGGATAGGTTCTCTGAATTCCCCAGGGTTGCGTGGCACCGTGAAAATCCACCATGAGATGATGCTCGGCGGCAAGCTTTGCCACATCGTAGTACCACTTGATCCCTTCCTGATCGTTGCGAAGAACGAAATCGATTTTTACGCCGGCCACTCCCCACTTCTCGTACAGGGGAAATGCCTCCTGCATCTGCGCGGCCACAGATTTCGAATAAAGCCAGATCCACACCTTCACGTTCTTCTTCGCGGCATAGCGTACCAATTCCGGTACATCCACGTTGCCGCGCATTTTTGTAATATCGCGGCCCGACCATCCTGCATCCAGCATCATGTACGGGAATCCAGACTGGGCGGCAAAATCGACGTAGTATTCCATGTTCTCCGTCGTGTACGCGGACTTGCCGTCAGGTCCGAGATCTCCATCCCACCAGTTCCATGAAGCCTTGCCGGGATGAATCCAGCTTGTGTCGGCCACCCGATTCGAAGGATTAAGATCCGTGATCACATTCGATTCGACCAGTTCGCCCGGCGTGTCCCCGAGCAGGATCACGCGCCATGCAGTGTCGTGGGGAAGACTCGCATCCACTGCCGGGCCATTTCCCTCCACCGGAGGGGAAATCTTGCTCACGATGTAATGTCCCATCCAGTTACCGGTGGGGTTCTCGAGATACATCGCGGCATTGCCTTCGAGGTAGGCCTCTCCGACTGCGGCCCACGCGACGCCAGGCATGTGCATCAGCATGGGTGCGCCGTTCAGAATGTAGCTCGATACGCCTCCCTGATTGCTCAATGCGCTTAACACTGACGGCACATACTCGCTCTCGTAGGCGCTCTGGTAGTTGGGGAGCCGCAGTGCCCAGGCGGAAGCATCCATCACAGGACGAAATTCCGTGTCTTCCTGGGTAAGTTGATACCGCGAGAGCGCAGCCTGCTCGGGCACATGGTATCGGAAGGCCACAGCGCTGTTGTAAATGCGCGCCTCAATGTCGAACTTGCGTCCAGGACTCGCGCTCTCCACAGCATGGACCGTCAGACTGTTGTATCCATCGTGGATCGCGGAGGCCTTGCCCGCAAGCAGCGTGTAATCGTCGACGCCGGAACCGGGTGTGCTGCCTGCGATGTGAACAGCCGCGCCCAAGGGCGGCTGGTTCGCCAACTCCAGGCGGAGAGCAGAGTTCTCAAACACCTGCTTCTCGTGAAACGTAACGGAATACACGAGCTGTCCGTCCTGCCCCGCCTCCTGACCTTTGCCGGGCTGTACGGAAAAGCGCAGCGTGATTTGATGATCGGGCGAACTCACCTCCGCGGTATTCGATTGCGCTCGGCTTAGATATGCGCTGCCCAAAGCTAGAAAAGAAATGAGACCCACGGCGGAATACTTCCATCGCAACATGCTTTTCTCCAGAAACTAAGAACTCAGGAACTAACAACTCCAGCAACCAATAAGAATAGACAATGCACATTTGCGCAATCGATGTGCTGCGGAGCAAGACGGCTTCCCACAGGGAGAAGCCGTCCACCTCACGGGCAGTAAAACCACCCTCTACTAGAACACGTACTTCAGTGAAAGCTGGAAGAAGCGCGCATCCGGCGTGTTGTTCTGGAAGGTCTTCGGTCCGGAAATCAGGCCTCCGTTGGCGTTCATGGAACCGTTCGGTTGCCCCAGCGTCGGGTGGTTCAGCACGTTGAAAGCATCCGCCCGGAACTGTAGATTCTGTTCGCGCCAGGTCGAGAAGCTCTTAAACAGCGACATATTCACCTGGTAATAGCCAGGACCATAGATGTTGTTCTGGGGACTGCCTAGAAGGGCAATTGCAGTAGCCCTGTCGGTGACTGGAGCCTGGAAAAGCACCGGAACGCCATCCGGATTCACCGAGCCCACTGGATGTGTGTCATCCGAGATCGTCTCGCCCGGCAGCGGGTTGCGGAATGCGCAAGGGTTGAAGTAGTTGAGCTTCGTCCGAACCGTGGACGGGCATGAAGTCAGGCTCGGATTAGTCGGATCGGGCGTGCCACCACCGGCAAACGGATCGCGGACGGGGAAGGCACGCGCACTGCCGCCCGACGCCGTGCTGATGTTCGGCGAGACCGTGAACGGTGTCCCGGTCTGCGCAGCCCAGGTCAGGCTCGTCGACCAGCCGCCGATTGTCTCATCAACCCAGCGCGAGCTGTTATTAAGAAATGCCTTGCCTCTGCCAAACGGCAGCTCATAGTTGCCGTTGATTGTGAAGCGGTTCCGGATGTCGAAGACGGAATTCGTGAATTCGTCGATGTACGGAATCAGCGCCGGTTGCCGATCGCCAATCGCACTGAAGAGCCCACCCGCGTCGCTCGCGTCATCGAGTGCGTGCGACCAGGTGTAGGTCGCCAGGAAAGACAGCCCATGCGAGTAGCGCTTCTCCAACTTTGCCTGCAGCGAGTTGTAGGTGCTCACGCCAGCGTAGTGAATCTGGCCGATGCCTCCCAGATCCGGGAAGGGATTGAACGGCTGGGTAGTGGTCCCTGGCCTCCACAGCCCAGGCGCAGTGTTTGGCGCTCCATAAAGCTCGAGGTGGCGAGCAAGGTTGCCCACATAGGTGATGGAGGCGACAAGATTGGGAGAAATCTGCTGCTGGACCCCCATGCTGAAGTCCATCGTGTAAGGTGGCTTGACATGCGGATCAATGGAATGGAAACCAGGATTGGAGACGAAGGTCTGCAAACCGGGGCCGATGGCCGGTACCAGTCCGGCTTGCAGCGAAATGCCCTGCGCGGCCAGTGATGGACAGTTATCCGTGACACAGGTCGATGGATAGAAGCTTGCCTGGTTGTAATAAGGGAAGTTCGCGCCCAGGTTTCCGTTGCCCTCTGATTGTAGGCCACCATAGAAGATGCCGAAGCCGCCGCGGACGACCGTGTCCGGACGTGCCGAATAGGCAAAGCCGATGCGCGGTGCAAAGTCCGATTTCTGCGTCGTTACAAGCCGTTCGTTGTCGACGTACTGTACGGTGACATTGTCCTTGGCCAACACATCCATGAAGGGCGTGCCCAGGTCAACATTCTGCTGACTCTTCGGTAGCTGGAAGACTCCAGAACCAGAGCCAATGCCCAGCGGACCGGTCACAACGAAGTTCGCCTGCTGTCCGGCGTTCTCTTTATAGGGCTGGAAGTAGTCATAACGAACACCCAGGTTCAGCGTCAGCTTGGGAGTGAGCTTCCAGTCGTCCTGAACATATCCAGCGTCGTACCACTGCGCGTCGTTAACGTTAGGCGAGTGGGTGACTGTAGCGTAATTCTCCTGGTCGGTAAGCATGTCGGCCACAGCGTTGCCCGTATTCGCTACGCCAGGTACGCCGGTAAATTGGCCGTTCCAGTGATACTCACCGCGATCCGACGCGGCGTAAATATAGTAAAAGCGAACAGCCTGAAGCGATACACCGAATTTGACCGAGTGGTTGCCCCAGATCTTCGTCACGTTGTCCAGGATCTGGTAGACATTCTGCGATTCCCTGCTGATACCTGAGGAACCCCACTGCTGGATCGTGCCATTGACATAGCCCAGCGGCAACCCGAGCTGGCCCGGCAATAAACCGGGCGGCAGCGGCCCCAGCCCCAGCGACTGAGCGAGTGTGGCATTGTAAGCATTCGGCTGCTGGAAGTTGAAGACGCCCCAGTTGTAGCCAAAACGCAACTCGTTGGTCAGGCTGGGATTGAAAATGTGGGTCTCACTGCCCATGAAGTTCATCGCCAGATTGGTGTCGTACTGCCCGCCATATCCACTGCCGTCGAGGATCGGCCCAAGCGGCAGGCCGTTCGTCTTGATCTCGTGCAGGTAGCTGTAGCGTGCGTAGCTCTGATCTTTGGCGCTGATGTTCCAGTCCAGGCGCTGGTCCCACTGGATGATGTTATCCGTGTTGCCCAGATTCACGATGTAATTGTTGTAGAGCTTGCCGCCGTTGGCATTGGGCGCAGGGTAAAGATTGAGGATTGTCGACGCGGCCGCGTTGATTTGGTTGGGACACAGCACGTTCTGCTGTCCGTTGCAGACAAGAGGCTGGGCAAGATTAGCCGAGTTTGGCTCATAGAGCACTGTCGGTGCACCGACGCCGGTCAGGTTGCCGTTCAGCAACTCGGAGAAGTTGCCCTGTTTCTCAAGCGCCGATGGCACATTGATCGGCGAGGGATTGCTGATCGAGATGCGATTCGCCTCAATGTCGCCAAAGTAGAAGAGCTTATTTCTCAAGATCGGGAAACCGAGCGTAGCGCCGAACTGATTCTGATGATACGGCGGGGTCTGTGCGTCAGGCCCCGCGTTCCAGTTGATTGCGTCCAGGTTGGTGTTGCGGAAATATTCCCAGACGTCGCCATGGATCTGGTTCGTTCCCGATTTAATGTTGGCCTGGAGGACCGCGCCCGCCGAATGCCCGAATTCTGCACTGAAGTTGCTGGTTTGGAGGCTGAACTCTGAGAGAGCATCCGGAGGAGGCCGCATGATGTAACTGGAACCGTTCAAGAAATCGACGAGGTTTGTGTTGTTGTCCACACCGTCGAGGATGAAATTGTTCTGCTCCGCACGCTGACCGTTGGCTACAAAGTCGCCCGTGCCGCTGCCGCGAGTGTTTCCGAAGGGAGGAGCTACGCCGGCCGTCAGTTGCGCGATATAGACCCAGTTACGTCCATTCAAGGGGGTATCGTTGATTGTTTTTGTGTCAATGACCTGTCCGACAGCCGCATCCTCGGTCTGCAACAACGGCGCTGCAGAGCTGATCTTCACAGTTTGCGAAACCGCTCCAAGCGGAAGGGTCATATTCACATTCAGGCGCTGCTGAATATCGAGATGCAGATTCTCACGCGTGACTGTTTCAAACCCCTGCGAAGATGCGGAGAGCGTGTAGTTACCGATTTTGAGAGGCGAGAAAACAAATACACCGCTGTGATTCGACTTGGCCTGCAAGGCTAAGCCAGTGTCGACATTCGTGACCGTGACCTGCGCGTCAGCTATCACAGCTCCCGAACTGTCCTTGACAGTGCCAGTAATGGCGCCCTGGTCAGTCTGCGCGAGGATGGATCCAGTAAATAGGAAAGAGAGCGCCGCTAGCATTGCCCCAAGAAGCGCTGAATACGTCGTCTTCGAAATGGATGGCCCCAAGTATAGTTTCAACATCGTCTTATCTCTCCCAGTCCTGGCGCGTGGAACGATGCGCCTTCAGCACATTGAGAAGCTCGCTCCCGGACCGATTCAGAATTGATCTAACGTTTCCGTGTACGTTAACGGAAGCGGATAAGGCTTTCTGTGTACGTTACCGGAAATCACGGTAATCTCATCAATTAAGAGTTGTCAAGAATCATGTGCAAGATTTTCCGCACCCCCTCTCAAGCATTCCCCGAATGTTGGCATCCTCCCACTGTTTTGCGGGGGGCCTCGTACAAGCGGGTATTGACGGCGCAATTGTCGTCAGTCCCACAGATCCTATGCGGACAGCCCGTCCCACTGGTCCAACACCACGCGTGGAGCGGACCCAGCTTTCAAGCTCATTCGCATCATCGTCGGTAACGTAAACGTACTGTTGACTTTGAGTGTTCCGACCGGAGCACCGATGGCGGGCGCGATTTGGTGTCGAGGAGTCCTGCGTCGGAGCCATTTACCTTTGTTATTACCAAGAAGTCGCGGAAGGAGACTATGCGGGTTGGCATCATCGGTACTGGCGCTATCGCTCGGAAGCACGCCGAAGCATATAAGAAGATCGGCTACGAGATCGTAGCCTGCAGCAATCGTAACTCTGCCGCGGGAATCGACTTCGCCAAGTCCGTTGGAGCAGAGTTCGTCCCCACCAGCGAGCAGCTCTGCAGTCATCCCCTCGTCGACTTCGTCGATGTTTGCACGATGCCCGATTACCGCCTCCAGGCCGTCGAACTCTGCGCAGAAGTGAAGAAACATATCCTCGTGCAAAAGCCCATGGCCACCACGCTAGCTACCGCCACGCGAATGATCGAGGTCGCTCACGCCAGCGGAATCCAGCTCGGTGTCGTGAGCCAGCATCGCTTTGACGACTCGATCCTCTTTCTCACCGATGCTCTTGCCCGAGGCCGCCTGGGCAGGATTCTTCAGGCCGACGCGTACGTTAAGTGGTATCGGTCGGCGGAATATTATGCACGGCCGGGGAAGGGCACATGGGCCACCGAAGGCGGCGGTGCGCTCATTACTCAGGCCATCCATCAGGTCGACCTTTTGCTGCAGCTAGCTGGAGCAGCAAAAGAAGTATTCGCTTATTGGCAAAAGGGTGCGCTGCACTCCATCGAAGCCGAGGACGTAATCAGCGTGGTTTTGCGCTACACGTCCGGCGCCACTGGAGTCATACAGGCCTCGACCGCCTTTTGGCCGGGATCTCCGGAGCGGCTTGAATTCCATGGAACCAAGGGAACTGCGGTCGTCACGGGCGACCGTCTGACGACTTGGAACGTGCGCGAGGACGCCGGCGACCCACCTCCGCTCGCCGGTGAAACGGCCTCCGGCGCCTCGGATCCGATGGCCATCGCCACACTGCCTTTCGAGCGTCAGTTCCTCGACTTTGGAGAAGCCTGCCGTACCGGCCGTACTCCACGGGTTTCGTGGCGCGAAGGCTGGCGTGCGATGCAATTGGTCACTGCTATCTACCAATCCGCAGACGAAGGCCGGCCAGTGTCTATTGACGAAAGCCTGCCAGGGCAGCACTGAACCGACCGGTTCGACGCGGTACCACGGGTGTCAGCTCTTTAAGTGCACCATCTGAGCCTTCATCTGCGCCTTGATGACTAGTTCGGCCGCGAGCAGGCACTGCGCCTGATCCTGCGCGGTGTGCGTGCGGTGCACGACATCCGAAACGAACTGTGGGCCGAAGGGGAGCGCAACATTGTTGCAATCGATATAACGCTGCTCGGTCTTATTCACCATGAACAGATTGTTTCCGCTCTTGCTGACGGCTACGTTGGTATATTTCCGCACTTCGATATAGCCCTCGGTGCCAAGGATGAACAACCTGCCGTCACCCCAGGTGCCAAGGGCATCCGGAGTAAACCAGTCAAGTCTTACATAGCCGAAGCCGCGATCGCCGCGCAGCATCATGTCGCCGAAGTCCTGGAACTTCGGATGCTCCGGGTGATTCACATTCGCGATCTGTGAAGCGACAACCTCTGCATCGGTCGATCCGGTGTAATAGAGGAACTGATCGACCTGGTGCGAGCCGATATCGCACAGAATCCCGCCGTACAATTCCGGCTCCCAGAACCAATCGGGGCGCGGCGATGCGCCGCCGGCATGCGCGTCTGACCCATTCTTTACAGGCTGAAAAATCTGGTGCGGAGCGATATTGATCGTCTGAATGACGCGACCGATGGCCCCTGCCTGCACCAGCTCTCCGGCCTTGACAGCACCCTTGACCTCCAGCAGCTCGCTATACATGATCGCGTAGATGCGCTTCGTTTCCGCAATTGTCTTACGCACGTCGGCCACTTGTTCCAGCGTCGTAGCGCCAGGCTTGTCGCTCAAATAGTCTTTACCGCGCTTCATCACCCTTACTCCCAGCGGAGCACGCTGGTTCGGAATTGTCGAACTCAGCACCAATTGTGTTGAAGGGTCGTTCAGAATCTCTTCTTCCGAGCTCACCATCTTTGCCTGCGGAAACGCCTTAGCGAAGGCCGCGGCTTTGTCCGGTTCAGCCCCGTATGCGGCGACCAGCACGCCTCCACCACGAAGAATCGCCCCAACCATGCCATAGATATGATCGTGGCTCATGCCACAGACGGAGAATCTGATCGAGTCCTTTGGTTGCGGGTTTGGATCCTGCCCAGACTCCGCCACCTCGTGGATGACGTGACCGGTCTCCCCACTGTGCAGCCCGAATGCTGCCCCCGGCAACACCGACATCATCCCCGCTCCACTCATGCCTTTCAGGAACGACCGCCTGTTCAATGCGTCCATCGTCATTTATCAGTCCTCGCTATCCGGATTATCGAAGCAGCTTGCAAATCACGATGTTAAATGCAGCGTGGTGATTTTCTTCTACGAAACTGCCCGGATGATCAATGCCCTCGCCGAGAACAACGCTGAGTACATCGAGACGAGATCCGGAACACTGGGCAAAGGCAAACTGCACACCTGGGGACTTTCAGGCGAGAACATTGTTCGGTGGAAGGACCACAATGATCACTCAGGATATAGCTCCTTTATGTCCCGTGGTCTTTCCGTTGGTTGTCACAATCTGTGCTTTCCGCTGGGTGCGCTTCACGCTCGAAGCGGGAGTCGTCACAGTCGCGGCTCGATCCTGTCGAAGAAGTTGCAACAGCTGCCCAACCGGTCCTTTGGGCTCCGGTCCGTTGAGGAGCGCACTGCTGAGTCGACGCGCGATCGGGCCGTTCTCCAGAGGCAGATTCTTTACGCTGCCAACCTTTAATGGCTTCTCGAGCGCCAGGCATGGAACAAATCCGACACCCAGTCCGGCCTCCACTGCCGAGATAAGGCCTTCCGTAGAAGTCATATCGATGGATGTCCGAAGCTGTTGCCTCAATACCCCATTCTGTTCGAGGTAATCTTCGACGAAGCGGCGCATACCGGATCCCACCTCGCGCAGCAAGATAGGTTCCTGGACGAGTTCGGCTGCTCTGAGCACGGACTTACTCGCCCAGCGGTGGGCCGGATGCACGATGAGCGTCAACTCGTCTTCGCCAAATGTCTCTATCTTCAGATCGGGGCGAAAAGCGGGCGCCTCAATCAACCCCACCGAAATCTGGTGCGCTGTAAGAGCATGGAGGACCTCGTTTGTGCTTCCACTCGAGACATGAATGCGCAATTTCGGCCACTCATCGATCAAATGAGCAAGCAGTTTTGGAAGAAGATAAACTGCGATTGTGTGCGATGCGCCAATGGCCAGCTCGATTCCCTGCTGGCCTCCAAAGGGAGCAAGCGCCGCAAGAGCATCGTTGCTGATAGTCTCGATCTTCCGGACATAGTCGAGCAGAGTTTTGCCCGCAGGCGTCAGCCCAACATCACGGCCTATGCGATCAAAGAGAGCAATGCCAAGACTCTCTTCAAGAGACTTGATCTGAGCAGTTATAGCAGGCTGGGTCAGATGAAGCTCGTCCGCAGCTCTGCGAAAACTCATAGAGTCCGCGACGACGCGGAATACTCTAAGCTTGAAGTTCTCTATCATGGGGTCGCTCCGATCTGGTAATTGAGCGTCGCCAGTGCGAGTTTGTATTGATACTGTGCGTTCGTATTGCTGATGGCGGCATCAGTTTGCTGGTACTGTGCCTGGCTTAGCTCGACAATCGAGCTGAGCCCCATCTGATAGCGCGTCTGCGCCAGAGTGAACGCCAGATTTGCCTGCTTCAGAAGCTCGGCGGTGACGGCGACGCGCTGATATGCCGTGTTTGCCGCCAGCCATGAGGTGCGAATGTCGCGGACAATCTGATCCCGCAGGTCACGGCTCTGCTCTGACGCAGCCTGTGCGCGAATCGATGCTTCTTTGGCCTGTGCAGAGTAGAGGAAGCCATTGAAGATGGGAATGTTCATATTCACGCCGACGCCCCCCCACCAATTCGCCGTATAGTACTGCGCCGGACGAATAGGCACGCTTCCTGCCGTACCTGCGGCACTGATAGTGGGAAACATCTGGTCGCGCTGCGCGTGGCTGAACTTGAGGGAAGCTTGCGCGTCATAGCTAAGCGCTTGCAGATCTGGCCGCTGCTGCAACCCCAGCTGTATAAGCTGATCAGCATCGAGTGGAGGTGGTGGCATTCGCGTGTCGGTCTCGACTAAGTCATAGCTCACTTCTCGATCGAGGCCCAGCACCGCGTCGAGCGCAGCCATGGTTGACTCTGCATTGTTCTGAGCATCCAGAAGCAGCAACTTGCCTTGAGAAAGGTTCACGTCCGCAAAACTCAGGTCGAGAGTCGATTTAAGTTTGTTCTTTGTAAGCTGATTAACTTGTGATTCGGTTGTTTGCCGCGTGTCCACGTTTTGCTGTGCTACCTTGAGGAGCGCCTGGGCCTGAAGCGCGTTATAGAAGGCCTGATCGGTTGCCAGCACGATGTCTTCGGTGGTGGCTAATGCGCTAGCGCTTCGAGCCTTCTCCTGGAGCTTCGCGGAAGCAACTAGATTTCTCGTTCTTCCGAAGTCAGTAATCAGCTGCGTAAAGCCTCCTCCCGCGCCGGCATGCTCAAAGAGGCGGGATGCTGTCAGAGATCCGGCGGAAATGCGACTGGCATCCTCTGCGTCCACTGCGGTGATGCTGGTGTTGAAGGTGGGCAGCTCTGCCGCTCTCGTCTCACGAACTACCTGATGCTGTGCCAGGGCAATCAGCCGTCCAACGCTTATTTTCGGATTGTTCTTGATTGCCATCTGCTCGGCTTCAGAGCGTGTCAAGGTAGGGTGTTGCCCCGGAGGCTGTTGATCCGGCGTCATGACCGATGAACTGTTGCTGCCCCTTTGCGTGGCCTGGGTACCCGACGGGATTTCTGCGGCAGCAATGAGGCTTGCTTTTGGAGCATCGGGCAGCAGGGGTCTGGAGGGCGCGCCCTGTGCCGTCGCAGTCTGGATATAAGCCAAGACCGGCAACAACCAGATAAATCTAAACCGGCGACTTTTCATTGAACTCTTCATCATTTCTTTACACCTCTGCGGGTGTGGCCTCCCTTTCGCGCCTGCCATGGACCAGAAGATATACGGCGGGAACAAGAAAGACGGTGACCACTACCGAAACTCCCAGTCCGCCGATGATTGCCCGAGCGAGCGGCGCATACTGTTCACTTCCCGCTTCCGCTCCGAGTGCCAGCGGAATCATGCCAAGCAGTGTGGCAAAAGAGGTCATGAGGATGGGGCGCAGCCTGATCTTGCAGGACTGGACTACTGCTTCCAGAAGTGGTTTGCCCTGTTCATGCAGGATTGTCGCAAACTCGACGATCAAAATGCTGTTCGAAACAACAATACCGGTCATCATGATCACGCCCATCAACGACATGATGTTGAGCGTGCTATGCGTCATCAGCAGAATGAGCACGACACCCGCTAATCCGGGAGGAATGGCCATGAGGATAATGAATGGATCAATGAATGACGTGAATTGCGCCATCAGGATCAGGTAAACCAATGCGATCGAAAGCAGCAGCCCGATGGCAAAACGAGTGAACGACTGGTTCATGTTTACAACTGCACCGCGCACTGTGATGCGGATATTGCTCGGTTTATTGATGCCTTTGATAATTTTGTCCACGCTGTGACTCACGCCCACCAGCGTTTCAGTAGACGGCATAACGTAGACATCGATTACGCGGCGAATCTGGTAGTGATCGACTTCGGTTGGCGTATTGATTTCCTTAATATCCGCGACCGATTGCAATGGGGTGTAACTCGTCTCATCGGCAGACCGCAGCGGAATCTGCTTGAAATCGTCCAGCGTCATGCTGGCAATCTGTTTGTCAAAGTACTGCACCGTAAGCATATAGTTGTTGCCTGTTTTTGGATCGATCCAATAGCTCGGAGCAATCATGCCATTCGAAGTCATCGCAGTAATGACGTTATCGACAACTTCTTTTGGAGTCACATTGATCAGGCTTGCGCGTTCGCGATCGATATTCAGCTCCAATCCGGGATATCTCAGGTCCTGAGGAATGAGCACATCGCTAACGTTCTTGAGCGCTCTTGCCTGGCGCGCTATATTCAGGGCAATGCCAAACGATTGATCGAGGTTATTTCCACTCACCTGGATGTCGATTGGAGCCGGCAGGCCCTGGTTGATCACTGAATCGACCAGGCCGCCTGCCTGGAAATAAGTCGTCAGTTCGGGCATATCGCTGGCAAGCCGGCGCCGCACGCGCTCCATGTATGCATAGCTTCCGATCTTGTGGTCCTCTTTCAGGCTGACCTGCACAAAGGCCGTATCCATGGCAGAGTTACTGGTATAGATCGCAGAGAGATCTGGAGTAATTCCTATATTTGACACGATCATTCCTAGATCGGAAGAGGGAATAACTTTACGAATGTCATCCTCAACCTGCGCGATGTAGTGATTGCTCAGTTCAATTCGAGAGCCGCTAGGGCACTTGACATTAATGACAAACTGTCCCGGATCTGTACGCGGGAAATACGATCTTCCGAGTATCGGAAACAAGCCTCCCAGCACCGCCGCTACACCCAGGAGAATGATGAAGGCGGTCCGCCCGGGCCGCATCATTGCGCGGGTAACCTGAACTTCGTAGTAGTCCAGCATGCGATGGAAATATTCGTTAAATGTGGTCTCGAACCGACGAAAGGGGGATGGCGGCTTGGCCCCCTCATGTAACTCGTCGTGCGAAAGACGAATGAACTTCGAGCAGTACAGCGGCACGACGGTCATAGCAAAGATGTAAGAGGCGAAGATGGAAAGCACCACACCCAGTGCGAGATCGGTGAAAATGTATTTGCTTACGCCCGCCAAGAATGTGACTGGGAAAAAGACGATCGATGTGGTTGAAGTCGCGGCGAGCACAGCAAGTGACACTTCCATGCCGCCCTTTTCCGCAGCGATCGGCGGGGCTTCGCCCATCTCCATGTAACGAAAGATATTTTCGAGCACGACAACGGAATCATCGATAAGACGCGAAAACGCCAGGGCCAGGCCACCCAACAACATTGTGTTGATCGACCCTCCCATCATATTCATGAGCAGGAGGCAGACGAGCGCCGAAAGAGGGATGGAGAGAAGCACGGCAAAGGTAGCTCGTGGACTACCCAGGAACACCAGAATCATTACCCCGGTAAGCACCAGGCCGATGCTGGCTTCCTTGATTAGATTTTTAATGGCTCCTTTGACGAAGATCGACTGATCGAAAACCACTGAGGTCTTGAGCGAGGAGGGTATGTCGACCAGGTTCTTAATCGCCGCCTTCATTCCGTCGACGATCGTGATAGTGTTGCTTCCGCCTCCTTGCTTGAGGACCGGGATATATACCGAGCGCTGACCATCGATGCGGACGATGTTTGTCTGGATCGTGCCGGCGTCCTGAGCCCTGCCGACATTGCCGACCATCACGGAAGCATTGCCCACAGACTTCAGGGGCATATCGTTGATCTCATCCGGAGTCGGCACCTGGCTGTTGGCGTAGATGTTGTAGTCCTTGGCGCCGATGCGGACGTCTCCCGCCGGAAGAATGAGGTTCGATTGATTGACGGCATGGACCACATCCATAAGGCTCATGTTGTAGGCCTGCAACTTGACTGGATCGACATACACCATGATCTGGCGGTAGCGGCCCCCGAAGGGTTGCGGCACCGATGCGCCAGGCACATTAGCGATCTGGTTTCTTACCTGGAATTGCGCGAGGTCCTTCAAATCTGTTTCATTCAGCCCCCGGCCCTTTAAAGTCACCAGGCACACCGGCTGGCTGGATGCGTCCATACCCAATACGACAGGAGGCAGCGTCCCGGGCGGTAATCGTCGCAAGTCTGCCATGGCCAGATTCGCGATATTACTTAACGCCGCGTTAGGATCCGTGCCTGGCTTGAAAAAGATCTTGATCAAACTTACGCCTGTTAGCGAGCGCGATTCTATGTGGTCGATGTTGCTGCCCAGGGTGAAGAAGCGTTCAAAGGTATCCGTGATATCCGCTTCTATCTGCTGTGGTGGCATACCGGAGTAAAAGGTCGCCACGACCACAACCGGTATATCGATCTTTGGAAACAGGTCAACTGGCATCCCCAGGATATTTGTTATGCCCACCACTACAATCACCATGCATACCATGATGATGAAGTAGGGGTATTTGAGAGCGAACTTAGGCATCCAGCTTTATCCTCATACAAAGAAGCGCGATGTTATGAATGCGTAGAATAAGTTCAACAGCCAATTTCCGGTCATTCACTCGGCATCCCCAGTTCCGTGTGCGGAAATCACCAGGCGGTCGCCGTGATCCTCCGTGGGGGGCACACTCGTCTTGCGCCGGCCGTGAATCATGAGATAGACGGCTGGAACCAGATAGACAGTGGCAACTACCGACACTGCAAGACCACCGATAATTGCGCGGGCGAGCGGAGCATACTGCTCACTTCCAGCTTCCGCACCAATCGCCATCGGAATCATGCCAAGCAAAGTGGCAAGAGAGGTCATCAAAATCGGGCGCAGGCGGATCCTGCAGGATTCAACCACCGCTTCAGCAATCGACAAGCCGCCCTCGTGCAGATGACCGGCGAACTCCACTATCAGAATGCTGTTGGAAACCACGATGCCAGTCATCATGATCACTCCCATGAGCGACATAATGTTGAGCGTACTGTGCGTGACAAGCAGGATCAGGAGTACGCCCGAAAGCCCCGGCGGGATGGCCATGAGGATGATGAACGGATCAATAAATGAGGTAAGCTGCGCCATCAGGATCAGATAGACGAGCAGGATGGAGAGCACCAAGCCAATGGCGAAGCGCTTGAACGATTCACTCATGCTCACCACAGTCCCGCGGACAACGATGCGCACATTCTGTGGCGTCTTGATTCCGGCAATCAGCTTGTTCACGCCGCCGCTCACATGTTGTAATGCCTCAGTCGATGGCATGACGTACACATCGATGACACGGCGAATCTGGTAGTGATCGACTTCTGTCGGTGTGTTGATTTCCTTTATACGAGCCACTGATTGCAGCGGCGTGTAGCTGGACTGTCCACTGGCGCGCAGTGGAATCTGCCTGAAATCATCCATGCTCATGTTGGCAATCTTCTGGTCGAAATACTGCACGGTGAGCATGTAGTTGTTGCCAGTCTTCGGATCGATCCAATAGCTTGGCGCGATCATGGCATTGGAGGTCAACGCGGTTATAACGTTGTCGACGACATCTTTCGGAGAGAGCCCGATAAGGCTGGCGCGTTCACGGTCGATGTTCAATTCAAGTCCTGGATACTTCAGATCCTGCGGGATCAGTACATCACTGACTCCTTTCATTCTTCTTGCCTTGTCGGCGATCTGCTGGGCAATGGCGAAGGATTCATTCATGTCGTTTCCGCTGATCTGGACATCAATGGGCGCCGGCAAGCCTTGATTGATGACCGAATCGACCAGGCCGCCTGTCTGGAAATAAGTGGTCAGCTCCGGCATCTCGGCGGAAAGCTTACGGCGCAACCGCTCCATATATTCGTAGCTGCCGATCTTGTGCCCTTCCTTCAGACTCACCTGAACGAAGGCCGTGTCCATTGCCGAATTGCTCGTATAGATGGAGGATAAGTCTGGAGTAATGCCAATGTTAGACACAATCATGCCCAGATCTTTAGGAGATACGACTTCACGGATCTCCTGTTCAACCCGTTCGATATATTTGTCACTCACTTCAATGCGCGTTCCGCTGGGGCACTTAATGTTGATTACAAACTGCCCGGGATCAGTGCGCGGGAAGTAGGAGCGGCCCAAGACGGGGAACAGCGCGAATGTGAGCAGTACGCCGCCCAGTATGTACAAGGTGGTGGCCAGCGGCCGAAGGATCGACCTGTTGACGGTCACGACATATTGGTTCAGCATCTGCTGAAACCAATAGTTGAACCGAGAGACGATGCGCTTAAAAATTGATCTCCTTTTTCCCTCGCCCAACTGCTCACGCTGCACTTCAGAGGCACTAATAAATCGAGCGCAGTAGAGCGGAACTACTGTCATCGCGACAACGTAAGAAGCAAAAAGGGAGAAGACAACAGTCAGGGCAAGCGCTGTGAAGAGATACCGGCTTACGCCATACAGAAGAGCGACCGGAAAGAATACGATGGCAGTGGTAAAGGTCGCGGCGAGTACGGCGAGCTGTACCTCTTGCCCTCCAACCTCAGCGGCTTCCTCCGGCGATGCCCCCAGCTCAAGATGGCGGAAGATGTTTTCAAGCACGACGACCGAGTTATCGATGAGCCGGGAGAACGCCAGCGCGAGTCCCGCCAGCACCATAGTGTTGATTGAGCCACCGCCAACCTTGATGCACATGAAGGCGGCCAGCGCAGAAAGAGGAATCGATAACAGGACGGCGAACGTTGCGCGGATGCTGCCGAGGAAGAGCAGGATCATCAGAGCGGTGAGAACCAGTCCGATGCCGCCCTCGCTCATCAGATTCTTGATCGCCGACTTCACAAACAGCGATTGATCAAAGACGACAGACGTCCTCAGCTGTGAGGGCACGTCGACCAGGTTCTTGATCGCCGCCTTCATTCCATTCACGATGGTGATCGTGTTGCTGTCGCCACCCTGCTTCAGCACCGGGATATATACAGATTTCTGGCCATCAATGCGGACGATGTTTGTCTGAATCGTGCCGGCGTCCTCAGCCCTGCCGATATCCCGCACGAGAACCGACGCATTGCCGACAGATTTCAATGGAAGCTCGTTCAGTTTTTCGACATTTGGCACCTGACTGTTGGCATAGATGTTGTAGTCTTTCTCACCAATACGCACATCGCCGGCCGGCAAAATCAAGTTGGATTGATTTACGGCATCCACCACGTCCATCAGGCTCATGTTGTAGGCCTGCAACTTCACGGGGTCAACGTACACCATGATCTGCCTATAACGTCCGCCAAACGGCTGTGGCACAGACGCGCCAGGGACGTTCGCAATCTGGTTGCGCACTTGAAATTGCGCGAGATCCTTGAGATTTGTCTGGTTAAGTCCTCTGCCTTTCAATGTCACCAGGCACACCGGCTGACTCGATGCATCCATTCCCAATACAACTGGAGGTAACGTTCCGGGAGGCAGTCGCCGCAAGTCAGCCATGGCAAGATTGGCGATATTACTTAACGCGGCGTTGCGGTCCGTTCCAGGCTTGAAGTAGATCTTGATGAGGCTCACGCCGGTCAACGACCGCGACTCAATGTGATCAATGTTGCTGCCCAGCGTAAAAAATCGTTCGAAAGTATCTGTGATATCAGCTTCGATCTGCTGCGGCGGCATGCCGGAATAGAAAGTCGCAACCACCACCACCGGAATATCGATCTGGGGAAACAGATCCACTGGCATGCCGGCAATAGTGGTGATACCGACTACCAGAATCACCATGCACACCATGATGATGAAGTAGGGATATTGGAGAGCGAACTTTGGCACTACTGCCCGCCTTCTCCCTGCTCGGTGTCTGTATCACTTGTCGGCTGTTCTTGTGGTTGCGGTTTTACTATTTCACCGGCCTGATATTTCGACTGACCACCAGTGATGACCCGATCACCTTCAGCCAGACCGCTTTTGACTTCAACCAGCGTGGATCCCTGAAGTCCAAGCTGAAGGTTGCGAGATTCAACACGATTCTGGCCGTTGACGACTAACACTGTCGCCTGATTGCCGTTCTTGACCACGGCCTGCAGCGGAATGGTCAACACGTTGTCTTTGCGCTCAAGCTCAAGGGTCGCGTTGGCATACATTCCCGGCGACAATGACAGGTCCTTATTCTCGACATCGATTTCGGTTTCCATGGTTCTCGTGGCAAGACTGACGTTCCGCGTAAAGCGGACCACCTTACCAATAAGGGATCGGTTCACAGCATCAACGCGTAGGTTGACCAAAGCGCCCTCATGGATGAACTGGACGGCGTCTTCCGGAACTGGGAGCCGAAGGCGAAGCAGGCTGCTCTGGGACAGCTTCACAACGGGAAGAGTCTGGACATCGGATGAGGTTCCAGCTTGAATGAGGGCACCGGTATCGGCATATCGCCAGATAACAACCCCGTCGAGCGGCGCAGTCACCCTGGTGTAGTCGTTCAGATCGCTCACGCGCTCGTTGTTCGCTCCGGCGACTGCTTCCTGCTGTTGTGCGGCAGCCAATGCTGCCTTTGCTGCATCGATCTGGGCTTGCGACGCCAGATCCTTCGACTGAGCGTCGTCCAGTTCCTGCTCTGCGATCAGGCCTGGCTGCGCGGCAGAAGCCTGCTTCAGGCGAGTGTAGTCTGCATGCAGCGCCGAGTGGTCTGCCTCCGAGCGCTGGACTTCGTGTTGTGCGCGTGTGATTTCGTCTTTGCCATGTGCGACCTCTGCAACTGTGCCCTTTAATTGCGCATCCAGTTCCGGAACTTCCAGCACAGCGAGGACCTGACCTTGATGGACCTTATCGCCGATATCGACGTAAATATGACGGATATAGCCCGACACCTTGGCATGCACATCGATCACCTGATAGGGCTGAAACTGCCCTGCCAGATTCAATGTGTGCGTGATCGTTCCTCGGGTGACGGCAGCGACTGTCGCGGACGGTATCTCTGCCGCATCCGCATCAGAATTCCTCGCCTTGGAATTGCAGGCGATCGTGCTGAAGGCAACAGGCAGAAAGAGTCCTACGGCTAAGACTAGGAAACTTCGCTTTCGCATATCTCGTGTGTACCTTTTAGTTAGTCTGACCGGAAGCCGCCGACTTCGCGGGGGGCCGCTCCCCGGTATTAAGGGCACCGCGGCAACCGGCAAAGGGAAGCGCGCCGGATGCAAAAAAAGGCCTAGCTGATGAGATGAAGAAAAAGGCTCAGGCGAGAACGGGAGGAGGGCGGAAAAAGAAGGCACTCAAACTGGCGTGGCTAATTGGCCTTACCGGCTGATCTGCTCGGGAATATCTTCTGTATAGTACAGGACCACGCGGCGCGACGAGCGCCAGGGAAACGGCGAAGAAGAGGCCGTGGAATGCTGTCTGCACCACTTGGTCGGAAGCGCTGCGCATCTTAACAAGTGGTTTGTCAGTCGTCAGGCTTTGTTCATCTTTGGATATGAGCTTCGCCTGGGGAATCTCGTGGGAAACTGCCTGTGGCGGATCGTACAGAGAAAGCTTGTATTGAAGACCCCAGCCGAAAACGCAGAAGGCCAATCCCAGAAATAAGAAAGTGAACTGAGAGAAAAAAGCCCGTCTTATGCGCCCAGCAGCCAAAGGAGATCTCGGATCGCGGGTTATCGCGGCAGATATTCGTCACCGACCCCGGTAACAGTAATCATATTCCCTGATAGAAGACTACGGGAAGGGTGAGGGCGAAAATCTTTTTATCGGTAATAAGTATTGATGCAATCGTAGGACACCGCAGCCGAAACTCGACTCTACGCCTTCTTTTTGCGCTCCCTGGCTGAGGCCAGCCTTTTCCGGAGCGCACCGGATCCTGGGAGAGGTGCAATCGATTCGCGAATCTTGAATTGCGTTTGCAAGACGACGTGTCTTGCCGGGCTCTGATCTCCGACGACACGGTCAACCAGCATTTGTGCGGCGGTTGCCCCGAGTTGGTATCCGGGTTGAAAGACGGAGGTCAGCGACGGACTGGTGAATGGTGCGAAATCCAGATCGTCAAACCCCACGAGTGAAACATCCTGCGGACAGTGCAGGCCAAGATCATGTATGGACTGCAGAACGCCCATAGCGATCATGTCGTTGCCGGCGAACATGGCAGTGGGCCGAGGTAGCATGCGCAGCAGGAGCGAGCCCTTGGAATGCCCACCCGCGAGGTTAAACGTCGCCTCCTGTAAATACTCAGGCGCAAGCGGCAAGCCAGCCTCTGCCATCGCGCGACGAAAACCCGCCATACGCTCCTGTGAGTTTGTCAGGTGCAGAGGCCCGGTGATGATGGCGATTTTGCGATGGCCAATCTTGATCAGGTAGCGGGTCGCCTCATATGCACCCTGTTCATTTGCGACGGTGACGGAATCCCCCTCCCAGCGCTTAGGCAGGCGGTCCACACACACCACCGCAGTGCCACTCTTCTTGTAGATCTCCGCTTGCTTTGTGAGATCGCTGAAACTGGACGGAATAACGATAAGACCCGCCGGAAGATAGGTGCGCAATTCGTTCAGATGCGCCAGTTCTTTCGCGTGATCATTGTCGGTGTTGCAGAGTACGAGGCGATATCCGTTAGAGAAGGCAACGTCTTCCGCACCGCGGACTACTGCCGGAAAGAACGGATTGGTCACGTCGGGGATGATCATGCCAATCATGTTGGTTTTGTCGCGACGGAGTCCGCGGGCGAGCGCGCTGGGCTGATATCCAAGCGCCTCCACCGCTTCTTCCACGCGCGTGCGAAGCGGCTCCCGGACTCGGGCCGATCCATTGAGAACATGTGACACCGTGCCAAGCGAGACGCCCGCCATCCGCGCGATCTCTTTCATGTTGGGCATTCTTGTTCTCACTCATGCACCGATCGAAACCAATCAGGGTATGAGGGCAGTATATGTTGAAAGCTTTCAGGTATTGCTCGGCGAACGCTGAGCAATACCCAGGCTGACGTCCAGCTCTGCTACTGAGCATCCTTCACGCAGCGAAATCCAAGCGCCCCAGAACGGTCATAGCTCGGCGCCATGAGCAGAAGCTTGCCGTGCTGATCGTTGCGATAAGCCTGCGGGAAATACCAAATCGAACCTTGCGGCTGATAGTGGCTCCCGCCGCGAAGAATGCCTCCACGCGTGTGGTCATCGACATACTCGTCAGTCCATTGCCAGACATTGCCGACCATATCGGCGACACCGAAGGAACTGGTTCCGGATGGGTGCGCATCGACGTTATCGGGCGCGCTGAGCAAACGGCCTTTATCAGGAACCGGCAGGTCGTCAGGAGCCCATGTATTGCCCCAGGGATAAATGCGATTTTCGTCGCCGCCCTGCGCGGCGTACTGCCACTCCCATTCGTGCGGCAACCGCTTGCCGGCCCATGCAGCATAGGCGCGGGCGTCCTCGAGTGAAACCCACGTCACTGGTTTGTTGGCCCAGCCGTCAGGGTACGTTCCGTTCTTCCAGTCGCGGAGGAAGTTTAGATCGTCAGCTGGATGATAGTGGGTGACGTCCAGGAATTTTTTGTACTGGGCATTGGTCACGGGATATTTGTCCATGAAGAACGCATCGATGTGCATGCGGTGTTCGTGGAAGCGGCGGGCACCATCTTCCCAGGGATACTGCACATCTACCCCAGCATCGTTGAATCCTTCGATCTCGATCCCCTGCACGCGGAAGATGTAATCGCCGGCAGGAATTTTCACCATGCCTTCCGGAGCAGCGGCCGCGGCCGAAGTTCGCGCAATTTCGATAAGTTGCTGGGCCAGCGGCTTCCATTGGTCGGAATAAGTGGAGAGCGGCGTTGCCGTCATCGTCTTCATGTGCGCCATCAGGGCCTGTACCCTCGCATCCGGCGCGGTCTTCGTCGCCAGAATGGCTCCGAATCCGTGAGCCTCGATTGGAAAGGCAAGCACAGCTTCATTTCCGTCGCGCTCCGGAGTCAACTCCTCACCATGGTAGAGATCGAAGTACCGCATGCCTTCTTCAGCGGGAACAGACATTTCGCGGCCCGCGACGTCGTACTCGTTGCGATTGACGATCGTCCATACTGTCTGGTCGCCGAGTGGCCAGCGGCTGGCGAAGACACCATAAAAGCGCGTGGGATAAAACGGCTCCCAACCCGGACTGATCAGAAATGACGCGACTGCGCGTTCAATCGTCGCCATACGTCGCGTGGCTTCGCCATCTCGTGGCGTAATGCCGTTCCAGATCCCCCAGATGTTCTCCCAGCTCTCCCAGCCGACACCGTTGAAGAACGCAAATTGCAGGTCGTCGGTCTTGTTGCGCGCCCAGCGGTGCGAAATGTTGACCATGTGGCGTGATTCGAGCCACTTGTACTTGTCAACCTGGGGGACAAATGGGAACGAATATTGTCCCCAAGTCATCACGTTCCAGGCCAGAGCCTCGTCTGAGGGGCTGCCTTCAGGCTCAAAGGCCAGCGTGTGGCCTACCTGATCCGAGGCTTCTGAGAAGGCCAGCGGCACGCCATCCTGCGTGTCGCCGTTGATGCCGTCAGCGTCGACCTCCTTCATGGTTTCAGCAATCGCCTGCGGCCAGGGCTTGCCAGGGTCATGCGTTCCCTGGTCCCACATCATCATTGGAAACAGAACACGCACGCCGCGGCGGTGGAAGTCTTCCACCATCTGATGTACGCCAGTGAGCCCACCGGGCATGGAGCGAATCATGTCATGCTGGTTGCGGTCGTCGATGCCCATATTCGGATAAGTTGGCCAGATCAGTACGGCGTCAATTCCTCCAAATCGCTTCTCCAGATCGTCGAGATAGCGGTCGACAGTATATTTGTGCGCTACGGGATCATAGAAGTAGCGATCCTGAACCATCATCTGCGGTTGGATAAAGCTGGACTGCGTCCACTGCAGTGCAGGCAGTTTGTAGCGCGCGTCGTTGTATCCGGTGCGAATGCGGCGCTCCATTCGCCAATGGCTAATATCATTCAGCCATTGCTGATGGGTAACATCGGTACATGGAGTGTATCCACCCTCCCAGGCGCCTCGGAGCGTGAGGCACTCAGGTGAAGGAATCTGCTGGCCGGTGGGCCGATACTTTGTGTCCTGTGCTCGTGCAACCAGGAGCAACGTTGCCATTCCTGTCAGGACAATTGCTGCCGATCTGCACCTGGTAATGGTCCCAATCATTCTTACTGGCTCCTTTTCAAATGTTCCCTGTTCAATCTTTCCTGCTCAGCAGCTCCTGCACTTCCAACAATGTGGGCATCGATGATTGAGCGCCCGGCCGAGTCACAGAGATTGCCGCAGCAGCAGCCGCGAACCTCGCGCTCTCCGTCGGATCATTGCCCAACATCAGTGCGGTGGCGAAAGCTCCGTTGAAGGCGTCTCCGGCTGCAGTGGTGTCTACCGCGCGAACGGCAAATGCCTCGATCTGCCGATTCAAGCCGTTGCGGTCGGCCAGATAAACCCCGCGGACGCCGAGTTTCAACGCAACGGCCTGCGGGCCCTTAGCGAGCAGCGTGCGCGCGATCTCTTCGGGAGGGTCCGTGGCAGCGCTCGCTGAGAAGAACCCGGCTTCGGTTTCATTTGGAGTAAACCAACGTGCGTGATAGACGACGGCAGCTGGCAGCTCCCGCGCCGGCGCCGGATCGAGCATCAACGGCACGCCTTCACGCGCGCACACGTTGGCCAGATGCTCGACTGTGTCCAGAGGAATTTCCAACTGCGTGAGCACCAGCCCGGCAGCGCGAATCCTATCGAGATTGGCATCGATATCTGCAGGTGATACGGCCGCATTTGCGCCCGGTGTCACTACAATGATGTTGTCTCCCGAGGGAGAAACAATGATGACCGCGACGCCGGAGCTGGTTTCCGATGCGCTGACGGCCGAGACATCGATACCGGATTTTTGCAGGTGGTCACGCAACTCCGCCCCGAAGGCGTCAGTACCGAGCCTGCCGATCATGCTGACCGGATATCCCAGACGCGCCACAGCGACCGCCTGATTTGCTCCTTTGCCACCAGGGTGAGTCCGGAATTCCTCGCCCTGCACTGTCTCGCCGGTGACAGGGATGCGGGCTGCCCGTGCGACAAGATCCATGTTGATGCTTCCCACCACAACAATCGGCTTGCGGTTCGTCATGAAGGTACCTGTGCCAAACTTTCTCGGCTAAAAAATCGGAGCCAGGGCAACCAGAGTAAGCCCGGCAAGAAAAAGAACAAACATCCAGAAGAGATACATTTTCGCTCGCGCAGGAGCGGCAGAAAATTCGCGCCAGATGAATACGCCCCAGCAGGCCGAAATCATGGTGGCCCCTTGGCCGATAGAGTAAGAAACCGCCGGCCCCACGATGTGCGCGCGTGACGCAACGAAGTTGAACACTCCACCGGTGCACCAGATTGCTCCGCCAATGCTTCCCCAGAGATGCCATTGCATCGGCGCAGCGGAGAACCCGCTCATGGAGACGGGCGGCTGCGCATCCAGCGGCTTGCGCATCAACAGATAGTTGAATGGGATGGCACACAACGCTACACCGACGACGAAGACAAAGGACACCGCGTACGGGCCGGGCGCGCCTTCTCCACTCATCGAGCGCGCGACAAATGGATAAAAGCTTCCCATCAGGACGCCGGAAACCAGGCTTATAACGACGCCGCGGCGGCTCATCGAGGGGCGCTCGCGTTCGCGCAGTCTGTAGGCGACCGCGTCAAAGATGATCGCTCCGACCACCAGCACAATGCCGCCGAAAAGCATCAATGGGTTGCCGTTCGGAGACAAGAGATAGCTGCTGACAGCGCCGACGACCAGGGCCAGCCCGATTCCCACCGGAAATGCTACGGCCAGTCCTGCAATCTCAATCGCAGCGACCAGGAGCAGGTTGGCAATATTGAAGATGACTCCTCCAATCAGCGCCAGCAGCAGATTTGTGTGATGAATCGCTGTCAGGTCTTGAATGAAGGGACGGCCTGTTGATCCGGCACTGCCCAGACTGAGACCCCATGCAAGGGCCCCGAGAAGCAACCCAATCACATAGTCCCAGTAGAAGAGTTGGAAGCGATATCCGGGGCAAAGCTTGACGGTGTTGGCCCACGACCCCCAGCACAACATGCTGACGACCATGAACGAGAGCGCAATGGCATAGGTTTCCGGCTGGTACAAGGTTGGGCTCCTGAATCGTTAGTTCATCCCCAGATGACAATTCTTATCAGTTAGAATGCCAGTTTCAGCCCAACCTGGAGAATTCTGGCCTCGCGTGCACCGGTAGCCTGTCCAAACGGAACGTTTCCATAGTTACCTACACTCGCGTACGGATACGTCGTCTGGGCACCATTCCATTGCGTGTGATTGAAGAAATTGAATGCGTCCGCGCGGAATTGCGCATTGATGTTCTCGTGAATCGGGAAGGTCTTCGCGAGCGATAGATCGAGGTTGTTCTGTCCAGGGCCGCGAACCGTGCCCAACCCTGAGTTCCCGCGGACTCCGTTGGGCGGCAGAGAGAACTTCTGCGTATTAAATTCGTTGAAAAAGTTCTTTTCCGAGTGACCGAGGTTTGGGTTGCCCTGAACAAACAGCTCATCGGTGCCGGCAAAGTCATTCGCCGAGGTCTCGACGTTAGAGATGGTCAGTGCGTCTCCGGATTCGATCGTTCCAATCCCCGACAGCTGCCATCCTGTGAGCGGTATCCGTGCCCACGCCGACCATGCTTGTCCATAGACCGGTTCCCAGATGGCGCTGTATACAAAGCGGTGGCGATGGGAAAGAGTCGATTCACCGCGGTCAAAGAGGTTCGGATACTGGAAGCCAGAGGCGCCTCCCTGCCCGTTCGCTGCAAGGTTGTTGATCCAGGGATAGTCCGACACCGTCTTCCCGAAGGTGTAATTGCTCATGAACTGCAGTCCATGACTGAAGACATGCTGATACTGCACAATTGCCGCATTGTAATGTGAGTTCAGCGTGGGCCTTTGCAGATAAATATCACTGAACCGGCCGGCGTTGTTGGGCCGCGCCGCATCGAATGCATTTACGGTGGGCCAACCGGTCGCGTAGGGTGGCAGATTGACATTCACATAATTCGATCCCTTGCGCCCTTGTGCACCAACGTAAGAAAGCGTAAAGGAATCGTGCCCGCTTATCTGCTGCTGAACGTCAAGGATGAAACGCTGATAGTAAGGCAAGCTGGTTGACTTCTGATCGTAGTAGTAAATTGTCTGCAACACTCCATCGCCAAAATAGCCTTCACCAGGACCCGTGCTCACTGGATATTCTCCCGGCTGCAGATTAGGCGATGTCTGAAAAATTTGCGGGATCTGCAGCGCGGGTGTGTCGCTCGGCACACCCATCGTCACATTGGATATCTCGTCGCCGATGAAATAACCCGGCACTCCATTGAGCGCATTGCCGATAGCGCCTGAGATCTGCGTCGCGCCAACATCGTAAAATATTCCGTAGCCGCCGCGGACGACAAGGCGGCTGTTGGGGCTGTACGCGACGCTGACTCGCGGCGCGAAATCGAGTTTGGGCGCAGACAGGAAATGTTGCGGAACTCCGGCCGCGATGCCGGGCAGTTTGAGAATGCCGCCATCCGGTGTGGGATCGTAAATAGCGCAGCAGAGATTGTTGCGCGCGTACAGCGGAATGTTGAGGTCATAGCGAAGACCCGCGGAAATCGTCAACTTGGGGCTCGCCTGAAATTTATCATTTACGTAAAAGCCCCAGTATGGAAATACCACGTTCAGCTCGGGCGCAGTCGCGTCTCCGCCGACAAAGTTATATCGCTGGTGAATGACCTGCGGCAGACCCATGACCAGGTCTGCCATGCCGTCACCGCCGTCATAGTTCTGGTTGTAACCGCCGGAGCTGAATTCCTGCCGCGGAAAGCCGGCGTTATACGAGCCTTCCCCAAACGTCACAAACCGGATGAAATCCCAATCGTATTCGCCCTTTCTGAAGTAGTTCATGCCGGCAGCGATCGTATGACGTCCGTGCGCCCAATCGACATTGTCGGAAATCTGAAACGTCTGGTTTTCTGCGCGAAATACTTCATTGAACCCAGGGCTGGCGTAGTTGTAGACATCCATCGCGAGCACGCCGCGCGTCAGACCTGGACCGGTGTTCTGAAAGATGTTGTTAAAGGGATTGCTATCGCTGTTCAGATATCCAATCTGACCCGGCGTCAGCGTCTGCAACGCCCCGTTGCCGATGCCAAAAATGAATTCGTTTGTCAAATTTGGCGAGAAAATGTGGGCGTAATTCACGGTGATCAGATAAGAGCGGTCGTCCACGTCTGAGATATAGAGCTGGGACGGCGGCAGGTTTCCCGAGTTGCTGTTCGTGCCGTGGGATTGCGACCAAGTCACGAAGACATTGTCCTTGGAAGTGACTCGAGCGTCGAAGCGACTGTCCCAGTGGTACACCGAAAAACCCAGATTCTGAGTGGTCGCATAGTTCGGCAGGTAGCTCGGCGTGCCTGATACGTTCGGCTGAGGATAAATACTCAGTAACGGCGCAGATGTCGGATCAAAGAGCGGCGTTCCATCAGGACGGGTTGCGAGGTCAAGTCGATTATTCGGAATCGGTGGCCTGGAACTGTAGCCGTTTGAATCGTACGTCGTATAGAACGGGTTGTAGAGTTGCAAAGGGCTCGGACCGGTAAGTAATTCGCTGAAGTCTCCGTTGCGCTCCGCAGCCGATGGAACCGATGCAAATACCGGTTCTGATCCGTCGCTCTCGATAAAATTCTCATAGTTCGCAAAAAAGAAGGCTTTGTCCTTGAGGAAGGTCAGAATCTTGGGGATGTAGACTGGGCCGCCGACTCCGCCTCCGAACTGATTGCGCCGCAGTGTCGGCTTGATCGCAGGCGTGCCTAGCACCAGTTCGGATTCTGCCTTGTCAAACGGATTCACAGCATTCATGGCGTCATTTTCGAGGTAATCGTAGGCGTGGCCATGGAAGCTGCTCGTGCCAGCCTTGGTCTGCATCGTGAGCGTTGATATGTCGTGTCCGTTCACGGCTGAAAAATCGGCGACCTGAATGGTTCCTTCCGCAAGCGCCTCGACAGAAGGTTCGTAGCTGATGCTGCTCTCGTAGTTGTCCGTTATATTTACGCCGTTGACGTAGAATCCATTGTCGCGTGCCCCTTCGACCAATCCGCCCGTCGTGAAGAATACGCCGCCCGATGCAAATTGCGCTCCCACGGAATATGTCCCGCCTGGATTGACATTCAACTGTGGCGTGGTTGCAACGCCGGGCACCAATGCCGCGATCGATGTAAAGTTGCGCCCGTTCAACGGCAACTGCTCAATCTGCCGCTCCGAGATATTCGTAGATAGATTTGCTTGCCCCGTCTCCAGATTGACCGTACCACTGCTGACGGTGACGGACTGGGCAACAGATCCAGGCTTGAGCTTGAAGTCGTAACGCGTACTGTGTCCAATGTTGACGGCTACCGGCTGCGATTTCGTAGTTTCGAATCCCTGACGCTCGACGCTCAGAACGTACTGACCGGCAGGCAAATCACCGAACGTAAAATGCCCGGTTCCGTCCGAGACAGTGTGCATCGAATGATTCTCAGCCAGGTCGGTGAGTGTCAGGCTTGCGCCAACGATTACAGCACCGGAATTATCGAATACAAATCCTTCGACGCCGCCGCGCTGTGCAAATTGTGCCCAGCACGAAGCGATGGCGGCTAGCGCGATAAATGCCGCGATCAGATACGCCCGAACAGTTCGATTCAAGGGAGGCCTCCAAAGAGCAGATGCGTTTTGAAAGCTTTCAAAAACGACGGTGGCAAACAATAAATATCTCCCAAGTCAATTGTCAAGTGAGATGAAAATTGCCGAGGGCATGCCTAAGGACGGGTGCCCTCACAATCCTTTGCTGATCGCACGCCCAACACAATCGAATAGCGCTCGCACAGTAGCTTGCGGAAGAAGAAATGACTGGCTTTCGAGTTTCGACCACCTTGTGAATGCTTTCAGGCCGAGGGACCGAAGGCAATGGCGAACGCCATCACATGCGAACGCCCTGACCCAGGTCCAGACGAGCGTCGGCTTGCCTGAGCCGGGTGTCCCCGACATCAGATCATGATCCCGTAACCTGCTCTCGAGTCATCTCCCCAAGCAGAACTGCGGGGGGCAGAATCGCGGCTTCCGGGGTTAGTCGTGCGTACAGATCAAGGAGCCGAGCGATCAGGCCTGTCCAACCCGTCTGGTGGCTGGCTCCCAATCCAGCGCCGTTGTCGCCATGAAAGTACTCGTAAAAGAGGATGTAATCGCGCCAGTGCGGATCTTCCTGAAACTTCTTCGTTCCTCCATAGACCGGACGGTGACCGTTGGCATCGCGGAGAAAGATGCTCGACAACCGTCGGGTAATTTCCTTTGAGACTTCAAACAGCGTCATGTAATTTCCCGAACCGGTCGGACACTCGACTTTGAAGTCATCGCCATAGAACGAGTACATCGCTAACAGCCCACGTATTATGAGCGCATTTACCGGCATCCACACCGGCCCTCTCCAGTTGGAGTTGCCGCCGAACATGCCGGTATTCGACTCAGCGGGGAGGTACTGAACCTTATATTCCTGTCCGGCGAGGTAAAACACGAAGGGATGATCGAGGTGATATTTCGACAAAGAACGTATGCCATACGGGCTGAGAAACTCGTTCTCGTCGAGCATGTAAGCCAAAATGCGCTGCAGCTTTTCCTTGTTGCAGACCGACGCCATCCTGCGCCCGCCGTAGCCGATAAAGGTTCCATCAGCGACAGCGATTTTTTCCAGCACCTCGGGATGGCGCTTACGGAATAGCTCGATCAGTTCCTTCATGTGAGGGTGGTTCGCTAAAATCCCCTGCTCGAATACGCTTGCGGCACCCAGCGGCAGCAGTCCCACTACGGACCGGATCTTCAGACGCATGGCATCGCCATTCGGGAAATGGAGCAGATCGTAGAAGAAACCATCCGCCGTGTCCCACATCTCGTCGTGGTTTACACCGATACGATCCATGGCATAGGTGATCCAGACGAAGTGCTCGAGGAAGCGGGCGGCGATCTCTTCATACATCTGGTCGTAATCGATTAGAATGAGCGCAATATCCAGCATGCACAGGCAGTAAAAGGCCATCCATGCGGTACCGTCAGCCTGATCCAGGTGCCCGCCGGTCGGCAGTTCGGCGCTGCGATCGAAGACCCCGATGTTATCGAGTCCAAGGAAGCCGCCGGCAAACACGTTGCGACCCTGCGGGTCTTTACGGTTGACCCACCAGTTGAAATTCAACATCAGTCCCTGGAAGGAGCGCTCCAGAAAGCGCAGGTCTGACCGGCCCAGTTCAGTCTCAATCCTGAAGAGAAACAAGGTCGCCCAGGCATGTACGGGAGGGTTCACGTCGCCGAAGTTCCACTCATACGCGGGGATCTGCCCATTGGGGTGGGCATACAGGCTTCTCAGCATCAGCAACAGCTGCTCTTTGGCGAAATCGAAGTCCACGAGCGAGAGCGCAAGTGTGTGAAAGGCCAGGTCCCACGCCGCGTACCAGGGATACTCCCACTTATCCGGCATGGAGATGATGTCGCTGTTCAGCATGTGGAACCATTCAGCGTTGCGCGAGACCCCCTTGCCAGATCCCAGCAAGGGGTGGGCGTCATGCTCGGTTAGCCACCTGTCGAGGTCGAAGTAGTAATACTGCTTGGACCAAAGCATTCCGGCGAGCGCCTGGCGGTGGACGCGGCGTTCATCTTCGGTCAAGTTTTTCGGTGTGATGCGCTCGTAGAACTCATTTGCGTCCGCAAGACGGTTGTCGAATACCTTATCGAACACGTCGAACGCATCGGCCGCTGCTTTCGTGCTCAGCCGCAAACGCACAACCCTGCTTCCCCCGCCTGGAACATCCAGCACGTAATGAGCCGCGGCCTTGGTACCTTTCTTCTCAGGATTGACTGCGTTCTTTTCGCCGGAGATGACGTAGCGGTGAAAGGCGTCTTTCACGTAAGGCGTGGGATTGGGCTGTCCCCAAAGACGGTTGGCGTTCGATTCGTTCTCCGTGAACAGTAATTCGGCCGCGTTCTCGCACTGCAACGTGTAGTCACCGAGCTTTGCATGTGAAGCGTGAATCTTTCCGCCATCTACCTGGGCCAGGACGGGCTTCGCGTCGTCGTCTCCCCAGGACCAGGTGTTCCGAAACCACAATGTTGGCAGTACATGAATTTGCGCTGCTTCCGGACCTCGATTAAAGACGGATATTCGGATCAGCGTATCTTCCGGTTCGCCCTTGGCATATTCGACAAAGACATCGAAATACCGATCCTCATCAAAGATGCCCGTATCGAGAAGTTCGTACTCCATCTCTTCGCGTGAGCGCCGCTTGTTAGTCTCCACCAGGTCGCGATACGGAAACTCCGCCTGCGGATATTTGTACAGGTACTTCATGTACGAGTGTGTTGGAGTGCTGTCGACGTAGAAGTAGTACTCTTTGACGTCTTCGCCGTGGTTGGCCTCGCTGTTAGTCAGGCCAAACATCCGCTCCTTGAGGATCGGGTCGCGGCCGTTCCACAACGCTACCGCGAAGCATAGTTGCTGTTTGTCATCGCAGTAGCCAGCCAAGCCGTCCTCACCCCATTTGTAAGCGCGCGATCGGGATTGGTCATGAGTGAAATAGTCCCAGGCGTTGCCGTCCTCGCTGTAGTCCTCGCGTACCGTACCCCATTGGCGTTCGCTGAGATAAGGCCCCCACTTCTTCCAGGGAACGCCCAGCTCACGCGCGTCATTCAGCCTTTTCTGTTCCGTGACCTCAACGTAGGATAGAGCGGTACGAGTCTTTTCTGCGGCAGTCATGGCTTTCCTCTTTCAATCGATCGATCCAGAGACAGCACCTTGCCGGGCGCGATCAGTAGTGTGACACGGTTTGGAGCAATTGTCCCCATAAAGCCGGATGTTCAAAGGCTAGGCGGTTTCAGCGGAGGAGGTAACTGGTAGAAATTACAGTTCCAAGATCGAAGACCCGTGCGTTGTCGTCGGGATCCATGGCTTACGGGTGAGCTGAACCCAACTCAGCATGGTGCCGACTCTGTCACAACTGACAGTGCACATCACATCACCCTTTCAATCCCGTAGCATTGGAGCGGATCTACGAATGAGCGTGTTCGACTTATTTGAGTGTCCCCGAAGCCTGCTCGTCGAACCCGCCCGGCAAAGACCTCAGCGCAAGACGTCTCCAGGTAAGCTCGGCGAGCCGGTCGTTGGGTCAATCTTCCGATCAATCTCCGTGATTTTGGTGACAGTGATACCGCTGATTTTCCCATGCTGCCGGATCAAAGACTCATCCTCCGCGAGATAAATGCAGAAGGTCTTATCCTGGGCAACAAACGATTCTATCCACTGAATACTAGGACCAAGCTGACGGAGTGCATCGTTCGAATTGGCGGAAACGTCGCGCATTTGTTCGGCCGTCAAGGTACCGATCTTCGGAACTTCGCGTTCAATCAAATATTTCTTCATAAGCTCTCTCCTTGGAGTTCTTCGCAACTGCTCGATCAGATTTGCGTCGAGAGTAGAAGGAAAACAGTCTTGTCACAAGATGGCAGATTTGCCATTATAGGTAGGTGTTTCAGCCATCCGTGGAAAGCGTGCCGATGATAGACGTCACCATCCTGTTCCTCGATCAGACCTTCTCATCCACTGCTATCGGTCCGATGGAGGTCTTTCGCCACGCGGGTACCCTGTGGAACAGCTTCACCGGGATGCAGCCTTGTCCTCAGTTTCGGGTGACCACGGCGTCGATCGATGGTCGCGCGGTCCAGTGTGACGGCCCCATCCATATCCAGCCAAGCAAGGCACTTGCAGATATCCGGAAGACACACCTCATCTTCATTCCGTCCACTGGAATCAGCGTCGACGACGTGGTCGAGCGCAATGCGCCCCTTGTGCCGTGGCTGCGGCGATGGCAGAAGCGCGGAGTGCCCATTGCCGCCGTGTGCTCTGGAGTGGGCCTGGTGGCTGCCGCCGGACTACTCGACGGCAAACGCGCGACTACGCACTGGAGTCTTGCCGAGCGTTTCCGCGAAAAATATCCAAAAGTTCGATGGATGCCGGAATTGATGGTCACGGAAGATCACGGCTTTTACTGTGGCGGAGGCGTAAACGCTTCTCTGGATCTCAGCCTCTATCTGGTCGAGCGCTTCTGCGGCCACGATGTCGCCATACAAAGCGCAAAGGCACTGCTGATCGAAATGCCACGCGCATGGCAGGCCGGCTTCTCCATCGTGCCACGGAAGACCGAGCATTCCGACGCGACCATCTCGGTCGCACAAGAGTGGTTGTACAAGAATTTTCATCAGACGTTCTCCCTCGAGACACCGGCAGAGCGCGTCGGCATGAGCCTCCGCAATTTCGTTCGCCGCTTCAAGCAGGCAACGGGAGACAGCCCGTTGATCTATCTGCAAAAGCTCCGCGTCGCTGCGGCCAAGCGTCTGCTTGAAAGCGACCACCGCACCATGCAGGAAATCAGCGATGCCGTCGGCTACCAGGACGTAGTCTTTTTCCGCAAGATCTTTCAGCGCCACACCGGGGTCTCTCCAAGCGCATACCGGCGGAAGTTCGGCATCTAGCCTTTCTCGCACGTCTCGTGCTCGTCCAACGGCTTTCCCCGCCGGCGCCGTCGACGGGAGAACGCCGCGAAGTGCTTCGAAACACTACTTTTGGGGGTATGAAGAACTGAGCCCGTGACTATACTCGAGGGCGGGGATAGGAAATGACCTCAGCAGACCCCATCAGAATCCTGTCCGTAGACGATCATCCCATCGTTCGCGACGGAATCAACTTCGCTATCCAGACCCAGCCGGACATGGTCGTCGTGGCGGAAGCCTCAAACGGGCAACACGCGGTGGAATTATTTCGAGAGCTTCGCCCGGATGTGACGCTGATGGATTTGCAGATGCCGCTGATGAACGGTATCGACGCCACTTTTGAAATTATGCGAGCCGCGCCCTCCGCAAAGATCCTCATATTATCGACTTATTCCGGAGACATTCAGGCCGCGCGCGCCCTGGAGGCGGGAGCAGTCGGCTATCTGTTGAAGGGATCGCTTCGAACCGAACTGGTGCAAGCCATTCGAACCGTCCACCGGGGAAAGCGGTGGATCCCACCGGAAATCGCGGTCGGCATGGCCGAGCACTGTACCGGCGACAGGCTTTCACCAAGAGAGACTGAGGTATTAAGAAAGGTGGCCGCGGGCTGTTCTAACAAGGTCGTGGCCGATCAACTCAACATCACGGAAGAGACCGTGAAGGGCCACATGAAGAGTATCCTTTCAAAACTGCAGGCCAATGACCGCACGCATGCAGTTCTGATCGCCATGAAGCGCGGCTTTCTTGAGGGCTGATCCACTGTGGCTGTTGAGCCCGTCGCGAACCCGGTGAAGTCGTAAGGCATTTACGAGGGCAGGAATGAAGGACGCGAAAAAACACAAGCGTGGCCGCCGATCCCTCAGCTACTGCCTTCGCCCGCTCACAGTATGTGTTCTGTTCGGAGCCTGTCTCGCATTCCTGAATCCTGACTCGTCGGCGCAGCGCTGGCACGCCTCCACAATGAGCCAGCCTTCCCGGCAGGCTGCCGCGCCACTGGAAGATATGGCGCACATGAGCTGGGTGCGTCGCGATGGCGCGCCGAGTGACATCACGGCTCTTGCGCAAACGAAAGATGGCTATCTGTGGGTCGGTTCGCGGCTCGGCCTGTTCCGATTTGATGGTCTTCAGTTTTCCTCCTATCCGTTCACGCCTGCCGACCCGAAGCTGCCCTCCTCCGACATCTACGCTCTGGCAGCAGACCGGGATGGTGGATTGTGGATCGGGTATCGGACGGGGGGTATTTCCTATCTTCACGGAAGCACCAAAATCGACTACGACAAGCGCAGCGGGTTGATCAGCGAAGCGACTGGACAACTCGTCTGCCGCCCGGACGGATCTGTTTGGGCGCTGGCCGACGGACGGCTAATGCACCTGACAGGCTTCACATGGGAGAACTACTCCGCCAAGCACGGACTCCCTTCTGATGGACTCTACTCTTTGTTCTTTGACCGCGACGGAAATCTCTGGACGGCGTACAAGGAACATGTCTTCGAACTGAAGAAGGGTGAAGACAAATTTGTTCCCGTTCTTATCCTGAACCATGCAGTCAGCCAGTTCGGGCAGACTCCCGACGGCACAATCTGGATCAGCGACGCGTGGCACGATGTCCGGCCGATCACCGACGACAAAGGAGTCCAGGCGGTACGAATCCCCGGAGTGCCATTGTTGCTCGTGGCCAGAGATGGAAGTATCTGGCTCGCGCATGACTTTGGCGGGATCACTCGAGTCAAGCTATCCGGCCAGGCGCCTGATGTTGAGAACTACAGCACTGCCAATGGTCTTACCGACGGGCAGACGCGCGCCATTATGCAGGACAGGCAGGGAACGATCTGGATTGGAACCGCCGGTGGGCTCGACAGGTTTCAGCCTTCCCCGCTGGTCCAGTTCCACGGTATTCATCTCGATTACCACCCTGCTCTGCTCGCCGACAGGAAGTCCGGCATCTGGCTGAACGACATGGACAAGCCGCTCATGCGGCTGAGAGACGGAAACCTGTCCTTCTTTGGCAAGCAGCACGGAAGTAGTTCTCTCTTTCAGGACACAGATGGAGCAGTGTGGCTGCACGATCCGATTACGCACGAGTTCTTCCGTTACACCGACGACGGCGCGGAACCCACGCGCATACCAGTTCCATCCGTCGCGACGGAGGTCGAAAACTGGTGCATTGGGCGGGATATACAAGGTGCGCTGCTCGCCTGCTTTGAAGGTCATGGCCTGTGGCGTTACACCGGAGCGTGGGAGCGGGTGACTGCACCCGGCATGCCGCAGGAGTCTCCCCTTTCGTTGCTGCGCGTCGGTTCCGAGCGCCTTTGGATCGGCTACCCCCACAACAAGATCATTCTTCAGGACAAGACCGGATACCACAACTTCGGCGAAGCTGAGGGCCTCGAACTCAACACCGTCCTTACGTTTTACGACGCTGATGGATTGATTCTCGCAGGCGGATCGGATGGGCTGGCCTGGTTCGACGGCCATCGTTTTCATTCGCTGCACCTGCGCACGCCCGGCCTGATGCGAGGGATTTCTGGAATCGTCAAGGACCGCTGGGGCGACCTGTGGCTCAATGGAGGATCCGGAATTCTTCGTCTCCCGGCAAACGAGTGGCAGGCTGCGCTAAAGGATCCGCATTACACAATGGATTTTCAGTTCCTCAATGAGCGGGATGGCCTATTCGGCTCGCCGGCGCAGAGCAAACCCGCACCCTCGGCCGTAGTAGACACCAATGGCACACTCTGGTTCGCCACGTCCGGCCATCTCGTCTCGATTGATCCCGCAGTCGTCAGAAAGGAGCGCGCCGCACCCAACGTCTTATTGCAGTCAATCTTGCTGAACGGTTCTGTAATCCACTTCGCTGACGGCGCGCCAATTGCCATCGACGCGCGACAGATCAAGAATCTCGAGTTTGATTACATCGGAATCGACCTCAAGGCACCGGACAGGGTTGTCTACGAATACATGCTCGAAGGGCAGGACAAAGACTGGCAGGAAGTGGGCGGACGCCGGCAGGCTTATTACACGAATCTCGGACCCGGCGCCTATCGTTTTTGCGTAAGGGCTGCGAGCGGCACCGGGCAATGGAACGAACTGCAATCTGGCCTCGCGTTCACTGTAACTCCGGCTTTTTACCAGACGACCTGGTTCTATCTGCTAAGCGCGCTGCTGCTTGGGGCAGCGCTGTGGCTGATCTATCGCCTGCGTATGAAATACGTAACTGCCAAGATGCAGGAGCGCATGGAGGAGCGTGCCCGGGAACGCGTGCGCATCGCGCGCGACCTGCACGACACACTGCTGCAGGGAATCCAGGGACTCGTCCTTCGCTTCCATTTTGCAACCGAGCAACTCCCGCCGCAGGAACCCGTTCGACAGATGCTGCGCACCGCTCTTGACCGGGCCGACGAGGTCATTAGCGAAGGCCGCGACAAGGTACGAGAACTGCGGGAAGAAAGCACTTCGGAACGAGACTTGAAAGAGGATCTTACCAACGCCGCATTTGCGCTGCAGAACGAAACCGATGCTCAGATTTCGGTAGCGGTCACCGGAGAAGCGAGACCACTGTGTCCAGCCGTGCACGACGAGCTTTACTGGATCGGGCGTGAAGCGCTCACCAACGCCATCCGTCACGCTCGCGCAACCCACATCTCCCTGGACCTCGTATACGGAGCGAAAAGCTTCAGTCTTCAATGCCGGGACAACGGCCGCGGCATCGTGCCTGACATATTGCGCGACGGAGCAACGGATGGTCACTGGGGCATGATAGGCATGCGGGAGCGTGCCACGCGCATAGGCGGCAAGCTCGAAGTCTCCAGCAAATCCGGCGCGGGCACTGAACTCGAGGTCCGAGTCCCGGCACCCCCCGCGTACCCAGGCACCACTGGGCTGCTCGGATTTATCCTGCGCGTGTTCGAAGGTCTGCGGCAGCAACCCCACCGCGAAGTGAATCCAACTCCGGTTTCCCACGATGTTGCACCGGCAGACTCACAGGCTGAGAGCTCCGTTCCCGTTCATCACTGATCGCGTGCCTCTTCCCGCGAGGCTCCCTCGCAAGACACGCAAGCTGCGAGCCGACCAGTACAATATCTCTCCGTCATTTCGTGTTGATGTACCACGCGGCGCCACGCGATTGTGACGGGCTGCAAGTGGGTTGGGTCGAAACCACGATTGAGTACAAAACTCTACCCCGAAAGGAGGGGGGACAAACAATGCTATCTGGGGCTTTCAATTCCTTCGTCGTCGCCTATCTTCAATAGCAGAATGTCGCACAATTCCAGGAATGAATTGGAGTAAACATGACTGCAGTGGCTGAGAAACAGACTGTAACCCCCTACGATGTCTCTTCCCATTCCTTCAGGCCACAACACTTCAACAACGATCACCTGCTGATGGAGCGCGCCAAACAAGGCGATGTAGAGGCCTTCGGGTTACTGGTAGAGCCCTACCTGGAAAAGCTGTTCAAGAGCATCTGGAAAATCACCAGGAATCGCGAAGATGCTGAAGACGCGCTGCAGGAAACCCTGCTGAAAGCTTACACGCATCTTGATCAGTTCCGAGGCGCCTCTCGCTTTTCGACATGGCTCATCACCATCGGCGTCAACCAGGCTCTCATGAGCTTGCGTTCGCGGCGTAAGAACCTCATTTCCCTCGATGCGAATGAGCCCTCATTAACCGCTCCACCTTCTTCGTATCTTCCGGAGCCGCGCCTGAACCCCGAGCAGCACTATCGAAATACAGAGTGGGCAGAGGTGCTGGACAGAGTAATCGACACGCTGCCATCTACTTTCCGCGCGGTATTTGAATTGCGCTATGTCCACGACCTTTCGAATGAGCAGGCGGCCATGGCCCTGGGTATCAGCATCGCCGCGGTCAAGACCCGTGCCCTCCGAGCCCGTCGTCATATCGGAAGACGCCTCGGTGATCGGTGGAAGAGGGATTGCCGTTCTATCAATGGAGGGGTGGCAGTATCAGCTGCGGCGATGCTTTAGCAGCCGTTCGCACGTCGGCACAACGCTTTCCTCTACCATGCCCCCTGCTTACCGCCGTACCACCAGACAAGACCGAGCGTAGCCGTGTCCTGGTGACTGGAAAGCGAACCAGGATTGCTTGTGATGAAATAAGGGCGGTTGCTCCAGTCTCGGCGATATTCAAGAAAAGCATCAAATCCGTCGCCGAAACTGTATTTGTAAGTGACAGTGGTCTCTTTGAGAGCCTGCGTGGTGTTCGAAAAGAGGCCACCGCGGTCGGACAGATATTCTGCGCGCGTTGCGAAATAGCCACGCGAGGTCAGCTGGAACTGGGCGTAAGCGGCACCGCCATCGGTATGGGAAGGAGCCGAGGATTCGCCGGGCGCGGCATTGGCCCACTCGCGTTCGATCACGTAGTCGGCTTCACCTTGAAGCGTAAGTCTTGGACGAACCTGCCATGTCGCATAACTATCCACGATGTGCAGCTTGCCGTTTGGCGCTGGAATGATCGGCGTGAAGCACAGACCGGGTTGCACGGGCACGGTACAGTTAGTCGCTTGAGCGGCGTCGGGATGTTCCTGACCCAGGTAGTAGCTGGTAGTCCACGAAAGAGATTTCACCGGCTGCAGCACAAACCCGAAGAGCTCATCTTTGTACCCGTTAGTCGGCTCCGACTGATTCGTCCCGTTCACCACCCAATAGTTGAGCGCGAGTTTGTCGTTTACGTGATACGAGGTGCGCACCCCCGTGTGATAGAACGGCAAATAATAGTAGTAGAAGGAACGCGTATAGTTCATCTGGTCTTTCGTGTAGTTTCCCTCGACTCCCAGAGAACTGGCCCACTTTCCGAAATCTACATTTAAGCCATGGCCAATTGCCACCACATAAGTACCGTATGCCTGGAAGATATTGCGATAGATCTCCGGACGTGGCTCGACCGTGGGGTTTCCTTGTAGGGTCTCCGTGGCCTGGCCAAACTGCAGATCAATGCGAAAGCCATATCTTCTGTGCGCTGCCAGGTCAGGTTCGAGATCAAAAACGAGGTCGGCCTGATTGATGCTGAAGACGTTGCTGAGAACATCGTAGGCACGAAGGTCATTTGCCCTGCCCGTAGGCTGATTGAAGTTGTATTCGTAATATCCATCGAACAGATAGTTCATGGTCGCTCCGCCCGGCAGATTCGTCGGCAAAATGGAAGGACCTTGCGTGGACGTCGACGATGTGGAAGGAGTGACTTGCATCGCCACCGGCTGAACCGAAGCTGCCTCTCGCAGATCGGCAGAGGCGCTGGCCAGCGCTACTGCAGCTTCAGGGCCGCCTGCGCCGTCCTGTGTGCGCGGGCCGCGCAACTCGGCATTCTGCTGCTCGAGAACCGCCACGCGCGATTGCAGGTTCAGGACCATCTCCTTCAGCTGCTGGACTTCGTCGCTAGTTGCCTTCTGCTGCGCATTAAGCGGCAAAGGCAAGACCGCAATCAGCATGGCCATGGCAACGGCTGCAACATGCGAAGCGAATTGTTTTGCTGGCATAAAGCTCTCTCCTTCGCGGGCCCGCGAACTGTTCACCGAGGGCATCTACGGTGCAACTCTACTCCCGAATTGCGACCGGAATATCGATTTGCGTTCGAGAACGCGAAAATGAAACGCATGAGTCGGCAGGTCATTTGACCTTACTGTGAGACGGTCGAGCGCGACTCCAGAATCGCCTGGCGTGACCGCACTTCTTTGATCTCGTGCTGGCCAAGTTTCTCAGCGCATCTGGCGACGGTGCGCAATCCGCTCTCGCCAAGCATGCGACGGAACTCGGGATCCGGTGTCGAGACAGATATGTCGTTGAGAGCGGGCAGCATCCTTCTTACCCAACCGAGCTATGACGGATTGGGTTCTATTTCTGTCAAAAGCCGCGATTTTCGGTTATCGTGTGGCCATAGGCTTTCCGTCGGCGGCGCGACAAGGTGACTTTCAGAAGACAATGCGTCTGGGTCGCGGTGTTTCTATGCATCGCCACGCCTCCTGCCGTGCAAGCCGTCGGACAGAGTCCGGCCCCACCACAGGCACAAGCTCAGCCGCTCCCATCCGCTCTCGTCGATCCAAACAACTCCTCGAGGGAGAGTGACGCCTCATCCTTGTCCCCGCCTGCGGCCTTGTTCGACTTTAAGGACTCCGACATCAAGTTCAACCTGCAGACATTGATGGATATCCTTCGTGACCAGCGGCATGAGGGCTGGGTGCTTGCCGCCTATCCCGACCCGAATACGCATCGGCCGCTGATCGGCGCAGGATTCAGTCTCGATGTACCGGCGACCGAGCACCCGCAACTTGACTCTCTGAACCCGCATCCGTTCCTCGAGCCATCGTCGGCGCAGCTCTGGCGGGCTGCGGGACTCGATCCGGCCCTGCTGCAGAAGATCCTCGACCGCTTCAACCATGATTCGAGCCTCTGGACGACAAAGCAGTACCGCAGGAAGATTCGGATGCACGCTCTCACGCCCGAACTGACTGAAGAAGAAGCCACCCGGCTTCTGCGAATCTCGACCATCCAGGCCGTTTACAACGCGAGAGCTTATTGCCGTAGCTTTGACCAGCTCACCGGACCGCAGCAGATGGCGCTGAGCCAGCTTGTGTTTCAAATGGGCGTAAACCTCGAAGCGTTCGTGCAGTTTCTCGGCGCCATCAACGGCGACAGCGTTCAGACTGTTTCGATGAACGCCAGCAGCATCGCGCCGGACGACACAGAGCGCTGGCGGACGGTGCAGACAACGCTGATCGACAGCCAGTGGGCGCGGCGGTATCGTGACCGGGCCTCAACTGTGATTGCCATGTTCGATCCGGAGTATCTCGACAACCCCCGCGTCGCGGAAAAACGTGTCGACGCCGTGCTGCATCCAGCACCCAAGCATCGCCGCAGCCAGCACCACGCGCGAGTCATTCGCACCGCGAGCAGCAAAGGCCCCGCCAGCAAGGTGGCAGGCAAGCAAGCAGGCTCCGCACACAAGCGCGCCTCAGCCTGAAATCAGTCAGGGCTGAGTTTCCGTGTCCGGCAGGACCAGCAGTACAAGGACAATGCCGATGACCGTGAACATGCGAAAGGCCGCCTCCTGCCCGTTCCATAACTTCGACTCCCACATCAAAAACCACTCACCCCCCACGCTGATGAAGGCGACAAACCACAACAGCATCCCCAGTGTGAGCGCCGCAATCGAAAAGCGCTTGGCGGAATTGAACTCTCCGGCCGATCTGCGCAAAGCGCGCAATAACCGCACTACGCCCACCCAGGTCAGCACCATCGTCAACGCTTCCCAGCAGATAATGCCGTCGTAGAAGACCGTTTGAACCATCGGTGGGTGAATCGCGCGCCACATTACCTGGTTGCCGGGAAAAATCGTATCCATCAAGAGCACGTGGTGAACGAACTGATAATTCGAGCCGTAATCGGTCGTGTTGTTGAAGACGATAAGGGTGTAGAGAAAGGCCACTGCGGCGACGAGAACAGCTTTGGCAACCCGCAGCGTCATTTCTCAGCCGCCTTCACCGGAATTGCCTGAAAATAGGCAGCGAGCGCGGCGAGTGTCGCATCATCGTACTCGGGAGAGCCGGGCATCTCCGCATACGCGCTTTCTGATTCTGGATCCTTGATATATCCCTTGAAGAATTCCGGCTTGGTCGTTGCGATCTTGCCCAGCACACTCCAGGAAATCCCTGCCTTCCGCCCACCGTATGCACCGGCGTTATGGCAGCGGAAGCAGTTCTGCTGCGCGATGAGATAGCCCTGCAACTGCGGTGAGCCGGCGGGGAAATCTCCACGCGGCTCGATCGCTTGCAGGACTTCATCCTGCTTCAGGAAACGAAGCTCGAGCACCCCGTTCGGAATCTGCGCTTCCTCCGCATGTGCAAGGATGCGATACCGCGGAGTGAACGATGGATGGGAGATGAGATACGGTCCATAAATGCCGTCGCTGGAAGACCGCTTAGCTATTTGCAGCTTCTCGCCGTTCACTTGCAGAACAAGGATCGGATGGTGAATCGCGCGATACTCAACGGTGTAGTGCCCCTCGTACCCATCATCGCTGTTAGCCCCAACCAGTGTGTTTGCATTGGGAATGCCGAAGGCGCGCAGCACCTCATCGAGATAGACGCCTTGGATCTCTGCCTTTCCCGGAAAATTCGAATCGTCTGTAACTGTGAAGGTAACCTGTGGAAGTTTAAGCAACTCGCTATATGCCACGTAGCGCCCGCCATAGTCGATTGTTCCCGGCACATCGCCGGAAAGCTGCAGATCGGTCGCAGACGTACGACTGTCGTGCAGCGACAGTTTTCGTGGCGTCGTCTCATCCCCCTGCGTTGTAGGGCTATTTGCGTCGGCCAGTACAAGAATCAAGGCAGTGCTGATTGCGAGAAGACCAGCCATCCACGAGACTTTCATTTGGGTTATCGTACCCCGGGAACATAAAGTCGGGAGTAAAATCGGCCCCGTTCACAGATTCAACCTGACGCATGCTAGAGTACGGGCACATGAAGGCCGATCAAAAACTGAGTGAGCTTGGTTACACGTTGCCGGAACTGCCTGCCCCGGGCGGCAATTATCTACCTGCCAGGATTGTTGGCAATCTTGTATTCCTTTCCGGCGTAATCTCAACCGACGAGCACGGCGTTATGACCGGAATCATCGGTCAGGACCGGTCCATAGAGGAAGGTTACGCCGCCGCGCGGCGCTGCGCGCTCACGCAACTGGCCGTTCTCAGGCAGACCATAGGCACGCTCGACCGGATCAAGCAGGTCGTCTCCCTCAATGGATACGTGAACACAGTGTCCGGCTTCCCCGATTCTCCCAAGGTGATCAATGGCGCCTCCGATCTCCTGGTCGAGGTCTTTGGCGAAGCGGGCCGGCATGTCCGCGCCGCGCTCGGCGTGGCCGCCCTGCCGCGCAACGCCATGGTCGAGATCCAGATGACGGTGGAGATCTGAACCCTCATGGCCGACCATACACTGTCCGCCGAGCCAACACACTCGCGTTGGAACCGCAGCCTCGAGCCCCGTATCGAGATCGCCTCAGGCGACACCGTCCACATGGAGTGCGTCGACTCCAGCGGCGCTCAGGTGCGACCCGAAACAACGGTCGACCAGTTTCTCGCTATTGACCGGGGGAAGATCCACGCGCTGACAGGGCCGATCGCTGTCCAGGGCGCCGCGCCTGGCGACACGCTCGAAATCGATGTGCTGGAAATCTCGCACAAAGGCTGGGGCTGGTCCAGCGTGATCCCCGGTCTCGGCTTCCTCAAGGAACGCTTCGCCGAACCATACCTCTTTCACTGGTCTCTCAGCGGCAACGTAAGCCGTTCGCTCTTTCCGGCCGTCGTGCCGCTGCGCCCCTTTTGCGGAGTGATGGGCGTAGCGCCTGCCGAAGATGGCGAATTTCGCACCCGCCCTCCCGGGCCCTTTGGCGGCAATATGGACGTGCGTGAGCTGTGCGCTGGTGCCAGGCTGTATTTGCCGGTGCTGAGCACCGGTGCGCTCTTTTCCGCGGGAGATGCCCACGCCGCCCAGGGAGACGGCGAGGTCTGCATCAACGGCATCGAATGTCCGGCAGACGTGACGCTGCGATTCCGCCTGCACAAGCATCGAGCAATATCCGGGCCGCTGATCGAATCAGCTGAAGCCGCGAGCTCTGACGATGCGGCCGACTCCCAAACTGCTTCATGGATCGTCGTCGAATCCGCTGCGGACGCAGTCGCCGCCGCACGCGCCGCCACCTCCCGCATGATCGACCTGCTCGCCGCGAACTGGGGTCTTTCACCGGTCCATGCTTATCTGCTGTGCAGCGTTGCCATGAAGCTGCGCCTCAGCCAGGTGGTCAACGAGCCCATGTACACCGTCAGCGCGGCGATGCCAAAGCAGGTCTTGCCGGAAAGGAATCTCTTCTAGCGATGGTCATCAACGATCCCGAAGTCGTTGCTGAGTTGGCTGCCCTTTACCCGAGATATGAAGCAGCGCTCATCTCCAATGACGCTGAGACCCTGACAGCAATGTTTTGGAATTCCGAGCATGCACTGCGCTTTGGTGCTACGGAAAACCTGTACGGTTTTGAGGAAATCTCCGCCTTTCGAAAAGCGCGGCCCGGAGTGAACCTTGCACGCACCATAAAAAGATTAGACATAGTTACATTTGGACGTGACTTCGGCAGCGTCACACTCGAGTTCACCCGTGAGATCGACGGTCGCAGTGTTCATGGCAGGCAAAGTCAAGTGTGGGTGCGACTTGCCGAAGGCTGGCACATCGTCTCGGCGCACGTTTCTATTCTCCCTTAGCCGGCATCGAACGGGCCGCTGCCTTCGAGCGGGCGTCCCCTCGAATTCGGCCCATAACAGATTTTTATAGCTCATCGCCCGGAATCAAAATGTGACGAAATTTCCCGTGGGAGCCGACGCAATCTGCGTTATGCTCGCAAACAAGATTTTCACAAAAGCTGGTAGTCAATTCAGCAGCTACCGCGCCTTTTAATTCCGGTTTTACTCGTGACATTCCTTCCGGAATGCAGGGCGGTTTATGGCCACACGGCCGTAGTGTCCCTTTTACTTTAATGAGGCCAAGAGACTATGTTTAAGAGACTAAGTGTTTCTGCTTTCCTTTTCCTCCTCAGCATCTCAGCGCTAACAAGCTACAGTTGGGCCCAACAGACCCTTGGCGCAATCACCGGAACGGTGAGCGACTCAACGGGAGGAGTGCTTTCCGATACCGTTGTCACGACAGTGGCCGATCAGACTGGACTTACACGAACAGCAAGAACGAACGCGAGCGGCTCGTACTTGTTTAACAATCTGCCGATCGGGACATACACCATCACCTTCGTACATGAAGGTTACGACACTCAGAAAGTGCCCTCGATACAGGTACAGGCTGACCGCACGGCGACGGTCAATGCGCAGTTGAAGATTGGGCAGGTCAGCACCTCGGTCACTGTCGAAGAGTCGCCGCTCATGAACGCAGTCGACACGACCAACGGCTACGTGCTCGACAAACAGCAGATCGAGTCTATTCCTCTGCCCACCGGCAGCTTCACTGGCCTGGCGATTCTCTCTCCCGGCGTCAACGCCGAGCTGCCCGGTGGAACCGGCTCGAACAGTGGACTCGGCAACGCACCCATCTGGGCCAACGGCCAGCGCGATACATCCAACGCCTTCCTGCTGAATGGTGTGGACGCCAGCAACCTCTTCAACGGCAAGAGCACCAGCCAGGTAACCTCCTCGCGCGTCGTGAATAACACCGGCGGCAGCGCCTCAAGTGGCACAACCAGCGCAGGCGTTGAGCCGAGCGCGTCGTCTGTCTATCTCTCCATCGGGAACGCAATCCCAACGCCTGCACCGGAGACGCTGCAGGAGGTCCGCGTCAACGCTTCAATGTACGACGCCCAGCAGGGCTCGGCCAGCGGCGCCCACATCGATATGAGCACCGGATCGGGCACCAATGCCATCCATGGCAGTCTCTACGGCCGCCGTGGCACTAACTGGCTCAACGCAGCGCCCTTCTTCTTCAAGAACAACTCCGGAATTCCCGACGAGGACAAGAACCCGCAGTTGCACCGGTACAACGCGGGTGGCACCGTCGGCGGACCGATCATCAAGGACAAGCTCTTTTACTTCGTCGCCTACCAGCACCTGCACGTTTCCGATCAGGAGACTGGCGATACCCTGATTGCCGTTCCACCCGGGCTCAGCGATACCAACCGAACCGCCGACGGCCTGGCGGCGATTGCCAACAAGTACTGGGGCGACACCGACGCAGCGAACGGCTTCCAGGTAGGCTCCTCCGATTGGGCGAACAACCCCGTCGGACTGGCTCTCTTTCAGGCCAAACAGCCCAACGGGCAATGGCTCATCCCGAATGACAACGGCCATATCCCCGACCCGCTTTCGCCCTCTAACGCCTTCGAGACTGGCACTTCGTACTTCACAGCCGACCAGGCCGTTGCCGACGTCGACTGGAACGCCTCGCCGAAAGACCTGGTCGCCTTTAAGTACTACTACCAGCACGATCCCAACTGGTCCCCGTATGCAACCTCCAGCGTCCCCGGATTCGCGGTGTACATGGATACCGGATCGCAAGTGGCCTCCATCAACAACGTCCAGACCATCCGGCCCAACTTAAGCCTGACGGAGACCTTCGGCTACCTGCGGGAAAAGGCCTACAACACCAACCAGCAGCCATGGTCGCCTGGCCAGGCTGGGACCCCAATCGCGGACATGACAACCTCTTTCGGTTCCTACTTCCCCGGTATCACTATCGTCGATGCTTTGGGATCCTACGGTTCAAATCTTGGGCTTCCGCAGGAGATGCTGAATATCGGACCCGGCGCAGCGAATCAGGGCCCCTTCACCGGCGTCTTCCAGAATCGCTTCATGCCGTCGGCCAATGCCATCTGGACGAAGGGCAATCATTCCGTCACCTTTGGCGGAAGCTATGCCTACACGCAGCTCAACGTTCGCGATCTGCGCACGGGTAAGGGCAATGTGTCCACACCCGACTTTTCGACCTACGCCATGAACTGGGTTACGCCATATACGACCAATGGCTTTGTGGCTACCACCTTTCTTCAGGGTGATGCCAACCGCTACTATCGTGCTAACCAGACAGGACTCTATATTCAGGATAAGTATCAGGTTCTCCCCACCCTCAGCATCACAGCCGGGTTGCGCTACGACTGGAACGGCGGCCTGACGGAGAAGTACGGACGCATTTACAACTTCGATCCCGACTCGTACAAATACGACGCGGGCTCCGACATGATCACCGATCCCGGTTTCATCATTGCGGGCAATAACAAGAACGGCACGAGCGGGGTCAGCAACACAACCCTTACCGGACGCCAATGGGGTATCGCACCACGCCTCGGATTCGCGCTCCAGCCTCATGGCTTACAGGACAAGGTCGTCATTCGCGGCGGAGTCGGCTCCTACTATGATCGCGGTGAGCTCTACACCTATTTCTCACCCGGTTACGCGGCCGGCGAGATATCCGGCGGACCCTTCGGTGTCAGCCAGACTCCTCCCTTCGTAACCCATCAGAACTGCCCCTACAGCGCGTCGCCCTACGGCAACACCAGCTTTCTATACAACTTCTATATTCCAATCTGCGGCTTGTCCCCCTTTGCTCCGGTCGACGGCTCGCAGCTGCCCTACAATCTCGCCAATCCATGGGGGCCCACGCGCTCTGCTCCGCCCTCCAACCCCAGCGCCGCCGATCTTGTCAACTACCTTCCAACTGCTTCCCAGATCATCCAGGGCGCTGAGCCATTTACCCTCGGCGTTTATAACCGGAAAAACAAGCTGCCCTATTCGATCAACTACACGCTCGACATTCAATGGCAGCCGCGCAATGATCTGGCCATCGAGGTCGGTTATGTCGGCAATGTAGGCCGTCACCAGGTTGTTCCCCTCCCCTTCAACCAGTCACAGATCGCCACTCCCAGCCACCCAATCAATGGCCAGTCCTTCACCTACGGCTACACCGTCCTCGATCCGAACACCTTCTTTCCCATCTGCGTCAACCAGGACCCAGGCTGCGCGTATGGTTCCATGCAGCAGAACTACGAAGGCGGCAACGTCGACCTCCGCGTTCCGTTCATCGGCTATTCATCTGAATCCGAGTCCTACACCGCCGCCGGCGTCTCGTCATACAACGCCCTCCAGGTGCACGTTGAAAAACGGCTGAGCCACAATTTCCAGACCGGCATTTCCTACACGTATTCACACGCGACCGATGAACAGAGCGCCCTCGGCCTCTTTTACAACGGCAACAACGCCAATGATCTTCAGAGCGGCTATGGGTCGGCCGACTTCGACCGCAAGCACGTGCTGAACTTTACCTATGGCTTTTACCTTCCGAAGTTCTATAACGATAGCGAGTTGGCCGGAAAAATCCTGAACAACTGGTCGCTGGTAGGCATCGCGATTATCCAGAGCGGGCAGCCGTACAGCATCATCGATTACTCCGGCGCTGTGGGCAGCATTTATTACAGCACCTTCGACGGCATCACCAACCCCATCGTTCCGCTCGCTCCCGGCTGCACGGCGAAGACCGCGGTGACCGGCAAGTCCGGCGCGTTCTATAACAATGCAACCGGGGGGGCGCCGCCCTGAAGGCTTCCTGCTTCACCCTGCCGCTGCTCTCTCCCGGAACGGACGGCGTTCCCAACGGCGATAACTTCGAGACCACGTTCACCAGCGGCCAACGCAATATCTTCCGTCAGCCGGCCCAGAAACGCACAGATGCCTCTATAGTCAAAATGCTGCAGATTAAGGAACGGTACAACCTGAAATACACGTTCGATGTTTATAACGTGTTCAACACCTCGAGCTTCGATATTCCCACCAATAATGTGACGCAGAACCTTGCGTACAACAACGCGCCGACCGTGGCCTCAACCTACACCGCAGTGGCTCCGACCCCGGCACAGTGCCAATCGAACAATGCTCCCTCCGGCACCTTCTACAGTTGCCCGACCGGGTTGGGCGTGGTAAAGCACACTATCGGGAGCCCCCGCCAGATCCAGATGTCTCTGAGCCTGACCTTCTGAGATTCCTCGCAACCCTTTACAAGGCAGCCGCCATCGGCTGCCTTTTCTTTTAGTCCGGAGATACAGAACCTCGCAGTTCTCGCGCCGCCAACCTGACGATGTCAAGTACAGCCGAAGCAAAATCCCTGCAACCGACTCATTCCAAACCATGCGGAGTGAAAGAAAGTTGGCGTCTCTTCCTTTCTGGTTTTCTAGAATGGATATTGGGATGAATAGCGGCCGGCGGGGCCTTGGAACGACGGGCTTCGACTAAGCAATTTAGAATGAAACGATTACATTTTTGACTATTAGAATGAATCAGTTACAACCCCTTCTCCTAGAATGAATCAGTTACAAATGACAGGGGGGAGGGGGTACCCCTTGATAGTCGAAGTCAGCCCGCAACCGTGATCTCGAGCTGTACGGTTTGAGCAGCCGCGAAGCGCTCGCATAGCTGTTCCCTTCCGTCGAATACCTTGCCTTCGACGTGGCGAGCAGGAACAGTAAAGGTCAGCGACGGCTCTGCAAATGGATAAGGATCGAGCTTGAATCTGCGCTCTCCCACTGACTGGACAGCCACCGGTTGATATCCACCATCATTCAGCGGCAGCGAATGCAGCAGGGTCGCCGGCTGACGGTAGTCCACGCATGCGAGAAGGGAGAGATTGTCGGCCGCCTGGAGCAGCCGGAAATGGGCGCGAATCGCCACATCTCCCGCCTGCTCGGAAGTGAACCGCGCATCGGCGGCAATCTGCTCACGCAGGCTATGCTGCAGCGCCTCCTGCTGAGCGAGAAATTCGTCAAGCAGCGGAAGCGACCCCGGGTCGATTGTCGATCGGTCGGCGCGCTCGCTGAGCAGATTGTAGGTATGCATGGAGACGAGGATTGCCGCGTAAGGGTCCTCTCCTGCTATCAACCGTACCGCCCGGTCGCGCACCGCGAGATAATCAGCGAGATCTATCTCCTCAAACGCGGAATATTTCCCGACTAACTCAACCGAAAAGGCGCTGGGCCTTCCCTGCCGCGTGATCTGCGGCTGGGCATCGCGTTCGCGCCAGCCGTCATCGTGGCGCGAGATACCTTTGAGCACATGGGCGCGCGGCTCGGGAGACCTGAACAGTTCGTTTCCCCAGCGGGCGGCGAAGGCACCCGCAAGATTCGCATGGTCGACGTGCGTAACCAGCCAGTATCCGGTTTCGGTTTCCTGTCGAAGCATGCTCTAAATTAGCGCATTTCGGCTATTCGACCTCGGGTACTCGCGCAGATTCATGCCAGTTGTGCAGGAAATACCACTCGAGGAAATAAACAATGAAATAGAAAGCAAAGCCGAGAACCGCGGAAGCGACAATCAGAGCGAACAGGTAATCCGTCTGCAACTGCTGCGATGAATAAATGATCGAGTAGCCCAGACCACCCTGCCCGACACTGCTTGATCCAGCAAAGAGCTCGCCGGTAATGGCGCCTATGACAGCGATGCCGGCCGAGATGCGAATGCCCACAAAGAGCGACGGCACCGCGTTCGGCAGGCGGAGCTTGAAGAGAATCTGCGCGCGCGTCGCATTGTGCATCAGGAAGAGGTGAACAAAGTTCTCATCGACGCTGATAAGCCCCTGGGTTGTGTTCGCGATGATCGGCGCGAGGCAAATGATAAAGGTAATAAGCGTGACCGCCGGCGTGCCCGGCCCGACCCACAGGATAATCAGCGGCGTGACCGCGACAATCGGCACCGTCTGCAGTAGCAGCGTGTAGGGATAAAGCAATCGCCGGATCCAGCGCGACTGGGCGAACAGAAGTGCCACTGCGACCCCCGCGACGATGCTGCACACCAGACCGATGGTAGCCGTGAAGGCGGTGATCCCAAAGGACTGGACCAGCGTCGGAAACCGCTCGACAATGATCTGCGCCACGCGCCGTGGCGACGGCAGCACGAAGGCAGGCACCCGCTCAATCCAGATAACTACCTGCCATAGAAGCAGGAACGCGGCGAATACACCGAGCGAGTTTAGAAGCACAAGCAGGCGACGCTTCATGCTGAACGTGCCTCCCTCAGGATGCGCGATATCTCGATAACCGTCTGTTCATATTCGACAGTGGCGCGCAGATCAGCTGTCCGCGGGCTCGGCAGATTCACTGGCAGATCCGCATGAATGCGCCCCGGATTCGGCGCGAGCACGACAATGCGCGTCGAGAGAAAGACCGCTTCCGCAACCGAATGCGTGACAAATACTACTGTCCATTTCTGCTCGTCACGCAACCGCAGCAGCTCTTCGTTCATGCGGTCCCGAGTCATCTCATCGAGCGCGGCAAAGGGCTCGTCCATCAGCAGAAGCCTCGGACCCGTCGCGAGCGCCCGCGCGATCGAGAGGCGCATTTTCATTCCCCCCGAAAGCTGACGTGGATATGCGCGGCCGACGTGCGAAAGGCCAACCAGTTCCAGCAGCGAATCGACCTTGGCTTGGCGTTTGTCTCTCGGAACGCGCTCGAGTTCGAGGCCGAGCCCCGCATTGGCGCGGACCGTTCGCCACGGCAGGAGCGTCGGATCCTGAAAGATAAACGCCATCGTCTCGCGCGCATTCCTGGGGGTCATTCCGTCGACGACAATCTCCCCTGAGCTTGGCGGCGTCAGTCCCGAAATGAGTTTGAGCACAGTGGATTTGCCACAGCCCGAAGGCCCGATAATGCTGAGAAACTCGCCCTTGGCCACGGAGAGATCCAGCTTGTCGACAATGAGGCGGTCGTATTTCTTCGACACCCCGCGGAGCTCGATCTGCGGAACGGTTCCATCCTGTGACCCCGGCAGAGCTTCCGTCGGTTTAATTTGCGTGTTCATGCGTTGTCGCTCCGCAGCGGGAGATGGAGGGCTGATGGTCGAGCAGAATCGTGATAGACGAACTGCGTAGACCGCACCCAGTCCCATGAAGTTGCACGCGGCGACGGCGTGTCGCTGCCCGGGTTTCGGTCATAGAGCGGAAATGCGCTACTGGCGATCTCGAGGCGAATGCAGTCTCCGGCCTCAAATCGGCACGAGGTCGGTTCGAGTTCGAACTGCCAGCAAAGCACCGCATTCGGCGTGAAGGCTGCACCGAGGAGAAAGTCCGAGCGCGCGATCCCGATGCACACGAAATCGGCGCGTCCGTCGGGCCGCACACGAACAAGCTTCGCCGTGAAGTCGGTGCTCTTTGCCGAGGCAGCACAATATAAGCTGACACGCGGCGAGCCAAAAACAGCGACCGGCTCAGACAATGGCTGCGTCGTGTAGACGAGCACGTTGTTGCCAAGCTCAAGAGCAGCCTGATTGTGAGTTCCGCTTAACGAACCCGGGCCCCCCGGCGCCATCACCGGAACCTCGGGGTCATACACAAAGACGTCACAGGCCTCATCGGAGGCCGCCGGATTTGCGCTGAGTGTGCCGTCGCCCTTGCGCGAGTTGGCACGACCGCCACTCCGCAAGTAAAGCATCGCTTCTGACTCCACGGGCCAATGCTCCGCTGAGTGCCAGCGATTCTCAAATAGTGAGAAGTGCCGGATCCGAGGCTCGTCTGCAAATTCTCCGGAATCCTTGAGCCAGTGATTAAACCAACCCAGCAGGATCGCGTCGGTATCAAGTAAAGCTCCCGGTCCAAAGTTGACTTCGCCGGTCTGGTCTCCCCACGGAATATGCACCCACGGCCCGGCGATCAGATATTGATGATCCCGCGCACGCGCAGTCGCGGCCTTTTCGCACAGCGTCGTGAAGCCGTCGATGGTCCCCTTGAGATAAAGATCGAACCAGCCAGAAATGTGCAGAGCGGGTACATCGATTCGGTCGAGACACCTGCTCACGTCAAGCGATTCCCAGTATTCCCCGGGCATTTCGTGATCGAACCAGTCGCGCACGTACGGCGGCAGTTCAGCAGAGCGCAGCGCAGAATGATCGCGAAATGGCAGCACACAGAACTGATTCCGCAGGTCTGCCCAGGCCTGCTCCAGTTTGTCACTCGGCTCGCGAAGGCCTAGGCGGCGGGCATCCATCTTGAGCATCTGCAAACCCCATCCCAGGCTCGACGCGAGTCTCAGCGCTCCGTTGTGATAGAACCAGCCGTGATACAGATCGGTCGCCGCCATGCCCGGCGCAATTGCAATGAGCCCTTCAGGCTGCGCTGCGGCGGCCAAAAGCTGGGTCACTCCCTGATAGGAAAAGCCGTACATGCCGACGCGGCCATTCGATTCAGGACGCGCGCGCAACCACTCGACGGTCGCAGCTCCATCGTCGCGCTCATAACGACATGGATAGAACGTTCCCTCCGAATCGCCCCGTCCGCGCACGTCCTGAATGACCACGTTGTAGCCATGGCGCGCAAACCACACAGGATGCGCGAATACAACTGTGGACGCTATGTCGCGACCGTAGGGCTGGCGCATCAAGAGCGTCGGGTGCGGCCCAGGCTCAGCCGGATAGTAGTGGTCGGAAATGAGACGAGTGCCATCGGGCATGGCGCAGGCCACTCCGCGCTCCAGGTGCACGCCGTCGCCGCAGTCGATATGCCCGGACTCCGTCATGGGTGGTAGAGGTTCTCATAGCGTGCCATCGCGTCGAGCGCAGCGGCGATGCGCGTTGCCGCCTGTTCCACCCAGCGCGCGCCGTTCTCCGCGGTCGCAGGGCGCGGATCGCCCATCACGCCGCTCGCAGCAATATCTCGGGTCAGCCACGCGAAGGTAGCCGAGGCGTTTTCAGGCTTCAACAGCTCCGGTTTGTCGACCTGTGCGATGTAGTTAACTGTGTACGCCGTCGTGTCCACGAGTTCTGGTACGGCGCTCAGCAGGAACGCAGTCTCAATCTCTCCGGCATGAAATCCGTAAGCCCTCTCCTGCTCACTCACTCCTTCAAACGTGATGCCTCCCGAGCCATACAGCGCAAACGTGCGCAGCCCGAATTCAGCGCGAAAATCGCGCGCCATTACATCGACGAGCGATGAATTGCCGCCATGAGTGTTGTAAAGAACAACCTTCTTGAATCCCGACGCAGCAAGGCTCGCGCCGATATCGCGTACCACTGCCATGAACGTTGCCGCCGAAACAGACAGCGTTCCGGGAAATCCAACATGTTCATTGCTCTTGCCATAGCAGACAGGCGGCAACGCATACACCGGCAAATCGACGGGCAGCTTCTCGAGTGCCTTCCCCAGCAGCAGATTATTGATTAGCGTATCGGTGGACAGCGGTAGATGATGTCCGTGTTGCTCAATGGCTGCAGTCGGCAGCACAAGCAGCGTTGAGTCCTTAGGAAGTGCCTCAACCTGCTTCCAATTCAAATAAGAAAAATTACGCGCGTCGGGAATCCAGGTCTTCACGGGTGAGCGGCCTCTTCCGCCTGCGGCTGAAAGCTGAGCATTTTCCCGGGATTCAGCAGCCCCTTGGGATCGTTGCGTCGCTTGGCGGCGAGTTGCACGTTGTCCTCGCGATAGCGGCCTCCATCTTCAACGTTGTTCACATGGGGATTCGCCACAAACACACCGATCGCCCGGCAGAACCGGATCATATCGTTGAGCCGCTCCTCGGTGGTGAAATACACCAGCGGGATCGCGCCCGGAATAATCCGGCCCTCCGCGTTCTTCGAGAACTCCATGTGGAAGAGAATCTCGTCGCCGTATCGATCCTTCAGCTGGCGCATCTGGTCGCGCACGCTGTCGGGATCAAACCCGCACTGCAGATAGGTGTACGCGTCATCGTGCTTGATGGCCCACAGCGTGGTGTGGTTCCAGGTGTAATCAGTGAGTAGTGGCCGGGTGCTTAAGCCGTCGTAGTATCCCGAGTAAGTGACAACGCCGCCGGAACTCAGCACTTCCTGCTCGAAGGCCGCGAGCTGATCCTGGGCAATCAGGAAAAAGATCAGGTGCTTGCCTTCCGGCGCAACCTTCTTGATAGGGCTGAAGAATGAGGAGATCGGCCACTCGAACGTTGTCACCAGCCGCTTGGTCCACTCTGGCGCGTTCGCGATACGCTCGCTGAAGTCGTATCCCGCAGCGAAGGTATCGAAGCCGACCGCGCACTGCGCCCAATCGACCTTCGGCGCAAGCGCAAGCCAGATCCTGGTGATCACACCGTTGGTCCCCCACGCATGCAAAATGTCATGCACCGCCTGGCCTTTAAGAAACTGAACGCGCGGCTCCTCTTCCATCGTTACCACTTCGAGCGCGCGCACCGTTTCATAGTCGCGCAGATTCCCGTTGAGTACAGACCCCACGCCTCCTGAGCCGCCGCCGAGAAATCCACCGACCGAAGCTTTGACAATCGTGCTCGGATAGCAACGCAGTTCCCAGCCCACTGTCCGGGCCTGCGTTTCAAGCACGCCCAGGCGAACGCCCGGCTCGCAGATCGCCACACCGTCGCCGGTAATCCCTTCGATCCTGTCCATCAGCGAGAGATCCAGGACGACACCACCATCGAGCGGAATTGCCTGGCCGTAATTCCCCGTGCCAGCTCCGCGCGGAGTCACCGGGATATCGTGCGCGAAGCAGAAGCGCAAAATGCTCCGTACCTCATCAGTGTTGACGGGCTGAACCACCACCTCGGCATGCTTATTCTCAAGGCGCTTTTTCAGGACCGGCGAATACCAGTAAAAATCCTTCGACAGCCGCTCCACGACACCGGGCGCAGCAAGGCAGCGCCGGCGGTCAGCGATGAGTTCAGAGATTGCACTTTCCAAGGTCTCAGTCATGCTTACCTCTGGTGTTTTTATTCGTCTTGCGCGTGCTCCATCCCGCAAACGCCTTCAGCATTCGCGGATCGGTAAACAGGCCATAGCACAGATCGCGAAGCAGCTCCCCCTCGACAACGCAGGACATATCGCTGCGCCGTACGACTTCCTCTGCCGGAATGTGAATCTGGTTGCAGTGGCGGTTCGCGTCTTCAATCGTCGCTCCATAAACAACGCGGTCGAGGCCGGCCCAGAGCGCGTTCGCCATGCACATGGGGCAGGGCTCACAGGTGGAGTAGAGCGTGTATCCCGCCAGCGACGGTTTGCCGAGCTTCCTGCCAGCCAGACGAACCGTACGCAGCTCTGCGTGGGAGCTGGGATCGTTTTCCCGCATCACGGCGTTGCGCGCTCGATACAGCAGGTCACCGGATCTGCTGTCAACAACGGCTGCGCCGAACGGCACGGGGTGTGAAGTGCCGAAGCTGCGGGCAGTGAACTGGACAAGCTCGGTCATGATCGCCTTATCACGATCACGCTTCGGCTTGAAAACCTTCCCCATTGACGAAATTTAGCATGGATTGTCCGAATTCGAGCTGACTGTTTCATGCCGCCCTGTGAGTAGAATCAGCGCATGGAAATTGAGGCATCTCCTGTTGAGGCTATGAGCGGTCTGGCGGCCGTCAATCCAAATCGCGTGGCGGAAGAAGCGCTGGCGCGGGTAAACAGCAACGCCAGCCGGAATTCGTATCTGACAGTGGATCAAACCTGGACGCTTGATCAGGCTAACCGCTTGACGCAGCGCACCACGGATATACGGCAGCTCCTGTACGGCCTTCCCATAGCCCTCAAAGACTGCTTCGACCTGGAAGGTTTCGTTACCAGCAGCGGCTCGCGCTTTTACGCACGCCGCAATTCTCCCGCAGCCTTGGATTCATGGGTCGCCCGACGACTCAAGGCTGCCGGCGCAGTGATCACCGGCAAAACGCACATGCAGATGCTGGCCTACGGCATCACCGGTGAAAATCGCGACTACGGCGACTGCGTTCAGCCGGCTGATCCAATGAGTCTGACCGGAGGATCCTCAAGCGGATCAGCCGCAGCCGTGCAGGAGGGCTCCGCCGTTGCCGCCATTGGAAGCGACACTGGCGGCTCCATTCGCGGTCCCGCCGCACTGTGCGGCCTCGCAGGTTACCGCGCTTCCCTGGGCCTCGGCGACTGGCAGGGCGGCGCGCATCTCGCCGCGTCCTTTGACACCGTCGGCTGGCTCTGCCGCGACCTGCGCGATCTGCCCCATCTCGCACAAGCCCTGTTCGACCTGCCCTCGGCCGCAGCGGTAGCAGAGCCGGCGCGCGTAGGTATCCTGTCCGGCAACATGCTCGAGGATTGCGAACCACCTGTGGTCGCGTCGATCGCCGCATGGAAAGAGCGGCTCCTCACCTCGGGCGCTCCCGTGTGCGAAGTCCAGCCGGAATTCTTCTCCGAGGCGTATTCGATTTATGCACCGCTTCAGGCAAACGAGGCCGCCCCACTGCACCGCGGCTTCTTCGACGAATTCGAGCCTGCAATCGCCGAGCGCCTACGTTGGGGCGCCTCCCTCAAACCAGAAGAGGTCGTAGCGTGGCGGAAGAAGCACCAGATTTTCGTGGAGAAGATGAATGCTCTGTTTGAACACTCGGATTTCCTATTGATGCCCGCCGTGCCGCTCGCGAAACTGCTCGCAGGTGAAGATCAAACCGCCGCTCGCCCTAGAATCCTCGGCTACACCACACCAGGAAGCCTCGCCGGTTTACCTGCCGTGGTCCTGCCCGGCAAACCGGGCGTCCAGTTGCTCGCGGCGCGAGGTCAGGACGCACGACTCCTGCACTTCGCCGCCCAACTCGGCCGTTTGCTTGCCGCGGAACATGCTTGATCCGCCGGATTCCCGATTGTTAAGCTCGGGCATGACTCCCGCGAAAAACTGGCTCGCGCTTTCAGTGATGTGTCTCGGCCTGGTCGGCTGCCACGGTGGAAAGAGCAGCAACGGCCTGACCCCGGTCACATTTCAGACCGACTGGTATCCGCAGCCGGAACAGGGCGGCTTTTATGAAGCGCAGCTCAAGGGCTACTACCGGCAGGAAGGCCTCGACGTAACCATCACCCCGGGCGGTCCATACGTCATCGCAGACCAGCAGGTTTCGACGGGGGCAGCCCAGTTCGGAATGGGCTCGTCCGATCGCATTCTGGAGGCGGACTCCCAGGGCCAGTCACTCGTCGCCGTAGCTGCCACGATGCAGCATGATCCACAGGGAATCATGATGCACGCAAACTCCCCCGTGCACGACTTTCCGGATCTCGAAGGGCACACCGTTGCCGTGAAGCCGGGATCGACATGGTTCGAGTACCTGATCGCGCGCTATAAGCTGAAGAACGTCCGCGAGACGCCGGCCACCTACTCGATCGCAAGCTTCCTTCAGGACCCGAACTACATTCAGCAGATCTTCGTGACCTCCGAGCCCTACTTCGCGCGCAAGGCCGGAGCGCAGGTGCGCACGTTGCTCATCAGCGACACGGGCTATGCACCTTACCGCGTATTTTTCACCACTCGTGACTACCTCACACAGCACCCGGACGTCGCCGCGAAATTCGTGCACGCATCGTTGCGCGGATGGCGTGACTACATCGCTGATCCGAGCGCGGTAAACGCCCGGCTGTTGAAGCTGAATCCTGCCATGACCATCGAGCAGATGCAGTTCACCTGCCAGGCTCTTAAGGACGGACATTTCATCTATCCTGACGACGACCCGTCCAAGACAGGAGACTTCGACCCGACCCGTTGGTCCCAGATGTATCAGCAGTTAGTCGATTTGAAGCTGATCCAACATCCGATCGATCCCGCGACTGCGTACACCATGCAGTTTTTGAGTGAGCCTTGAGACTATGCGCAAACCTCTTTTGGGGGCGGCAGAGGCTACGACTTGTCTTTCAGTGCGGCTTTCACCCCGTCGATCATCGCCTGAGGGTTGAACTCGCTGCGGATGATCTCATTTGGGCAGTCAGTGTAGACAGAGACCCGGTAGTTGCAAATGAAAACTATTTCCTGATCGGGCCGGTGTTCCTTGATTTGGGTGCAGACCCTTTCCGCAGCCGGAATGCGCCCGTCCCCCTCCACATCGATGATCACGAGTGAGTATTTGCGGGTCAGCGCAAGTTTCAGCCCGTCGTCAAGTGACACAGTGGAATCGACCTCATAGCCGTGCATACGAAAGATCTGGTCGCGCAGGCCGAGAATCGTGTCGCGCCCACAAATATGCAACAGGGTAGCGGAACCAGGGGGAATAGAGGAATCGGGGCTCATTCGGGTCTTAGACTACCAGAGACGAACGCCCTGAAGATTGGGCAAATACTTCCTTGCTGCACGCATGACGCATTTGTAATTTGGATTGCAACTATTGGCCACGCACTGGAGTGATCAGTGTCAGGTCTGTCGCGGCTAAGTCGGTCGCAAGAGACGAGAAGAAGCAGACTATTTAACGGAATCGGAATGAGCAGCCAGTTCGCCTGGCATGCCAACCTTTGGCACCAGCATGTCTTCCTTGCGCATCACCATCGTGGTGGCGTTCAGGCTGGCAAGCTCGAAGCCGTGGCCGTGCGTGATCGCGTCAGTCGGGCAGGCTTCGACACAGTATCCGCAAAAGATGCAGCGGTTGTAGTCGATGTTGTAGACCTTCGCGTAACGCTCGGCGCTGGAAATGCGCTGTTCCGCTGTATTCTCCGCGGCCTCGATATAAATGCAGTTCGACGGGCAAGCCGCCGCGCAGAGAAAACAGGCCACGCACTTCTCGAGTCCATTCTCGTCGCGCTGTAGAACGTGCGCACCGCGGAAGCGTTCCTGCAGCATCGCGCCGCGCGTCGGCCCCGGGCCATCAGGATAATTTTCGACCTCAGTCGGCTTGAACATCTCTCCAAAGGTGATACTCATACCTTTGCCAATGGCGGCGATGTTGCGCACGATGGACATGCCAACAGTATACGCGCAGGCGGCACAGAAATTTCCGCTTGTGGCCTTGCGAATCCGCTCAATACGATGGACATCGCGGCTGCATCGGGGACAATCAAGCGCTGTATCGCTGCTAATGTTTGCCTGAGGGAGATTTGTATGCTGACGCTTCGTTTGTCGAAATCGGTCTGCCTGCTCACGCTTCTTACCGTTGCGGGAGCCGGTGCCCAGACGAACTCCAATTCGGTGAATTCACCGGCAGCGGCGGAGCTTAAGATCAGCGCCAATCAGAAGACTTCGGTACTTTCGCAGAGCGACATCAAGGCCCTCCCCCATCACACTGTCACCGTCCACAATCCCCACACCAACGCTGACGAGACCTACTCCGGCGTCTGTCTGATGGATCTGCTGGCTAAAGAAGGCGTGCCCCGCGGTCATGACCTGCGCGGCAAGGCTCTTTCCGATTACATCGTCGCCACCGGATCGGATGGGTACAAGGCGGTTCTCGCACTCGCCGAGGTCGACCCCGAGTTTCACCCCGGCGAGGTTCTCGTCGCCGACCAGATGGACGGCAAGCCGCTCGATGCCAAGACCGGGCCATTCCGCCTCGTAGTCACCGAAGACAAGCGCCCGGCGCGATCTGTCCACAACCTCGTCTCAATTGAAGTTAAGGAGGCGGAATAAGCTTTACCGCCCCCAGCTGTATCCGACATGGAACATCTGTGAGTCGATGCCGGGGTTTGTTGCCCCCACGTCGGCGTTCGATAAATGCTGTATGCGGTATTCGAAGCGCATAGACCGGTTTTCCCAGCGATAAAAATCAAACCCCGCCCCGATCGAGAACGTGAAGTTGAACGCGGAACTGTCGAAGATCGGGATATCGCGCGGAGAGACGGCAAAGCCCGTCATCAGTGTTAGCACAGGCTGGACTTTCGAGTGCCGAAGAAATTTCGCCTCGAGGCCCGCTGGGCTGAGGCCGGCGACGTACGTCCAGCGACGCCCATAGGTGAAAGTGTAATTCTGGTAGTAGGTCTGGCCGTTATACGTGAAGGTGTAATTCGAGGATTTCACCGCTGTCGACAGGACCGGCGTTTCGTGCGGTTGGCGGTAATAACCTGATTCCTGCAATCCCGGATACCCATCGTACGGCGGCAGATTGATGTTGTAGTCGTCCCCCGTCAGCACCGGATCGCTTTCCACCATCAGCGGGCGGATCTCCGCCCGATAGTCGAGTCTCCAGATGCGGTTCTGAAACAGTCGCTGCGTGAAAGACGCACCGAGTGTGACGAATTCCCGCTGATTACTGTAGCCCAGAATGATATGGCTGGAGGCCGGCGAGTACTCGGTAAAGATCGACCAGGTTCTCGGGTTGGAGCCCGGCCGGGTTGAAGACGGCTGAACGTTCTGGGCGTGGGCGATGCCGATTAGGAAAATCGGCCAGGACAGTACGAGGATGAGCGAGCGGCGTGCGAACATTGGCGGGCGTCGTTCCGTCCGTGGCGACGAATCTACGCCCTTGTATACACCAGCAGCATCAATCCAGTCCCAGCTTTTTCCAAATTGCATTCACACGCGATTTCGTCGTCCCGTCCATCTCGATCATCGGAGGCCACGGTCGAGTGAAGCCCTCGGCCGCCCATTTGCGCGTGGCATCAATGCCCATCTTGCTGCCGTAGTTCGGTAGCCGCGAAGCGTGATCCAGCGAATCGACCGGCCCCATCGTGAATTGGATATCACGCTCCGGATCGATGTTGTTGGCAACGCGCAGCGTCACCTCGCCGATATCCTGCACGTCGCAATCTTCATCGACAACCACAATGCACTTGGTAAACATCGCCTGCCCAAGCGCCCAGATACCGTTCATCACCTTGCGTGCCTGTCCCGCGTAACTCTTCCGCATTGAGACAAGCATCAGGTTGTGAAAGACGCCCTCGACAGGGAGATTGATATCGACGATCTCCGGAAGTGTAAGCCGCATCAGCGGAAGAAAGATGCGCTCGACTGCCTTGCCCATCCACGCATCTTCCATCGGCGGCTTGCCCACTATGGTTGCCGAATAAATCGGATCTTTGCGATGTGTGATGCACGTCAGATGAAAGACCGGGTACTCCTCCTCCATCGTGTAAAAGCCGGTGTGGTCGCCGAAAGGCCCCTCAACGCGCAACTCGTCCAGCTTCACATAGCCTTCAAGGACAATCTCCGCATGCGCAGGCACTTCAAGATCGACCGTCTCGCACTTCACCAACTCGACCGGACTCTGGCGAAGGAATCCCGCGATAATGTACTCCTCAACTTCCGGAGGCGCCGGCACAATGGCCGAGAACGTCGTCGCCGGATCCGTCCCGATAACCACCGCCACTTCCAGCCGGTCGTCCTTCACATTGCCCAGGGCAATTTTCGTCGTACCGCCCGCCGTCTCCGCCATGGCGTGAACGCGATCCGCTGCCGTCGATCCTGATGACGCGCGCAGCCGCTCGCGCAGGTGCTCCGCTGCGTTTTTTTGCCGCTGCCAGTGCATTCCCGTCGTCTGCCCGTCGTAAACCTGCATGCGATACATGCCCATATTGCGCTTGCCGGTTTTGGGATCGCGCGTAACAACACACGGCAGCGTGATGAACCTTCCACCATCCAGAGGCCAGCATTGCAGTATCGGAAAATCGAGCAGATTAAATCCCTCGCGGAGAATCACCTGCTTGCACGCCGCATCCTTGGCAGGAATGGTCTTGGGGAAAAACTTGCCGACTTCCGCCAGCATGGGCAGCATCTTGAACTTCTCGAGGAAGCCCTCCGGCGACTTGATCTCCATGAAGGCGCGAATCCTTCCGGCAATCTCATCCAGAGAATCAACCTCGAGGGCCATCTTCATGCGTCGCTCGCTGCCGAACTGGTTCATCAGGACGCTCGATCCGCGATAGCCCTTCACATTTTCGAAGAGCAGCGCCGGACCACCCGCTGTGCCCCCGCGCTTGCCGGACTTCGAAGCCCGGTCGGTGATCTCAGCAATCTCCAGGATCGGATCAACTTCTTCGCGAATGCGTTTGAGCTCGCCAGCCTTATCCAGAGCCTTGATCCACTGCCTCAGGTCGTCGTATGCCAACTGTCTTCCCCGGCGTTCGCCTGTCACTTCACTTCGGCGAACACAACCCTACATACTAATTCCCTGCCGGGATCGGAAGACTGTGAGTTCGCAGATGGTCCTGACTCAGTCGCCAAAGTCTTCATTCTTGGACAGCATCCACCGATTCATGATGGTCTGCGCGCAGCGCGCCCCGCACAGGTGTTTGGCTGTCGCATCGTGGGACAGAAATACGTTCCATGGTGTGATTTTTAGAACCTTCTGCTCCGGATCGCCCGGATGCGGCGACAGCTTCTCGCTCCACGCCAGCCACCAGTCTCCCGCCTCTTCGCTTTTCGCCTTGCCGCAGACGTCGCAGGAATATGTTTCGGTCCAGGCCATTGGTCAACCTTCGCACTCAGGATGTCAGTGCCACGTCTCTGGAAGTTAGCACAACACCCCGAAGCAAATGGGACCGAAACTTTGCGCGGGCATCCTTTAACCCACCTGGGCAACCGCTTGCGGTGGAATCTCCACCAGCGGGTATCCCAGCCGCTTCCACTCATCGAAGCCGCCGCGCAGCGGACGTACCCGATACACCCCGAGCTTGCGGATTGTCAGCGCCATCTTCGCCGCCGTCGCTTCGCTCGGGCAGGTGCAGAAAAGTACAACGTCGCGATCGCGAGGTATCTCCTCGGCCTGTTGAACCAGGGTATCCGGTGAAAGAAGGATTGCCCCGGGCAGCGTCCGCGGATCGGGGAGATAGTCGAGCGGGTGCCGCAAATCAACGATATAGACGGGCTGTTCGCGATCAAGCATGCCCTTCAGCTCATCGGGCTCCAGGCGCGCCATGCGGATTTCCCGGAGGAATGCTCGCTGGCGCAGGAATCTCCAGATGAAGAAGCCCAGCAGCGTAAGCACGAAGAGCAGGAATGCAAAGTGTTCGACCCACCCCAGCGCATCGGGATGTTTCTTGAGCACATCGCCGAAGAAGCGTCCTCCGAGAGTGAAGGCCATCGCCCACAGCAGGATTCCGGCAGTGTCGAAGATCGCGAAAAAGCGATACTTCATCCCTGTCTGGCCGGCGATCGGCGCCGCGACCGATCCAAGTCCGGGAACGAACTTCGCCAGAACCAGCGCGCCAGCCCCATGTTTCGTGAAGTAGTTCTCCGTTTTCCGAACGCAGCTCGACCGTTCCATCGAGAGCCGGCACAGCAGCTTAACCACACTCCCTCCGTATTTCTTGCCCATCAGGTACCAAACGCTGTCGCTGACCAGGCTCCCGGCGACGATCGAAATCAACACCAGTGGAAGGCTAAGCCGGTGCGTGGCCGTCAACGTGCCAGCCGTAATCATCACCGGCGCACTGGGGATCGGAACCCCAAGCTGCTCCACCATCACCCAGAGAAAGAGGATCCAGTACGCGTAATGTAGAAAGAAATCCAGTGCGAGCGGCATTGCCATGGCCCCCGAGACAGTCGCCTGCCTCCGACTATAGTGAAGATGTATCGACCGCGGGAAACGATTCGCCTCAAAACAACAGGCCGGATCGCATCGCGACCCGGCCCTCAGTCTGGGGGACGAAAATCAGTACCCCGGCTATCTACTGCTTTACCGTTACCTTGGGCTCAACCGAAAGCCCGGGCCGCAGCAGATGATCGGAGTTTTGCTGTGGATTGCTGAGGTCGATGCGCACCGGAACCCGCTGCACCACCTTCACATAGTTACCGGTCGCATTCTCCGGAGGGAAGAGGCTGAGCACCGAACCCGTTGCGCCACCGATCTGCGTGATCTTGCCGTCATATTTGCGGCCGCCGTAGGCGTCCACTTCGATGACCACCGGCTGCCCGGCGCGCATGTGCTCGAGCTGTGTCTCCTTGAAATTCGCCGTAATCCAAACATCGTCAAGCGAAACCAGCGTCATCATGTTCTGGCCGACGCTGACGTTCTGGTTGATCTCCACGCTCTTGCGCGTAACAATGCCGTTTTCGGGCGCGATAATCTTCGTATAGCTCAGGTTCAACTTGGCCTGGTCCAGTTCGGCCTGCGCCTGGGCCACCGCCGCGGCAGCCTGATCGGCCTTGGCCTTCTGGATTGCCACCTGCTGGGGAGCAGTCTGCGCCGTCTTCAACTGCGCCTCGGACTGGGCCAGGCGATCTTTTGCCACGCGAACCGCGTCCTCGGCTGCCACCACATTCGCCTTTGCTTCCACCAGCGCCGCCTTGTTGGCGTCCGCGGCGGCAACCGCGGCGTCAAACTGCTGCTTCGAGATCACGTCCTTCTCGACCAGCGGCCTGTACCGCTCGAGGTCGGCATCTGACTTGGTCGCGTTTGCCTGCGCCTGCACCACCCGCGCCTTCGCGGCGTCCAGTTGCTGCTCGGACTGCGCGATCTGCGCCGTCGATCCGTGAACATCCGCTCCGGCCGACGACAGCGTGCTTCCGGTGTTCACCGTGATCACCGGCACATTTACCCTGGCGGCCTCGTAGGTTGCTTCGGCACTCTGCACATTCGCTTCTGCCTGCTGCACGGCCACCTGAAAGTCTTTGGGATCAATCTCGACCAGGACATCGCCCTTCTTGACTTCCTGGTTCTCCTCCACATTGACCTTGATAATCTGGCCGGCGATGCGCGAGCTGATCTGAATCAGGTGGCCATTCACCTGGGCGTCATCCGTATCTTCGTAATAAGTCGAGTGCCACCAGAAGAGCAGCGCCCCCACCACCAGGAGCGCAATCACGCCAATCACGATAAATCTTCGCCGCGATTTTGGTTTCTCCGGCTTGTCATCCGGAGTTGTATTTTGATCGGGCTTTTCGTCCGCCACTGTTACTTTCCTCCCACGTAGGTCTTGTAGTTGCTCTCAGCCACACCCAGCGCCCGCGCCAGCGACAGCTTGGCGATGTTGTGCCGGTAGAGGCTGCTGACATATTGGTTGTCTGCCTGAGCCACCGATTGAAGCGCCTGCGAGACGGCCAGATTATCCGACACGCCCGCCTTGTAGCGTTCCTGCGCTTCGCTGAGAGCCTCTTTTGCTAATTCCGAATTGCTGCGTGCCACCTCTACCTGCTTGGCCGCCGCCTGGATGTCGAGAATGCTGTCGCGCACATCCGCGCTTATCTGTCCCTCGAGATCGCTCAACTGCGCGCGTTTCTGGTCAAGTTGCGATTGCGCTTGTTTGGCATCGCCGCGCAGTTTTGCTTCCTCGAACAGCGGCACATCAAGTGTGCCGGTCGCATTTCCCGTGCCGTGCGAATTGCCGAAGTTGACGCCAATATCGCCGTAGTCGCCATCGAAGCTCACCGTCGGATAACGCTCCGCCGTCGCCGCGCTGCGCGCGTGCTGCGCCCCCGTCACCTGTTCCTGCATGGCTTTCAGGTCGTTGCGGTTGGCAATCGCCTCCTTGACCGCCGCCCCCGGATCGAGATTGTCGAGCGGGGTGTAAGGCGACTGATCTGTAAGCCGGAATTTCTGCTCCAGCGGCAGGCCGATCGCCCGCGCCAGCGCAATCTTGTCCTTTTCGTACTGATTCTTAACCGTGATCAGCGACTGCTGCTGCGTCTGGTAATCGACCCGCGCCCGCAACTCATCCAGCAGCGGCGCTGTTCCCGCCTGGTGATTGCTCACCGCCTGGTCGAGCGAAACCTTCGACGTATCCACCTGCGCCTGAGTTGAGTCGATCAAAGCCTGATCGGCGATGCATAGGAGATAGGCATTGCCGACGGTGAGCACAACCAGGTCCCGCGCATCTTTCACCGAGAGCTGCGAACTCTCAAAATTGTGCTTCGAGGCAAGATAGTTCTGCAGCGACGAGACGTTAATCAGCGACCACTTCAGGCTGCCGCGGACGTCCATGTATCCGTACGGGCCGATGATCGCCGGAAATCCCCCGCCCCGTAGTCCGAGCGCCTGCAGGTCAGTCTGCTGCACCGACGATTTGAGGTCGCCGGTAACTGTCGGCAGCAGCGATTGCAGTTGCTGAAGCTGCGTTCCGTGGGAGTTCAGCTGGCTCTGGCTGGTAAGAACCAGGCCGAGGTTGTACTTCAGCCCGCGCGCGATCGCGTCGTCCAGCGACAGATCCATGACCCCCGCGGTCGCCGCCTCTTTGACTTGGCTGCCCTGGTAGGTCGTGCTGTTGATCTGCGGCTGTGTGACCTGGATCGGCGCTTGTGGCTGCACAACTCCGCCCCCGCCTGCCTGGCCGAACTGAAAGGCATGAGCCACAGGACAGGCTGCGGGAATGAAAAGCGCCAGAACCAGCCTCCAAATGCGCGCACTGCCGTATCGGCTGCTTGAACTAGCCTTGAACACGAATAACTTCACCCCTGGAAAATGTTCCCTTAGACAGCTATCTATTCAGGGTACGTCGTTTTGGATGCCTGAATGCCGGAAAGTATTCAAAAAACGCGCCAAAATACCCCTCGGCGCGGACCAGGCACACTTTTCGCTGCGAGCGGGGAAACGACTGGTCAGGCGTGCCGTTACGCGGTAACGCGCTCCGCTTCGGAATGGACCAGGGCATTGGCCAGCGAGCAGAGCGCCTGCCGGAAACTTTCGCCAACCTGGGCCGCCGACCACCCCGGCTTTGTACCCACCCCGTTGGCCAGCGAGGCGGCGGTGGCTCCGTTATTCCAGCCCAGGACCGCACGCTGAACAAAGATTGCACGCTGCGCGGGAGGCAGCTCATCGAGCCAGGTGCGCAGTCGATTTCCACTGCCGGCAACGTTTGCCGCTCCGTTGACCATCTCGGCAATCTGAGCGGCGGAAACTCCAGCCGCCGAAAGGTCATCGTCCTCAATGCAGCTCACGGGACCGTCCACGGGTGCCGGCGCAGCGAAGGCCCCTGGATCGGCCTGATTCATGCGGGCCACCGCCGCCTCAATTAGATGATGGCGCGCGGTATCGACCGCTCCATCTTCAGGAGCGCAGGGATCGACCTCCACCTCGGCCACCGTGGATTCGACCAAGCTGAGCGCCTCGCTCTCGTCTCCCAGCATCAGAGCCGCCAACTTGTAAAGTTCGACCGCTGTATCCTGCGCCTTCAGAACGCCCCCTTCACAATCCTCGAATTCCATGGCCTGAACCTCCGGTACGCTTGCTCTTTTCATCCTTACCGACCCGCACTCAAGAGTCAAATTGCAATTCGTAACAAGCCAATTTTCAGTCTGGCGGTGACTTGCCCATTTGGCCAATACCGAACGTCCCCGCGGAGTCCTATACTTGCGCGCATGAGTCCGAAGCTCATCGTGCTAATCGGAACAACAGCCCTTCTCTCTGCTTTGGCTCAAAACCCTGCCCCCAGGCCTTCTGTCAAAATCGTCACGCTTCAACCGCCGGCCTATCCGTCAATGGCGATAGCAGCGCACATATCAGGCGAGGTCAACCTCGAGATCACCGTGCTGGAAAATGGCCTGCCCGGGACGGTTCATGTGGTGAGCGGACCGCAAATGCTGAGACAGGCCGCGGCAGATAGCGCGAAACGCTCCAAATTTGCATCGGTAGCAGGAAGTCAACCCGACCAGCCCTACCCTCTCGTTTACAAGTTTCTCCTCGTTGACACCCGGGGGTGTAATCAGGAGCAGGATCCGTCGTATCCGCGCATAAAGACTGAATCAAATACGATCACGATCTCAGAGCAATCTGTTCCCCTGTGCGACCCCGCCGCTGATCAAATTCATGTACGGTCTTGGAAGTGCCTTTATCTGTGGAAGTGTAGGACGAGATAACGCCAGAAGCGTTTTTCGTTGCCTTCGTCCCAACGAAAAGTCTGACCCCTACCTTTTTGCTACGGTTCATCTCTTCGCATTGATCCTGATGTATAGCAATTTATGTAAACTTTGGGCGACAGGTGCCTACTCCCAACTTATGGCCAGAACGCAAAGCCCGCAGCAGAGCCTCTTTTTCGACAGAGACGAATCCTGGCTGAACTTCAACCGCCGTGTGCTCGAAGAAGCCCAGGACGAGACCAATCCCCTGCTCGAGCGCGTTAAGTTTCTAGCCATCACCGCCAGCAATCTGGACGAATTTGTCGAGATCCGCGTAGCCGGCGTGCTGCAGCGTATTGAAGACGGCTACGCCGAGCTCAACCCCGACGGCACGACCCTCGAGCAGTCCCTGGCCGTCATAAACGCCACCATGCACGGCTTCGTCGCCGAGCAATACCAGTGCTGGAACAAGCAGCTCCTGCCCGCTCTCCGTGCCGCTGGAGTGCGCGTGCTGCGCTGGGATGACATGGACGACGCGGCGCGCGAGGCTGCAGCCACTTACTACCAGCGCGAAGTCGACCCCCTGCTCACGCCGATCACCATCGATCCCGCCCATCCATTTCCCCGTGTACTAAACAAAGCCCTGTGCATCGCGCTTCTGCTCAGGCGCAAACGCAAAGGACCCGCAGGGGCCGTCCTTGGAGTCGTCACCGTGCCGCGCGCTTTACCCCGCTTTGTAGAGCTGCCTGCGACCGGAGCTACCCACGACTTCATCTTTCTGCACGACCTGATCGAGCATAAGGCCGCCGGAATGTACCGGGGATACGAAATCCTCTCCAAGGCTGCCTTTCGCGTCACCCGCAACAGCAATCTCTACTTCTCCGAAGAAGAATCACGCAACCTGCTCGAGACCGTTCGTTCCGAGCTGCACAACCGCCGCAAAGGCGATGCGGTACGCCTCGAAATCGAGAAATCCGCGGATGCAGAAATCGTGGACCGGCTGCGTCTCAACTTCGAGCTCGACGACTCGCAGGTTTTCCGCACCGACGGTCCGGTAAACCTGACGCGGCTGATGAACCTGGCCAGCGATACGCCTCGGCCCGACCTCAACTTCCCTCCCTTTGTCCCGCACGAGTTGCGCCTCAATCGCAAGTCAACCGATCTGTTCGACGAGCTGCGTCACCGCGACATCCTGCTGCACCACCCCTACGACTCCTACGACGGCGTCGTCGGTTTCATCCAGGCCGCGGCAAAAGATCCAAACGTCGTCTCGATGAAGCAGACGCTCTACCGTACCAGCGCCGATTCGCCCATCTTTCAGGCCCTCACCGAAGCCGCCCAGACCAAGGAAGTCACCGCCGTCGTCGAGCTGATGGCGCGCTTCGACGAAGCCTCTAACATCCGCTGGGCGCGCGATCTCGAAGACGCCGGCGTGCAGGTCTTCCACGGCATCGTCGGGCTCAAGACGCACTGCAAGCTCGCCTTGGTAGTCCGCCGCGACGACGACGGCGTTGTCCGCCGCTACGGACACCTCGGCACCGGCAACTACAACCCCAGCACCGCCCGCTTCTACACCGACATCAGCCTTCTCACCTCCGATCCCGAGATCACTGCCAGCATGGGCGCTGTTTTCAACTACCTGACAGCTCACTCGGAGTCCGACGATTACGCCCCCCTGCTCGTCGCGCCGCTAACTCTGGCGGAAAACACCATCCGCCTCATCCAGCGCGAAACCGAACACGCCGCCGCGGGCCGCCCCGCCCACATCATCGCCAAGATGAATTCCCTGCTCGAGCCCAGCGTTATCGAGTCCCTGTATGCGGCTTCCAAGGCCGGGGTCCAGATCGACCTCATCGTCCGCGGTATTTGCGCACTCCGGCCCGGCATAAAAGGTCTGAGCGAAAACATCCGCGTTCGCTCCATCATCGGGCGCTTCCTCGAACATAGCCGTATCTTTTACTTCGCGAACGGCGGCACGGAAGAGATTTACTGCGGCAGCGCCGACTGGATGCCCCGCAACCTCTTCGAGCGCTGCGAAGTCGTCTTCCCCATCCGCTCTCCGCAGATCGGCGCCCGCATTCGCAACGAGATTCTTGCCGCATATCTGGCCGATACCCTGAAGGCCCGCCTGCTCAACGGCGACGGAACCTATCACCGCGTATATGAGACCGAGGCTGGCCGCGCTCTGCCCGCGTTCGGCGCCCAGGAATTCCTGATGAAGATTGCCGAGGGTAAGGCCTCTGCCGCGGAGATCCCTGCCATCCCCGCGCCGCACGTGCACCACCATCACCCTGCCAAACGCCCGGCAAAGAAACCCGGGGCGCACCCGGCGAAGAGGGTCACGCCAAAAGAAAAGTCCGCCGCGGACTAGCTCGATCCCCAACCATAAAATAGCGCCCGCGGTCATAAAATAGAGGATGTGGTCCTTGCCCCCATTCCTCTTGCCACCGCTGCCCGGCGCACCCTCCGCTTCCCTGCACTTTTTCGCTGGTGGCACCTGCTCTCGCTCGATGCACCGAGCGTAGCCGCTCTCTGGTCGTGGAGCTTCGCCCGCGCCATGCACATCCACCTCCCCTGGAGCTCCCCCCTGCTGCTCGCCCTGGGAACATGGCTGATCTATGTCGCTGACCGCATCCTCGACGTCCTTGGCGGGGGCGCATCCGGCCAGTTGCGCGAACGTCATTTCTTCTACGCCAGGCACCGCACCGGAGCACTTGCCGTTGCCGCCTTTGCCAGCTTGGCCCTCATGTGGCTCGTCTTCACGCGCATGAACCCGGCCGCGCGGCGCGAAGACGTCCTACTTTTTGGAGCCGCCCTCGTTTACTTCTGCCTCATCCACGTCTGGGCGCCGCACTCCCCATCGGGAATCGAGCATTGGTTCCCCAAGGAGATCGCTGTCGCCGTCGTCTTCGCTTCGGCAGTCGCCGTGCCCGCTTGGTCCCGGCTACCCAGTCAAAGAATTCTGCTTGTCCCTCTTGTCGCCCTCTTCGCACTGCTCTGTTGGCTCAACTGCGTCGCCATTGAAAAGTGGGAAAACTGGGAGCCGCCCCCATCGAGCCATGCCCGGGCATCGAGCTACACACTGCCGCATCCTTCCACCTGCTGGACACAACGCCACCTCACCCTCGTGGCCTGCGGAATCGCGCTGCTGGGCGTGATCGCCGCGACGGCATCGATTGTTTTTGCCACACCTTTGGCCATGACCAGCCTTTACCTCGCCTGCACTGTATCGGCTCTGCTGTTCCTCGCCCTCGATCGATCGCCACTCGACAGCTTCGATCTCCGCATCGCCGCAGACGCAGCCCTGCTCACGCCGCTCCTCTTACTCGCGGTCCCACGCTGATGGCTCCTTCCTTGCGGTTTTGAGCTGATGGCTCCCGACTTCGACGCACCCAACTTCAACGCTATAGCCCGGCCGTACCGCTGGCTCGAATATCTCTCGTTCGGCCCCATGCTCGAGCGCTGCCGCTTTCACCGCCTGGACGAACTCGCCGATGCGCAAAACGCACTGGTGCTGGGCGACGGAGACGGCCGCTTTCTCGCCCGGCTTCTAAGCCAGAATCCGCAAATCCGCGCCGTCGTCGTCGATCTGAGTCCGGCGATGCTGCGCCTGTTGACTGGCCGCTTGGCAAAGATTCGCGCGCAGGACCGGATCACTCAGCACTGTGCCGATGCCCGCGACTTCACGCCGACCGGAAGCCCATGCGCAACTTACGATCTCGTCGTTACCCACTTTTTTCTTGATTGCCTCACTACCGCCGAAGTCCAGGCCCTTACGGCCCGTATTCGCCACCATCTCCGCCCGGGAGCACGGTGGATCGTCTCCGAATTTGCGATTCCTCGCGGACCGCTCTCCATCCCTGCAAAGCTCGTCGTCCGAAGCCTCTATGCGGCCTTCCGCCTTCTCACCGGACTCAAAGCAAACCATCTGCCCGACTACACCGCTGCGCTCCGCGCCTGCGATCTTACACTCGTCAATCGGCGCCACTGGCTGGGAGGCCTGCTCGTTAGTGAGATGTGGGAGGCGCAGGCAACCGCCCGAGCCGATATCCCTTCCATCCGGTAGAGAGTATTCAGGACCCTACATGACAACCCCCACCGCCCCCGCATTTCCTCTCCAGGCCAGTTCCGTTCCTGGATTCGACCTCACTGTACCCCCCTTCCCAGGCCCTGATCCCGGGATTGACTCACCACCCAACCCGATTCCCGCGCCCGAACCCGATCGAGAACCGCAGTTGCCTCCGGATCCCCTCCCGAAACCCGAACCGGTGATCTAAAAATTCATCAAAGCCGGTTTCGCCGTTAACAATTCTGATCCCTTTCAATTGTTACAATTGCGTGAATT
>CAWAYO010000019.1:0-8240 GCA_963786085.1 uncultured Acidobacteriaceae bacterium
CTTGAAGTTGTCCTTGTAGTGCGAGTACCAGCTTTCCGCACCCGATGCCAGCGTTCCCATAGCTGCCACTGCGCAAAGATGCCGCTGAAAGCGTCCCCTCCGGATATCGTTGCGAAAGTCGTTTCGGCGCCAAGGCACGAATCCCGCCGCGCGTCCACGTAGCCCGAAGTCCTCTTCCCGCTGTAGATAGCTGGCGATTGCTCCAAGATAGGCGCTCGTGCCAAAGAGCAAAGGGGCAAAAATAGGCGGCCCCATAACGATGTTCGTTATCGGCAATCGCCATCCGCCCGGCTTGCGTGCGATACCCCGAATGTGAAAGCCGAAGCCGATCACGGCATCGGCAAGTGTGATGTAGCTCGCGTAGCGGAGAAATGTTCGCGCCGCGAGGCGGCTGAAAAATCCCGCAACAGCCGCTGTGGCCAGCACACCGGAAAGGATGACCGGAGAATACATGACAGGATTGGAATAGCCGCCTTTGTAGTGCTCATACGCCACCTCCAATCCACTGATGACGCTCGTGCCCGCAACCAGCAGCGACATCGAACGCTGGAATGTGCCTTGCTGAATGTGCTCGATCGCCGTCTCGGCAGGTTCGCGAAGCGGCCAGGGCAGAGAACCGGCAAGTGCGCGAGGTGACGTATCTAACATGAGAAGTCCGATCCGCAGGGCATCAGAGTCCACTCCGCTGAAGTTCAATGATGCCGGCAATGCTTTTCGGGATGACGGCGGGAATTTCCGGCGCGGGCTGGTCGCCATCCAGATCTCCGCTGTCCCAGACGATGGGTCGAACCCACGCGCCGCCGGCGTTCGCAATCAGGATGGGCAACGCAGCGAAGTGTCGGCGGTGGCCGTCGAGCAGTTCGTCAGGTATCCGGATGTCTTCGAGCAGCAGCTTGGAAGCGCCAAGCAATACTTTGTGTGCATCGGATTCAGCATGCACGCCGGGATAGCCGCCGGTGGAAAGCGCATCGATGCCCATGCCCTTGACGCCGCGCTCCAGCAGATACTCTGCTCCTTCGCCTGACATGAATGGCCATGCCGTCAGGAATTCTTTGGTATTGCCGCGCTTGTCTCCCCACCCTGTCTTCAGCAGAACGAAAATTCCTTCGGCAATGTGACCTTCATGCCTGCGCAGATCATTTGCTGAGATTGGATGCGATGGCTCGATGGGCCGCAGATCGAGTGCGATGCAAGGCCCGTAGAAGTGGGCAAGGGGCAATTCGTGAATGCATGCGAGATGGGGTATGTAGTGGAAGGGGGCATCAACGTGCGAACCCGAATGCGTCATAAACTGGCACCGCTCGACCGTAGCCCCCTTAACGACAGCGAGCTGCTCGTAGCCGATTGAGTTTGGAGGCTGGCCGGGAAACTGCGGCGCATGATTGTAATGCGGCTGAGCGAGGTCATAGATCATCAGCAAAGCGCTCCGCGTCGTTCTTCTTCAGTTCGATGCCCAGACCGGGCCGGGTGAAATCCGGATGCATCGCGCCGTCCCTCGCCGCTTCGCGGAATCCATCGAAGAACATGCGTTCGATGCGCACGTGATCGTGGAAGTACTCGACATGGCGCAACGGCGGAGCCGCACACGCCAGGTGCATGTGGATTGTTGGTCCGCAATGCGCCGAGAGGGGCAGCGGGTGTGCATCGGCCAACGCTACAGCCTGCATGAAGCCGGTAACGCCACCGCAGCGAGTCGCATCAGCCTGGATTACATCGACTGCGCCCGAATCCATCATTCTGTGGAGATACAGAGCGTTCCAGCCGTACTCTCCCGCGGCAATGTCCATGCCCGCGGGAGCGCGGTCACGCAACAGCCGCAGACCTTCGAGATCATCCGAACTCACTGGCTCTTCAAACCACTTGACCCGTCTGCTTTTCAGCGAATAACTGCGCGAAATAAAGCGCCTGTTTGCGTGAGTAGGCTCCATTGGCATCGACGAAAAGTTCCGTCGTGTCGCCGATCCCTTCACGTGCACTTGCCACACGATGAGGGTCCTCCTGCGGATTTGTTCCGATCTTCATCTTCACGCGTGGAATGCCCTGCTTCTACCCAGCCGCCGAGCTGCGCGCGCAGCTGGTTGTCGTCGTAAGAAGTGAATCCGCCAGATCCATATACCGGCGCGGAGTCGCGGCAGATGCCGAGCATTTTCGCAAGCGGCTGCCCGAGCAATTTCGCCTTCAGGTCCCACAACGCGATATCGACCGCTGAAAGCGCCGTCGCCGCAATACCTTCGCTGCCGTAGTTGCGTTGCGAGCGCCGCATGATGTCGAAAAGCCCGCGGGTGTCCATCGCGTCATGCCCGAGACAATGTTTCTCCACCAGCTCACGTGCGACCAGTACCGCGCTCTTGTGAGCGTAGGTATAACCAAGGCCGGTCTGGTCCCCGGCCTCAAGCTCCACCAGGACCATGGTCGTCGAGTCCCACGCAATTGTGCCATCCGCTTCCGGAGCGTCAGTCGGGATTGTGTACGATCGGCTGCGGCCGGCGCGAATTGCGGTCGGTGGAGACATCTCGATCCCGCTAAACCACCTGCCGGACGGTATCCGCCGCCGCTGTCAGGGCAATGCGGAGACGATTGGGTTCGCCACGGATCAACGCCTCACTGAATTTCTTCGCCTGCTCCGGCTTCACCTTCGCCGGTAGCATCGCCGTATATTGGTCGACTACGGCTTCAATCAACACTGGTCCAGGCATCGCCAGCGCCTTCTCGAACTGCTCGCTGGCAGTCTTCGGATCATCAATGCGCACGCCTTGTGCGCCCACAGCCTGTGCCAGGGCTACGAAGTCAATGGGATAAAGCTCGCACTGATATTCGGGATTTCCCTGGAACACCATCTGCTCCCACTTGATCTGCCCCAGGGTATTGTTCTTGATGATGACCAGTTTGATCGGCAGCTTATATGCGACCGCCGTGATGATTTCACCCATGAGCATCGTGAACCCGCCGTCGCCGACGACGCCGATAACCTGCCGATCAGGGAACGCGACCTGTGCGGCGATAGCGTATGGCATGCCGCAGGCCATGGTAGCCAGGTTGCCTGAGCAGGAGTGCATCTGGCCTTTCTTGGCCTTCATATAACGCGCCCAAACGGTGGTATTGGTCCCGGAGTCGGACACGATAATCGCGTTCTCTTTGGTGTGCTTGCTCAGCTGATAACCGACGACCTGCGGTTTCATCGGCATTGCTTCGCTGGTGCCTTCCTTTTGAAGGATGGCATCCCAGTCCTTCATCCCGTCCTGCGCCTTTTCGAGAAACTTGCGGTGGCTGTTCCGCTTGAGCAGCGGCAGCAGCAGGCGCAGAGTCTTCTTCGAATCACCCACCAGCCCTACCTCCACCGGGGTACGAAGTCCGATGCGTTGCGCATTGGAGTCGATCTGCACGCAGGCACAGCTTCCCGGTTCGGGCAGATATTCGATATATGGATACGAGGTGCCGATCATCACCAGCGTGTCGCACTCTTCCAGCACTTCCTCAGAGGGCGCAGTTCCAAGCAGACCGATTCCGCCCGTTGTGTATGGAGAATCGTCCGGCACGCACCCTTTGCCCAGCAGCGGCTTTACAATCGGCGCGCCCAGCGTCTCCGCCAGTTGCAGCAGCTCATCGCTGGCCTGCAGGGCGCCTTGTCCGGCAAGAATCGCAATCCGCTTGCCGCGATTGATCAGTTCGGCAGCCGCCTGCAACTCAGCATTGGAAGGCACATTGCCCGAAATCGCTCGACGCGTCGAAGTGTGGTTAGGCTTGTTGCGCTCTGACCGACTTTGCTTGATCGGCTGCTGCTGCACATCGATCGGTATCGTGATGTGAGCGACACCACGCTTGTCGATCGCTGATCGGATCGCAAGATCCACCACCGGTTCCATGTGCGCTCCGCTCATCACGCGGTTGTTGTAGCAGGCGACATCAATGAAAAGCTTGTCCAGTTCCACGTCTTGCTGCGAAAACGTGTTGGTCACATCGTTGTACTGCATGCCGGTGATCGCGAGCACCGGCTGCTGATCGAGCTTCGCATCATAAAGGCCATTGAGAAGGTGAATGCCGCCCGGGCCCGATGTAGCCAGGCAGACGCCGAGCCTGCCGGTGAACTTTGCATAGGCGCACGCCATGAAAGCGGCAGACTCTTCATGACGCACGTGAATGAAGCGAATCTTGTCCTGCGCTTTGCGCAGGGCCTCGATGACTCCGTTGATGCCGTCACCGGGCAGACCGAAGATAGTATCTACTCCCCAGTCGATAAGTCGCGCCACGAGAATGTCCGAGGCATTCATGCAATCTCCCTTGAAGAATGTGATCTGGCCGTCAGTTGCAGCAACTGGTGTGCCTGCTTACTAGGACGCCATCGCAGCAGGAAAAGGTGTACGTGCAATTTGCGGGAAGGGCATCTACTGTGCACGAGCGCTTCGCCGCCCGTAGCAAACCATGACCGCGGTGCAAACAGCCGTAGCCGTGCACCAGGAGCATATCCGGCGAAACGTAATGAGCTGCCGTGTGACATTTGTTGCCGCTGCGGCCGCATCCCCGTTGAGCTTGGCGCGAAGCAGCGGCTTCGCGTATGACTTGTGCCGTGCAGCTAACAGCAATCCGAGTGTGATCCCATAACTACCCAGCCCGAGCAGCGCATCGGGCACGCCAAAAGGATGTGCCATGCGGGAGGTTGTAATCCTGTCCGAATCGAAGATTCCTCCAGGCGGATCGGGCAGATGCTTAATCAACCCGATTTGACGTGCGGCTACCGGCAACAGGGAGAGGATTGCTCCGGCCGTTGCCACAACCGCCGCATTCGAGGCAGCGCGGTCGCGCGAATTCATCTCTCGCTGAATTCATATCTACCGAGACTTCACTTTTTGGCAGGCGAGAGCCGTCATCCCGGCTGCCGCAAGCGCGGCCGCTCCAAGGGCAAACCAGGTCCGATTTAAAGAGAGAGAAACCTCCGCGCTGGTGCGTTTGGATCTGCTATCAAACCTGCCTCGCGTCCCGTCAACACCCGGGACATATTCGTACAGATTATTAGGAGCACTCGGATCCCGCGGCTCGTCTTCAATCTGCTGTGACTTGTAACCGGTTCTGCCGAGATAACGGTCCAGCATTCCGGGAACAAATTTCTGTCCCATAATTGCCGCGACGGTCGACGTGCCTACCCAGTACTCGCGGCGCGGCCGGTGGGCTTCGGCTGCTGCCACCACAACGCGTGCCGCGACCTCCGGCTCGAAGATCGGCGGAACCGGCTGCGCATTATTTGGCAGGCGGCTCTTCACCCAGTAGAACTGCCAGGTATTCATCGCCGGCATATGCACCTGCGTCAATTGAATCCTGCTCTTGTCGTGCAGCAGCTCACACCGCAGAGAATCCGTGAAGCCGGTGATGGCATGTTTGCAGGCGCAGTAGGCCGATTGCAGCGGTATCGAGCGGTACGCAAGCGCCGATCCGATCTGAATGATCGTTCCCTTGTCCCTCCTGCGCATCCGACGCAGCGCCGCCATCGTTCCATGGACAAAGCCGAGATACAGAACATCTGTTACACGCTTGTAGTCTGCCGCTTCCATCTCTACGACCGGCGAGAAGACGCTCACCATAGCGTTGTTGACCCACACATCGATGGGACCAAGCTCTTGTTCGACGCGCTCTGCAGCTGCTTCTACAGCCGCCGCATCCGACACATCGGTTGGAATGGCGAGGCCCTCACCGCCTCGCATCCGGCATTCTTCTGCCGCTGCATCCAGGGCTTCAGGATTGCGGGCCAGCAACGCGATCTTCGCGCCGCGTGCGGCAAAGGCGTGAGCAATTGCACGGCCCAGGCCTGCAGAAGCTCCGGTGACGACAACCACCTGTTTCTCCGTCGTGTGTTTTTTCATTCCCACCTGTTGCGCAGTTTTAAATCTGAAGATGATTTCTTTTGCGCTCAGTGGGTAGGATGCGCAAACGAACGCCACATGTTGGCGCGCTTCGCCTGACTCAGCTGCTGGTTCGTTTAAACAGATAGTCGAGGCCGCCCACTCGAAACCAGCGATAGCCGTACGGCTCCATCAGGACACAATGCCGGCTACCGTTGTCCGGATGGCTGTGATCCTCCGACAGGAGGTTGACCAGAACGCGTTCTTTCGCTCCTTCGTAATCGACGGAAAATCGAACCTCTCTCGGTTCGGAATGAAGGCTGTGTATAAAAAGAACGGGGTTATTTTTCCAGTCATACCGCATAACCAGGATCTCCGGATTTCGCGTGCGGATAAATGAGAAGTCTCCCCAGCTAATCTCCGGAACTTCCTTACGCATTCGGATCATGCGTTCCATCCAGTTGAGAAGCGAGGTCGGATCACGGCGCTGTGTCGCCACATTCACATGTTGATAGGCGTACGCACCGTCATCGATAACAGGCTTGATGGGGCGATCGCTCTGCGTGAACCCCGCGTTCGGTTCGGTTGACCACTGCATTGGAGTGCGGGCACAGTTTCGCTCCGGCAACTCGAGGTTGTCTCCCATTCCAATCTCGTCGCCGTAACGAAGCACGGGCGTGCCCGGCAAGGTCAACATGAGGCTGTAAGCAAGTTCCAGCCGGCGCCGGTCTCCATGCAGCATGGGTGCGAGCCGGCGACGGATTCCGCGCTGATACAGTTGCATATCCGGATCGGGCCCAAAAGCGTCGAAGACCGTTTGGCGTTCTGTTTTGGTGAGACGTCCGAGGTCCAGTTCATCGTGATTGCGCAGAAACTGTCCCCACTGGGCGTTAGCTGGCCTCTGCTTGGTTGCGTTCATGGCCTCAACCAGGGGGTTGGAATCGCTGCTGGCCATTGCCAGAAAGAGGTGCTGGTTCACCTCAAAGTTGAACATCATCTGAAGGCGTTCGCCGGCCTTGCCGAAGTACTCCATGTCGGTGTCCGGCAAAACATTGGCTTCGGCCAGGATGATACCCTCACCCTCCCTCCAGTTCAGAAACTGGCTGAAGGTTCTGAGCATGTCGTACTGCTCTTTGGGTTTCTTCGCAACGTTTGCACCTTTCTTTGCAATCACAAATGGAACCGCATCCATCCGAAATCCGGACACGCCGAGCTGTAACCAGAAGCCCATGATCCTCAGGATCTCGGCCTGGACCTCGGGGTTCTCAGTGTTCAGATCGGGTTGAAAGCTGTAGAAGCGATGGAAGTAATACTCTTTGGCCACCGAGTCATAGGTCCAGGTGGATTTCTGGACACCAGGAAAGCTAATTCCTGAAGCAGCATCGCGCGGTTTTCTCTTTGACCACACATACCAGTCGCGATATTTGGATTTCGGATCGCGTCGCGCCTCCTGAAACCACGGATGCTCGTTGGAGGTGTGATTGACCACAAGATCGATCAGCACACGCAGACCGCGTTGCTTGCAGGCCTGCATAAACTCGACGAATTCGCCCAGTGTTCCATATCGCTTATCCACGCCGTAGTAGTCCGCGATGTCGTAGCCGTCATCCCGGAATGGCGACGGCTGAAAGGGCATCAGCCAAAGCGTCGTGGCGCCCATGCCCTGCAGATAGTCCAGGCGACGCATCAACCCTGTGAAATCACCTACGCCATCGCCGTTCGCGTCCATAAATGTGGCGACGGAAAGGCAATAGATAACGGCGTCCTTGTACCAGAGATCGTTGACCATGTGCGGTAACGTGCATCCGACCCGCGGAGCACAAATGCCTCGGCAAGTGAGATGCAGAGTTTCGCCGCAGACCTGCGGGCCGGAACAGGGAAACTCAAACTGGTAATGGATGTGCTCGGTCACGAATCAGTGACCACGACGCAGAAATACCTGCACCCGACTTTAAGAGATTTGGGCTAAGGTTGGGAACCAGAGGACGGCGGGAAGGGCAGTGAATTGAATTCGCGTCAGACTTTACGGCACACTCGGAGTTTTTTGGGTGCGGTGGAGTTTCCGTAAGTTGTTGATTATATGGCGCGCCCAGAAGGATTCGAACCTCCGACCTATTGATTCGTAGTCAATCGCTCTATCCAACTGAGCTATGGGCGCACTCTAAAGAAAGGTGACTGCGAACTCTTCTAAAGATATCAATTTACGCGCCGCGATGCAATGCGGGATATCTGAATCTGGCCCGGCGGAATGCGCCACGAGACGGCGCGTTTACGCCAGAAACCGGCAGCATTGAAGTCGGCGCCACCTCGGCGAGGTGCTCGCCGAATCAGGCTGGCGTGACGCGACGGCCGGATTGTTGCTCGGGCTGCGTAATTCGTTCAGATCAGCTGTCTTTCCGGTAGAGCAGA
>CAWAYO010000020.1:0-11527 GCA_963786085.1 uncultured Acidobacteriaceae bacterium
TCCCTCTCCCGGGCCCGGTTATTCGGGCTGGGCCACGGATGGTCCGGTGGAATGAACGGCGGGTCGTCGGGATGGATACGGAAGGGGCTGGTGCCCGTCATCACGGGGTGATGCCGAATGCCGCGAAGAATTTTGTCCGCCTCCGCCTGGTAGTTATAGATACCCTTGCCGTTTCCCCAGCGATGCGCGGCAAAATAGAGCGCCATGACAAAGTACTCTTCCCCGTCCGGAGCGGCCCCTGTCGAGCGCGGCGTGCCATCGGTATTCATCGACCAGGCAAAATAGCCGACGGAAGGGTTCTTTGGATCGGTCATCAGCATGTACGTGTTGGCCCAGTTCCAGATGGCGTCGAACTCGCGCTTCTTGTCGAGCTGGACGGCGATCATCATGCCATAACTCATACCCTCGGTGCGCACGTCGTTATTGGCCCAGTCGGTGATGTACGCCAGGGGCCCGTCGGCGTTCGCCCCGGTCTCAAAGTAGATGCGCTCCTCCTGGCCGTCACCGTGGAAGAGCTGTTGGAATGCCCTGTCGATCTTGGCGCGGCTCTCCGCCTGCGTGTGTCCTATTTCCGCGAAGAGATCCCGGTAATTCCCGGTCCTGTAAGCACCGTCACCGTCGCCCGGCATGCTGGGGATGTCAGGTAGAGGCGCATTGGTGTGCGGAGCCGGTGGCACATACAGGGGCACGGGCTGCGTTGGAGGCTTGGCCGATTGTGCGACTGCCAAGCCGGCAAAGGCGAAAGCAAGAATGGAGACACTAAGAGCCCCAAAACGATACGGCACCAAGGCAACCCTCTCGGGAATGAAATCAGGGGGATATATTTACCCATTTCACTCCAGAAGGGGGTTTTCGTCGAGATAGTATTCAATTGGATAACAGGGCGGAAGACGGGAAGGGCGACTGCGAAGTGCGCCCTGCCCAAGCAGTAGCGGAAGGAATTTTAAGCTAGCTCCAGTTCGACTTTCTTCGCACCGGCGTCGAGCTTCGCAATTCGAAAGCTGCGAATCTGCCCCGCCTTTACAGGCTCGCGTTTCGAAGCGGCAGCAGTAGAGGCACCCTTCCAGCGCGCCTGAAGCATCGAGGTCAGTGAAGACAGGTCGGCTTTGGCGGGCACTGCGTTCTCTTCTGTGGACAGGGCTGTAATGCGGCAGTGGGCGACGATTCCCTCGCCGAGTTCGACGCGCGCCTGCTCTCCCGACTCGTCGAGAAGGCGGCCAGTGACCACATCACCCTCCTTATGCTCGGCAAGGAATTCGTCGAGGCCGGTGGGCACGAGCTTCTTGATGCTGAGCCGCAGTTGCCGCTTCCCGGCGTCGATCGAAAGCACCTGCGCCTTGACCTGCTCTCCCAGCCTGAGCGCGTCCGACGGATGGTTGAGGCGGCGCTCCGCGGTGATCTCGCTGATGTGGATCATGCCCTCAACGCCTTCAGCGATCTGGAGGAAAGCTCCAAACTTGGTGAAGCTGACGATAGGGCCCTCGACCTGCGTGCCGGGCAGCAGGTTGCGGGCGGCTTCTGCCCATGGGTCTCCAAAGGCCTGCTTCAGGCCAAGCGAGATGCGGCGCTCCGGAGCGGCAATGCCGAGGATGACGGCCTCGACGGTCTCTCCGGGTTTCACAACGTCGGTGGCTTTGCGAACCTTTTTGCCCCAGGCCATCTCCGAGATGTGAATCAGACCCTCTATGCCGGGCTCCAGTTCGACAAAGGCCCCGAAGTCGGTGGCCCGGGTGACTACCCCAGTCACGCGTTGGCCAAGCGAATACTTACCCGGCACGGCGTCCCAGGGATGCGGCTGAAGCTGCTTCATGCCGAGCGAGATGCGCTGTTTGTCGAGATCGATCTTGAGGACCTTAGCCTCGATCTGCTGGCCTACTTCAAGAACATCTGCGGGATTGTTGATACGGCTCCAGGAGATTTCTCCGACGTGCAGCAGACCGTCGACGCCACCGAGGTCAACAAAGGCTCCGTAGTCGGCCAGCGACCGGACGGTACCCGTGACCACGTCGCCTTCCTTCACTTCGGAATAGCGGCGCTCTTTGGTCGAGCGCGTCTCTTCCTCGATCACCGCGCGGCGATCGACGACAACATCTTCATCGGCCACGTCGAGTTTGATAATGCGGCAGACGATTTCCTGGTCGACCAACTTCTCCATCTCGGCGGCATCGCGGGCCCCACTGCGCGAGGCGGGCATGAAGGCGCGGACGCCGATATCGACGCTAAGGCCGCCCTTGACGACGCCAGTGACGCGGCCGGGGATGGTGGACTTGTCGGTGAACGCCTGTTCGAGCGACGCCCAGTCTTTGGGCTGCGCAACTTTGAAGCGCGAAAGTGCATAATAGCCTTCTTCATTGCGCCCTTTGATGGAGACAAGTACGCGGTCTCCCGGCTTTAGAGGCTCGGTCTCGACTACCGGCAGAACGCCTTCGATCTTGAAGCCGATATCGACGAAGACCTGCTCCGGTGAGACAGCAACGACGGTGCCTTCAATCTGCTTTCCACCGCCTTCCGGGTGGCGCGCGTGGGTGCGCTCGTATTCTGTAAAGAGCGCGTCGAAAGACTCGTTCTGGCCGGATTCGCTGGAGGAAATTTCTTCAGGAGTGGAAGGTGTTTCGGAAACTTCAGGATTGGACATGAGGTATCGCTTTATTTTTGCATACGCTGGATTTGAATGGCCATTTCTGTAAGCCAGACTAATGGCTAATCCCTGATGGCTAATGGCTGTCTCTTCAGTTCCCGGCCTGCTCCTCGACCAGTTCCGGCGGCGCTTTCACGATGCCCATCTCGATGTAGATGGGGCGCACCACTTCACGAATCTCCCGCCGCCGCGACCAGAACCATGCCGCTCCGAGGATGCAGCAGGTTCCGGTGAGCATTACGGTTCGCGGAGCGCCGATCCAGTGCGCCAGTGAACCAGCCAGCAGGCTGCCGAACGGAGCCATGCCGACGAACGCCGCAGTGTAGTAACTCATCACGCGACCACGCTTATCCTCGGGGACCAGCGTCTGGATGATGGTGTTGCTCGCAGTCAATCCCTGCATCATGCCGAAGCCGACGGCCGTCATCAGTAAGAGTGAAATCCAGAGTACGTGCGACAGCCCGAAGAGGATGAGCCCCGCTCCAAAGACCGCAGCAGCGATGGGGATCATCTTGATCAGTCCGCGCACCGATTTGCGCACGACCAACGACAGCGCCGAGATGAGCGCACCGACTCCTGCCGCGCCCATCAGGAAGCCCAATGTGTGCGGACCACCATGCAGCACCTGAGCAGCAAACAGGGGCATCAGCACCATGTATGGCATGCCCATAAGGCTGACCAGGGCAAAGAGAAGCAGAATGTTGCGGATAGGCACAAAGGTTGAGACGTACTGCCAACCTTCGCGCATCTGCTCGAACATGGACGCCGCAAGCCGCTTCACTTCCGCGACATGTACGCGCATCAGCAGAAGCGAGATAATGACGGCGATGTAACTGATGCCGTCGATGAAAAAGCACCAGCCCTCGTTGCTCGCGGCTATTACCAGTCCGGCAAGCGACGGGCCGATGAGGCGTGCCAGGTTCACCATCGACGAGTTGATGGCGATGGCGTTCGAGAGGTCGGCGCGGTCTTCGACCATCTGCACCATGAAGGCCTGGCGGCCGGGCATGTCGAAGGCGTTGATCACACCCTGAAAGGCGCTCAGTGCCAGCACGTCATGGATGGTGATGCGGTGGGTCAGGGTGAGCCACGCCAGCGCGAGAGACTGCAGCATGGCCAGCGTCTGCGTCCAGATGAGCACATGACGCCGGTTGAGCCGGTCGACCAGCACGCCGGCAAACGGAGCCAGCAGGAAGGTCGGAATCTGCCCGACGAAGCTGACCGTGCCTAAGAGGAGCGCCGATTTCGTCAGCCGATAGACCAGCCAGGCTGTGGCAATGCGCGTCATCCACGTGCCGATGAGCGAAATGCTCTGGCCCCCGAAGAACAGCCGGAAATTGCGATACCGCAGCGCTCGCCACGCATGCGAGAAGTCGCGCGCGACGGGTGCCCGCTTCTCTTCTTCGGGAAATTTTTCGGAGGAACTTTCGCTCATTGATCCACAAGTGAATCGGCTAAGTGAATTGGATGCGGGAGTCCCATGTTTTCATCGCTAGCGCTTGCCTGCCGCGAGCGTTTCTATCCTAATGCGCTGCGATTTCACTGCTACCGCCACCGCCTCCCGGCTTGTTCCTAGCCAGCAGGAATGACAGAGGAACCATCAGGATCGCAGCTCCGCACATGATGTAGAAAACGTCGACGTACGCCAGGACCGAGGCCTGCTGAATGAGCTGGTTGTAGATCCTTCCCTGTGCAAAGTTGCCCGAGTTGCCAGGGCCCCCGGTGCGATCGAAGTAGTGGCTTAGCGACTGGATTTGCTGCTGCAGATTGGCGTTGGTGGGCGTCAGATACTTCAAAAGCTGGTTCTGGTGGAACTGTGCCCGCTCCACCACCGCGGCGTTCGTCAGCGAGATCAGGATGCTGCCGCCGATATTGCGCACGAAATTGATCAGGCCCGCCACCTGGTTGTTCTTCTCGCGCGGCATACCGAAATATGCCGCCGTCGTCACCGAGATAAACACCACGGGAATCGCGCCCACCTGCAGGATGCGCAGCCACGAAGACTCACCGAAGCTCAATCCGAGATTCAGCCGGTTCGCCGTAATGAAGTAGGAAACCGTGAAGCAGCAGAAACCGAAAGCGATGATGTTGCGCGCCGGAAAGTGCGTCAGCATTTGTCCGGTAATCGGCACAATAACCAGCAGTACCAGGCTGCCGCCGGAGAGCGCTAGTCCCGCCCAGGTCGCGGTATAGCCGAGGGCATACTGCAGATACTGCGGCAGCAGCACGGTCGTCGAGTTCAGGAAACCGCCGGTCAGCAGCATCAGGAAACAGCACACCGCAAAATTGCGGTTTTTGAAGAGCTTCAGGTCCATCAGCGGCGCTTTCGAAAACCATTCCCACGCGATCAGGGCGGTAAACGATACTGCAAATGTAACCGCGCAAGTGACAATAAAGTGCGAGCCGAACCAGTCGTTCTCCTCGCCCTTGTCGAGGGCGATCTGCAGCGCGCCCATCGAAATCACCAGCAGGCTCACTCCCACATAATCGAGCTTGAATAAGTTCTTTTTATCCGGCACATTCCACGGCGGATCCTCAACCAGCCTGTTGGTCAATATCAGCGTCAGAATGCCCACCGGAATGTTGATGTAGAAAATCCAGTTCCAGCTGTAATTGTCGGTAATCCATCCACCCAGCGTCGGCCCGATCGACGGCGCGAGTACCGCAACGATGCCATAAAGTGCAAACGCCAGCCCGCGCTTGGCAGGTTCGAAGGAATCGGCCATGATGGCCTGCGCCATTGGCTGTAACCCTCCGCCACCCGCGCCCTGGATTACCCGGAAAAGCAGCAGCAGCGGCAGCGTTGGCGCACTGCCGCAAAGAAAAGAGCTGATCGTGAAGATCACGATGCAGCTCATGAAGAACCTCTTCCTCCCGACGATGCTCGCCACCCATCCGCCCATCGGCAGCACTACGGCATTTGACACGAGATATGCGGTGAGCACCCACGTGCTCTCGTCCTGGCTTGCGCCCAGGCTGCCGGCAATGTGCGGCAACGCGACGTTGGCAATCGAGGTGTCCAGCACCTCCATAAACGCCGCCATCGCCACCACGGCGGCAACGACCCAGGGATTAGCCTTTGGCCGCCAGTTTTCCAGAGCAACTAATTTCGGCTCCGCCGTTGCGGCCGCTGTCGCCATTCGCGCTCTTCTTCCTTTCAGTTAGTTGCGACGTGCAGGCAGAGTACGCCGTAAGTCGGGCGAGCGATAGAAAATAGATGCACTTAAGGGTCGAAACGACGCCAAAATCTTAGGTGCAAAATTGTGCAGAAGATTGAATGTGTTGGTCGGATAGGTCCGGGCCTGCCGCCTAGGTAAGGTGCTTCTTCAAAAAAGCCAGCGACCGCTCCCGGGCCAGCTTCGCGGACGGCGCATCATAACTGGCGCGCATGTCACAGTTGAATCCGTGGCCGGCGTCGTACCAGTAAATCTCTACCTCGGGATGCGCCGCCGCAACGGTGTCAACCTCTTCTTTAGGGATGTGCTGGTCTTCTTTGCCGAAATGCAGCATGACCGGCGCCTTCGGCTGCTCGGCGGCAAACATAGCGATCCGTCCGCCGTAATACCCGACCGCCGCTTCGACCTTCAGCCGCGTCGCGGCCAGCCACGCGATCGTTCCACCGAAACAGTAGCCGATGACGCCGCACTTCTTGCCTGTCTGGCTGCGCACATAGTCAAGAGCAGCGGCCGTATCGCGCAAGGCGGCGTCGATGTCCAGCCTGTTGGCGAACGATCTTGCCTTCTGCATGTCTTCGCCCTCATAGCCGAGTTCAACACCGCGCTCGTAGCGATCAAACAGCGCCGGAGCCACGGCAAGAAATCCATCCTTCGCGTAGCCGTCTGCCACAGAACGGATATGCGGGTTGATGCCGAAGATCTCCTGGACCACGACCAGCCCAGCGATAGGTTCGCCTTCCGGTTTGGCGACGTAGGCTTCGAATTCGTGGCCGTCGTCCGCGGTCAGATGTACTCTCTCACTCATTCAGAAATCTCCAATTCTTTTCGCAAGCATGATGGCAAATAGATGCAGGCTCTATGGCTGAGGCTGCGCGGCCCCGGGACCTGGAGCTTTTGCCGGCGCATTTACGGGATCAACGGCCGCATCGTTCACGGCCCAGTAGCTGGCCCGCGTTACCACGTGCGCGCCGTAGTTTTCGGCGAGCGAAACCTTGATCGTATGCAGCCCTGGCGTCAGGTCCGTGGGACGAAAGCTCAGCATATACCGATTGCGCGCGTGATTGGCGACCTCTGCCACACGATCCTCGAAGCCTTTCTCGCGCGTGAACGTCCCGTATTCGCCGCCACTCATCGAGGCCAGGGCTTTCGGCGTGTTCTTGCGCATCGCGTTGATGGCCATGACCAGCGGTGCCATCAGATTCAACTCCGTGCCGCCGTTGGTGTTGCCTCTGCCCCAGTCGATCAGTTCCGCGGTCGCCGGCGAAAACGTCAGGCTCAGCACCAGAGTGTTGCTTATGCCGATGCGCTCTACAAGCTGAGGGATGGTAACAAGATGGCTGCCGTGGTCGCGCGTTTCGCTGATCAGCAGCAGCACGCGCCGGTGATCCGCCGGCCGCTTTTCGAGCAGGCCGAGCGAGAAGCCGGCAGCGTCGAGGATTGCCGCTCCGCCATCTCCTGGCGGCAGATTTTGCAGGTAACTCTGGATGTAGCTGGTGTCTTTCTCGAATCCCTCAAGAAAGATCGGCTTTGAATCGAAGACCACGAGTGCCACTTCGCCGCGGTCCTGTCCCGTGAACAATTCAAGCAGTGGGCCCAGATGAGCGAACTTGTCGAACTCGAGCGCCGCGTCGCGGCCCCGCTCCACGCAGATTACGAGCGACACCGGCGATGAATCCAGATCTTCGTCCACATGGACGTCCTGGGGCACGCCGTTATCGAGCAATTTAAAGTCCTTCGGCTGAAGCCCGTACAACACGGCGCCCGAGGACTTCTCGACCAGCGTCGGAACCAGAACTACGCTGGTGTTCACCCGGATAGTCGGTGCTGCGAGCTGCTCGTCACTCACCGGAGGGGGCAGGCTACGCGCGGGTGCTGCCTGCTGGCTGGAGGGCGGCTGTTGTTGCGGAGGAGGCTCTCCGGGGAAGGGCTCCTGCGCCATGCACAGCGCGGATAGCGCCACAGTGATGAAAAGCGCGCAGATCGTCGTTCGAAAAAGGCTCAGCAAGGGGAAAGCTCCGCAGCTCCCATCACATCAGATATGGCGGTCGCTGCCAAGGCTGCCTTGCACTGTCATGGATGCAAGTTCGACGGTCTGCTGTCCAGCGCTGAACGCAGCGCGAAAAACGCCGGAGCAGGCTGGTAATCCGCATCGAAGGGCAGGCAGTGCTGCGGTTTGCCGTCGGGGCGCGAAAATTTTGGCCCGTTGAGCCAGGTGTAGCGATCCGTGATTCCCCAGGTAAGGACGGCGGTCACGTTGGGTTCGGCAACCATCATGGTTACGTAATCGTTGTAGATGCGCGCGATTGCCGCATCGCGTTCGCTTTCCGAGCCTTCGAGCTTATTTTCGTTGACGTCGAGCTCGGTGATAAAGACTTGCAGCCCCATACCCCGCAGCTCTCGCACGAAATCGCGCAGGCCGCTGCCGGGCTCGGGATCGGTTGCTCCCAGGTGGCTCTGCACACCGACCGCATCAATAGGTACGCTGCGCTTTTTCATTCCGCGCACCAGCTCCAGCACCAGGCCGCGCTTCTTCGTTTGATCCGAAGTGTCGGTCTCAATGCCGTAATCGTTGTAGGTGAGGAGCGCAGTGGAATCGGCCTGGCGCGCGCTTCGAAATGCGATATCGATGTAGTCTGGCCCGATCAGGTCGAACCATGGCGATTGGCGCAGGCCGTCAGGTCGGTCGCTCTTCGTGTCAATGGCCTCGTTAACCACGTCCCAGGAGTGCAGCTTCCCGGCGTAGCGCCCGGCCACGGTCTTGATGTGGTCGGTAAGGATCTGGCGGGCGTTCTCTTTGGTGACGCTGCCCGCGAACCAGTCGGGCAGCGCCTCATGCCAGCAGAGATTGTGACCGCGCACCTTCTGCCCGTGCGCCGATGCGAAGGCCAGGATCGCGTCCGCACCGCTGAAATCGAACTTATCCGGCGCCGGGCGAAGCGCCTTCCACTTCATCGCGTTTTCCGCGACAAGAATGTTCGCCTGCGCCGCGACCACGCCGGCATACTGCGGTTCTTTGTCGAGCCTCTCGGGAACTACAGCGCAGCCAACCAGCAGCCCATGCGCCTTGACGTGTGCGCGCAGCGACTGCGCGCCGCTGACATCACCAGGACTCATTTGCTCGCGTATGCTCGCCCATGCCGGCCGACGTGCGCCGATAAAGGGACTCACCACCGCAGCGGTCATCGCCGCGCTCTTCAGGAACTTCCGCCGTGTATTCATCACTGTTCCCTGTTCGTTATGTGTTTCTCGATTTGCCCCGTCCACTTCAGAAAGTGCAGCAGATGCCACTTCTCGCGCCAGACAAAGCGGACCATATCGCCCGGCCTGATCTCGTCGGCCTTCATCCCGGAGTATGTCTCAATCCGCCATTTGATGTATTCGCTTCGCCAAGGCCGCAGCCGGTTGCCGCGCGTCGCATTCCACACGAATCGTATTGCCGACATCACCGGCTGTGCACCTCATTGAAGAGTATAGGTGGTGGGTAACGAATGAGCTTTCCAGAGATGCGCCTATTGCCCCAGCTTCGCGGTTGTCCTCTGAACTTCCTCAAGCTCGCGCGCCCGCGCGCACAGCTTCTTCAGCTTGCCCTCGATGGAAGCGTCGCCAACGTGCTCGTCCTGGAGCACTCCGTCCGCGTCAATGGTGAAGGTGTGGGGAATCGCATTCACTCCGAACAAGCGAGACAGCGGTCCCTCGAATCCCCCATCGCGATACTGTAGCCAAGTCATACCGTTCTTAGCGACGAAATCCTTCCACTTTGCTTCATCACTGTCCAGGCTCACGCTTAACACCACGAGCGGCTGGCCCTGAAACTTCTGCGCAATCTGCCGCATGTGGGGCAGCGCTGCCTTGCACGGGCCACACCACGTTGCCCAGAAATCGATGAGCACCACCTTGCCTTGCATATCGTCCAGCGATATGCGCTGACCATCCTCGGTTCTCACCGCAAATGCGGGGGCCATCCGCGCTCGTGCCAATTCGGGCCTCTCGGCATAGCGCTGCGCGCGCTGCCGCATCGCGCTGTTGTCGGTGGTCATGGCCACGAAGTCTTCGAAGCGGGCCTTCGCCGCGTCGTCCTGCTTCAGATGCGCGAGAGCAAGGCCATCGCCAAAAACTGCTTCCGGAAAGTTCGGATACGCCGCCAGAGCAGCCTTGAACTCCTTGTCGGCCTCCGCATAAATTTCATCCTTGTTCTTTGCCGACCCCTCGCGCATCAGCACTGTGGCCCTCTCCTCATGGGCGACGGCTGCGCCCTTCGGATCCTTGGCCTCGGCAATCAACTCCTGTGACGCCTCGTCGGCGGCTTTGAAGTCGCCAATCTCCTCGCCGATCTTGATCATCTGCTTCTGGCAGGCCACGCAATGGCCGCCGTCCTGTTTATCCGCTTTTCTGAAAAGGTCAAGCGCCCGCACCCGATCATGGCTCTTTAGCCATTCCATAGCAACCGCGTAGCTCTTCTGCGCCTTCGGGTCGGTGGGACCATCTCCGGACGAGCTTCCCGACTGCCCGCGCAGCCCCGATGCAACAAGGGCAATTACCAGGCTCAAATACAACAAACGTTTCATTCGACCGCCTCCGGCGAAAGTAACGTATCACGAAGAAATAAAAGGTGAAAAGATTTTTAAGGGCGCATCCGGACTTACTTGCTGCCCGCGCTCCCGGAGGCTGAGGCTGAGGCTGAGCTGCGTGCTGAGGGGCATTCAAGGTGTAGATCACTTCGCCGGGGCGGGCGTAGTGCAGGCGCTCCCGCGCCTCGCGCTCGATCGCGTCAGGATCGCTTTTGAGGTGCTCCACGTGCTCTTTGAGCCGGTCATTTTCCTGCTGCAGGGAGTCAATCTGCTGATGAAGCTCGCGATCCTCTGCACGCTTCTGCTCATAAGCGTTCAAGCCGTTATGTCCCACGATCACGTGGTAGCCGAAAATGAGCGCCAGTGCCACCGCGAGCGCCGTGGCAATGCGCCGCCGCACGCGGTAGAGAAACTCCGCCGCGCGCGCCTTCAGCTTTATTTTTGGCTCGCTGGTGCTCACAAACTGTTAACTCCGAGGGGTTTGCGGTTTGCGCTGTCCCAGAGATTAATGATCGGCGCGAATTCGTCGGATGTGGCGGCCATGGGTGCAAAAAACTTGCGCCGGGGAATCTATTCCAGCACTCATGTGTTGAACTGTGACGCTAAACCAGGGCCGCAACCGGCAATACGAACTCGCGACAATGGACGCTCCTCCGCGAACGCGACGAAATTTGATTTCCGCCCGCCGCGCGTAGGATGCTCACTTGGCAGCTTCATCCTTCAGCCCGGGAACCGGAGCAGATGAGCGAAAATTCTAACTTGCGGGCAAGCATCGTCCTCTCGACCGCAGGTTCGCCGGAGGAAGCCGCCCGAATTTCGCACGAGCTGCTGGAACGGCGGCTGGCTGCCTGCGTCAACCGTGTACCGGGCGTGACTTCTGTCTACCGCTGGCAGGGCGCAATCGAGGAGAGCGCAGAGGTCCTTCTGATCATCAAGACGTCGGCGGAGAAACTACCTGCGCTCGAAGCCGCGCTGCGCGAGCTGCACTCGTATGAGGTTCCCGAGTTCCTCGTGCTACATGTCGCTGCCGGGAGCCGGTCATATCTCAACTGGCTCTTCGCTTCGGTCGAATGATAGCGCGCGAACGAGCCGCCCGCTATTCTCCGGCCTTCTGCCGCTCGAAGAACCGCTCCATGAACTTGGTA
>CAWAYO010000021.1:0-21988 GCA_963786085.1 uncultured Acidobacteriaceae bacterium
TCACATTCATGGAAACGATTTAGTTGTGCCGACTGGACAGTTACTTCGTCATGGGTGACAATCGGACAAATAGCCTGGACAGCCGCTATTGGGGCTTCGTGCCACAACAGAACATAGTGGGACGGCCACTCTTCGTTTACTGGTCTATCGTGACCCCGGAATCCGGCACAGACGAAGTACAGCTGTCAGAGCGAGCAGAATCTACTCTTCATGAGTTCATCCATTTCTTCGACGAGACCCGTTGGAGGAGGACTTTTCATCCAATTAGGTAATTAAGAATCGACACACTCATGTTCAAACACCTGAAGCCGCTCCTCCCGTACATGCGCCGCTACAAGCGCGCCTACGCTTGGGGAGCCCTCGTGACCGTACTCAGCAGCGCCGTCTGGGTCTTTTTTCCCCGTGTCATCGGAATCGCCATCGACGACCTCAACCAGGGCGTCACCCGCAGGAAGATTCTCCTCTACGCCTGCCTGCTCGTCGGCATCGCCGTGGCCAAGGGCATCTTCCTCTTTTACACGCGCTGGATCCTCATCGGCATCTCCCGCGACATCCAATTCGACCTCCGCAACGACCTCTTCCGCCAGCTTGAAAAGCAGCCCGCCGAGTATTACCAGCAGCGACGCACCGGCGACATCATGGCGCGCACTGACCAACGACCTCAACGCCGTCCGCATGCTCCTCGGCCCCGGCATCATGTACAGCGCGAACACATTGCTCTTCTCCGTCTTCGCGCTTTACCTTCCTCCTCCGTATCAGCCCCATGCTCACCCTCGCTGCGCTCGTCCCGCTGCCGTTGGCCAGCATCCTCGTGCAATTCATGGGGCGCAGAAGTCGCGAGCACTTCGAGAGCATCCAGGCGATGTTCTCCGACATCTCCGCGCAGGCCCAGGAAAACTTCTCCGGCGTCCGTCTCATCCGCGCCTTCGCCCAGGAACAAGCCCAGGTCAATGCCTTCGAGCAGTCCAACCGCGAATACATCCGCCGCGCCCTGCGCCTCGTTCAACTCATGGGCATGCTCTGGCCAACCCTCGAAGTCATCCTCGGCTTCGCGATGGTCATTGTCCTCTTCGTCGGAGGCCGCCAGGTCCTCACCCACCGCATCTCAGTCGGCAACTTCACCGCCTTCATGACTTACCTCATGATGCTCACCTGGCCCATCATTGCGGTCGGCTGGGTCGTCAACCTCTTCGAGCGCGGAACCGCCTCAGTCACCCGCATCCAGGAGCTCCTCGAAGAGAAACCCTCCATCGACGACCGAGACGCCACGGCTGCCCTTGCCCAAACCTCCGATATCGAGTCCGAAATCCGGGGCGAGATCGAATTCCGCAATCTGTCCTTCGCCTACCCCAACGCCGACGGAACCTCCACCCCCGAGGTGCTGCACAATATCAATCTCAAGATCCCCGCCGGCTCCAGCCTCGCCCTCGTCGGGCCAACCGGATCAGGCAAGACCACCCTCGTCAATCTGATCCCGCGCCTCTATGATGCAATCCCCGGAAGCGTCTTCATCGACGGCCATCCCGTGCGGGAATATCCCCTCGACCGCCTCCGCGCCAACATTGGATTCGTCCCCCAGGAGACCTTCCTGTTCAGCGAGACCATCCGCGTAAACATACTGCTGGGAGCCCCCGACGCCGGCCGCGAAAAGATGCTCTACGCCGCCGAATCCGCCCACATCCGCCAGGAGTTCGAAGACTTCCCCCGCGGCTTCGAGACCCTGGTCGGTGAACGCGGCCTCACCCTCTCCGGAGGTCAGAAGCAGCGCTCCGCCCTTGCCCGAGCCCTTGTCCGCAACCCGCGCATTCTCATCCTCGACGACGCCCTGGCCAGCGTCGACACCTACACCGAGGAGCGCATCCTCGAAGAGCTGCGCCGCCGCATGGAAGGCCGCACCACCATCCTCATCTCCCATCGCGTCTCTACGGTCCGCAATGCCGACCGCATCGCCGTCCTCGTCGGCGGACGCATCGTCGAGCTCGGCACCCACGACGAACTTCTCGCCAGAGATGGCTACTATGCCAGCCTCTACGAAAAGCAGCGCCTCGAAGAAGAACTCGCCGTCGCCCGCTGAAATCGCACTTTTCGCATATACTGATCGCCAACATTCCCCCGGCAAATGCACTCTTATAGAGAGGGGCGGCCCCGGTGAACATCTTAAATATTTACCCATCTGGAGTTTCGATGACGTTAGAAAGTATCATCAATCGCGCCGCCGCTGCGTGTTTGGACGAGCGCGCGCGGCACCTGGTGATTTTTACCGAGGGCGCAAACGGTTATGTCTGTAGAAATGAAGGACTAACTGACGAAAGTCAGGCCCTCTATCACGGCACTATCTGACTGCCAGATCTGGATCGAACGCCGCGGCATAGCCGCCGCCCTGCGCTGCATATTGCAGTACATCCACGAAGTCCCGAGTTTGCCGCTGAAATCTTTCCGCCGCCGATCTTCTGGATCGCCTGTCGCATTTACAGGATCTGTCGCATTTGGCGAAGTAAGTACCGCGGCCGTTTTTCTCCCGCGCTGCTTCGATTTCCGCCGTGTCTTCAGGGCCCGGTATGATGGTGTAGCCCCTGCCCGGCCACGGTCTTCATGCCTTTTTCACCCGCGCCCAATCCGCCGCCGGGTTCCGATGGAACCCCGGTCGCGCAACCCCCGCCTTCAGGGTTTGCGCCGCTCAGAGCTCCCCGCTTTCGCAACCTGTGGATAGCTGCCACCGTCTCCAACCTCGGCGGCTGGATGCAGGACACCGCCGGCACCTGGCTATGACGGTCCTCACGCCGTCCCCGCTGCTCATTGCTCTCATGCAGACCGCGGCCAGCCTGCCGGTCCTGGTTCTCGGCCTCCTCGCCGGCGCCACCGCCGACATCTTCGACCGCCGCCGCCTGCTCCTCTTCTGGCAGGCCTGGATGCTCGCCGCCGTCGCCCTGCTCAGCCTGCTGACTTTTCTCAACATCATTTCGCCGTGGGTGCTCCTCAGCCTGACCTTCCTGCTCAGCGTTGGCGTGGCTATGAACAGCCCCGCGTGGCAGGCCATCGTGCCCGAGCTCGTCCCCCGCGAGGAGCTTCCCGAGGCCGTATCTCTCAACAGCGCCGGATTCAACCTCGCCCGTGCCTCGGCCCCGCCCTCGGCGGCCTGACCGTCGCGGCCTTCGTTCACGCCGATACCGGTGCCGGCTGGACCTTCCTGCTCAACTCGCTCTCCTTCGTCGGCGTCATTTACGTCCTCTACCAGTGGAAGCGCCACCCGATCTTCAAGAGCGCCCTGCCCGCCGAACGGATTTATGGATCCATGCGTGCCGGGCTGCGCTACGTCCAATACTCTCCGCCCCTGAAGGCTGCCCTCGCCCGTGTTTTTGTCTTCACCACCTTCGTCAGTGCCGTATGGGCACTGCTCGCAGTCGTCGCCGCCCAGGACCTCCATCAGGGAGCCCTCGGTTACGGCATCCTCAACGGCAGCATGGGCCTCGGAGCCGTCATCGGCGCCACCAGTCTCCCGCACGTCCGCCGCAGGCTCTCCGCGGACATCATCATCGCCATATCCACCGGCGTCTTCATCGCCACACTTCTCGTTCTCGCCTTCGTCCACTATCCGCTGATCATCATCCGGATACTTTTGTGCGCTGGCTTTTGCTGGACAAGCACCATGTCCACCTTCAATCTCGCCGTGCAGCTCTCCGCGCCGAGCTGGGTCCAGGCCCGACCCTCGGCATCTACCAGATGACCTTTCCGGAGGCATGGCTCTCGGCAGCGTCATCTGGGGATTCATTGCCGAACATTCCTCCACTCGCATATCCCTCGCCGCTGCCGCCGGAGGCCTGCTGATCACACTGCCCTTGAGCAATCGCCTCCACGTACTGCGCGGTGAGTTGCCGGATCTGACGCCATCTGTTCAAAAGTGGTCGTGCCGCAGCTCGCGATCGAGCCGCACATGTCCGACGGCCCGGTCAGAATCGTCATCGACTTCCATGTCGATCCGGAGAATTACAACGACTTCGTCCACGCTATTCACGAGCTGCGAGATATCCGGCTGCGCGATGGCGCAATGCGCTGGGGCGTCTTCCAGGACGTCGACGATCTCCATCGCGTCAGCGAGACGTTCATCATGGAGTCCTGGATCGACTACCTTCGCCAGCATGAACGCTTCACCACATCCGACCACGTCATCCACGACCGCGTCCTGGGCTTTCACACCGGCGCCGAGCCGCCCCGCGTCACTCACACCATCTACGCCAAGAGCGTACCAACGGAAACTCCGGCAATTCCGCTGTGTATTAAGGCGCCCGACAAGGCTGCGAAAATCTGAGGTTTGAATATGTACTCGCTGGGACAATCGGTAAAAGCCCTGCTGATCTTCGCTTTCGTCCCTGCTCTCTGCAGGCCCTTCCCCGCAGCCGCGCAATCCTGCGGATCTTCAGGTGTGGCAGTGCAGGTCCTCGGCTCGGGCGGCCCGGAGACGCAGGACAAGCGCGCCTCGACAAGCTATCTCATATGGAAGGACGGCAAAGCCCGCGTCATCCTTGACGCCGGCGGAGGCAGCGCTCTTCGCTTTGGCGAGAGCGGCGCGCAAATGTCCACTCTGGACGTCTTCCTCTTCAGCCACTTTCACGTCGATCACACGAGCGACTTCCCCGCGCTGGTCTTTTCCTCCTGGTTTGAGGATCGCAATCGCCCGTTGCCCGTTTACGGACCGCCCGGAAACGAATTCATGCCCTCCACCACCGAATTCGTGCACGACCTCTTCAGCGATCCCCACGGAGCCTGGCGCTATCTGAGCGAACTCGTCGATTCAGGAAACGACAGCAGTTACAAATTGCAACCGCACGATGTCGCAGCCGGCTCAACGCCACTTCCCGTCTTCCACAACGCCGACATGTCCATCTCCGCCGTGCGCGTCATTCACGGAGGCTTCCCCGCACTCGCCTGGCGCGTCGAAATCGGCGGCAAGCGAATCGTCTTCAGCGGAGACACCAACGGCGAAGGCGACGGCCTTACCCAGCTCGCCTCGAACGCCGACCTGTTCGTCGCTCATAACGCCGTGCCGGAAGGCGCAACCGGAGTCGAACGGCGCCTGCACATGCCGCCGTCCGTGATCGGAGAGATCGCCGGCAATGCACACGTCAAGCAGCTGGTGCTCTCGCACCGCATGTTGCGCACCCTGGGAAAAGAAAAGCAGACCGAAGCTGAAATAAGGCTCCACTACTCCGGCCCGATCGCATTCGCCAACGACCTCGACTGCTTTCCAGTGAAATAAGGACTTATTGCGGAAACAGCGCTTCGCTCGCCGCGCGCAGCCAGACAGCAACCGCCTTCGCTCCGGGATCAGGATGCCCGAGCACGCGCTCTCCAAGATAGCTCGACCGCCCCAGCCGTGGCTTCATGCGTGCCGTTGCCTCAACCCCATCTTCTGCTGCCTTAACCGCAGCCAGAAGCACCTCGCGCGATAACACTCCGCTCGCGTTATTCAAAGACCGCACGAACGGATCGAGAGCATCCAGCATCGTCCGGTCGCCGGGCTTGGCGCCGCCCATCTCGCTGATAGCCTTGCAGCCCGCTTCCATTGCATCGGCCCACTGCGCCAACCCCGTTGACCCGAAGCCCTCCAGAACATTCCCGCAACGCAGAAAAAGCACTCCGTAAAGCGGCCCCGACGATCCGCCCATCTCACGCTGCAGAGTATGCCCAAGAGCCTTCAGCGTCGCCGGAACATCATCCAGCGGATACGAATCCACCGCGCCAAGCACCGCCTCGGCCGCGCGCCGCATGCTTACTCCCAGATCGCCATCACCCGTGATGCGATCCATCTCCGTAAGCTCATCCTCAGCGTCTATCAGCGCCTTACAGGCGGCCTCCATCGCCCGCCTTACCTTCTTCCCTGTCTCTGTCTGCGCGCCCACTCCGCTTGCCGCACTCGCACCCGACCTGGAATTCGCTGCGATGCCCGCACCCGGCTTGCCCGGCCGCTGCTTCATCGCATTCGGCCATGCAGGAGCCGTCGTCGGAGCATCGAGCCAGCGCAGCCACTCATCGTTCACGCCAAGAACCGAGATCGAGATGCCCGCCATATCGAGCGACGAGAGAAACGTCCCGGCATAGGCCCGCTCCACCGTGAATCCCCCGCTCTCGACAAACGCGCACCGCATGCCGGACGACAATCGCCAGTTCCATCTCCGTGGTGGACCCCAGATTATTCACCATCACCGCCACGCGCTTGCCGCCGCCAAACTTCCCGTGCTTCAGAATCTCGACCAGCAACGTCTCGGTAAGCTGGTCCGCGCTCTCGATCTTCGTCCGCCGTACTCCCGGCTCTCCGTGAATACCCAGCCCCAGCTCTATCTCATCTTCGCCAAGCTCGAAGCTGGGCTTCCCCACCACCGGCGAAGTTCCCGCAGAAAACGAAAGCCCCATCGTCGCCAGCGACTCCACCGCCGCCCTGCCCGCCGCAGCGACCTCTGTCAGGCTCCTGCCTTCGGCGGCGGCAGCTCCCGTCAGCTTGTGAATGAACACCGTGCCCGCCAGACCGCGTGCTCCCGTCGCTTGCTCCGTTCCTTTCAAGGCAACGTCGTCATCCACAATCACCATCTCCACCGGAATACCTTCGGCGCGCGCCATCTCTGCCGCCAGTCCGAAATTCAACCGATCGCCCGTATAGTTCTTCACCACCAGCAGCGCCCCCGGCTTTCCCGCAACAGCCTTGATCGCCGCATAGACCGAGTTGCTGCTCGGCGAGGTGAAGACCTCGCCAGCGACAGCAGCGCTCAGCATTCCGCGACCGATATACCCTGCGTGAGCCGGCTCGTGCCCGCTGCCTCCGCCGGAAATGACCGCGACCTGCGCATCACGACTTTGAGCCGCATCTGCGCGGAGCATGACCTTGTGCCCCAACAGGCGCACCGAGCCCGGATGCAGCACAGACAGCCCCTGCAGCATTTCTTCCACCACGTCTGCCGGCCGGTTAACAATTTTCATTATTGATCAGCTTCTTCATGACGCCGCTACTCCACCCCCAGCACCTTCACAATCACCCGCTTGCGACGCTGCCCGTCGAACTCCGCATAGAACACCCGCTGCCACGTGCCCAGGTCCAGCTTGCCATTCGTCACCGGCAGCGTCGTTTCGTGATGTAGCAGCAGCGCCTTCAAATGAGCATCCGCATTGTCCTCGCCCGTCTGGTGATGCTTGTAGTCGGGCTGCTCCGGCGCCAACTCTTCCAGCCACTTGCCGATATCCTCGATCAGCCCGCTCTCCAGATCATTTACATAGATCGCAGCCGTGATGTGCATTGGAGAAACAAAGCACAACCCGTCTTTCACCCCGCTCCGACGCACAATCTTTTCCACCTCATCGGTGATGTGCACCATCTCCTTGCGCTTCCTCGTCTCAAAAACCAGGTACTCCGTGTGACTCTTCATCTCACAATTCTCTCCTGTGCGGCCCCCGCACGGCTTCGCGCGTCAATATCTGTAGTCGTGCTACGATTTTTGCAAACGGCTGGCAGCCCGTCCCCAGCTACCGGAGGCCTCCTATGAGCCCGTTCTCCCGTCGCGAATTCCTCAAAGGTTCGCTCGCCGCCGGAACGCTCGCCGGCATCGGCACCATCCCTCTGCAAGCCGCACCCCGTACCGCAACCGACACCGTTACGCTCGGCAAATCAGGCATGCAGGTCACGCGCCTCGCCTTTGGAACCGGCACCAACAACGGCGAGGTCCAGGCCGCGCTTGGCCAACAGGAATTCAACCGCCTCGTCCACTACGCCTACGATCACGGCATCCGCTTCTTCGAAACCGCCGAGGCCTACATGACTCCGGCCATGCTCGGCGAAGCGCTCAAGCCCTTCCCGCGCGACAGCTATCAGCTCATGTCCAAGGTCACCACCTTCCACGAGGGCGACCCTCTCAAGCGCTTTGACGACATGCGCCGCACCTCGCAGACCGAATACTTCGACATCATGCTGCTCCACTGGCAGCACACGTCCGACTGGGTTTCAGAAACTACCCGCTGGCAGGACGGCATCCTCGAAGCGCAATCAAAAAAGATCATCCGCACCCGCGGAGCATCGGTTCACGGCCTGCCCGCGCTGCGCCAGATGCCCGGCAACAAGTGGCTCGAGATCGCGATGATCCGCATGAATCACAACGGCACGCGCATGGACGGCCCCACCGGCGCTGACAACAACAACCCCGCCAACGTCGGCGAGGTCGTCGAACACGTCAAGCAGGTGCACTCGCAAGGCATGGGCGTCATCAGCATGAAACTCGCCGGCAACGGCACCTTCACCCGTCGCGAAGACCGCCAGGCTGCCATGCGCTTTGCCTTCCGGAACGCGGGAGTGGAGTCCGTCACCGTCGGCTTCAAGAATACCCAGGAAATCGACGAAGCCATCGAGAACCTCAACCTCGCGCTGGCCTAGCCCTGCGGATCAAAGGCATCCCGCCGACCACGCTGCGTCTACTGAGCGCAGCTGGTCGAGACGGTTGTCACATTAGTCAGGAGATTCGTTCGCGCAATCTTCTCTCCGCTTTCCAGATTCGCGAATCCGATTCCCACTCCTTCAATTTTGTTATTGCGCACCGGAATCGCGCTTCCACAACCGAGATCCACTCCGATGGTTGGAAATGCCGGCCCGGTCGGGGTTCCGTCACAGCCCTCGTTGAAACAACCAGGGTCGTAGTAAGTGGCTGGCGCCGAGATCACATTCTCGGCGATATCACTTCCTCCCGACACGCTGATCGCGTTGTTGGTCAGGGTGTTATTCCGGACCGTACCGGCGCCCATGATCCCGTAGATCGCCGACTGAACTACGTTATCTCTCACTACATCGCCGCCCTGAATGCCCACGGTCTTGTAGTAGCCGATCGAGCTTGTAATTGAGTTGTTGGCAATGATTCCGCTGACAGACCCAATTCCTATACCGTGCGGGCCAAATCCACCCGAAATTACGTTGTGGTCTGCGACGAGATCGCCGTTGGAATAGACAGCCTGGTAACCAACATTGCTGACGGTGCTATTGCGCACTACCGCCCACCGGCTGCCGCTGAATTGGACTCCGCTGCCGCAATTCGGAATCACCTGCGGCCCCTCATCTTCCGGCAGAAAAAATGAGGCGAATTGATTGCTCACGTTCACGCTCTCCAGCACTCCGGGCGTGTTTACGAAATACACGCCGACGAAATTCTGAAGCGCGCCCGTCGGGCAAAGGTCGTCCGCGGCGAATGCGAGGCCCTCGAAGTTAAGGACGGCGTCACTGCCGTCTACCATGATGTTCGTGAGTTTCACCTCGCCGCCTGCGTTGTTCACATACACCTGCGGATACACGCCTTGTTCATCAGGAAGCTGATTCAGCCCATCCGAGGGCGCAACAATGCTTGGCACTCCCATGATGCCTCGAAGTGTAAGAGGCTTATCGATCTCCAGCTGTTCGGCGTACGTTCCCGGACACACATTTACAACTCCGCCGGCTGGCGCTGCGGCAATTGCGGCGGAAATGGTTAGGTAGGAATGTTTATCTGACCTGCAGTTTCCAACTGTGACTTCGGCTAGGCTCACTTTAAGAAACAGGCAGAAAATAAATACAAAGAGGATCTTGCTGGGGCGCATACGATCTCCTTTGAAACCAATGGGGAGTTAATTTGGTGGACGGCATCGTTCATTTTCGTTCTTGCGTCCTCATGGTCGTGCATTCGTGAGAGCAGACAATAGCACACCTCTCGAAGGATGCCAATCTGGAAAACATAGCCCCAATCACACGGCCTCCTGGCCGCATTCCACCGGCGAGCCTATATCATTGCTTATTCGTAACTAATCGGTGCGGCCTGGTCATCCCACGTCTCAGCCCGCAATGTGCAACCATTGCTTCCCCAGCATTTTTTTGGCGCGACGTGCACTTGTGCGCTTTGCGAGGCTCAAAGATGGCGTTTGCAGTAAAGACTCCTGTTGTGAGGAGTTACATTTTCTTCTCCGTCGCTCTGACTGTTGTTTTTCTAGCCGGTGCCAACGTTTACGCGCAACGGGCTAATCCGGAACAAGCCAAAATGTCAGCCCCGCCGAAGCTCGCCTTCCCCGCGGCGAAAAGCTCCGACCCTGCCGATCAGACGTGCCTCAGATACGGTCCCGGCTCTGTCATTCCCGCGCCGCCGGAAGTTGACAGCCACAACGGCGTCCTTGAAGTTACGATGAAGATCGAGACTGCGACCGACCGCCGGGGACGCGTCCGCTTTTGCTATGTCACCGACACCGGTCTTGAATCTCCCACGCTGCGCGTCCATCCCGGCGACCGGCTCATTATCCATTTCCACAACGATCTCCCGCCCACTACCTCGGACGACGAGATGGCCGAATTGAAGATAGCGCTGGCTGCCAGAAAGCCCGCACTCGGCCCGACCTCAGCATGCCACGGCGCGATGGGGATCAATGTCACCAATCTTCACTTCCATGGAACGAATGTTGCGCCCGTCTGCGGGCAGGACGAGACTATCCACACGTTAATCCAGCCCGGACAGAGCTTCGACTATAACGTGAAGATTCCCGCAAACGAGCCGCCGGGCCTCTACTGGTACCACCCGCATCCGCACGGACTCTCAGAGGAGCAGGTGCAGGGCGGCGCAACCGGCGCGCTTATTGTCGAAGGCCTGGAAGATGCCGAGCCGACGGCAGCCGGGCTGCCCGAGCGCACATTCGTCATTCGCGACCAGAGCGCTCCCCCATCAGAAATTACCGATAAGCGTATTCCGCCGGACCTGTCTATCAATTATGTGCCTGCCACGGTTACATCTCCGAACTACATGCCGGCCATCATTCAGACAAATCCCGGGCAGCAGGAGCTGTGGCGCGTTGCCAATACCTCCGCCGAAACCATCCTGAATCTGCAGTACACCGTGAAGGGAATTCCGCAGCCCGTGCAGCTTGTCGCCATGGATGGATATCCCATCGCATACGGAGGCCGGGGTCAGAGTTCGGAAACCCAGACCAGCGTCCTGCTTGGCCCGGGAGCCCGCGCGGAGTTCGTGGTGAAGACGCCGAACGTTGCCGAGCCGGCGCAGCTGTTCACCCAGTATTGGAACGCCGGGCCCCGCGGCGATTACGATCCCGCGCGCCCGATCGCCGATATCAGGAGCCTGGATGGTGTGGAGAATGGAACCACGCCCGGCGTTGCCGCCACCCGGCATCTGCCGTCTGCGGCGAGACCGCAGAGCATCGCCCCTTTCACCAGCCTCGCTGGCCTGACCCCATCCGCCCAGCGCCATCTCTACTTCTCTGAGGTGGCGCCAAACCTCGCGGACCCGAATAGTCCGACGACATACTACCTGACCCTCGAAGGTCAGACACCCGCCATCTTCAGGATGGACCAGAAGCCGAACATCGTTACCCACGCCGGCACTGTTGAAGACTGGGTCGTGGAGAATCGCGCGCCGCAGGACCACATCTTCCATATCCATCAGCTCCATTTCCAGGTGCTCGAGGTGGACGGTAAGCCTGTGAACGATCCGGCATTGCGCGACACCGTCGACATCCCCTTCTGGACCGGCAGCGGGCCTTATCCCAGCGTGAAGGTTCGCATGGATTTCCGCGATCCGAATATCGTCGGCAACTTTGTTTACCACTGCCACATCCTCGACCACGAGGATCACGGCATGATGGGAGAAATCCAGGTCCTGCCTCCTCAAAGCAAAGAGCCCCGCCTCATCCGATAAAGGCGGGGCTCTTTTCGCAGATCCGAGGAACGGTTTCGATGCGGCCGGGGAGAGCCGCATCCGTTTTCGGATTAGCCAGTTGAGATGCTCAAAAAAGTGATCGCGCAGGCAGAATGACGAAGAAGTAATCCTTCGTTCAGCAGCGTCCCGGGCGTCGTGCCCTCACGCCGGACAATGCGAGTTTGGATCTCGCGCGTAGCTCAGCTCCGGCGAACGCACAAACACGCCCTTGCCGTCCCCCAGCATCACGTCGAATGCGTACTGATCTTCGTCTGCGTAGATGACTGCCAGGTCTGGGATGCCATCTCCGTTGAAGTCCGCCGCACTCAACTGCGCAGCGGTTCCCGGCATTCGTAGACGAAACGACCATCCCCGGCGAAACGAGCCTTTCCCCGCGCCCATGAATATCGTCACCACTCCGCCCCGCGAGTCCGACACCGCCATATCTTTCCTGCCGTCGCGATCGAAATCGGCCACTGCAATCGATGACACCGAATCGAGCTGGGCTACATCTCCCGCACGAACAAAGCTCCCCGTTCCGTCGCCTCGAAACAACGTCAGCTTCCCGTCGTCGTCTCCGACGATCAAATCCGGAATGCCGTCTCCGTCGAAGTCGCCCGCGACGATCGCCCGTGGTGCGCGGCCCAGCACCGCGCCCGCAGACACCGGTCTGAAGCTTCCATCCGCCTCGCCCAGTGACACCTTCAGAATGCCGGCCTGCGATCCATCCCCGGGCGGCACCGCCTCAGCAATGTCGGCGATCCCGTCGTGGTTAAAGTCGGCCATCACCATCAGCCGCGAATCTTCTCGTCGTCAGCTTGCGCGCCACCCGCAGCCCGGGCGCGGCACGGAGCAATCACGACAGTGGCAATCATCAGGAATGCAGCGAAGACGGTCGGCAGCCCCGCCCTGCTGCTCACGCGGATCATCCGGTTCGCTCCTTATGCAAGACTAACGCTACGCGGTCCGCCGGGCAAAAGCTGCGGCACCTAACTCCGGACCAGGCGCTTCCAATCCGCGCCGGTATCGGACCTCATTGACGGTTACGCCCCAGACAGAATCCGTGCGGCGATGACCATCCGCGATCCATCCATCGCCTTCATAAAATCGCGTCGCGCGGTCATTCCCCACAAGCACCCACAAAAGAGCATTTCGAAATCCAGCCTCGAAAAGGTGCGCCCGAGCCGCCCGAATGAGAGCCGCTCCGATACCGCGGCCCCACTGCTCCGGATCCACATACAGCGCACAAAGTTCGCCGTGATCCGTCAGGTCCGCGTCCCGCGATGGCATCGTGGTCGCAAATCCCTGTATCCCAGTTCCTCGTCCGCCGCCACGATCGTCCGCGGCTTTAACGGATCGCGGGTCGCGAAATCGTACCTTTGCGCCCGGTCTTCCGGTCGAAGCTGATCGAGGTACTCGTTGGGAAGCAGGCCCCGGTAAGCCACCTGCCATGACCGGACGTGCACCCGCGCCACAGCCATCGCATCGTCCGGTTCGGCCAGCCGAATCAGCATTCCTGAGTATGGCACGCGCCCAAATCGAGTCGAATCGGCGAACGCATTTCAGCCTGTCAGTTATCCCTGAGCGCAATCATGGGATCGATCCGCGTGGCCCGCCTGGCAGGCAGGATGCAGGCGACCCCTGATGCAAGAAGGAATACGGCCGCGATAATGGCCAGGACGGAAGCATTGCGCATGCTGCTCTCAGTCCATTTCTGGACGGAGTCACTGAGAAGGACGCTCAGCAGTATCCCGAGAACCAACCCGACTCCGGTTGTGCGTGCCGTCGAAGCCAGCGTAAGCAGCAAAACATTCCACTGCGGCGCGCCCAGCGCCATGCGGATGCCGAACTCGCGGGTGCGCTGCTCCACCGAATACGCCACCACGCTGGAGATTCCGATAGCGGCCAGGCCCAGTGCGACAAACGAAAAAACGCCGAAGAGCGCAGCGATGAAGCGCTCGTGCGACCAGACGAACATCGAGAGGAATTCGTCGTAGCTTTGCGCCCTGTAGATTGCCTGGTTTTGATTGAAGGCTCGGATGTTGACACTGATGGCATGGGCGAGAGCATCAGGGTTACCGAGAGTGCGGACGAAGAACGCATTTCCGGGGGCGGCGATCATCGACGAAGGAAGAAAGACCCCGGGCAGCGTGGGACGGTGCAGTCCGTCATTGCGAAAGTCGCCAACCACACCGACGATCTGAAAAGGCTGATTCAGATTCGGGGCCACAAGCAGCCTGCTGGGCAGCTCAGAGAGGCGGGTGGGCCGAATCAGTCGGCCAATGGGATTCGCGCCTGCAAAATAGCGGTCGACAAAAGTCTTGTTGACCGTTGCGACGTGGGCTCCGCGATTGATCTCTTCGCGCGTCGGCACGCGGCCTTCAAGAACCGGGATGTGCAGAAGGGAAAAATAATCCGCGCTCACCATGCCCACGTTGCTCTGCCGTCCGAGGTCGACCGGGGTGCCGACGACTTCAACCGCCTGCAACCAGCGATTGGCCGGGGGCGGGCCCGTGATCGAATTCGCAACCGAAGAAACTCCGGGCGTCGACTTGATCTTTTCGACCAAAGCATCCTGATAGTTCACGCCCGCTTGCCAGGTGGTAAATGCCTTCTCGGGAAAAGCCATGTCGAGCATAAGAATGTTGTGTGTATCAAACCCCAGCGAAGCGTCATAAGCCTGGATGAAGTTGCGCATGGCAGCGCCTGCGCCGGCCAGCATCAGCACGGTGAGCGCAATTTGTCCCGCGATGAGTGCCGTGCGGGTTCGCGCTCCGTGCGAAGTAACGCTGCGGGTGCCGGAAGATTGAACCATCTGGGTGATTCGCGGACTGGATAACTGTACGGCCGGCGAAAGTCCGGCAAGAATGCCGACGGCAACCGAGACCGCCGTGCTGAAAAGCAGCACAGGTATGTTGAGCTGAATGACCACTTCGTGAGGAATGGAGTACTCCGGCAGAAGGCCGACGATCAGATGGATCGCCGCATACGCGAACACCATCCCGAAGACGCCGCCGGTAATCGCGAGAATCACGGATTCGGTCAGCAACTGACGAACGATACGCAGGCGTGAAGCACCAACAGCAAGGCGCGTCGCCAGTTCCTGCAGCCGCGCCGTGCCGCGCGCCAGCATCAGAATGGACACATTGCCGCAACCGATGAGCAGCAGGAGAGCCACGGCGGCAAAGAGCACCAGCAGCGTGCCTTTGAACTGTCCGAGGAGCCAATCGTTCAGCGTCTGCACCTCGATGTTGTAGCTATCGTGCGGGAGCAGCCCCGGCTCTGCCTTTCCGATCTGCGTCACCAGGCTGGTCAACTCAGCCGTCGCGGTCCCGGTCGAGACACCCGGTTTGAGCCGCACCAGCGTCTCATAGCGGCGCTTGGGGTCGGTGCCCGCGGCAATCGGCAAATAGACCTCCGAGTCGTGCCAGGTAAACCGCGGACCAACCACGCCGATCACTGTGTACCTGTGCTGGTTCAGCTCGAGCACCTTGCCGATCACGTTCGGATCGGAGGCGAAGTGCGATTTCCAAAAAAGCCAGCTGATAACCGCGACCGGCGGAGGCGCAACGCCCTCAGGAGCTTCAGCGGCGGTGAAGAGCCGGCCCATGAGCGGCGGAGCACCAAGCACCTGAAAGCCGCCGCCGTTAATGTCGAGCACCTTCACCGACTGGGGGATCTCCCCGTCGGTTGCGATCATGCTTTCATCGTGCTGCGTCAGAACATTCTCAATGGATTTCATCTGGCGCAGCTGGTCCGCTTCGGCCAGCGTGAAAGGAATTTCGCCGTTTCCATGCTTCGTGTGAATGGTTACGAAGGCCAGCCGATTCGCGTCGCGATAGGGGTAGGGATCGATCAGCACGCCGTAGAGGACGCTGTACACGGCAGCAGTAGCGCCGATGCCAAGCGCCATCGAAATGATCGCAGTGAACGCGTAGACGCGATGCCTGATGAGTTGCCGGAGAGCAAAGGAAAGATCCTGAAAGAGAGTCAAGGAGACGCCTCCGTACACGGACCAACGTCTAAAGGACAAGCAACTCGATTGCCCATCCACTTTCCGCCCAAAAGCCGCAAAATCAGCAGATGCAACCTGCGGCCGACCTCCGAAGTGTACGAAATTGAGTTCAGGCGTTCAATTGCGGACAGCTCGCCCGAACGTCCGGACAGCGGGTTATACATTCGGAACGGGTTCTACACCTAGAAAGAAAACTTCAACGCGCCCTGCAGGATGCGCGGAGCTGCTGCGCTGATAACGTTGCCGAAGGTTGTGCTGCCAATATTGCCATCGACAGACTGTGGGCCGTTGAACTGTGCATGGTTGAAGACATTGAAGGCTTCAACGCGGAAGAGCAGGCTCTTTGTTTCCGTGAGTGGCAGGTTCTTCGCAGCGGCCATGTCGTAGTTGTCCGCGCCAGGGCCGTAAAAGAAACGCCGCTTCGACGTGCCCGGATCTCCCAGTGCATTCATGGTGAATATGGTGCTATCGAAATAATTGTTCCCGTTCGTGCGGGGATTCTTGTTGAGGTGCAGCGGGCCGCCGTTGTAGTCCGGCTCGTCGATGCTGCTGTTGTTCACACCGTTGGGATTCGTTCCGATCAGGGAGTTGTCCCCGTTGTTAATCATCGTGACGGGAAAGCCCGTCGAGAAACGCGTGATTCCGGAGAGCGACCAGCCCTTTGTCAAACGGTTGGGATGGAAGAATTGGTCGAAAGGCAGCTGGTAGTCGTAGCTCACAACGAAATTGTGCTTCACATCGAAGGCCGAAATTGCATAGCTCAATGCAGGATTGAAGGGATTGACCTCCTCGCCGATGTTCGATGATTCATCCATGGACTTGCCATAGGTATAGGAAGCATCAAACTCAAGCCGGCCGGCCGTGTACCGCGCGCTCAGCTGGAGGGAGTTGTAATTGGCATGTCCGATATTGGATTGGAGAGCGTTGCTGCCGAAACTCGGCCCCAACGGCCCACGCGTCCCATTTACGACTCCGCCACCGGCAGGATAATAGACGGTATCCTCTCCGAATGCCCCGCACGTAACAGTTCCCGCCATCACATCGCTTGGCTGACTCAGGTTGAGGCAGGCTGCGGGATTGCCCGGATTCGATTCGATCAGCACCCGCTGACGCTTTGAAGATGAGCCGATGTAGCTCGCACCCAGCACGGTCTTTGGTCCAACCTGCCGCTCCACAGACAATACCCACTCTTCTGTATAGGGCGTGTGGTTGTGAATGTCGTATCCAGGGATGCCGCTGATGGGCTCGTATGTGGACCAGTCGATACTGTCATCGGGGTGGCTTCGCGACGAGTTGAGCGGCGCGAACGTGTACGGAAAGGGCTGTCCATTATTGGTGCCGTCCGCAGCATTGATGAACGGGGTGGCAAAGAGCGGAGGGGCAGGGCTCGTATAAGTGGTGCCGTAAGGAGCATTCGCCGCCAGCACACTGATGGACTCCGCATCGATCGCAGTATAGAAATTGCCGAAGCTGGCGCGGACGCTGGTCGCTCCAGGCGCACCGAAAACTTTTCTGAAGAAGGTGCCATCCTGGCTTTGCGGAGACCATGCAAGTCCGAACCGTGGGGAGAAGTTGAGGGCGTCGATCGGTGCGAGCGTATTGGGGATGCCCGGATCGCCAGGATAGAGGATGCCCGCAGGCGCACCGGGAAAGACGACCGACTGTGCGCCGGGGACGAACGTCGAGATCTGGTTATACTTCTCCGACCAGGGCGCGATGCGGTCCCAGCGCAGTCCATAGTTGAGGGTCAGATTCGAGAGGACGTGCCAGCTGTCCTGGGCAAAGATGCCGAAGTATTTATTTCGCGCATAAAACGGGTTCAACTGGCTCTGGTTGTACTGGCTCGGCACGCCAACCAGGAAGTCGGCAAAGTCCACGCCAGTCTCCTGCCCGGCGAAGACAAAATTGCCGTTGAATTGCGCGATAGGCACGGCGTTGACCTGATCGGCATGAAATTCCGCCCCGAACTTCATAGTGTGGTTGCCCAGCACCTTTGAGAAGTTGTCCGATACCTGATATGTGTTGTTGACTTGAATGAGGTGGTTGGCTGCTGCGCCAGTCGAATAGGCGTTGAAGTTGAGGTTTTCGACGCTCTGTCCTTTAGGATCGAGAGCTACGATGCTGTCGGTTCCATCCGGGTTCACAAAACCCTGCGAAGCCAGGCTCACGTTTCGCCCGCCGATGGGCTGCCCGAGGTTGGTGTTGTCGCGCATGTAGCTCAGGCGAAATTCGTTCACCATCGTTGTTCCGAAGCCCTTGGTGTCGCCCAGAGTAAGAAGCTGTGCGCGACCGGTAGTCAGCGCCGAGAATCCAGGAACGCTCGCCCCGCTCTGTGCGACAGGGTAAGGATTCGTGAGATCGAAGTCATCGATGAAGTAGTAGGCGGAAATCAGTCCCAGCTCAGTATTTGCATCGATGCGCACTCCGGCTTTGTCGTCGCGCAACGTCTGGTTGTAAGCCGAGGTGGCAAAGGTTCCTGAAGGCGTATTCGGAGCGGGAATGTATTGCAGCATTCTCTGCGCTGGAACCGACCAGGCAGTTGGCGGAATCACGGCATTCGGAAAGACGCAGCTAGAAGACGACGTGCAGCCGGGCACATAGTATGGCTCGCCTGCCGTGACCTGATAGCCGAGCCTCTGAGTCAGAACGCTTGCGAAATAAGGACCGCTCACAGCTCCAGTCAGCTGGTTTCCACCTGGACCGGTCGTGAAATCGGAGAGGTTTCCCGTGCGATCTTCGTCGGACGGAACCGCGATATTACCGGTGTCAATGCCCTGAGTTTGCCGCGTACCCTGATAGTCCACAAAGAAGAACACCTTATCGCGGCGAATTGGGCCGCCGAGAGTTCCGCCAAACTGGTTCTGGCGAAATGCGCCACGCGTAGGCGAAAAGTAATTGCGCGCGTCGAGATCGGTATTGCGCAGGAACTCGAAGGCGTTGCCGTGAAGGGCGTTGCCTCCGGACTTGGTGACAACACTGATCTGTCCGCCGCTGAATTCGCCGTACTCAGCGTCAAAGTTGCTGGTGATGATGCGGAACTCCGAAATGGAATCGAGGTTAGGAATGACCGCAGTCCCGGCGTTAACATCTTCCTCGACATCGCTGCCATTCACGCTGAAATAGTTGGCCGTCTCCCGCTGCCCATTCACGGAGAGATTGCCTGGATTCAGCGTGCCTGAAGGATTGAGAACCGTCGCGCCTACGTCCTGCACCGTGGTGTCGCTGATTGACGTCTGAGGAGCAACGCCGGGCTGAAGCGACAACAGGTCGGTATAACTACGTCCATCGAGAGGCACAGCCGTCATCTGACGTCCCGAAATAACCTGGCCCATCTGTGTGCTTGTCGTCTCGACGTGCAGCGTGTTGTCCGTAACGGTCACACTCAAGGAGACGCTCCCCACCTCGAGCACCGTGTTAAGCGTGAGCGCGGCGCTGGTGTCGAGAGTGATATCTTTGCGTTCGTTTTTTCCGAATCCGGGAGCTTCGACATCAAGCGTGTAGTGACCGACGGGAAGAACTGGGAATGTGAAGTAACCTTTGTTGTCGGTATGTGTCACATGCGAGATTCCCGTGCCGGATTCTCTTACCGTTACCTCGGCGTTCACAACGACATTCCCGCCGGATCTTTCACCGTGCCCGAAATACTTCCGCCAACACTCGCCCAGAGCATCGTAGTGACCAGGGCTAAAAGCAAAAAACTGCTGGCAATTCTGAAGACGGAACGACGGGCTCTGCTCGACATGATTTCCTGCTTCTTTCTTACCTGTGGGCAGAAGCCCTTACTGGATGCTGATGGGAACTATTTCCTGGTGGCCCGGTCTTTGTCGCGTGAAGGGCGAATCGGCGCGGTACCTCTGGCCGCCGGGGTAGCTCGATAGCTCGCTAAACCGTCGTCCTCCTGATATACGACCAAACTGGTCCATTACTTATATACGACAATTCCGGTCCTGGTTCAAGGTGGTGGATTCGTTTCGCTGGATCTGAGGACGGCCAGAGGCGAGGAAGCTTTAGCTGGGCTTCCTTTCCTGGCCGACTATTTCCCGCCGCTCGCTATAATGGAAATAGAGACAAAAGCCCGACCGCCAGATGGCAGCCGGGCTTTTTCTCTTTGAAGATAGGTCTTCTGGAATGAATGACTCCCAGCTAGCTCGTTTATTTTCAATGAGGCGAGCTAAGATCATTATTTTCTATGAGATACTCGCAAGTCTTTTCTTATCAATGAAGTAGCACGTAACGTTACCGCCTAACCCCTTTGGAATCTATGAACTGCCAAAATAGGGGGGAGGGGGGTCTATGCCCTCCAGCTCGACGCCGTGGGCTCGCTGGACACCACCGCCGGAGGCGGACTGATCATGCGAATCGGCTGCTTCGCCTGCTCCTTCGCCAGGAAACGCAGGACTTCCGGATCCTGCGCGACGATGTGCCACGCCTCGCGGACATCCTGAATGCAGGCAATCGCCTCTTTCAGCCGCTCGGGAGAGGACAGCCGCGAGCCCTCGATGCACAGCGCAAAGATGGCCGCGTAAAACTCGGAAAGCGCCTTGGCCGACGTGCCACCAATGTCCATCCGCAACCGGGACTGGAGGTGCATCAGGATATCGAGCGTCCTCTTGATAGCTACCCGCCGCTCATGGACGTCGTTCGCCTCGATCGCCCGGATCGCGCGGTAAAGAAAGCGCACCATGCCGTCATAGAGGGCGACGATCAGCTCCACCGGATTCATGCCGGCGACCGCCTGCTGCTGGTAATTCATACGGGCCCTTCGTGTCCGTTAGGACTTTTCGTTGTAACCGGTAATCGCGCTGTAGATCTCGTTGATTTGATCGATCTGCGAGGGAATCTGCTCAAGCGTGTAGTTGGCCGCGTTCAGCTCCGCAGTCAACTGCGTCTGCTGGGCGCTGATGTAGGTGTTCTCGTTGGTGATGCTGGTATTCAGCGAGGACTCTTCTGCAGCGTCCTGCTGGAGAGTAAGGTACACAGCTCCGTCAGGCGCATTGTTGCCCAGGTTATTCATCACCGTGCTCAGGTTCCCGCCGAACGACGTGAACGAGGCACTCGGCTGGAAGAAGTTCACCACATCCTGATAATCGCTGTTCAAGGCGTTCTGCAGCGTGTCCGAGTCCAGGCTTAGTGTGCCATCGCTGTTGGTCGAGATGCCCAGTTGGGTAATTGAGGAGATTCCGCTTCCCGTCTGAACGAACGCCAGCGCCGATTGCAGCTGCTCCTGGATCGTCGCCACCGCCGGATTCCCGAAGAGCGGCTCAGGATTCCCCGAGCTGTCCTTGCCCTCCTGGGTATTCAGGTCGCCGACGACCTTGTTATACGCCGTCACGAAGGTGTTCAGCGCCGACTCGACGTCGCTGTCGTTGTTGGTGATCTCCACCTGCACATCGGTCGACGGCGACGCGCTCAGCAACTGGATAGTGACCCCCTGGATCGCGTTCGTTACCGTGTTCGACGGGCTGGTGAGCGACACTCCATCCACGGTGAGCGCCGCATCCTGCCCCGCCTGCCCCTGGGTGAAGCCGACCGTGGCCGATGTCGTCGCATCCTGCAGGCTGCCGCCGACCGTAATATCCCCGGCCGCCCCGCTGGTATTACTCACCAGCGACAACCGCTCGCCGCCGGAAGTCGTGATTACATTGGCCGTGACGCCGTAGTTGCCGGAATTAATCGCATCGGCCAGAGAGGAAAGCGTATTGTCCGAAGAATCAATCGTAATCGTCTGCGCTGCGCCGCTGCCGACAGCGAGCGTATGCGTGCCGCTCAACGTATCGCTTGCGGAAACCGCGTCGCTGTATTGCGACGAGGTCTGCGCCAGGCTCGTGACCGTGATCGTATGGCTGCCCGCCACCGCGTTCGACGCGGCACCGGTCAGTTGCAGAACCGAAGTATCCGAACTCGATCCTTGCTTCTCCGACAGAACTCCCTCGAAGTCGGTCAGCGACTGGAGCGCGGTCGAAAGAGAGCTAAGATCCGTGCCGATCGAGGTCAGCGCCGTGTCTTCTGCCTGCAGCGATGTCAGCTGCGTCTTCCACGGCGTCTCCACCGCCTGCAGATTCGTAACCAGCTGGTTGACTGTGCTGGTCACATCGAAGCCCTGCCCGCTCGTAGGCGAGCCGAATGCGATACCTACCGTGCCCATACCCTGCTTATCGTCAACCCGATCACCAAACTTCAACTACTCCCCGAGCTGACTGCCCTGCAATGCCAATGCCCACGAGCACACGACCCCGATGAAAAGACTGCAATAAAAAGACGGGGAGCCGAAGCTCCCCGCTGG
>CAWAYO010000022.1:0-168264 GCA_963786085.1 uncultured Acidobacteriaceae bacterium
CTGGCCGACTATTTCCCGCCGCTCGCTATAATGGAAATAGAGACAAAAAAGCCCGACGCCAGATGGCAGCCGGGCTTTTTCTCGTTTGAAGCTAGCTCTCCTGGAATGAATGACTCCCAACTAACTCGTTTATTTTCAATGACGCGAGCTAAAGCCAGTGTTTTCTATGAGGTACCCGCAAGTCTTTTCTTATCAATGAAGTAGCACGTAACGTTACCGCCTAACCCCTTTAGAATCTATGAACTGCCAAAATAGGGGGAGGGGGGTCAGGCCCTCCAGCTCGACGCCGTGGGCTCCCCGGACGCCACCGCCGGAGGCGGACTGATCATGCGAATCGGCTGCTTCGCCTGCTCCTTCGCCAGGAAACGCAGGACTTCCGGATCCTGCGCGACGATGTGCCACGCTTCGCGGACATCCTGAATGCAGGCAATCGCCTCCTTCAGCCGTTCGGGAGAGGACAGCCGCGAGCCCTCGATGCATAGCGCAAAGATGGCCGCGTAAAACTCGGAAAGCGCCTTGGCCGACGTCCCCCCGATGTCCATCCGCAACCGGGACTGCAGGTGCATCAGGATATCGAGCGTCCTCTTGATGGCCAACCGGCGCTCATGGACGTCGTTCGCCTCGATCGCCCGGATCGCGCGGTAAAGAAAGCGCACCATGCCGTCATAGAGGGCGACGATCAGCTCCACCGGATTCATGCCGGCGACCGCCTGCTGCTGGTAATTCATACGGGCCCTTTATCCGTTGGGATTTTCGTTATAGCCGGTGATCGCGCTGTAGATCTCGTTGATCTGATCAAGCTGCGAGGGAATCTGCTCAAGCGTGTAATTGGCCTCGTTCAGCTCGGTCGTCAGCTGCGTCTGCTGGGCGCTGATGTAGGTGTTCTCGTTGGTGATGCTGGTGTTCAGCGAGGACTCTTCCGCAGCGTCCTGCTGGAGAGTAAGGTAAACAGCTCCGTCAGGCGCATTGTTGCCCAGGTTATTCATCACCGTGCTCAGGTTCCCGCCGAACGACGTGAACGAGGCGCTCGGCTGGAAGAAGTTCACCACATCCTGGTAGTCGCTGTTCAAGGCGTTCTGCAGCGTGTCCGAGTCCAGGCTTAGTGTGCCATCGCTGTTGGTCGAGATGCCCAGTTGGGTAATCGAGGAGATTCCGCTTCCCGTCTGAACGAACGCCAGCGCCGATTGCAGCTGCTCCTGGATCGTCGCCACCGCCGGATTCCCGAAGAGCGGCTCAGGATTCCCCGAGCTGTCCTTGCCCTCCTGGGTATTCAGGTCGCCGATGACCTTGTTGTACGCCGTCACGAAGGTGTTCAGCGCCGACTCGACGTCGCTGTCGTTGTTGGTGATCTCCACCTGCACATCGGTCGACGGCGACGCGCTCAGCAGCTGGATGGTAACCCCCTGGATCGCGTTCGTCACCGTGTTCGACGGGCTGGTCAGCGACACTCCGTCCACCGTCAGCGCCGCATCCTGCCCCGCCTGCCCCTGGGTGAAGCCGACCGTGGCCGATGTCGTCGCGTCCTGCAGGCTGCCGCCGACCGTAATATCCCCGGCCGCCCCGCTGGTATTGCTCACCAGCGACAACCGCTCGCCGCCGGAAGTCGTGATCACATTGGCCGTGACGCCGTAGTTGCCGGAATTAATCGCATCGGCCAGAGAGGAAAGCGTATTGTCCGAAGAATCAATCGTAATCGTCTGCGCCGCGCCGCTGCCGACCGCGAGCGTAAGCGTGCCGCTCAGCGTATCGCTTGCGGAAACCGCGTCGCTGTATTGCGACGAGGTCTGCGCCAGGCTCGTGACCGTGATCGTATGGCTGCCCGCCACCGCGTTCGACGCGGCACCGGTCAGCTGCAGAACCGAAGTATCCGAACTCGATCCCTGCTTCTCCGACAGAACACCCTCGAAGTCGGTCAGCGACTGGAGCGCCGTCGAAAGAGAGCTAAGATCCGTGCCGATCGAGGTCAGCGCCGTGTCTTCTGCCTGCAGCGATGTCAGCTGCGTCTTCCACGGCGTCTCCACCGCCTGCAGATTCGTAACCAGCTGGTTGACCGTACTGGTCACATCGAAGCCCTGCCCGCTCGTCGGCGAGCCGAATGCGATACCTACCGTGCCCATACCCTGCTTATCGTCATCCCGACCACCAAACTTCAACTACTCCCTGCGCTGACCGCCCTGCAACGCCAATGCCCACGAGCACAGGACCTCGATGAGAAGACTGCAATAAAGAGACGGGGAGCCGAAGCTCCCCGTTGGAGGAATTGCTGCTGCTCGCTACTGCAGCAGCTTGGTGACTTCCTGCTCTACGCTGTTGGCCTGGGCAAGCGCGCTGATGCCGGTCTGGCTGAGGATCTCGTACTTCGAGAGGTTCGAAGTCGCCTGGCCGTAATCGGTCGCCTGGATGGAGTTCTGAGCCGACAGAACGTTTTCCTGCTCCGTCGAGTCAACGTTGGAGATCGCGTTCAGCGTGTTGATCTGCGAGCCGACATAACCGCGCTGTGCCGCAACGTCAGTGATTGCGGTATTGACATCGGTCAGTGCGGTCTGTGCAGCCGTTGCGCTGGTCAGCACGTCGGCGCTGAGATCCTCTCCCGTTCCCACCGTGTAGCTGATGGCGGTGCCGGTCGAAGTAACCGTGCCGCCCACATCACCCACGCTCGCCGAAGTAAGAGCAGCGATGGTCAGCGCATCGGTTGCTCCGCCGGTGGTCGTCGCGTCGCCGGAGTAAACCGTAACAGCATTGCCGGAGAAGACGCTGTTGCCATTGAACGTTGTCGTTGTACCGATGTTGTTGATCTCAGCCAGAATTGACTGAAATTCCTGGTTCGCCGCAGCATCCTGCGAGGTGCTCAACGTCCCGTTGGAAGCCTCCGTCGCCAGAGTAACGGCGCGGTTCAGAAGGTTTGTTACCTGCGAGAGTGCGCCGTCTGCAACCTGCAGAAGACCGACACCCTGGGTGGCATTGTCAGCCGACTGAGTCAGAGCAGCGGAAGCCGCGCCGAGACCATCAGCAATCGAAAGGCCGGCGGCGTCATCCGCGCCGGAGTTGATGCGCGAACCGGAAGACAGCTGTTCGAGCGTGTTCTGCAGGCTGGCCTGCGTCGAGTTCAGGTTGTTTTCCGCGTAAACTGCAGCGATGTTATTCAGGACACCCAAAGACATATTGATATGCTCCCTTTTGCAAGTTGATCGATGGTTTGATCGAGGAGTTCCTGCTTCAGGCGCGTTGCCGGTATCGAAAGCGCAATGCCTTGGCCCGGGTCGCCTCGCGGAAGGAACCGTCTAACCGCCTTTCTCCGATCGCGCTAACAACCTGAGAAATGGCTTAACACAACCCCTTCATCGGCGTTGCCACAAGCCTCTTTATGCAGACTCTGCCGTTTGGCATGCGGCGTGCGCGCCCTCATCTCGACTCTTCCCCGTTTCTGACCTTCATCAATATTTGCCGCTTGCCGCCGATAGAAAAGAGCAAGGGCCAATCCACAATGATCGAACTTACGCGCCTGAACAGCAGTTCCCTGGTGGTCAACAGCGACCTCATTCAATACGTCGAATCCGCGCCCGATACCACGCTCACACTGGTCAACGGAGAGAAAGTAGTTGTGCGCGAAAGCGCCGCCGAGGTCATCGATCTGGCCATTGCCTTTCGCGCCCGTCTGATGGCAGAGGTGGCAAGACATTGCCCGGAAGGCATGGTGCTCGCTTCCGGAAGCACGCTGCGCGCACTGTCTACGCCAACCGACCTCAAATCCTCCGACGATGCTGAACCCGGTAGCCGCGCCGCTGCGCGGAGGCGGCGCACAGAAAGCTAGCAGTGCAGGGACCGACGACACCGCGGTCAAATCGCAAAAAGGAACGCCATGGATACAAGCAGTCTTCTCGGATTACTACTGGCCTTCGCCGGCATCGTCGCCGGCCTGCTGCTTGAAGGAGGCCATATCGGCCAGGTATTACAGCCCACTGCCGCCATGATCGTCTTCGGCGGAACCATCGGCGCTGTCATGCTGCAGTATCCGCTCGGAGTCGTAGGCGCGGCTGCTGTGCGCCTGCTGCGCGTCTTCTTCGACCGCGGAACCGGTGGAGAAGCCACCGTTCAACAGCTGATCCATTTCGCCAACAAGGCGCGGCGCAGCGGAATCGTCTCGCTCGACCAGGACCTGCAGTCGATCGACGATCCTTTCCTCAAGCAGGCCATCATGCTTGCCGTCGATGGGACCGAACCCGCGGAGCTGCGCAAGATCATGGAGCTGCAGATCGACAACCACTTCGAGCTGGAAGAGAAAGCTGCCCGCGGTCTTCGAATCCGCCGGAGGATTCTCGCCGACCATCGGCATCATCGGCGCCGTCATGGGCCTTATCCAGGTCATGCAGCACCTCGACCACATGGATGAAGTCGGTCGCGGCATCGCCGTAGCCTTCGTCGCCACCATCTACGGAGTTGCCGCCGCCAACATCTTCTTCCTACCCGTCGCCGGCAAGCTGCGCCTGCGCATTCGCGAAGAGCAGGTGCTGAAGGAGATGACGCTGGAGGGCGTCATTTCCATCCTCGAGGGCATGAATCCCCGCATGATCGAAGTCAAGCTGGAAAGTTTTCTCCCCGCGTCCAAGCCGAAAGAGAAGGGTCCGGTAGAAGTGCGCAAGGGCGCGGCATGAAACGGCACAATCGCAAGGCTCACGGGAATCACGAGCGGTGGCTGGTCTCCTACGCCGATTTCATCACGCTGATGTTCGCCTTTTTCGTCGTGCTCTACGCCAGCTCGCAGACCGATATCCGCAAACAGGCTCAGGTGGCGAAGTCGATCAACGAGGCATTTAAGGCGCTTGGGCTCTTTCAGCCCGACAGCAACGCAAAGTCGACTGTTGTCTCGACTGACAAAGCCGTCACCCCCGTCAACATCGTCCTGGGAGACGAGCTCTCTGCGCAGCCATCCGCTGCCGTCAAAGCGGACTTCGAGCGCATGCACCGCGAGCTCCAGGCGCGGCTCTCGAACCAGATTGCCCAGCATGTCGTCGCTCTGCGTATTGGCCGCGAGGGCCTGGTCATTTCGCTGCGTGAGGCTGGCTTCTACGATAGCGGCTCAACCACCCCCCACCCCGGATCGATCGGCAGCATCGACTCGATCGTCTCTGTGCTCCGGCCCACGCCTTATGACATCCGCATCGAAGGCCACACCGACAACGTCCCCATCCACACCGGAGAGTTCGCTTCCAACTGGGAGCTCTCAACCTCTCGCGCCACCCACATGGCGCGCCTGTTCATCGAGCACTTTCAGTTCGAACCGCGCCGCCTCGCCGCTGCCGGATACGCCGAATACCATCCTGTCGCCTCCAACGAGAGCGCCGAGGGCCGCGGTCAAAACAGGCGTGTTGACATCATCGTGCTGCCCTCGATCAACGGAGTGCCGCAGACAACCCTGGTGCCATCCTTTGATGCTGACTCATCGCCAAATTCTACGCACGTCACTCCCTCACAATCGGCAGCAAAAGGCACCCCTCGCTCCGCCAACGCGCTACCTGCTGCTCGCTAAATGGATACTGGGAGAGGGATTTCTCCCAGTATCATGAAAGCAGTGGCTTCTATTTCTTCATCATCCGCCGTCGACTCGCGCGCGGTCGCGGAGACTCACTACTATGAGGCGGTCGATTGCCTCGCGCGCAACGATATCGCAGCCGCTATCGCAGGCTTCCGCACGAGCCTCGAAGCCGATCCTGCTTACGCCGACGCCGCCCACGGACTCCTTCATGCTTTGAAGGCCAATGGCCAGTTCGATGAAGCCATCGCCGTCGCGCAGCAGCTCATCGCCTCCGATCCAGACGACATTCTCGCTCACACAAGCCTCTCTATCCTCCACCAGCACCAGGGAAAGATCGCGGAAGCCGAAACTGCCGCCACCCAAGCGAAGCTGCTCGGTTGGAAACACGAGTTGCGCAAGCAGAAGGACGCAGAAGGACGCGAATGACGCAGGCTTCCAATCCCGCCGGGCGCTTGCGGGTCATGTACGAACGGTTGCTTGAAACCTACGGTCCCCAACAGTGGTGGCCTGCAAAGACACCGATTGAAGTTATCGTTGGCGCCTACCTTACCCAGAACACCGCCTGGACCTCGGTAGAGCGATCCCTCCGCAACCTCGAAGCTCATCATCTGCTCTGCATTGATGGCCTCCGCTGTGTTTCCGAAGAAGAGCTGCGGGGTCACATCCGCCCCTCCGGGTACATGATCCGCAAAGCCGCCGCCATCAAGGCCTTCATCACCTTTCTCGACGACTACTACCAAGGCTCACTTGAGAATCTTGCCGCCGAATCACCGGAGATCGTTCGCTCCCGTCTGCTCGGGTTGCCCGGAGTCGGTCCTGAAACCGCCGACGCTATCATGCTCTACGGCCTCGAACAGCCTGCGATGGTAGTCGACGAATATCTCCGCCGTGTCGTTACTCGGCATGCGATGCTGCCCGTCTCGTCAAAGTACGCTGAGTTCCAATATCTCGCTCTAGCCGCCTTTCAGAAAGACTCACCGGTCACGCTCGGCCGGCATTACAACGAATTCCATGCCGTCATCGTGCAGGTAGGTAAACGTCATTGCCGTCGGACAGCAAAATGCGAAAGCTGCCCGCTTTCCTTCGATTTGCCCGAGTCCTCCGTCAGCGCCTCGACGGTGAAAACCCCACGGAAGCAACCGCCCGCATGACCGTTCTCTATGTTGCCACTTCGAATCCCGGCAAGCTGCGCGACTTCGCTGTGGCAGCCGAAGAAGAGCAAGACATCCTCCTCCACCCGTTGCCCGGACTGGAAAGCATCACTCCTCCCCCCGAAGAAGAGCCCACCTTTGAAGGCAATGCCCGAACAAAAGCCATTTACTACAGCCGATTCCTTCCCGGCGCGATGGTAATTGCCGACGATTCCGGGCTGGAAGTCGACGCACTCGACGGCGAACCGGGAGTCCGCTCCGCCCGTTACGCCGCAGACGCTGGGTTTGTAACTGCCGCAGATACGGATACGGACCAGTGCAACAACCTTTTCCTCCTGACCCTCCTGCAGCACGTGCCTTCCGGCAAGCGCAACGCCCGCTACCGCTGTGTTCTCGTCGCCGCCCGCGATGGCGAATGCCGGCTCACCGCCGAAGGCGGCGTCCCCGGGGAAATTCTTTCCGCGCCGCGCGGTGAGGGGGGCTTCGGCTACGATCCGCTTTTCTACCTGCCTGAACTCGACAAAACTATGGCCGAAATCGATCTCGCTACTAAACACCAGTTAAGCCACCGCGGACGAGCGCTGCGCGCGCTTCTTCTTGCCATGTCTGCTATTTGAGTGCTAGAGACTTTACTCTTCACACGCATGTTCCGGCCAAAAACAAAACGCGCATGAGATCTCATCTCACGCGCGCATTTGCCCAAGAGGAAAAAAGGCGAGCCTATACTTCGTCCGCCCCATGACACTTCTTGTACTTCTTACCTGATCCGCAGGGACACGGATCATTGCGACCCACTTTATCTCCACTTCGACGCTGTGCAACCTGGCGTGACTCCTCGCCACCGCCTGCCATTCGTGCGTGCTGCAGCTCGCGTTGCTTCTTGCGCTGGAACTCGCGCTCGATTGCATCGATTGTCGTACTGGGCGCGGCGGCAGCATCGCGCACCGGGAGCGCCGGAGGCGGTGTGCGATGGCCGTTAGGCGCTGCCTGCCCATGCCCATCGGCTGAAGCGACCGGCGGCGCTGCTGGAATTTCGGGGCGAGGCCTCGACGGAATCGCGACGGGCTGACCATCCGGACCCACAATCTGCATCAGGAAGAGGTACCGGACGGTGTCTTCCTGGAAGCGGCCCATCATGCCTTCGAACATGTCGAAGGATTCCTTTTTGTATGCCACCAGGGGGTCTTGCTGAGCATATCCTCGGAGGCCGATGCCCTCCTTGAGGTGATCCATGTTCAGCAGATGATCTTTCCACAGGCCATCGAGCACGCTTAACATGATCATCCGCTCATGGAAGCGCATCTGCTTCTCGCCGATAATCTGCTCCTTGGCCGCATAACGTTCCTTCAGCTTTTCAAACAGCGTTTCGCCGATCTCATGCCGTGTGAGCTCGTGAACATCCATGCCTTCGGCGGCCAGATCGATGCCGAATTGCTCAGCGAGCTTCGTCTTGAATCCATCGATATTCCATTGGTCGGGATGAACCTTTTCCGACAGATACTCTTCGAGAATGGTGCTGAGCAGGTTCGCGACGTAGTCCTCGACAATCAGCTCCTTCTGATCGAGACCTTCGAGAAGCTGACGGCGCAACCCGTAGACGGCCTCGCGCTGTTTGTTCATCACGTCGTCGTATTCGAGCAGGTGCTTGCGGGCTTCGAAGTTCTGCGACTCGACTGCCTTCTGTGCGGCCTCGATACGATTCGAAATCATGCGCGACTCGATGGGTACGCCCTCTTCCATGCCCATCCGTTGAAGCAGCGTCGAAACCCACTCCTTCGCGAAGATGCGCATCAGGTCGTCTTCGAGCGATAGATAAAACCGCGATGCTCCGGGATCACCCTGGCGTCCTGCGCGGCCGCGAAGCTGGTTGTCGATACGCCGTGATTCATGCCGCTCAGTGCCGAGGATATGGAGGCCGCCGGCTGCAATCACACCGTCGTGCTCCTGTGCGGTACTCGCCGAGTGGGCGGCAAACGCGCGGTCCCACTCCGACTGCGTGGTCTCGAACTCCTGCCCTTGGTAGTAAAATCTGAGCATTCCCGGGAGCAGCCATCGGATTGATCGCGCCCTCCGCGACGCTGATCGACCGCGCAGTTCCCTTCTTCACCAGGTCCTGCTTGGCGACGAACTCAGCATTCCCTCCAAGCAGAATGTCTGTTCCGCGCCCCGCCATGTTTGTGGCGATCGTCACCATACCGAGACGGCCAGCCTGCGCAACAATCTCAGCCTCGCGCTCGTGGAACTTTGCGTTCAGCACGACATGCCGGACGCCCTTGCGCTGCAAGATCTGCGAGAGCAGTTCCGACTTCTCAATTGAAGTCGTACCCACCAGCACGGGCTGACCCTTTTCGTGCAGGCCGGAGATCTCGTCGGCAACGGCGAAGTACTTTTCCTTCGCTGTTCGGAAGACAACATCGGCATTTTCGAGCCGCCGCATCGGCTTGTTTGTCGGAATAACAACAATATCAAGCTTGTAAATCTTGTCGAACTCGGCCGCCTCGGTCTCCGCGGTACCAGTCATGCCGGAGAGCTTCTTATATAAGCGAAAATAATTCTGGAACGTGATCGTCGCCAACGTCTGGTCTTCGCGGCGGATGTTCACGCCTTCCTTCGCTTCAACGGCCTGATGCAGCCCATCCGACCAGCGTCTACCTGGCATCAGGCGTCCGGTGAACTCGTCGACGATGATGACTTCGCCGTCTTTCACCACGTATTGCACGTCACGCCTGTAGAGGGTGTGCGCCTTGATCGCGACTTCAACGTGGTGCTTCAGGTCCCAGTTTTCTACGTCGGCGATATTCCCGATTCCGAGCAGCCCTTCAATCTTCTCCCAGCCCTCATCGGTTACGGAGATCGTCTTGTGCTTTTCGTCCACAACATAATCGCCGGTGAGAATTTTCGTTTCGCCCTGTTCGATCTCCTCGCCCTGTTCCAGCCCGGGTATGATGCGGTTCACGCGTACGTATTTGTCCGTCGTCTGGTCCGTAGGGCCGGAGATGATCAGTGGCGTACGCGCCTCATCGATCAGGATCGAGTCCACCTCGTCGACAATGGCAAAATAGTGGCCGCGCTGCACGCACTCGGCCAGCTCAAATTTCATGTTGTCGCGCAGGTAGTCAAAGCCGAATTCGTTGTTCGTGCCGTATGTGATGTCGGCAGCGTATGCCTGGCGCCGCTGATTATCGTCAAGATCGTGCACGATCACGCCGACGCTGAGCCCGAGGAACTCGTAGATCTTTCCCATCCACTCGGCGTCGCGCTTGGCGAGATAATCGTTCACCGTTACTACGTGAACCCCATGCCCGGCCAGTGCATTCAGATAGCAGGCAAGCGTGGCGACCAACGTTTTGCCTTCGCCGGTCTTCATTTCGGAGATTTTGCCCTGGTGCAGCACCATACCGCCGATAAGTTGCACGTCGAAATGCCGCATGTCCAGCACCCGCCGTCCGGCTTCACGGACGACGGCGAAGGCCTCAGGCAGGATGTCATCGAGCACCTGCTTCTCCGCAGCAGCGCGCTCCTCAGCATCGCTGATTCCTTCGACGGCAGCGGCGATACGCGCCTTGAACTCCTGTGTCTTCGCCCGCAGTGCGTCGTCGGAAAGCTGCTGCATCTCCGGCTCGAGGGCGTTGATAGCCTGAACGCGCGGCAGCAAGCGCTTCACTACGCGCTCGTTATTGGTCCCAAATACTTTAGTTAGAGCCTTACCGATCAAAGCGCAAATTCCCTCAAGCTATAGTGTAAATGCTCAGAGGCGGCTTGGGTTTGAAGGCTCGATTTAGGTGGAAGCCGCAGATTCTATGGTGATCTGTCTGCCACATCGGCCGTGAATTCAGCTCCGACACTTTCAAATTTGGCGCGAGGCACGCGCAACCGCCTGATTTACTTCGCTTCCACTACCTTGCTCCCACTATTTCGCTCGCGGATGCGTCCTGTCGTACACCTCGGCCACCTGTCCCACGGTGAGTTGTGTATATCGCTGTGTCGTCGACAGCCTCTCGTGCCCCAGCAGCTCCTGGATCGCCCGCAGATCCGCGCCCTCTTCCAGCATGTGCGTACCAAAAGCATGGCGCAGCGTGTGCGGATGCACATCGGCAGCCAGTCCATGCGCCAGCGCGATCTGCTTCACGATGCGCCCTACGCTGCGCGTCGTTAATCTGCCTGCTCCCCGAAGCCGCGCGTTGAGCAACAATGCCTCCGATGACTTTCCTGCAGCCGCCAGCTTCGCCCGGCGCAGAGGCAGGTAGGCCCGCAGCGCCTGCGCCGCCGCGTCCCCAAGCGGAACATACCTTTCCTTGCGACCCTTGCCTCGCACTAGGATCGCCTCATTGGCCCAGTGAATATCACGAAGGTTCAGCCCGACAAGCTCCGCATTCCGGATACCACATCCGTAGAGCAGCTCAAAGATGACGCGATCCCGTTCCGGCCATGCAGCTACGTCCTCCGACGCTGCAGCATCGATCACGCGATTCATCTGCTCAATCGTCGGAACCCGCGGCAGGTGTTTCGGTAACTTGGGAGTCGCAACCAGCGCCGCAGGATTCTGTTCGACGAGCCCGCGTCGCGCCAGCCACTTGAACCACGCCCGGATGGCAGCGAGAGCTCGGGCCACCGAGGCCTTCGACAGACCGCGTCCATACAGCTCGCTCAGATACGCCCTGATCTGCTGATGTTCGAGCTTTCCAACCTGAACGTCGGGTCCACGCTCCTTAACCAGATACGTCGCAAAGTCATGCAGTTCGCGGCGATATGCACGCAGGGTGTGTGGCGACGCCGCGCGCTCATGCGCAAGTGCGGTGAGAAATTCCTCCACCCACACCCCGATCTGCGTCTCCGCGCTCATTCCGCTGCCCGCTTCGCACGCGGATGATGCTGCCGGTGCACCGCCTTCAACCGTCCCAGAGCGAGATGTGTATACACCTGGGTGGTCGCGATATCCGCGTGGCCAAGCAGCGTCTGCACCGTGCGCAGGTCGGCACCCCCCTCTACCATGTGCGTGGCGCAACTGTGGCGCAGCATGTGCGGACTGGCGTGTGCGTCACTCGACTTCACCAGCCGCCAAATCCACTGCCGGGTCAGGGCCTCGCCACGAGCCGAAAGAAACAACCGTCCCGTTGCGCGGCCCTTCCTCTGCAGTTCCGGCCGACCAAGCTTCAGGTATCTCTCCAGTGCGTCGACCGCCGCCCGGCCCAGCGGCACGATGCGCTCCTTGTCTCCTTTGCCGCGCACCAGCACGCGCCCCGCATCGAGCGAAAGATCACCAACATTCAGCCCTGTCAGCTCAGAAACCCGCAACCCTCCCGCATACAGCAACTCAAGAATCGCCCGGTCGCGCAGCGCGATCCCGTCAGCCTCGGGATGTTCTGCTGCCAGGCCGGAGCGCTCCAGCATCTCCGTCACTTCTGATTGGGCCAGCGATTTCGGGAGTACCTTCCACGACGATGGCGATTCGAGGTTCACCGTCGGATCGCGGTCGATGCGCTTGTCCAGAAGCAGCCAGCGATAGAAGCCGCGCAGACACGAGAGCTTGCGCGCCGTCGAGCGCGATTCCACTCCGTGTGTGCCCAGGTGTTCGAGGAACCCTGCGATGTGTGAATGCGTCGCTGATCCGAGCTGTGCGTTCACTCCTTCGAGATATTCCGCAAACTGCAACAGGTCACGCTCGTAGGCCTCGCAGCTCAACGGCCGCAGGCCCTTCTCAACGCGAAGGTAGGCGAGATATTCCCGCAGCAGTTCGGAATTGCGACTGTCCGGCACTGAGTGGATTATCGAAGAAAGACCTACACAGGACACAAACCAAATCTAAGGGAATCAACTTCATCAGCAGCATCTATACCTTCAGTGACCGCATTTTCACAATCGCTTTGTGCAATTTCCGTAGTTCTCACGCAAAATATCTAGATAGACAGGAGCACTAAACGTTGACCGTCACACACGCTGCCCCCGCTCGTTACACCGCAACCGAATTTGAAGAAGCGGTTCTCGCGCTTCGTCCCGCCGTAGCCATCTTTGACTGCGATGGCACTCTATGGAGCGGCGACGCCGGATATGGCTTCATGGTCTGGTCCATCGAGGCTGGGCTGGTCTCGCGCAACGCGAGCGACTGGATCGATTCCCGGTACCGCCTCTACCTCAGCGGCGATGTCTCCGAGTCCGAAATGTGCGGGGAGATGGTGCAGCTTTACTCCGGATTGCAGGAATCCGAACTCCGCCACGCCGCCGAGGAATACTTCCGCTCTCACGTCGAGACCCACATCTTTCCGGAAATGCGCACCCTCGTCGAAAAGCTCCGCGCAGGCGGCGCTGACATCTGGGCGGTCAGCTCCACCAACAATTGGGTCATCGAGGAAGGCGTCCGCCGCTTCAACATTCCTGCTTCCCGCGTCCTCGCGGCGCAGGTCAAGGTCGTCGACGGCCGCATCACCAGCGACCTTATCGATGTCCCCAGCGGCGACGGCAAGGCGGCGGCCCTTCGGCGCGCCGGCATCCCGAAGCCGGATGCGGTCTTCGGGAACTCCATTCACGACGCAGCCATGCTCACCCTCGCGAAACGCGCGTTTCCGGTAAATCCGACACCAGCGCTCCTCGAGATCGCCGCAGACCGCGGCTGGACAGTCTTTTATCCCGGCGCCGTGCTTGCAGATACCAAGATCTAGCCGCAGGATGAAGATCATCTCCCTGCAGCCCAGCGTCAGCATCATCCTCGAGCGGCTGGGCTGCCTCGATTCGCTTGCTGCCTGCACCAAGTATTGCCTCGAAGCAGTGCCCGGCCTCCGCGATCGATCGCTCCCCGTTGTCCATGATTCCTGGTCCACTAAAGCAGAGGAGCTCTTGCCCGTCGCGGCTGATCTCGTTATCGCGTCGGTTCCGTATCGGCAGGAGTCGCTGACTGCCATCCTCAAGTCGGGGCGGTCGGTGCTGACGCTTTCTCCACGGAACCTCACCGATATCTACCAGGACATCCGCCTGATTGCCTCGGTCGTAGGCGCTGCGCCCGAGGGCGAGGCATTGGTCGCCGAGATGCAGGCGGAGATCGATCACGTGCGACGGCGCGCCGCCTCGTCCGATGTCCGTCCGCGCGTTTACTGCGAGGAGTGGGGCAAGCCCCTGATCCGCTCGCAGCTCTGGGTCAGGGAGCTGGTCGAGGCTGCTGGCGGCGTCTTCCTCGGAGAACCGGGCGCGACGACCGAGGCCGAAGCGGTGGCTGCCACCGATCCCGACGTAATCGTAGCCGCGTGGTGTGGAGCCGGAAACCGCGTGCCCCTGGAGCGCGTCGTCCAGCAGAGGAGCTGGCAGGATCTGCGGGCGGTACGAGGCGGCCGAGTCTACTGCATTGCCGATGAGCTGCTGAATACGCCTGCTCCGACTCTCATCGGCGGCCTTCACGCCCTGGCGCAAGCCATTCACCCTGATATCTTTGGTTCACTCGAAGGCGACTCGGGCCGCAAAATCGATCTAATCTCATCTACTCCGTCTAAACTGATGTGAGCGTGCCGACGTGAACGAAACCGAAAGGGTCGACCAAAACGGAGCGAAGACTGTGCGCTTTGTCGCCGCCGCACTCATTTTGCGCGGCGAAGAGGTCTTGATCTGCCAGCGGCGTCCCGACCAGCCCATGGCCCTCAAATGGGAGTTCCCTGGAGGGAAGATCGAATCGGGAGAAACTCCCGAACAGGCACTTGCCCGCGAGCTCGATGAGGAGCTCGGCATCGATGCTGACATCGGACCGCTGGTCACCCACACGCGCCACACCTACCGCAGTGGTGGCGCTGTAGACCTGCAGTTCTTTGCCGTCCACCAGTTTCGGGGCGAGGTCACGAATCGCATCTTTCATGATGTGCGCTGGATCCCCCTGCGCGACCTCACTAACTACGACTTCCTCGCCGCCGATCGGGACCTGATCCGCGATCTATCCGCCGGTAAGCTGCTGTAGCTGCCTTCTGGCGAAGGGTACCCCCTCCCCCCATACAGTCCGGCTCATCATAGATTCTAAAGGAGTTAGACGGTAACGTTACGTGCTACTTAATTGATAAGAAATGACTTGCGGGTATCTTATAGCAAACACTGGTCTTAGATGTCGTCATTGAAAATAACTGAGTTGGTTGCGGGTCATTCATTCCAGGCGAGTTAGCTGCAAGAAGAAAGGCCCGGCTGCCATCTGGCGGTCGGGCTTTTTGGTCTCTATTTCCATTATAGAGAATCCGAGAAAATCTTCGGCCACTTATCTCCGGCCTGCTCGGCTTTCAGTGCATGAACTGCTGCACCATCAGGATGACGGAGAGCACGCTGACGATTGCCGCTGTCAGCCAGGCGGCGATGTTGAACCAGTGTGGATTCACGTACTCGCCCATCAGGTCCTTGCGGTTGATCAGCAGCAGCATCAGGACAATCACGATGGGAAGCAGAATTCCGTTGAGGGCCTGCGATTCGATCGACCACTTCACCAGCGGGAAGTTCGGGATCATCACCACGGCGCCGCCGCCGACGATCAGGATCGTATAGAGCCAATAGAAGGCCGGAGCCTCGCTGAACTTTTTGTCCACGCCGGATTCGAGACCCAGGCCCTCGCACACGACATAGGCCGTCGACAGCGGAAGGACCGATGCGGCGAAAAACGACGCGTTGAAGAGCCCGAAGGCGAAGAGCAGGAAGGCGTATTGTCCGGCCAGCGGCTTCATCGCCTGGGCCGCGTCAGAGGCGTCGCGAATCGCTCCCTGGCCATGCGTGTAAAGGGTCGCCGCGCAGGCCACGATAATGAACCACGCTACGACGTCGGTGAAAATCGAGCCAACAATCACATCCAGGCGTGATGCTGCGTACTTCTTCACGCTCACGCCCTTCTCCACGATCGTCGATTGCAGGTAGAACTGCATCCACGGCGCGATCGTCGTTCCGATCACGCTGATCACCAGGAAGAGATAGTCATGGGTCCATGCGGAGCGTGGAGGCACCTTGACGGTAGCTACCAGTGCGGTGTGCCAGCTCGGTTGTGACAACACCCCGGCAACAATGTACGCAATATAGAAGACAGACGCTGTGAGGAAAATCTTCTCGACACTCTTGTAGTCCCCGCGCACCGCCAGCAGCCACACCAGCACCGAGCACACCGGCACCGAAATATATTTGCTCAGGTGAAACAGGTCGAGACTGGCGGCGATACCGGAGAATTCCCCGATCACATTTCCAAAATTGACCAGCACCAGCAAGAACAGCACAATCACCGTAAGCCGCAGGCCGAACTCTTCGCGGATGAGATCGCTGAGACCCTTGCCGGTCACTACTCCCATGCGCGCGCACATCTCCTGCACGACGATGAGCGCGAGAGTAATGGGAATCATCGTCCACAGGAGCGCGTAGCCATACTGCGCACCCGCCTGCGAATACGTGAAGATGCCGTTCGGATCGTTGTCTACATTAGCGGTGATGAACCCCGGGCCGAGTACGGCGAGGAACAGCAGTATCCGGGTTCTCCAGCGTTTGAGCATGGGAAAGGCAGGGATTAGGGATTAGCCAACAGCCAATAGCCAGTAGCCAACAACAATGTCGATCGAGCGTTCTACCGGTTTAGAAGCGGTTCATCATTGTCACCAGCATCTTACCTACTTCGTGCGAGAGGCCTTCGGCGCATTGAAGATCTTCCCTGTCGCCAAAGCCCAACCTGCTGGCAATTACGAGTTGCGTTTGCACTTCGCAATTCGATCCGCGAGCGAAGCGAAGAAATTGCTTATATTCGCCAGTCGAACCGCGTCCAAATCCCTCAGCGATATTACTGGCGGTTGAAAATCCTGCGCGGCGAAGTTGGCTTGTCAAACCATAAATTTCGGCCCTTGGAAATTTTTCCGTCAGTTTGTAAAGCGCAACAGTCATTTCAATCGCGCGCTGCCACACTTTAAGTTCCCGATAGGACTCGGTCATCACGCCAGTCTAATGGCACACCCTCTTAAGTCCCTAGCACCCAATTCCTTCTCGCAGTTACTAATGGGTTGTCGGCTCAAAGGTCCCATTTTCATCTCTGCCTCAGAAAGGCGATCACGTGATCGGCTTCGACGACGCCAACCAGCTTGGCCTCTGCGTTCAGAACGGGGAGGGCCCGAAGGTTGTACTTGTCGAACAGTTCGGCGACCCTCTCCTGGCGGGCGTCTGCTTCGCATGAAATGAAGCGCGGCTCGGCCAGCACGTCCAGCCGCGTCTCCGGCTTGGCCAGCACAATTCGCGCCAGCGGGACCACACCTTTCAGAACCTCGGCATCGTCAACCAGGTAAATCTCGGTGATGGTTTCAATATCGCCTTCGAAGGTGCGCAGCGCCTGAATCGCATCGCCGACCGTTGCGGTCTGTGGAACCGCGACGTACTCGGTCGTCATGCGTCCTGCGGCAGAGTCCTCCCGGAATTCGAGCAGCTCTTCGACCTCCTGCCGCTCTTCGGGATCCATCTCCTCGAGGATGGCCTCGCTGCGCGACTCGGGCAGCTCGGCGAGCAGGTCGGCGGCTGCGGAGGGATCCATCTCCTCCACAATGCCCGCGGCAACCTCGGAGGTGAGGCCCTCCATCATCGACTTCTGCAGCCGCGGCTCTACTTCTTCGAGCGCCTCGGCAGCTACTTCCTCGTCGAGCGTGGTTAGAATTGCCTCCCGTTCCGCGGGTGGCAGTTCTTCCAGAATGTCGGCGATATCGGACGGGTGGAGTTGCGCCAGCCGCTCGTGCTCGATGTTGAGCTTGACCCGGCGCGCCGGATCCACCTCGATCACATCCACGAATTCCCATGGAATCACCCGGGCCGGAAATCGCCTCGCCACCGAATCCAGAGCCTGCGCCGGCATTACCCCTTTCAGAAGCCTGCGAACGGCGCCTCGCAGGCCAACTTCCACTTCGCGCACGCGCAGGTCTTGAGGCTCCCCGTTGTCCGAAAACCACTGCAGGTCGACATCGTTGACGCGAACGACCTTGCGGCCGTGAACGTCGATAATCTGTCGGTCCAGCAGATCCTGCCGCAACATGATGAAGTTATCGTCCGGCCGCAATGGCCGCAGCTCAGCTTCCGGACGCAACTCTAATACGCCACTTGGCGTCTGCTGCACGCTGGTGGCAGCCACCAGTTCCAATCCCCGGCGGGTTTTCAGCACCAGACCGGCGACCTTGCCGGCATCCGCTCCGGTGCCTACCGCCAGGTCGCGCACACGCCCGCGCACCTGACCATCGGCGTCGGTAACGGGCGTTCCGAGCATGGTTGTGAGCGACGGAATGGGCTCACCGTTGTGCGCTTTGCGTGCCATCTCCGATGCAGTCTAACAGGCAGATGGGGCAACCCGCCGCCGGGCAATCGTGTTCCTGATTCGGTTTGCTCGACAGTATGTCATCCGATGACAATGAGATCGCTTGACATTGAGAGCGCCAGCAAGCAAACTGCCTGCTAACGAGATCGCTAGAGGTTTGCAGACGGAACACATGGAAAAAGGCGGGGAAGAGCATTTGACCGGACAACAGGCAAGCCGCATTACTTACACGCTCGAGTCCTCGCTGGACAGTGTCAATAAAGTAGAGGAAACCGCCGAACAGATGGCCAAGAAAGCCGGCATCGACGAAGACGAGGTCTTTCGCGTAGCCATGGCGGTCCGGGAAGCAGCGGTAAACGCTGTGCTCCACGGCAACTCTTACGATCCCGAAAAGCGCATCACCGCATCCTTTGAAAATACCGGCGAATCGCTGGTCATTCGCATCTCCGACCAGGGCAAAGGACTGGACCCGGAGACGCTCCCCGACCCGCTGGCGCCGGAGAATCTGCTGCGCGGATCCGGCCGCGGCATCTTCCTCATTCGTTCATTCATGGATGAGGTACACTTCAAGCAATTGCATCCCGGAACTGAGTTGACACTTATCAAACATCTGGGGACGGCTCAAACAGGCAGCTAAGGAGGACTTTTCGTGAGCATGAAAGTAACCACCCGTCAGGTAGACGGCGTGACCATTCTCGATCTAAGCGGTCGCATCACTCTGGGCGAGGGCAGTGTGCAGTTGCGTGACGCGATACGGGACCTTCTGTCCAAGGGCTCGAAGCTTATCCTGCTGAATCTCGCCGATGTGAACTACATCGACAGCTCGGGAATCGGCGAACTGGTCAGCGCGTACACCACCGTTCGCAATCAGGGCGGCGAACTGAAGCTTCTGAACCTTACCAAGAAGGTTCACGATCTGCTGCAGATCACCAAGCTCTATACCGTCTTCGACGTGAAGGACGACGAAGCCACCGCCATCGCTTCTTTTAACCGCGCATAAATCAGCATCCCTCCCCGTCCCAATGCAAAGAGGCTGCCCGCAGGCAGCCTCTTTGTCTTGCAGCAATATCCCCGCTAGAACTTAACTACCGGGGCTGTCCTCGACGAAGCGCTCGCCTCGAAGTACGCGTTGTCCGGCTGGAAGCCCGCGATGCCCGCCCAGATGCTGTTGGGAAACTGCCGGATGAATGTGTTGTAGTCGCGGAGCGTCTCGTTGTAGCGCCGCCGCTCGACAGCAATGCGATTCTCCGAGCCCTCCAACTGAGCCTGGAGCGAAAGGAAGTTCTGATCGGCCTTCAGGTTGGGGTAATTCTCAGAGATGGCGAGCAACCGCCCGAGGGCTCCATCGAGTTGTCCGTTGGCCTGGATCTTGCCCGAAGGGTCCTTGGCATTCAGCAGAGCGGCACGGGCATTGGCGATGTCGTCGAAGACCTTCTCCTCGTGCGTTGCATATCCCTTGACGGTGCTAACGAGGTTGGGAATCAGGTCGGCGCGCCGCTGCAGCACCACGTCCACCTGCGACCACTGGGCCTTGACCGCCTCCTGCTTGGCGACCATCTGGTTCTTCGCGCTGACGTAGCTGCCGAAGACCATGAGAACTACCAGAAAAATCACTACAACAACGCCGATTGCAATCCACAAACCGCGACGCATCATTGTGCTTGTCTCCCTGCTCCATAAATTCCGGAGCCATGGTTATCTTACCAATCGCCTCCGGCGCCACCGCCGCCGGTGCTTCCGCCGCCAAAGCCGCCGAAACCGCTGCCGCCGCCGTCGTCTCCTCCACCGCCGCCGCGTCCGCCGCCACCACCAAAGCCGCCGCCCATGAACATGCCGAGGAGGAAGCCGATGAGCCCGGAGCCGCCGAATCGTCCCAGAATGAACAGCACGAACAGCAGCAAGAGGCCGAAGAGGATCAGCTGTCCGAAGCTCAAGTGAGCCTGCTGCGGACGCCTCTGCTGGCGGTTGAGCGGCGTCAGAGTGACGCCGGCATCCCTGGCGATGATCTGCGAAATCTGGCCGACGGCCAGGGTCATGGCGCCGTCGAAGTCGTTATTGCGGAGCATGGGCACCATCTGGCGGCCGATCTGGGCGACTGTCGCGTCAGGCAGGATGCTTTCCAGGCCATAACCGGTGGAGATGAACCGCTTGCGATCCTTCGTGGCGATCAGGATCAGCACGCCGCGGTCGCTGCCCTCCTTAATGCCTTTCTTGCCGAGGCCCCAAGCCTGATAGAGATCGACAGCGTATTGCTCGATGGGCTCGTCGTCCAGCGTCGTGACGGTTACGACGGCGATCTGGGCATTGGCCTCGTGGTCGACCTGGCCGCATACGCGGTCGAGCTGTTGGATTACCGCCGGAGACATCACATGAGCGAAATCGCTGACGTAATCGGTGGGTTTGGGAAGGCTCTTGACCGGCTGGCAGAGCGCCGTTACGCACAGAACGAACGTCGCCAGAGCTATCCGGCAGCTTGCTGAAATCTTGCGAGGCATCGCCGCAATTCTACCGGAAACGCAAAAGGCGTCCCGTTAAGAGACGCCTTTCACCGCTGTCCGCCGTTGCTCGCGGGCTACTTCAATGACGCCGTCAGCTTACCTTTGCTGTTCATCAGGCTGTGGCTCTCGGCGATCTGATCGATCAACTGGAGGTGCTGGTCGATTACCTGACTGCCCTGTTGCGCCGCCTGCTGTACCGCGGGATTCTGGCTCTGCTGAGCCTCGGACTTGAAGTCTTCGGCGTCCTTCTTGTGGTCTTTAACCATGGCTACGATATATGATATGCGTCGTCGAATTTCGCTCCCGAGAGCGCCTGTAGCTTCGTATAGAGCTCCTTGTCCTTCTTGGACGGGCCGTCCGGCGGCTTCACACCGATCTGCTGTGCCACCTGCTTCATCTGATCGCCGAGTTTCGTATGGTCGGTCACCATCTTCTGGCCGAACTGCTTCACGTCGTCGCTCGATCCCTTTTCCGCGGCCAGTTGTCCGAGCTGGACTTCGGCGATGCCGCCTTGCAGAGCCGACCGAACAAATTCCTTGTCCTGCATCACCGAAGCCGCTGATGCCTGCTGTTGCTGCATCGCTTGAGGGCTGTTCATCGTCGAGTTCGCAGATGGATTGGTTGGCTGCTGGGTCTGCGGCGCACCGCCGCCCGGGCTCATCTGGGCCAGCGCCGTCACACCCGTGAACAGCACCGCGCCAGTGAGCGTTACGATCTTCCTGCAGATTCGCTGAGAAATCATTGGGGGAATTCCTCCTTTGTGCGGTCAGATCACGGAACGCCCTCGTTCACTTTCAGAGCTTGCGCGGGCTGTAAACTGTGCCTCAACCGTGAAATCGACTCGTCACATAGTGGAATGCCGGGACCTTGGCCGCGAGTTGCCTTCTACTCCGTCCCGCTTCCTCGTTCAAAACATTAACTTTGCCGTTGAATCCGCAGAAGTATTGGGAGTTATCGGCCCCAGCGGTGCGGGAAAGAGCAGCTTGCTCCGACTGCTCAACCGGCTCGACGAGCCGACTCACGGCACGGTGCTCTTCAACGGGCAGGACTACCGCAGCATCGATACGGCGATCCTTCGCCGGTCGATTGGCATGGTCATGCAGAGGGCATACCTTTTCCCGGGCACGGTCGCCGAGAATCTAGCCTTCGGACCGCTCCAGCAAGGCAGGACCATGACCCGAGTTGAAATCGACAGTCTGCTCTCCGAGGTCGGCCTGGCGGGCTACGCCGGCCGCGACGCACTCACGCTGTCGGGCGGAGAAGCCCAGCGCGTCGCTATTACCCGGGCTCTGGCCAACGATCCGGAGGTGCTTCTGCTGGACGAGCCAACCTCGGCGCTGGACGAGGCAGCCCGCGACAGCGTTCAAAGGCTGCTGGAAGGACTGATTCGCGAGCGGAACCTGACCTGCATCTGGGTCACGCACAGCCTGGAGCAGGCGCGGGCGATGGCCGACCGGGTGCTCGTGCTCGAAGCAGGCCGCGTCAAGACGATTGGAACTCCCGCAGAGGTACTTCCCTATGCTTGAACATTTCTTCCCCAATCAGCTCGTGCGCGGAGTTGTCCAGTGCCTGATCGCCGCACTGGCCGTGCTGGCGGTCATGCTCCTCGCGCGCCGCCGCGCTCCCGGCCTGCTCAAGGAAATCAGCTTCGCCGAACTGCGCGGCCTGCTGCAGATCTTCGCGGTTGGAGCGATACTGGCGGCCCTGTTGCGGGGGCCGGCGTGGACCTCGATCTTCGTCCTGGCCGGGATGATCTTCGCCGCGGCCAGCATTGTCCGCAAGCGGGCGAAAAAGATTCCCCGTGCATTCGTGCTGGCGCTGATTGCCATTGGCATTGGCGCGGGGACGATTCTGACCGTGATGACGGCGACGGGAGTGATCCCGCTGAAGATTCTCACGCTGGTTCCGGTGGGAAGCATGGTGATTGCGAATACGATGAATACCCAGTCGATCTTTCTTGACCGCTTTCGCGGTGAGGTCGTCTCTCATGTTGGGGAGATCGAGTCCGCTCTCGCTCTGGGAGCCACTCCGGACGTTGCCGTCGAACTCTATCTGCGCGCAGCCTTCCGCGCCAGTCTCATCCCCGCCGTGGACAACATCCGATCACTGGGAATTGTCTGGATCCCCGGCATCATGGCCGGCATGGTGCTCTCCGGAGCATCGCCGCTCTACGCCGCGCTTTATCAATTCGTGGTGCTGACCACCATCTTTTCCTCATCCGCGCTGGCATGTTTCGTCGCCAGCCATCTCGTGACAAGGCGCATCTTCTCCTCCCACAGCCAGCTTCTGTTGCGCGCATGAAGCCACGTCGTGCACCGGTGCGTACGGTAACGATCTCGATTCAGTTTTAGCTAAGCCGGGTAAAGACGCGATCTTCGAGCATGGTGATCCGATGCTCATGATCCTTGCGAATTTCGGTGTCCATACGGTCAAATCGGGCCTCCAAGCGGTCAAACCTGGATTCAAGGCCATCAAGACGGCGATTGACCGAATCGAACCCAGCTCTCAGCCCAGAGCGCAGGTCGTTGATTCCTCCCCTTGTCTCCGAGCGCAGATCGTCGATGGCCGCTCTTGTACTCGAGCTCAAATCACCGATCGCTCCGCGATTCGCAATCGTGCCGCCGATCCACACGACGAGAATCGTGAAGAACGGGACACCGATTGCAAAATAAAACTGGGTATTGGTCATCGTTTCCTCTTAATTGTGGGCACAGCTTCTTTGAAAACAAAAGTATCAACGCCTACAACGCTTTGAACGGAGTTCCGGGATAAGTTTTCGAGCCCGTTCACACCAAAGTAATTTCAGTGCGCCGGGACGTGCGGCAGGTTCCAGTGCCGCCAGACGCTGACCACACGCAGCAGGAAGCAGATGACGCCGCCGGCAATGGCCACCGGAACGCGCGGCAATTTCAGCTTTAAACCGATCACGACTACCGCCGCTCCGGCCAGCGCGGCCGTTGCGTATACATCTGCCCGCAGCACCGTCGGGACCTGCGCCAGAAGCACATCGCGAATCGTCCCGCCGCCCACGCCGGTGATCCCGCCCATCAGAATGGCAATGAACGGATGGATGCCGTACGCAAGCGCCTTTTCTGCTCCCGCTACGGCAAACAGACCCAGTCCGGCGGCATCGAGAACCATAAGAATCGAAGGCGGAATCCCGTGCACCGGATTGGGAAACAAAAACATGGCGAAAGCACCGGCAAAGGCGATCGCTCCGTATCGCCAGTCGCGGATGGAGTTCGGTGGCGATGCGCCGATCAGCAGGTCGCGGATGATGCCGCCGCCCAACGCCGTCGCAAACGCCAGCACCATCGTCCCTAACAGGTCGAGGTCACCATTTTCAGCAGCCATCGCGCCTTCAATTGCGAATACCATCGTGCCGGCAAAATCGAATGCCAGCAGCAGAAGGTCGGAATTAGGCTTCGTCACGCCGCGCAGATTCAATGTAGAGATCGCTTTCTCGCGACATTGTAGCGTCTGAGATTCGAATCTCCACCCTAAGGTGGATGCCGGTCTGCTTCCTTCCCGGGTAGGATGTTCCGGAAACATCCGCAGAAACCAAATGGAACCGAAAAGACAGATAGGCCTCGCGATGGCAATCGCCGTCGTTACTGGTCAATCCATCGCGCTGGGAATCTTTCTCACTCCCGCCGCGATGGCCAAATCGCTGGGCTCGCCCGCGCTGCTCGCCGCCGTCTGGTGCGGAATGGCGCTCATGGCCCTTTCCGGAGCGCTCTGCTACTCGGAGCTAGCGGTGCGTTATCCCGTGGTGGGAGGAGAATACATCTACCTGCGCGAAGGCTACGGCCCGCGCGTGGCTTTTCTTTATGGCTGGATGTCGGCCGCCGTCATCGACCCCGGCATCGCGGCCGCACTCGCCTTCGGAGCTATTCCCTACGTTCAGGCCGTCATCGCGATCTCGCCGCGCATGGCCGTCGCACTGCCCTTCGCCATTCTCGTCGTGCTCGGCGTGATCAACTACGCCGGAACCCGTCTCAGCGGCCGGGTAATGGCCACGGCCAATCTGCTCAAGCTCGCGGTTCTCTTCGGCCTCGTCTCCTGGGCCTTCGTCTCCGGCCACGCCTCGACCAGCAATCTCCTTCCGCTCGCCGAGCGCCGTCCTGGCTCGGACATGCTCTTCGCTGCCATCGCCGGCTCCGTCGTCAACGCCTTCTTCAGCTTCGGAGGCTGGTGGGAAGCAGGAAAGCTCGCCGGCGAAATACGCAATCCCGCAAAGACGCTTCCGCTCGCCTTCACCTGCGGAGTCCTGCTCGTCAGCGCGGTCTATCTTCTGGTCAGCTTTGCCTTCCTGGCCGTGGTCCCGCTGGACAAGATCGTCTCCAACACCGCCTTTGTCGCACAGTTCGGACAAGCGCTCTTCGGGTCTGCCGGTGGGCGCATTCTCTCGGCCTGCGTCCTGCTCTCCGTGGCTGGAGGCCTCATGGCGCTGACCATGGCCGCGCCTCGCGTCTACTACGCCATGGCCAGAGACGGAGCCTTCTTCTCCATCTTCGGCCGCTTGCATCCCCGCTTCGGGACACCGGCCAACGCCATACTCCTGCAAACGTGCGGGGCGCTTTTTATTCTTCTCTTCGGAGCTTTCGACAAGATCCTCGCCTACATCATTTTTTCCGCCGTGTGTTTCCTCGCGCTTTCCGTCACCACGCTCTTCCGGATGAAAGAGCCGGTGCGCCGCTGGTGGTATCCGGCCGCGCCGATTGTCTATCTCACCGGCAGCGCCATCGTAGCGCTGCTCATCCTTATGCACAGCCCGTTACCGGCCCTGATCGGCGTAGCCGTGGTGCTCGCCGGAGGCCTGCTCCACCGGCGATTTTCGGCGGGTAAACCACATCCCGTCGCAGCAGCGACTGCGACCGAGTCCCCGATTCCCTGAAAGGAGTCTTCATGCCTCACATTAAGCTGCCCGAGGGACTGCCCGGCATCCGCGGTGCAATGGCCTTCCGCCCGGAAACCGCCCGGCCCCTCAACGATCTCGTCGAGACCCTGCTCCACAGCCCGAACAGCCTTACTGCCGGCGAGCGCGAGCTGATCGCGACCTACGTTTCGTATCTGAACGATTGCCACTACTGCCAGTCAATCCACGGAGCCATCGCCGCAGCCAGCCTCAACGGCAACGAAGACCTGGTCAAGCGCGTCAAGGCGGACTTCCAGCACGCGGCCATCTCCGACAAGCTCAAAGCGCTACTGGTCATCGCCAGCAAGGTCCAGAAGGGCGGCAAGCACGTCACCGCACAAGACGTCGCTTACGCCCGCGGCCTCGGAGCTACCGATGTGGAGATTCACGATGCTGTTCTGATCGCCGCCGCCTTCTGCATGTTCAACCGCTACGTCGACGGACTCGGCACCACCCAGCCCGACGACGAGGCCATGTACCGCGAACGCGGCAAACGCGTCGCGCGCGAAGGATACGTCAGCGTGAGCAAGGAATATCTATCCGCGAACGCAGTTCTGGAAACAGCGGCAAAATAAGGAGCAACGATCATGCCACACATTTCTCTCCCCGAAGGACTGCCCGGCATCACCGCCGGATTTGCCTTTCGTCCCGAAACCGCGAAGCCGATGCGCGAACTCGCCCACATCCTGCTGCACGAGCCCAACTCCCTTACGCCCGGCGAGCGCGAGCTAATCGCCACCTACGTCTCCTCGCAGAACGACTGCTACTTCTGCCAGACCAGCCACGGAGCCGCTGCGGCATGCCATCTCGGCAGCAGCGATCTCGTCAAGCAGGTGAAGACCGACTTCGAGACCGCGCCCGTCTCGCCCAAGCTCAAGGCTCTCCTGGCCATCGCCGGCAAGGTGCAACAGAGCGGGAAGAATGTCACAACCGGCGACATCGACCACGCCCGATCGCACGGCGCAACTGACGTCGAGATTCACGACACCGTGCTGATCGCTGCGGCGTTCTCGATGTACAACCGCTACGTGGACGGACTCGGCACCTGGCAGCCGCACGACGAAACAATGTACGCGCAGATGGGCGAACACCTTGCGGCCGAGGGTTATCGCAAGGCTTCGATCGCGCCCCCGGAGCCTGCGTTGAAGTAGTCCGATCAACACTCCGGTTTGTCCCGCTCCGTGCGCCTGCTTTATAGTTTGATAAATGCTTCGCCGCACACCAGGATCACGCTTGCAGTTCTCCCTGGCATCTCTGCTGGGAATCGTCTGCATTGCGCTGGTCCTGATGTCCGGCATGGTTCAGGTTGCCCATAGCCATCCGCTGGGACAGCCTGATCACGACTGCTCTCTCTGCACCACTGCGCATAACGTCATTCATATAGTCGAGCTGGTTACGCTCGATCTTTCGATCCTGCCGGTCACTGCCGTGGCTCCCGAGCCTACGCGTGAACTCCCCAGCCGGGCCTTCTTCTTCAAGCTTTCGTGCCGTCCTCCACCTGCTGCGCCTGCTTTCGCCTAAGCAGAGCCCTATCCACAATTCAGCAGATTTTCAGGAGGTCGTATCATGCGCACATTCGTGCGATGCTTCATCGTCTTTCTACCTGCACTCTTTCTGCAGGTCCTGGCCACCAGCGCCTTTTCCCAATCCGCCCCTAACTCCGGCACCGTCGCCGGGACTGTTACCGATCCCTCCGGCGCAGTCATTCCCGGAGCCACTGTCTCCATCAACAACCCGGTCAGCGAATACTCGCGAACCGCGACCACCGACGACGCCGGTCGGTTTAACTTTCCCAACATTCCGTTCAACCCCTACCATCTGAGCGTCACCCACGCGGGATTTGCATCCTCCGCCCGCGACGTCGATGTGCGATCGACGGTGGCTGAGAACGTGAACATCAAGCTCGCGGTCGGCACCGAATCGACCACGGTCACGGTCGAAGGCGGCGAGGACCTGGTTGAGAACGATCCGACATTCCATACCGACATCGACCGGAACCTTATCAACAAGATCCCGTTGGAAAGCCAGTCCTCATCGCTGAGCTCGATCGTCACTCTGGCCTCGCCCGGAGTCGCCGCCGACTCGAACGGCCTGTTCCACGGCCTCGGCGATCACGCGTCGAACTCCTTCTCCGTCGATGGCCAGCCCATCACCGATCAGCAGAGCAAGGTGTTTTCCAATCAACTTCCGTCGAATGCCGTCCAGTCGCTTGAAGTCATCTCCGGCGCGCCGCCGGCCGAATACGGCGGCAAGACCAGCCTGGTCATCGTAGCCACAACCCGTTCGGGACAAGGTATTACCACGCCGACGGGCAGCGTTTATGCGTCCTATGGAACCTTCGGATCGGCGACCGGTGGCTTTGACCTCTCGTACGGCAAGAAGAACTGGGGCAACTTCCTCGAGGTCGACGGGCTCAACAGCGGCCGTTTCCTTGATCCCCCGGAGTTTTCCGTCTTCCACGACAAAGGCAACGAGCAGAATATCTTTGATCGCGTGGACTACACATTTACGCCGGTCGATTCGATGCATCTGGACCTGAACTACAGCCGCTCCTGGTTCCAGACGCCGAACACCTACGACAACCTGAACATCCAGAATGTCGTCAGCGGAGGCAGCAGCCCCAACCCGGTCTTCGGAAATGTGGGCAATACCGACCAGAAGTCCAAGATTGAAACCTTCAACATTGCGCCGACTTACACCCGCGTTATCGGCGCAGATGCGGTCTTCAACTTAGGGGCCTACGCCCGCAAAGACTTCTACAACTACTTCCCGAGCGGTAATCCGCTGGCCGACAAAGGGCCGCCGAACCTGCAGAACCAGACTGTCGGCCAATACCGCAGCCTCTTCAACACCGGCGTACGCTCGGATTACTCGTATGTGAAGGGCATCAACAACATTAAAGCCGGCGCCGTTTACGAGCAGACCTTCCTGCGCGAGAACGACAATCTGTCCGTGGTCGCTCCCACCTTCAACTCGCCCTGCGTGGATGCCAACGGCAATTCCCTGCCGGGCTTCAGCGACCCGTCACAGTGCGCTGCCTATGGAAATAGCGCCAATCCGGCCTACAACCCGGTGCTGGCTCCATATGATCTGACGCGCGGTGGAGGGAATTACAACTTCTTCGGCCATACCGACGTAAAGGAACTCGCGCTCTATGTCGAAGACCAGATCAAGGCGAAAAATTGGCTTTTCAATCTAGGTATACGCGGCGACCTGTACAACGGTCTGACGGTTCAACGCCAGGCGGAGCCTCGCGTGGGCGTTGCCTACAACGTCACAAAGACAAATACCGTGCTGCGCATCTCCTATGCGCGAACTCTCGAGTCACCTTTTAATGAAAACCTGGTTCTTTCGAGCCAGGGGTGCGCCAACGAGGTTCTCTCTCCACTCCTGCTTTGTACGCCGGGCGTGGTCGGAACGCTACAGCCGGGATTCCGCAACGAATTTCACGCTGGATTCCAGCAGGCCTTTGGCAAATACGCGGTGGTCGGCGGAGAGTACATCTGGAAATACACGCACAATGCCTTCGACTTCAGCGTGCTCGGCAACACTCCCATTACCTTTCCTATCGACTGGCACAACTCGAAGATTCCCGGCTTCGCGCTCAATGCCAGCGTTCCCAACTTCCACAACATCTCCGCGTACGTTGTCATGTCTTCGGTCGCCGCACGTTTCTTCCCACCCCAGGTGGCGGGAGCAGGCGCGACTGTCGGGCAGAGCGGCTACCCCTTCCGCATCGACCACGACGAGCGGTTCAACCAGACGACTCACCTTCAGTACACCCTCCCTGGCGGCAGGTTCACGCATGCCGTGTGGGGCGGCTTCAACTGGCGGTATGACAGCGGGCTGGTTGCCGGCGCGGCGCCCTGTTACGGATTGGCGTCGGCGGATCCTAATACGCCGTGCGATGGGTTCTCGACAACGCTTCCGGGGGGTGTACCGGCGGTCGATCTGAGCGGTCTGACGGCCGACCAGGAATTCCAGGCAGGGTTGATCTGCAATGGGGTGAGGGCGACGCCGACAACGCCGCTGCCGACCCCCTGCCCCGCTTCGGAGTACAGCTCAAGCCTGGTGAAGATTCCAGCTCCGGGCACCGGCGACAACGACAAGAACCCGCAGCGGATCCAGCCGCGTAGTCTTTTCGATGCTTCGATTGGTGACGACAACCTCTTCGGCGGCGACAAGCACACGTGGAGCCTTCGGCTGACAGCGGTAAACTTCACGAATAAGTATGCCCTCTACAACTTCCTCTCCACGTTCAGCGGCACGCACTACGTGACTCCGCGAGCATTGACGGCGCAAATAGGCTTCCACTTCTAACCCCCGTACCCCCTGTCTGCACCGACGCCCGGGACATTTGTCCCGGGCGTCGCTTTCTGCGCCTTTCTCGCGCTGTGGCTCGAAGGACGCATTTCGGCTAAGCTCGATGGTGCAGAAACACAAGCGGAGCAGAAGCGAGGACGGAATCGATGCTGGCGGATTGCGATGTGATCGGCTTTATCCCGACGAAGGACGCTGCACAGGCGCGCGCTTTCTACCAGGAGACACTCGGCCTCCGACTTCTCAGCAACGACATGTTCGCGGTCGTCATGGAGTCTAAGGGGACGATGATCCGCATCGTGCAGGTGAAGGACTACACGGCCTTCCCTTTCACCATACTCGGATGGAAGGTCGAAAACATCGAAGACGAAGTCCAGACTTTGATCGGCCGGGGCATATCCTTCCACCGGTATAACTGGCTGCAGCAGAGCGAGTCGGGGATCTGGACGGCTCCCGGTGGGGCGAAGGTGGCGTGGTTCCACGACCCGGACGGGAACGTGCTGTCGCTTTCGCAGCACGCGTGAGAGCGGCCCCACACTCCTCCGATAGTCGATAGCCAGTAGCCAATAGCCAAGAGCCAACAGGGATCAGGGCGTCGTGCAAGACTTCCCCAAACCCAGAAACACTGCGGCCGCACCCCAAAGGAGTGCGGCCGGCTGGTTGGGGGCTAGTTGAAGGTGACAGTGACCTGAGCGCTCGTTGAGATCTTGCCTGTCGCAGCGTCGGACCCGCTGACAGTAAAGGTGTAGGTCGGCAGTGGTGCCGAACTGCCGCCGCCACCGCCACCGCCGCCACCGTTGCCGCTTCCTCCGCAGCCGATGCTCATGCCGACGATGGCCGCAAAGAGCAAGGACGCCCAGGATGGCGCGCCAGCTGCGCCGCCGTGCCGGGATGCCAAACAAGAGCAGTCCGGCGACGGTGATACCTCCGCCGAGGGCGAAGAATTTATCCAGCGGACGGGCAAGGCTCCGCTGGTCGCCGCGGTGCTGCTGATCGTCATCGTCGCGGTCGCGTTACCGCTGGTCACGCTCACCGTCGGAGGAATCGAGCACGTCGGCGAATTCGTGGCCCCCGATGGGCTAGAGGTGAGAGGACATGTGAGGTTGACCGTACCCGTAAAGCCGCCGGACGGAGTGACGGAGATGGTTGTGGTATTACCCGTAGTTTGCACCCGGTGCGGGGCTGGGTAGTTGACGCCGGAGAGGGCGAAGCCGGCGTTGGGGTATGAGGGTGATCGGGCATGTCTTGAGAGTGGCGCTGGTGAAGGAGCCAACGGTGCGGTGACATCCGCAGTGTCGGTGGTGGCGGGGGTCGCCGACGAGGTGGTGGATCCATCACCATAGAAGTTGCAGTAGCTGAAGTAATGTTGGAACTGGTTGGATTTGCAGCGCACGTGACACCGGACGGGCTGCCTTCGATCGAGCAGGTGAAGGTCACTGATCCGGTTACGCCGCCCTGACCAGATGCGATCAAGGTTCCGCTTGCATTATCGCCGGGATTGATGATGGTGAGGCTGCTCGGACCGGTCAGATTGAGCCCTTGCGGCAATACCGCAGTAACCGCCTCAAGAGCCAGCGTGTGAACGTATTTGCCCGTCGAATCCTCGCCGGTCACGATTACGTTATAGGATCCGGCCTTGCTGACGTTGTTGTATACCGTCAAATTAGGGGCAGCGCTTCCTCCGGCTGCCAGGTTCGGGGAAGCGTTGTCGAAGGAGCAGCCGACTCCTCCGGTGCTGGAGCAAGTCAGGCTGACGGCACCGCTAAAGCCGTTCATCGAGCTGAGATTAATAACGTCAATAGCACTCGCCGATGATGCCAGCGGGATGATGGTTGTCTCCGGAACCATGGTGAAGTCGGAGAGGGGGTTGGAGATGGCTGCGCCGTTATTCAGCGTGGTGGCTGAGATGTTGTAGTTACTTGTCGCCGGTGTACTGCAGGGTAATGAAGTTCGCGCCCTGGAAGAGGGTTTGGCTGTTGAACGTAGCGGAGAAGGTGGAAACAACTCCAGAGGTCGGAGCAACAAGCGGGATACCGTTCCCAATGGAATAACCGGAGGAATAGATAATAATGCCGCCGGTGGGCGCCGGATGGCCACTCTGACCAGTGACTGTACCGGTGATGGTGATATTGGTAGTTGGCGAGATGCTTCCGCTCATGGTTGCAGCTAGTGGTGGTAGTAAGACCGCCTAGCGAACCGAACTGGACCTGGAATTGGCCCGTCGAGGTTGCTTTGTAATTCGCGTCTCCGGAGTAGCTGACATTGCAGTATAAGCTTCCAGAGTTATTTGTTAATGTGACCGATCGTCGCGACGCCTTCGCGGCCCAGATAGGACGGATCTGTTGCCGGGGACAGTGTAGCCGTTTGTGTGCCGCCGGGCAGGCCGGTGACGGTGACGGTTCCGGTGGGCGGCTGAATAGGAACTGGATAGACGGCGGATGAGGAGGCAGAGTTATACGCGGCCCCGTTGAGCACCTGGATATTGAAGACGGTCGGCTGGCCGTTGGCGAATTGCGTAGAAGAAACCTGATTCGATGCACCGAATGCGATTACCGGGGTGTCCTGCACGACGGTGAAGGTGACTGCGGCGGCGGTCGAAGGATTGTAGCTGTTATCTCCTGCGTATTTGGCAGTAACAGAGTGAGACCCGATCGCGAAGGGAGCGTTGTATTCGGCGTCACCCTCGGAATTGAGAACGGCGGTGTTGGGTAAGCCCGCTCCTCCGGTGCCACTGTCAGCGAAAGTGACGGTACCGGTGGGAATACCGAAGACGGGGCAGGCGGCGGAGCTGGAGGTAAAGCAGTTTTCCACGGCAGTGAGCTGGGAGCTGGGGGCCACCTGCGCGCTTAGAAGTATCTGCGTGCCGTAATCGATGCTGGCACCAGAGGTAATCGAGCCCGAACGTGGAAGTGCCCGCAGGGGAGAAGAGATTGAAGTAGATGCCGCTGTTTTCGGGGTTGACGGTGATCGAGGTCTTCTGCGAGGTGCTGGCGGCGTTGGTTCCGTCTCCGCTGTACTGGCCCCAGATGTTATAGGTTCCGCCGGGCAGGTAGTTAACGGGGCCGGTGTAGGTGCCACTGGCCGTCAGCGTAAAGGTGCCGGACGTATTGTTAAATACCTGAGGGAAGCCCTGACCCTGCTGTACGGGCTCAGTGCTGTCGGTCATCAGAGCTACATTCCCGGTCGCGGTGCCCGGGGTGACAGAGCCGCTGACGGTAATCGACGTGCCGTGCGTGAACGAGGTGGAAGAAGGCGTAAGCGTGGTGGTTGTCGAGGCGAATTTGACATTACCCCAGTTGGTGAGGAGAACACTGGCGTCGACACTGCCGAGACCGCTGGCAAGGTCGTATCCGGCCACAGCGTTGTAATCGGGCGTTGTGCCGGTACCAATCTGACCCTCTACCGCTGTGCCGTAAGTGGAGTCGTCGACGGTGATGGGGTTGGTGACGGCGATGCAATCGAGCGGCGGTTGTCCCAGGCTGGTTGTTGCGACGTTGCAGGGGACGGAGTTGGTTCCGACGGTCACGTCGTGGAAGGCTGCGGGGTATTGCGTGGCCAGAGGGTAGAGAACGAAGTCGGCCTGACCCTGGCGGCCGTACTTCTGATTGACCAAAGCCATGATGCCAGCGAAGGCGGGCGAAGATATGGAGGTGCCGCCGGCACCGCTGATCTGAACCGGATTGCCATTCGACGAGCCCTGGCAATCGCCGTCGGCACCGCCGCAGAAAGCGTAGTAGCTGTAGTTCAATCCGTCAGCGGCAAAGAGGGAAACGTCCGGCATGTAGCGACTGTTGCCGGTGGGGACGCCGGCTCCGGTCTGCCAGGAGGGCTTGGTGTAGATGGTGCTGGCGCCGCCGCTGCCGCCGGCGATGGAGGTACCGCCGGTCTGCGCATAGAGATTGATGACGTCCAATCCGTACTGGCTGTCATTCCAGGGCTGCTCGGGAATGCGGGTCAGCAGCGACGTTACGGGAGAGTTGGTGGCGTTTCTGTTCCAGTAAGTATTCAGCTGCGTATTCAGGGCAGACGAATTCTGGTAATTGCTGTAGTAAAAATCAGTGCCGCCGACGGAGACATTGTAGGGAGTCGAGCTCAAGCCATTCACCGCCAGGCCGTTGACGGCATATTGCTGGCTGTCAAAGTTGTCGCATCCGGCAGAACCGCCGTCTCCCGACGAAACCATGACGGTGATGCCCTGAGCCGCAGCCTGTTCCCAAAGATTGTTAATGAAGGCGTTTCCGGCCGTCCCCTGGAACTGTTCGCAACCGAGGAAACTGAGGCTGATGATGGGGGCGACGTTGGCGTAAACGGCGTGCTCCATGGCGAGAAACAAGCCGCTTTCGAGCTCGGTGTCGGCAGCGATGACGAGATCGATCTGGGCTCCGGGAGCGACGGCCCCGGACCACTCGACGTCAAGATAGGCCTCACCCGATGCGCCATTCGCGCCGTCGGGGTTGTTGATGCCATCGATACCGGGATCATTTCCATCGATGATGACCTGGGGAGGGTTGGCGGGGAGACCAAAGGTGCTGCGGAAGGCGTTGACGGCGGCGATGTTGATATTCGACTCATTGACAATGGCGATGGTCTGGCCGGTTCCGTCGTAGGTGGTTCCGGTATAGCTGGGATTCAGGCTGGAGTTGGGCACGTCATACTGCATGGCGAAGTCGCCGGGCGCGATAGCAAAGTTTTCTCCGGTGCCGACGGGGTAGGTCCACTGCGGCGTGGCCTGGTGCGTCTGGGGATTCCAGAGAGCATGGCCCAGAAGCTTCATCGGACTCCTGGGACGGAAGTTATTGAGACTGGCGAATCCGCTTACCACGGGCGCCAGCGCAGCGGGAATCTGCGGGTCGGTGGAGTTCGCGTAGTGGGTCTCGCCGTTGACCATGTACTTGTGGATCTGGGTATGGAAGGCGGTGCGGAACTGGGAGACATTGCCGGAGAATTCAAGAGACTGGCGTCCGGCATTGACTTTGGTAACGCTGAATCCATGAGAGGCGAGCCATGACTGGATGGTCGCGAGATCCTGATCGGACGGGCCGAACTGCTTACCGAACGCGTCGGGAGTGAGCCACTTGTGATAGCTGGCGGAGCCGGGCGTGTGCAGGTCGCTGATGAGCTGCTTGAGGGCGGACTCCTGCGCGTCGCTGCGCTTGAGGACCAGCGTAAGGCGGCTGAGCGGCATGCTGTCGGGCGCGGCTCCGCGATCGTTGGCAGCGCGGGCGAGCGGGCTCACGGTTCCCTTCAGAGTGACCCGGGCATTCTCATCGATGGGCTGGGTAAGGCGGGCAGTTACGAGCGAGGGAGTGGCCTGCGCAACAAGCGGGGCAGGCGCTACGAAGTTGAAGGCTGCCGCGACAAGGGCGATCGGGCTCAGGGAGCGGAGAATCTTTGGAAGCATGGCCGTCCTATTTGGGTGGAAAAGATTGCGGTGCTCGAAGTGTGATCTGACGTAAACCGCATTCTGAGGATGCGTTCCTTCGAAGTCGGCCCGCAGATTGCGTGAGAAGCGGGCCAGAGGCGAATTGGAGAAAACCACGGATCGAGAACTAAAAACGGCAGTGAGTCAAAAAAGCGGCAACCAGTGAATGCGATGGTTGTAAGCGATCGAACGAACCGTGTCAAGAGAGCAGCCAATGACGCTTGCGCGCGACAGAACGCAGGGTGGCGGAGCGGCTTTAGCGGGGGGATCTTCGCGATCAAATTACGTTGAAACGTGGCGAAGCGCATAGAGGGCAGGGCGGCCTTGCGTCCATTTAGACGGCAATTTCAAAATTTAGTTGCGGCGGGATGCCGTGTCCGGGAAGAACAATTCGACTCCGCCCGGGCGGATTTGCGCAGCAACGGCAGGCGGCCCCCGGTCGGGGGGAGCAGATACCTGTAGAAAATGAGTTGGGGTTCTGGCAGAGTGATGGCGGTAATGAAAATCGCTTTAACACGAGGCCAAAGGGCGGGTAGATGCTGACTACGTGGGAGGATGTGCTAATCGCTGTCCTGATTGTGCTTTGCTCGCTTCTGTTCAAGGTTGCGGTTGACCGCCTGTGGACCAGGGAACACCGGAGGACTCACAACGACCTGATCGGCTGGCAATTGAGCATTCTGGGCACGACCTACGCGGTGATTATCGGGTTCATGTTGTATACGGTGTGGACCAACTTCGGACTGGCGGAGGTCAATGCCGACTCAGAGGCCAACGCGCTGGTGAATGTGTACCGGCTCGCAGATGGTCTTCCTGCAAGCCAGCGCGATGAGCTCAAACAAGCAGCCCGGGGATATGCCGATGTGGTGCTCAACCAGGACTGGCCACAGATGGCGCACGGAGACGAAGGACCGCTGGCGAGCCACAACTATGATCGCCAGATGTGGCAGATTCTCATGACGGTGAAAGCGGCGTCGCCGACGGAAAGCACTGCGGAAGATCACGCGTTGTACGAACTGAGCTCGGTGGCGGAGCACCGCCGCCTGCGGCAGCTTCAGAGTATTTCGCGGTTGCCGGGAGTGCTGTGGTTTGTGCTGGTCTGCGGTGGCGCACTGACGATCATGTCGAGCTGCATGTTCGGCTCGGAGAGTTCATGGCTGCATGGGATGCAGGTGTTTGCCTTCTCCCTGCTGCTTGCGCTGGCCCTGGTGGCGATCGCGGACATCGACCGACCCTACCAGGGATCGGTGCATGTCGCGAATACGGCGTTCAAACGCGCACAGGCGAATATGGCGGAACAGTAAAGGTTCCGCGATCAGTTGGGGTTCGCGGGCGGGGTAGGCGGCGGTTCGAGCGAAGGAGGTTCGCTTGCTGAAGCGATGGGCAACTGCGAGCTTGTGGCGATGGCGGGCGGTCCGGACGGCGATGGCCTCATCGGAGGCGGCGGCGGTGCAACCGGTGCGACGTTGGTAACTGAGGCTTGGGCCTGCGGAAGGCGTAGACGATGGCCAGCAGAGGCGGGCCGAGTAGGACTCCCCAGAAGGGGATGATGATGCCCAGAAGGATGGGCACCAAGATGGAGGCCCAGATGGGCACCCTGCGTGACGCGCTTCAACAGCCAGGGCTGCAGGACAAGCTGGTCGATGACGACGATGATCGCATAGAGGCCGAGGACAAAGCCGAGGCGATAAAGGTCGCGCCCGCTGAAGAGCACCATCATCACCGGAAAGATCACGGTAATGACGCCCCCAAAGTTGGGGACGAAGGTCATCAGGCCGCCAATCAGCGCCCAGAGTGGAGCGAGCGGTATGCCGAGTAGGGCGAGGCCGATCCACCACAGGACAGCGACACAGAGAGCCTCGATGGAAACGGCGCGCCACCAGTTGACCAAGGCGGTTCCGGCGGTACGGGCGTGGTCGCTGGCGGTGCGGGCGTGAGTGCGGAGATCGAAAGCGGGCATAATCCGGTTGGACGCGATTCTATGCTCGGGCGAGGCGGTACGCGGAGGATTTATCGTCAGCCAAGGCGGCCTGGATGCCGCTCGGCTGCTTACCTTTTCGGTTAACTGTCGGAGGAGTGGGGCCTGCGCGAATTCTGCTAGCCTAGAAATATGAAATTCGGCGTGCTGGTCTTTCCCGGTTCGAATTGCGACCACGATACGTACCACGTGATTGCAGAGCTGGCGCACCAACCTGTGACTCTCCTCTGGCACGATTCACCCAGTCTTGAGAACTGCGACGCCATTCTGGTTCCGGGCGGATTTGCATACGGCGATTATCTGCGCACGGGCGCAATTGCCCGCTTTTCTCCGGTTATGCAATCGGTGAAGAAGTTTGCCGCGGACGGTGGTCTGGTGCTGGGCATCTGCAACGGCTTCCAGATTCTTTGCGAGGCAGGACTACTGCCGGGCGCGCTGATGCGCAACGCCGGGCTGAAGTATATCTGCAAGCAGGTGTATCTGCGCACAGAGACAGTCGATTCGCCATTCACGGAAACGCTCAAGAAGGGTGAAGTGCTGAAGATTCCGATCGGACACATGGAGGGCAACTACTTCTGTGATGATTCGACTCTGGATGCGCTGCGGCGTGAGGATCGTATCGTGTTTCGCTATGCGACGCCGGAAGGTGAGATCACGCGGGAGGCGAATCCTAATGGCTCGCTGGATAATATTGCCGGCATCTTAAACGAGGGGCGCAACGTGCTGGGGATGATGCCGCACCCGGACCGGTCGAGCGAACGGATGCTGGGATCGGCGGATGGTTTTAAGATTTTCGAGTCGATGGTAGGACAGGGATTAGCGATCAGGGATCAGGGCATCAGGGCATCAGGGACAGAAAAACCTTCAAGGATTCAGAGGCCAGGATCAGGGATTTCGTCGTGCAGACATGATTGATATTCATCACCATCTGCTCTTCGGCCTCGATGACGGGCCCTCGGACATCGAAACATCGGTTGCGATGGTCGAGATGGCTGCTCAGAACGGCATCACGCACATCGTCTCCACGCCACATGCGAATGCCCGCTGGAACTTCGATCCGGAGGTGAACCGGCAGAAGCTGAGCGAGATTGAGGCGCGCGTGAATGGCCAAGGTCACGCTGGGGCTGGGGTGCGATTTTCACCTCTCTTACGACAACATCGAAGACGCGCTGAAGAATCGCTCCAAGTACACGATCAATGGAAAGCAATATCTGCTGGTGGAGTTTGCCGATCTCATGATTCCTCCCAGCATGAATGACGCCTTCTACGAAATGATTGTGGCCGGAATGTATCCGGTCATCACGCATCCGGAGCGCAACCTCACGATTCAACGGCATCCGGAGCGGATGAAGGAATGGCTCCGCGAGGGCTGCCTGGTGCAGGTGACAGCGTCTTCGCTGACCGGCCGCTTCGGGCGCACAGCGCAATCCCTGGCAATGGAGTTCATGGAGAAGGATTGGGTGCATTTCCTGGCAACGGATGCGCACAATCTGCAGTCGCGTCCACCCAATCTCCGCGAGGCTTACGACGTTGTGTCGAAGCGTTTCGGCGCGGCGACGGCAGAGCGACTGTGCGTGGAGAATCCCAGGGCCGCGTTTTACGGCGAGGAGATGCCGGATCAGCCCCAGCCCAGGGACATCGACGAGGAAAGCAAGGCGCCGCAGGGGAGAAAGCGGAAGGGGTTGCTGGGAAGATTGTTCAGCTAGGCGCTGCGCACACGGGGCTGTGCGCGTCCCTCCCGGCCAATCCCTATTATTCCGCAAAATCACTGAGGCTTCTTGAGGCCCCAGTTACTGGAATACAAAAGCTTCACTGCTGCTTAGAGCCTCTTATCCTTTGGCTCTCTTCCCCAATGGGTAAGGTATTTTAGGAAGTCTTTACCTCTTACCGTTATTTCCACCATCTCACTCGGATGTTTTAATACGAGAAGATTCTTAGTTAGATAAGAGAGCCATCGCTCAAAGCTGTCATCGGCATATTCTTTCGGATATTCCTGCGCAGCCGCGTCATAAAAAGTCTTTGTCGTTGAGAGTGGTAGGACTCCACTATGTCTATTAACCTCGATCAGCGCTAATAACTGGCTACGGAACATCGGCCACCAAATCGAATCGTATAGGGCCGCCATCAAGCCTACGCCAATGAATTCTAGGTAAAACAACTCGACGTTATCTGGACTTTTTTGGCGTGCTAAGATTCGGAAATTTTTTTGCGCCTCTTTCTCAATGATTGGCGATCTATAGGCCATTCTGAAGAACTCATCTATATCAACTCCGGGGGACAGGGTCTCAGTCGCATTTCCGGCCAATAGGGCTGACGAAGTTTGGACTTCTTGTAGTGGAGTTTTATGTTTTCCACGCCGCCAATCAAGAAAGTACATCGAACCGCCAACCAAGAGTAATAGCAAGGGCCACATGACCTGAGAAGCAATGGGCACAACGTATCTCGCTATCAGTAACACCACGAAGCTCCATACTCCGGATGACAGGAGGAATTCCCTAATCCAATACCGTGATGCAGCCACTCTAGAAATTCTTTAAGCCGGTTTTTCTTTTCGGACACGAGCAGTCCTCCGACCCGATCGCGTCATCATAACGTACCCTGCGTGCGGGTGATAATCTTCCTTGTTTTTAAAGGCCGAGGCCGCCGTCGACGCCGAGGATCTGGCCGGTGATGAAGTGCGGGCCGGCAGCGAAGAAGAGGACGGCGGCGGCAACTTCTTCGACGGTTCCGTTGCGCTTCATTGGGGTTTTGCGGGCGAAGTGCTCGTATTCGGCGGAGGGGTCGCCGATGGCGATCATGCCGGGGGCGACGCAGTTGACGCTGATCTCGGGAGCGAAGGCCTTGGACATAACTTCAGTGAGCATGTGGAGCGCGGCCTTCGAGGTGCAGTAGTGTCCGTGGGTGGGCCAGGGATGCGTACCGCCGAGCGAGCCGATGTTGATGATGCGTCCGTGGGCAGCCTTGAGGTGCGCGTGCGCGGCTTGGGCGACGAGGAAGGGCGCGCGGGTGTTGGTGTCGAACATGGCGTCCCACTGCTCGACCGAGATTTTATCCAGAGCGGCGGTTTCGAAGAGGCCGGCGTTGCTGACGAGGATGTCGAGACGTCCGAAGTCGGCGGCGACTTTGGCGACGGCGGAACGAATGCTTTCAGGGTGACGCAGGTTGGCGTGAACGGCGGCGGCGCGGATGCCGTAGTCTTCGAGCTCACGGACGGTTTCGCGGGCTTCGTCGGCTGAGTCCCGGTAGGTGATGGCGACGTTTGCGCCTTCTTCGGCGAGAGCGAAGGCAATTCCCTTCCCGATGCGTTTTGCGCCTCCGGTGACGAGCGCGATTTTGTCCTGCAACTTCTTCATGTCTGAATTCTAGATTGCGCGAATTATTCCAGGTTCAGAAGCGGACCTGGGGCACCTAATCTCAATGAGTAGGCCCGGCGGTTTTGCGGAGTTCGGAGAGCGGATAGAAGGTGCCGCGCCAGCGAATGCCTCCGCGGACAAGTGTAACGATGACAGAGCGGAACAGCGCGTAGATGAGCAGCGCGGCGGCGATGGGGAAGGTGAGGAAGAATGCAGCGGAAATGTGGCTGAAGCGGCCAAGGCAGCGGTAGAGCAGGAAGAGCATGAACCAAAGCAGCGCGGCAGGGATGCGGAATGAGAGCGGGCCGGAGAATCCTGCGAAGGGCGCGACGCAGAAGATGGTGAGCGTCGCGCAGGCGGTGAGTGCCGGACGGGTGCGGAATCGAAAGACCGCGAAGAAGTTTTTGGTGACGTTGCGGATGAAGTGGGCTGCTCCTTCGGCCCAGCGAAGGCGGATGAGATCGGGACCGAAGGCAACGCGCTGGCGGTATCCGGCGCGCTTGATCTCGACGCCGAGGCGGATGTCTTCGGTGACCTGCATGCGGAGGGACTCGAATCCGCCGATGGCGCGGTAGACATCGGCGCGAACGAGATTGAAAGCGCCGATGCCGAGCGATGCGCGGCTTTGGGGATCGGGCACGCGCCACGGAGGAGAAGAGACGGTTCCGAGAATGTGGAAGACGGAGAGCATCATGCGCTCGCCGAAGCCCTTGAAGATCATGGTGGGAAAGAGCACGAGATGATCGGCGTTCTCTGCTTCGGCGAGATTGATGGCGCGGAGGAGCGTGTCGGGCGCGAACAGCACGTCGGCATCGGTGAAGAGCAGCCAGGGCGTGGTGGCCTGACGCGCGGCAAGGGCCATGGCGTGCGGCTTGCCGAGCCATCCGGGCGGGAGGTCGGTGATGTGGATAACGGTCAGGCGGGATGACGCTTCAGCCGCGATACGGTCTGTTTCAGCGGCGACGCGGTCGGTTTCGGCGGCGACGCGGTCCATGACGGCTCCGGTCGAGTCGGTCGAGCGATCGTCAACGGCGATGATGTGGATGGGGACGGATTCGGTGGCGAGGAGGGCACGGAGGGTGGCCTCGATGGTCGCTTCTTCGTTGCGGGCAGGAACGATGACGGAGATCAGCGGAAGCGGAGCGGGATCACGTGGGCGGGCGTAGCGAGGGTCGAGGAGATTGGGGACCCGAGGGATATTGCGCAGGGCGGAGAGGATCAGCGCGGTCCACGTGAGGACGATAATCCATTCGAGGAAAAGCAAGCCATTAGCCATTAGCCAATGGCCATTAGATAGGGCGCCGCGGCGGCAACAGGGTACACGGGGCTCCCGTCAATTCCCGCCGTGAAGCGCGGCAGTGGTCGACAGCTGCGGAGCAAAGCGCGAGCCGGCGAAGAGAATGGCTCCCGAGGCGGCGAGCGTGATGAGCGTGATGCTCAGGCCGTAACGCAGGCTGGTGGCGTCGGATACGCGGCCGATGAGGTGTGGGGAAAAGGCGTCTCCCAGCGCGTGAATCACGAAGAGGTTGACGGAGATGGCGGTGGCGCGGATAGGCGCGGCGATGGAATTGACGATGGCGGCGTTGAGCGGGCCGGTTCCCAGAAAGAGGAAGAATTCGGCGAGGAAGGCCCCGGGGATGAAGACGGAGGGCGGTCCGAAGAAGACGGCGGCGGCGAAGGGGATGGCGAGGATGGATCCCCAGGCGGAAAGCAGATAGAGGGCGCGATGGTCGCGGCGCTGCCAGCGCTGGCCGAGCCATCCTCCGGCGATGGTGCCGAGCAGGCCGCAGACGACGGTGATCGCTCCGGCGACGGTTCCGGCCTTGGCGACGGACATGGAGCCGAAGCGCACGAGATAGGTCGGGAGCCAGGTGGAGATGCCGCCGACAGCAAAGGTCCACATGGCCAGGCCGAGGGTGGCGCACCAGAAGGCCGGGTTGCGGGTGAGTCCGGAGAGCGTTGTGCGGTTGAGGGTGGGTGTGAGCAGATCGGCGCTGCCGCGTTTTGGCTCACGCACGAAGAAGAAGGCGAGGGCGATGAGGACTCCGGGCAGCGCGGCAATGAAGAACGGGATGCGCCAGCCGTAGTGTTGGCCGAGGATGCCTCCGGTGAGATAGCCGAGCGCGCCGCCGACGGGGATGGTGATGTAGAAGATGCTGAGGATGCGGTTGCGGTCGGCCTCGGGGTAGAAGTCGGCGAGGAGGGCGGGGGCGAAGATGCTGAAGGTGGCCTCGCCGATGCCGACGATGGCGTGGCGGATGAGCAGCGTCTCGTAGCTGTGGACGCGGGCGGTGTAGAGGGTGGCAACGCTCCAGAGGAGGGCTCCGGCGATGATGAGCGGCTTGCGCGGGAAGTGGTCGCCGAGCCAGCCGGTGAGCGGCGCAACGATCATGTAAACGAAGAAAAAGACGGTGGTGAGCAGGCCGATCTGGGCGTCGTTGACGGCGAACTCCTTCTGAACAAGGGGCTGCACGCCGGGAAGGATGTAGCGGTCGATGAAGTTGAAGAGATTAAGGGACGTGAGAAGAAAGAGCGCCATGCCTGCGGTGCGCTGAGGGACTAGCCGCTGAAGGGTCTGGGATGGCGCTGCCATGCGTGGTTTGAGGATAGCTTAAAGACAGGGCACAGGGCTCAGGGAACAGGGATCAGCAAGCCCACATTCGAGAATCCGGATGTGGGGTACAAGCGAGCGCATTTGGAGCGAATCGCTGTTGAAGGAATATGAGCGCTGGAAAGACGTTTATCTACCTGAGGATGTAAACACGCAGCAGCCACCAAACGAGAAGTAAGGCGATGATGGCACCTACAACATGGACGATCCAGTCGCCAGCTGTCTTCGGTCGGCCGAAATTAAACACCGTGCAATCGTAGCATTCTTGAGTTATCCCGATGGGAGCCGCGAGCCGTCAGACTTACCTCTTCTGATCCACGGCGGGGCGGGGCCAGCGGGCGTCGACGGTGGTAGAGATGCCGCCGCGAGGGCGGAAATCGCCGTGTACGTGGGCCCAGACGGGGTCGCAGGCCTTCACGACGTCTTCGAGGATCTGGTTGACGATGTTTTCCTGGAAGATGCCGAGGTTGCGATAGGAGAACAGATATTCCTTCCACGACTTCAGTTCGAGGCAGCGCTCGCGGGGCATGTAACGGAGTTGGATGACGCCGAAGTCAGGCAGGCCGGTCTTGGGGCAGACGGAGGTGAATTCGGGATCGTCGATGAGGATCTCGTAGGCCGGGAACTGGTTCTGCCAGGTTTCGATCTCAGGAAACTTGAAGTCGAGGCCAGCCTTGGCGTGTTCATCGGTGCAGCGCGGAGCGGCGTGGGTTGCAGTTGCCATATCGATATTATACGGCGGCACGCCGTTGAGGGGGCCGAACCTCCAGACCTGCCGCGATCCAATTTGCAGAGTTCAGATGATCGGAAATCGGGCATGACCGGAAAACTGCGGTCGGGACGGAGATCAGATTGCGGCAGGATGACCAGCTGTTCACGTATGCAGCAACTTTCTGATCCGCAAAGGGATCGTGGTGAGTCTTATATACTGTTCAACGGTCCCGAATGGCGAACGCGAGAAAAACCAGGCGTAATACGACATGGATATGGATCGCGACCGCCATCGCGCTGGCGCTGGTCTACTATGGGGTCCGCATGGCCACGCGAACCCGAGTTCCGATTCGTGCGGCTGTGGCTGAGCGCAGCGAGCTGAAAAGCACGATTGCCACCAACGGTAAAGTCGAACCTCAGCCGCTTATGAATTTCGAGGCGCATGCGCCGTATGCGGGCCTCATCAAAAAACTCTACGTCCATGAAGGGGAGCATGTAACCCAAGGAACGCTGCTGCTTTCCATGGACGATACGGACGCACAGACCCGGCTGGCTACAGCAGTGGCTGCCCTACGGAGCGCCCAAGCAACCTACGCAGCGACGCTCAAGGGGGGCACCCAGGAAGAACGAATCAACCTCGGCGGAGACATCCAGCGAACACAGGCAGATCGAGACCAGGCGCAGCGTGACGTGGATGCACTTAAGAAGCTGCAACTGACCGGAGCTGCATCAGCCAATGAGGTTGCGGCGGCTGAACAGCGTCTGAATGCCGCCAATGCGTCGCTGCAATTGCTTCAGCAGCGGAAAACGGAACGATACGACTCCGATGATGTAGCGCGCGCGAAGGCGGTATTCGAGGAGGCACAAGCTGCCTATGCCGCGGCGCAAACGCTGCTGAACGAGGCCAATGTGCGGGCGCCTTTTGCGGGCACGGTGTATTCGCTCCCGGTCTCCAAGTCGGAATACGTGCAGCAGGGCGATCGACTGCTGCAGATGGCTGACCTGACCAAAATGCAGGTGCGAGGATACTTCGATGAACCGGAGATCGGAAAACTTCGCGTCGGCCAGCCGATCACGATCGAATGGGACGCCAGGCCAAACCAGAGATGGCACGGACATGTGGAACGCGTTCCGTCAACCATCATCACCTACGGTACCCGCAATGTCGGCGAGGTCCTGATCTCGATCGACGATGCTGACGAGAACCTGCTGCCCAACACGAACGTGCGGGTGACGGTTGTGACCGCCAGTGAGGGCAAGGCCTTGAACATTCCGCGCGAGGCGTTGCATACGGATCGGGGCAGATCCTATGTGTATCGCATCGTAAACGGCACGCTCCGTCGTACGCAGGTAACGGTAGGCAACCTGAACCTGACCCAGGTGGAGATCCTGACCGGGCTCAAGGAGGGCGATCAGGTCGCGCTGGGAACCACCAACGCGCAGCCTCTTGTCGACGGTATGCCGATCACTGAAGTGAGGTAGGGCTGCAGGAAGTGAAAAAAGAGTGAGGTTGGCTTTCTTGACGGGAACGGCTCTGCTTTGCGCCTTGGCGGTCGCACCGGCAACCACCTTTGCGGCAATGTCGCGCGAGCGGGCAGAGGTGGCGGCATCGGCACTGAACCGCGGGCGAGCAGACGAAACACTGCAGCTGCTGGACGAGGCTCTCAAGCAAGACCCGAACGACGCAGAGGCGCTCAATCTGCGGTGCCGCGTTTTTTATGCCGAGGAGCGATGGGACGACGCCATCGGAGCTTGCAGCCGGGCGGTGCAGATTGACAGCAAGAACAGCAGCTATCACATGTGGCTGGGGCGAGCATACGGAGGCAAAGCACAGCAGGTGGCACTGATAACGGCATACAAGCTGGCCAAGCTGATTCGCGTGGAGTTTGAGGCAGCTGCAAATCTGGATCCGAAGAGCGGGGAGGCCTTGTCGGACCTGGGCGAGTTTTATGCGGAGGCTCCGGCGCTCGTCGGCGGAGGCTCTGGCAAGGCGGAAACGGTCGCGAAGCAACTGGATGGATTTGCGCCAGTGCGGGCGCTGGAGCTGCGGGCGCAGATTGCGGAGTCGAACAAGGATTACGTGACGGCGGAGAAGTTATTGAGGGCGAAGATTTCGGCATCCCATTCATCGGCGCAGTCGTGGATGGACCTGGGCAGTTTCTATCTAAGACGCGAGCTTTGGGACGACATGCTGGGGTCGGTCGAAACCGGAGCAGGGGCGGATCACGATCGTGGAGCGCCGCTGGCTGACGGGGCGGCGACACTGGTGAAAGCGAGACGGGAGCCGAAGCTGGCGATTGCGTGGATGCGGGCGTACCTGGCGTCAGATGCGCTCAGCGAGGAAGCCCCTGCGTTTATGGTGCACGTACGCCTGGGCACATTGCTGAACCAGCAGGGTGACTCTAACGGCGCGCAGAAGGAGTTTGCGGCGGCACGGGCGCTGGCGAAGGATTACGCAGGATTGCCGGCCGCGGAGAAAGCTGCGCATTTGCGCACCAGGGACAAAGGCGCTGAAGGGGCGCTCGGGAGATAGAATCGGGGGATTGTCCGCCGCGAGGCGGGCAGGCGAGAACTGTGAATTTACGGAGACAAATCTACGGATGGGCTGGGGCTCTTGTGCTGCTTGGCTGCGGTCAGGCGCGAGCGCAGGTGTCGCTGTCCACCGTGGTTGATCTCGCAGAACGAAACAGCACTCCGGTGAGAGTAGCGGTCGCGGAGGTGCAGCGCGCGACTGCAGGGCTCCAGGAATCGAAGGATGCATATCTTCCCAGCTTTGTTCTTGGATCAAGCGTGGGATACACCTATGGTTTCCCGGTGGGCCAACCGTCGGTTTACAACATCAGCTCCAACTCGCTGCTCTATTCCTTTTCACAGCCCGACTACATCCGGGCGGCGCGAGCTTCGCTGGCCTCAGCGGAACTGAAACTGAAGGACAACGAAGAGCAGGTAGCACTCGACACCGCTCTTGCCTATATTCAACTGGACAGCGATACACGACAGCTTGCGGCACTCGACGAGGAGAAGGGCTTTGCGGAGAGACTGGCAATGATCGAACGGGAGCGTCTGCTGGCAGGCGTCGATGGCAGGATAGAACTGACGAAGGCGGAGTTGACGGCCGCACAGGTGGATGAAAAGCACCTGCGACTGGAGGATGATGCAAACCAGCTACGGCAGAAGCTGGCTCATCTTACCGGCCTTCCGGGCTCGAGTTTTGTCACCGATTCGAAGAGCATTCCCAACCCTCCAGAGTTTTCCCCGGACGATTCCATCGAGAACTCGGTGGGCGAAAGGAATGCGGGCATCCAGGCGGCTTACGCGAACGCAAAGTCCAAGCGGCTGATCTCGTTCGGGGACGAAAAGCAGAATTATCGACCCCAGTTCGCCTTCGGGGCGGAGTACAACCGCTACGCTGAATTCAACAATTATCAGCAATACTATCTGCGCTTTCAGCACAATAACTTCGACATCGGCGTGCAGATCACGTTTCCGATCTTCGATGCCAGCCGCCGGGCCAAAGCGCGCGAATCCGCCGCAGACGCGCAGCGCGCCGGAGCCGAGGCCGACCAGGCAAAATTTCAGACCAGCGAGCAGGTATATTCGCTTCGCCACAGCTTGAGGGAACTGACCGTGGCACAGCGCGTTGCCGAATTGAGAAGCGAATTGGCGCAGGAGCAGCTGGAAGCAATTCAGACGCAACTGCAGAACGGCAGCGGCACGGCCAACGCCCCGGCTGTGACTCCGAAGGACGAGCAGCAGGCTCGTATTCAGGAGCGCGAGCGATATGTCGACGCGCTGGATGCGACGTTTTCGATGATCAAGGCGGAGTTGACGTTAATGCGGTCGATGGGAAGCATTCAGGACTGGGTCCACTCGCCTGCACATCCCTGATTCGGCTGGGCTTGGATGTACCGAATCGAACACGTGCCATTTCCCTGCTTTAGGGCCTCCGGATGGTAAACTGGTAGGAGATATATGCCACTGAAAACATTGTTTCTTAACCCCCCTTCGTTTGAGAATTTTGATGGCGGCGCGAGCTCGCGCTGGCCTGCCACGCGTGAGATCGAGTCGTACTGGTATCCGGTGTGGCTGGCTTATCCGGCGGGTATGCTGGAAGGCTCCAAACTGCTGGATGCTCCCCCGCATCACGTCTCGGCGGAGGAAACGATTGAGATCGCCAAGGGGTACGAGTTCCTGGTGCTGTTTACGAGCACTCCCGGCTGGACGGGCGACCAGAAGCTGGCCGAAGCCATCAAGAGAGCGAATCCCTCGATACGCATTGCGTTTGTCGGGCCGCCGGTGACGACGTCTCCGGACCGCGCGCTGAATGAGTGTCCGGTCATCGACTTCGTCTGCCGGCGTGAGTTTGACTTCTCCGTGGTTGAGTATGCCAACGGCAAGCCGCTCGACGAAATTCTGGGCATCACCTACCGCAAAGACGGAAAGATCATGCACAATCCCGACCGGCCTCAGGTCGAGGATCTGGATGCGATGCCGTGGGTAACGGACATTTACGCACGGGACATGGACGTGACGAAGTACAACGTGCCGTTCCTGCTGCATCCTTACGTCTCGCTCTATTCGACCCGCGGATGTCCGGCACAGTGCACTTTCTGTCTCTGGCCCCAGACGCTGAGCGGGCACGCCTGGCGCAAGCGGTCCACCGATGACGTAGCGGCGGAGATGGCGCACGCGAAGAAGCTCTTTCCGCATGTGAAGGAATTCTTCTTCGACGACGACACGTTCAACATTCAGAAGGCGCGCACGGTCGAGCTGTGCTCGAAGCTGAAGCCCCTCGGGCTGACCTGGTCATGCACGTCGCGCGTAACCACTGACCGCGAAACGCTAAAGGCGATGCGCGAGGCAGGCTGCCGGCTGCTGATCGTGGGCTTTGAATCGGGCGATCCGCAAATCCTGAAGAACATCAAGAAGGGCGCGACCGTTGAACGGGCGCGAGACTTCACGCGCGACTGCCACGATCTTGGGCTCACGATTCACGGCGATTTCATCCTGGGGCTGCCGGGCGAGACCAAGGAGTCGATTCGCAACACCATCAATTTCGCGAAGAGCCTCGATGTCGAGACCATCCAGGTGTCGATTGCGCACGCTTATCCGGGCACGGAGTTTTACGATTACGCGAAAGAGAATGGGTTCATCATCAATAATGGCCAGATGGTCGACGAAGAGGGCCATCAGCTTGCGCACATCGAGTATCCCGGACTGCCAAAGGAATACGTGCTGGAGATGGTGCATCGTTTCTACGATGAGTACTACTTCCGTCCGAAGGCAGCGTGGCGCGTAGTGAGCAAGGCGATCGTAAATCGCGACCTGAAGCGCCTGTACGCGGAGTCGAAGTCGTTTCTGAAGCTTCGTGCGCAACGCAACAAAGTGGTCAAGCAGGCGAAGTCGCAGGGGACGACAGAGGCGACAACGCCGGCAAACGTCGGAGTTTAATTACTGCTTAGCGTGATAAGAACGGCCAGCATTGAGCGCTGGCCGTTTTCGTCTCTTATCATCCGTTATCGATCCATTGCATGACGAAATCGACGATGACATTCCGGCGATACATGGTGCTGGCCGTCGTGGCCTTCACCGCTCCTGTGGGCGACACGCTGCTGAGTCTGGGAATGAAGCGGGTAGGTCCAGTTTCACTCCATCATCTGTCCAGCCTGGTATATGCGATTGCGATCCCGCAGATCCTGCTGGGAATCGCGCTGCTGATCTGCTTCTTCGCGTCATATCTGGCTTCGCTGTCGTGGGCGGACCTGACTTTCGTGCTGCCGGCAACGTCCATCGGGAACGTCATTGTCGCACTGCTGGCAAAGTTCTGGCTAAATGAGCAGATTTCCCCGGGACGCTGGATCGGGATTTTTCTCATAACCGCCGGGGTGGGTTTCGTTACGCAAGGCCCTTCGTATACGGAGACCTGCAAGGAGACCGACGCACGGAGCGCCCGATGCAAGGCGCGGAGGTACAGCAGCTTTGAACGCGCTGTTCAACGGGCGGGGGCTGGCCGACGCAGCGATGATTGCGGCGATCGTGATATCGGCGACGATCGGCGATGTGCTGCTGGCCGCGGCTATGCGAGGGATTGGCGACCTGGATGAGATTCGCGCTCGAAGCGGGATGGGCGGAGCCATTGCGGCGGTGCTGGGGGATGCGCGGTTTGTTTCCGGCGTATTCTTTATGGCCCTGAGCTTCTTCTCGTTGCTGTTTGCGCTGAGTCACGCGGACCTGAGCCTGATAGCTCCCGCAGCTACCTCCCTGACCTTTGTTACGAACGCAGTCGCGGCGAAGATCTTTCTCAAAGAGAATGTCGACCGACGGCGCTGGATTGCAGCGCTGTTTGTCTGCGCCGGTGTGGCGCTGATGGCGATTTAGGGCAACGCTTCGGGCGTTCAGCAGGCTCGCTTCCAGTTCTTCAGTATCGAACGCGTTAGCGAAACATGCGCATCAGGCCGGTGTGCGGCAGGTCGGGGACGAGGAACCGGCCCGGCTCGCCGGATGCGTGGGTGAGAGCCTCAGCGGCGAGGTATCCGCTGCGGACTGCTCCTTCCATAGTGGAGGGCCAACCGGTTGCGGTCCAATCGCCGGCGAGATAAATCCCGGGCCACGGGCTCTGTGCTCCGGGACGAATGCGGTCGAGAAGCGGCCGAACCGAGTACGTGGCCCGAACCTCCTTTACGACGGCAGCTTTTTCGAGCTTCGCAGAATTCACTGCCGGGAAAAACGGCACAAGTTCGCGCAGGGCGAGATCGATAATCTCCTGCCGTTGCATCGGAACAAGCGATTTAGAGGAGCTGACAACCAGTTCGATGTAGCTTCCCTGCTGGGTGCGATGCGTGGGCTGCAGCCTGGACTTATTGAAGAGCCACTGGATGGTTGAATCGAGCAGGACGGCGTGCTCAAGCTCGGTGATCTCGCGATCAAACCAGAGATGAATCCCGGTGATGGGCGAATGCTCGAACTCGGCGAGATCGGCGGCGAGGTCTTCGCTCTGCGCATTGTGTGGCAACGCTGGCAACAGGCTCGCGAGCGCTTCGAACGAGAGCGCCAGGATGACAGCGTCGGAGTTGAAGACGCGGTCGCCGCTGCGGATGATCCAGCCTGCCTCGGGCTCGCTTGGGTCAATGTGCTCGATGGCATCGACGCTGGTACGCAGGTGCACTTCTCCGCCGCGGGCGCGAAGGTAGTCGATGGCGCGTCCATACAAATCGCTGAGCGGGATGGCGGGAATGCCCATGCGCCCGGCCTCTGGCGAGAGAAGAAATGATTCGCGAAAGACCTTGCCGGCGTACTTGACCGAAATGCGGTCGAGATCTTCGTTGAGCGCACTGACCAGGACGGGAAGCCAGAAGCGCTGGATGGCGCGCGACGTCTGGCCATGGCGCGCAAGCCAGTGAGCGAAGTTCTCGTCGGTGTCCTCGGGAATGCCGGTCATAAATGCGGACATGCCGCGGGCGATGGCCAGCTTATCGGAGAGTGAGAAGGCTGGCGCGCGCATAAACGATAAAGATGTGTGCAAGGGCGCCGGCAGCGATGATGGCTGGAGGAGTGTGCGGCGGCCTCCGGGCTCGATAAAGGTGAAGTGGTCGTACCAGCGGATGGCGTCGAGAGCGTCGAGGCGGCGATAGAGGTCAACAAGATTTGTGCATCGCCCGATGAGGACGTGCTGGCAGTTGTCGATCACCTCGCCGGTGCCGGGATGTTCGTAGGAAGAGGCGCGGCCTCCAACGTAAGGACGACGCTCGAGAAGGCGAACGTGGTGGCCGCTGTCGGCAAGGGCGCACGCGGCGGCGAGTCCGGCAAGTCCGCCACCGACGATGGTGACTGTGCGGGAAGGCTGGTCGATCACTTCCCTGCCCCTGACGTTCGCGGAACGATGCGATTAAAGAAAACCTGCAGGAGGCCCCGGGTGAGGATGAAGAGCTTCTGGGATGTCGGGATAGAAATTCTCGTCGCAAAGACGCTGTAGTTGTGCCGCTCGATGCGCTGGAGCAGGGAGTGATAAATCGCGATCAGCACCCAGAGGGCCGGACGGGAGTCGGCTGCGATCAGCGGCAAGAGCGCCTTTCCAGATTTGTAATAGTGTTCGGCACGTTTTGCTTCAGAGTCGAGCAGAGTGAACTCGTTGGGGGCGAGCGAGCGTGAGGTCGATGCGAGTGTTACCAGATCGGAGATGGAGACGGAGTGATGCTGGAGATCTTCTAGCGGAAGATAAATGCGACCGCGCTCGAGATCTTCACGAACGTCGCGCAGAATGTTGGTGAGCTGAAAGGCGATGCCGGTCTCTTCTGCTAGCTTTTCGGCGCGAAGGTCGGTGTAGCCGAAGATGCGGATGCACACGAGTCCCACCACGGATGCGACGAGATAGCAGTAGCGGTAGAGATCGTTGAAGGTGGCGTAGGTGTCGTACTGGCCGGCCTCCTGCTTCGGAGATTGGGCGGCGCGATGAAGATCCATGCCAGTGCCTTCGACGAGCTGGTCGAGAAGGCTTTGGGGGATCTGAAAGCGGGCTTGTGCGTCGCGCAGGGCGACAAAGACGGGATCGGCGGTCGCCTCAGCGGATGATGCGCGATGCCACGCGTCGAGCCAGGTGCTGAGATTCGTACGGCGCTGTTCGATGGAAAGCGAGTCGTCGTCCGAGAGGTCGTCAGCGTGGCGCATGAAGGCGTAAACAGCGCAGATGGCGTTGCGCTTGTGCTCAGGAAGCGCAACGAAAGCGTAATAGAAGTTCTTTGCCTGCTTCCGTGCGATATCACGGCAGACCCGGTAGGATTCGTCAACGGATGGTGGGGTTGGGGATGGGGACGGGGGCGGGAACGACGTCACGCAGCTTTCCCATGGGCGCTCTGCGCGAGACCTCTGCCGAAGAATTTTCCGGTGAGGGCGCGAACCAGTAGCGCGGCTTTGCGGGATTTAGAGATTGACGGCCGGCTGCGGAGCACATCGTAGTCCTGCTGCTCAATGGCGCGCAGGATTTCAAGACCTCCGCGAGAGAAGAGATCGAGATCGACGGCGAGTTCGCGGTCGACCATACCGATGAGCGGGAGGCCCTGCTCGAACATGCGGCGAGCGAAGTCGACTTCGTAGCGCATGAGGTTGCGGAAGGCCGGCGTGAATTTGCCGTTGGCTATTGTGGCTTCGTCCACGGCGAAGCGGCGCATATCTTCTGCGGGGAAATAGATGCGGTCGCGATCAAAATAGTCGGTGCGGACGTCCTGCCAGAAATTCGCGAGCTGGAGCGCAGAGCAGGTGTGATCGGAAAGCGCGAAGCGTTCGGGATCACGATACCCGCAGACGTAAAGTACAAGATGGCCGACAGGATTGGCAGAATAGCGGCAATAGTCGAGCACGTCGGCCATCGTCTCGAAGCGCGTGACTGTCTGGTCCTGCTTGAACGCGATGAGCAGGTCGGCGAAGGGTGTTTTGGGGATGTCGCAAGCACGGATGGTCTCGGCAAGCGCTACGAAGACAGGATGGCGGGCCTCGCCGCGGTAACAGGCATCGAGTTCGTCTCCCCAGAGATCGAGGAGGGCGAGCGATTGCTCGCGGTTGCCGGTTTCGTCTCCAAGATCGTCGGAGACGCGGCAATAGGCATAGATGGAGTGGAAGTGGCGGCGCAGGCGCTTCGGTAGAAACCAGGACGCGACATGGAAATTTTCGTAGTGCGTTTCAGCGAGACGCTGACACCAGTCCTGGGCTTCGGCAAGCGTGGGAGGATGCTCCGGCATGCGGTATTCCGGGGGGAGAGCCGCCCATCCGCGTTCGATCAGTTGTGACTGGTCTGATGTCATTTGTCAGTTGCAGTGGCGTGTTTCCCATGTCCCAAAATCGGGACATGGGGCACCCGGTTCCTGCCGCACCACAATTCCATGCCTCCTACGGAATGATAGCGGTCTTGATGTCACTGGAACGATTCATCAGCCGGCGGAGGACGCTGTCGAGTTCCGAGAGAGGCGCGTGGCCGGTAATGTATTCGCGGCACTTGAACTGTCCGCTGCGAATGAGATCGAACGCACGGCGTGCGGTGGCCGGCGTGTGATGGAAACTGGCTTTCAGCGTGATGTCGTTGTAGTGAAGCCGGTTGGTGTCGAGGTCGACGCGAGTTCCGGCGGCGCATCCGCCGAAGAAATTCACGGTGCCTCCCTTGCGCACCATATCCACTGCCCACTGCCAGGCGGTGGGGGTCGCGACAGCCTCAATGGCTATATCGACGCCACGGTGCCGCGGGGTAAGAGCGCGAACAGCCGCGATGGGATCGGCCGCGGATGTGATCTGGATGACGTGTTCGGCACCGAAGGTGCGCGCCATAGTGACCTGACGGCTACGCTTGACGACGGCAATGACATGCAAGCCGGCAAGTTGCGCGACATGCATGAACATTAGGCCAATGGGGCCGCCTCCGATGACGACGATTGAGTCACCCGGCTGTGCGTTCGATTCTTCGAGGCCGCGAACCACACAGGCGAGAGGCTCGGTGAGAGCGGCGTGCTCAAAGGGGACATTGCCGGGGACGAGTAGCGTGTTCTTCTCGACGATGCGCGCGGGGATAGAGATGTATTCGGCGTAGGCTCCGTTGTTGAAGAGCAGGTCGTCGCAAAGATTCTGCTGGCCCCGGCGGCAGAAATAACACTCGTCGCAGGGAGCGGAGTTAAGGGCGACAACGCGATCGCCGATGTCGAAATTTCTTACGCCCGGACCGACTTCGTGAACAATGCCAGAGAGCTCATGGCCGAAGGGCACTGGCAGGGTAAGCATGCGGGCGTGATAGCCGCGACGGTAAATCTTGAGATCGGTGCCGCAGGTAAGAGCAGCCTGGACGCGAACAATGATTTCTCCCGGACCGGCTATGGGTATAGGGAGGCGCTCAAGGCGCACATCTTCGCGACCGTATAGTACGGCTGCCGTCATTTCCTGAACCAGTGTTGTTGTTGCTTCCATGTTGTTTGACCTGCGAATTCGCAGGCTCCCGGCTGTCTTCAGCCCTGCTGTGCGCCCGGTTCGATGAAAATTTTCATGGAACTTGCGCTGGGGTTGGACGCGATCTCAATGCCCTTCACCGCGTCTTCCAGAGGAAAGCGGTGCGAAATGAGACGGGTGAGATCGAATCCCTTGAGATATCCGTTGAAGACGAGATCAGCTACCTCGTCCTGAATAGCAACCGATGAACTGTAAGACCCCATCAGCGTTTTCTCGTCCATGCAGATGACTGCGGGATCAATGGAGACACTGCCGTGCTGGGTCTGCGCGAAAAGCAGTACGCGACCACCCGGGCGGGCCGCATCGATCGCTGTCTGAATCAGGGAGTTGCCGCCGACGGCGAGTATGACCGCGTCGGCGCCGCGGCCCTCGCTGGCTGCGCGCACAGAGGCGACGACGTCTTCGCTACCGGCGTGAATGGGATGATGCAGGCCGTAGGAGGCGGCGATGGCGTGCCGCTCCTGATACAGGTCCGAAGTGAGGACTTTGGCCCCCGAGCGCGCGGAAAGCGTAGCGAGCAGAATACCGATCGGACCCTGGCCGATGACGAGAACGGTTTCGTCGGGCGCGAGGTTGAGGCTCTTCACTCCTTTGAGGCAGGTGTTCACAGGCTCGACGAAGGCGGCCTGCTCGAAGGGAATGCCATCCGGGATCTTGATGAGGCCGTGACGAACGATCCAATCGCGCACATGGACATATTCGGCGAAACCTCCGCCGGCAGGCTCAAAGCCGGCAGTGCAGCCGACGTGCTTGTAGTCGGGGCACTGGGCAAAGGTCTTTTTGCGGCAGTAGTAGCAATCGCCACAGGGCACGTGGTGAAAGACCATGACGCGATCGCCGATGGCGAAATCCTTGATGCCGTCTCCCACTGCGGCGATCGTGCCGGCAGTTTCATGGCCGAAGATGCGCGGGGCAGAGTGAGAGCCCGTGTGGATCTTCTTGAGGTCGGTACCGCAGATGCCGCAAGCGGCAACGCGAATGAGGACCTCACCCGGACCGATCGATGGAACCGGAACGGTTTCCACGCGAACATCGTTTACTCCCCGATACACAGCCGCGCGCATAGTGGCGGGGATGGGGTATCGGCCGACTTCGGAATTTGTGCTGTATGTGGTTGCCATCTTCCTTCAATAGTTTACAGGGATAGAGGTAAAGAATTCGAGAGAGATCGGGCAAGGTTCGATGCAGCGATACTGCTGTTCTTGCCGAGGCGAATCAACGAAGGCCAGTAGGCAGGGTGAAGGGCGGCGTGGGCCAGGAATGCAGCGGTGCGAAGTTCTCCCGCCGGCGAGATAAATGATCCGAAATCCGGCAGTTGATCCGTATAAGCGTCAGATATGCCTTTGAAGCAGTAAAAGGGGATGTTGCGCTCTGCCGCGAGACGGGCGACCGCTGCGGCTTCCATATCGACGAGAACCGCCTGGTGAGTCTGCGCAAGGGCGCGCTTTTCGTCGGGCCGTGCCACGTGGTCGAGGGTAACCAAGCGCGTGCCTTGGGAAGAACCTGTGGCGAAGCGCTCTCCGCTAGCGTGGTCTATCACCTCGGAGATGGCAAAGGCCGAAGGGGGCTTGAGAGCACAGGTGAGGGCGCCGGCCCATCCGTAGGAGATGAGCGCGTCGGGCCGGCCATAAGACAGCGCCTTTGCGACGGCACGCCCGGCGGCGGCCGCACCGATTCCTCCAGCTATGGCGACAGCTCCATGGTGGGAAATCGTGCCGGTCCAGACGTTGGGCTGGGGGCGGTGCCAGTCCTCGCCAACCAGTGGCTTAAGTTCGCCGGGCAAAGCAGCGATGATGGCGATGTAGCTCATGACGCTTTGACCTGTTCCGGCACGGGGATGGCAGCTGGGGCATAACCGTTCGCGCGGAACCAGTCGATGGCAGCGCGTAACGCGTTGTAGACAGGCACGACGCGGAAGCCGAGTTCGCGCTGGGCTTTGGCGGACGAGGCAAACATCTTCTTCTTACCCATGCGGACGGCTTCGACCGTGGCGCGAGGCTCAACTCCGCGAATTCGGCCAGTGATGGTTTCGTCGAAGAAGGCGAAGATCATGGCGACGCTGTGCGGGACCTTCATGTTGGGCGAAGGCAGGCCGGTGATGGCGGACATCTTGTCGAGAATCTGTTTGAGGGTAAGGTTTTCGCCGCCGAGGATGTAGCGTTCGCCGGAGCGGCCCACTTCGAGGGCGGCGACGTGCGTGCGGGCGACTTCCGTTACGTCGACGAGATTGAGGCCAGTATCGACGTAGGCGGGGAATTTCTTGTTCAGGAAATCGACGATAATGCGGCCGGTGGGAGTGGGCTTTACGTCCATCGGGCCGATGGGGGTGGTGGGGTTGAGAATGATTACCTGCTGTCCGGCGCGGGCGGCTTCGATTGCAACCTGCTCGGCGAGAAACTTCGAGCGCTTGTAGTGTCCAACCATGTCGGCGAGGGAGACAGGGGTGGTTTCGTCGACGATGGTGCCATCGGATTTGAAGCCCATGGTGGCAACGCTGGACGTGTAGACGGTGCGCGGGACGGACTCTTCGCGGGCGATGCGGAGGAGGGCGCGGGTTCCGTCGACGTTGGCGGCGTACATGCTTTTTGGGTCGCGCACCCAGAGCCGATAGTCGGCGGCAACATGCATCAATGCGTCGCAGCCGCGGATGGAGGTGCGCAGGGATTCGGGCTGGAGTAAATCGCCGACAACGGTTTCAGCAGGCAGGCCTTCAAGGTTGCGGAGATTGCTTGTGGGACGGACCAGGAGACGGAGCTGCGCACCCCGTTGGGCGAGTTCCCGCGCGACGTGCGTGCCTACAAATCCTGTGGCTCCAGTGAGAAAGACTTTCATGCGGATGGGATGTCCAAACCACTATTTTACCGGTAGATGCGTAGGGATGGCGGCGGTAACAGGAATGACAAACCGGTGACATTTCTTGCGGTGGCGGCAAGTAGCCTGAAGCAAGTCAGGTATATGGCTTCGACCCTCGTACAGATATCGGCGGCTCAGCCTTCGGCCGCGCTGGCGCAGCACGTGATCACACATCTGCCGGTTGTGGTGCTGTTTCCGCATAACCGATGCAATTGCCGGTGCGTGATGTGCGACATCTGGAGGATTCGGCAGACGCGTCAGATCGAGACGGTGGACCTGCTGCCGCATCTTGAATCATTCCGGTCGCTGGGGACGCGGTGGATTGCTCTCTCGGGTGGAGAGGCTCTGCTTCACGACGATCTGCGCAGCTTTCTTGAGCTGTTGCATGGCGAAGGAATGCGGATCACGCTGCTTTCGACGGGACTCCTACTGGCCGAAAATGCGGCGCTGGTATCGGAATTAGTGGACGACGTAATCGTGTCGCTGGATGGACCTCGGGAAACGCACAATGCGATCCGGCGAGTGAAGGATGCGTACGAGCGGATGGCGGAAGGCATTGCGGCTCTCAGGGTGTTGCGGAGAGACATGCCTGTCTCCGGCCGGAGCACGGTTCAGAAGAATAATTTTCGTGAACTTCCGAGGACTGTGGACGCCGCGCGGGAGCTGGGGGTGGATTCGATTTCGTTTCTGGCGGTGGATGCGACGTCGACGGCGTTTAATCACGAAGAGAGGTGGAAGGAAAGGGAGCAGGCGCGGGTTTTGTTGACCGCAGACGAAGTGACTGAGTTGTCGGAACTGCTGGAGCAGATGTGCGTAGATTACGCCGAGGAATTCCGGAGCGGCTTTATTCAGGACTCTCCGGAGAAGATGCGGCGGATGGTCAGGCATTTTCGGAGTGCACTCGGCGAAGCGGAAGCAATCGCACCGCGATGCAATGCACCGTGGGTCTCAGCAGTAGTGGAAAGCGATGGTGCGGTTCGGCCCTGCTTCTTTCATCCTGTGATTGGCAACATCCATGAACGGTCTTTGGCAGATGTCGTGAATGGCGAGGAGGCGCTGCGCTTTCGCGCTGGTCTCGATATCGAGAGGAACGAGACCTGTCGAAGATGCGTGTGCTCGCTCTACTACACGGGCCTATAAGGTCGCCGCACAAGGCATTCCTTTTCCCTTGCTACCATCGCGGGCTGAGGGGGAAACCATGGGCAGACCAGTAGTGCACTTCGAGATTGGCTGCAGGTATAAGGCCAAGACGGCAGAGTTCTATAGCGCGCTTTTTGACTGGAACACGCAGGAGATGGGGCCTGCGTCGATGATTGCAACCGGGGCCGACACGGGGATTCAAGGGCATATCACCTCGCTTGGACATGAACCGCACAACTACACCATCTTCTACGTGCAGGTGGACGATGCGGCGGCCTACCTGAAGAAGGCCGAAGCTCTGGGCGGGAAGACGCTCGTTTCGCCGGTGCCGATTCCTACCGGCAAGTTTGCGTGGATGGCTGATCCTGAAGGAAACGTAGTCGGGCTGTTTGAGACGAAGGACGAGGCGTCGGAAACCGATAGATTGCCCCTCGACCTGTGAGCGCGGATGGGCATCCAAAGCACATAGTTCAATTCGGGAGGTCTGTCGTGCAAAGACGAGACTTTATCAAGACAGTTTCGACAGTCGCGGGGATGGCCATGTCGACGAGCATCTTTCCGTCGCTGGCAGGCGCAGACGATGCTAGTTCAGGCATGATCTACCGGACGCTGGGATCGACGGGCGAGAAGGTGTCGGCGCTGGGACTGGGCGGTTATCACATCGGGAAATCCGATCTTTCGGAAGACGAGAGCATCCGGCTCATCCGCGCGGCGCTGGATCGCGGCATGAACTTTCTGGATAACTGCTGGGACTATAACGGCGGAGTCAGCGAGATCCGGATGGGCAAGGCCCTGCGCGACGGTTATCGGCAGAAGGCGTTCCTGATGACGAAGATCGACGGCAGGACGAAAGAGTCGGCGGCCCAGCAGATTGACGAATCACTGAAGAGGCTGCAGACCGATCATGTGGACCTGATGCAGTTCCACGAGGTGATCCGGCTGGAAGATCCCGACCGGATATTTGCCGCTGGCGGCGCGATGGAGGCGATGCTCGCAGCGAAGCAGGCGGGCAAGGTGCGGTATATCGGGTTTACCGGGCACAAGGATCCGTATGTGCATCTGCGGATGCTGGAAACTGCGAAGGCCCACAACTTTCACTTTGACGCGGTGCAGATGCCGCTGAATGTGATGGACGCGCACTTCCGCAGCTTCAGAGAGCAGGTGGTGCCGGTGCTGGTGCAGGAGAAGATTGGGATACTGGGCATGAAGTGCTTCGGCGATCACTACATCCTGGACAGCAACACTGGGGTGAAGCCGATCGAATGCCTGCACTATTGCCTAAATCTGCCGGTATCGGTGCAGATCACGGGCATCGACAGCACGCAGATTCTGGATCAGGCGTTTGAGGCGGCGAAAACGTTTCGTCCGATGTCACAGCAGCAGGTTGCGGCGCTGCTGGCGCGCACTACGCAGGCCGCGGCCCACGGGGAGTTCGAACTGTACAAGACGACCAGCCACTTCGACGGGACGGCGCATAATCCGTCGTATCTGGGGTAGGGCGAGCACCCACGTCCGGGACGTGGGGCACCCGGATTGGCTGGTTCTCAGTCGTAGTACTCGAGGCCGAGATGGGTGATGAGCTCTTCGCCTTGAATGTGGCGGAGGGTGTTCTTGAGCTTCATCGACTGGATGAAGAGATCGTGCTCGGGGTAGAGGCCGGGCGCGGTCTGCGGCGATTTGAAGTAGAAGCTGAGCCACTCCTGGATGCCGAGGTTCTTGAGGCTCGGCGTCCGCTGGGCCAGATCGAGGAAGAGCACGAGATCGAGCGCCAGCGGTGCGGCAAGGATCGAGTCGCGGCAGAGGAAATCGACCTTGATCTGCATGGGATAGCCGAGCCATCCGAAGATGTCGATGTTGTCCCAACCCTCTTTGTTATCACCACGTGGCGGATAATAGTTAATGCGGACCTTGTGATAAATATCCTTGTAAAGATCCGGGTAAAGTTCCGGCTGGAGGATGTAATCAAGCACGCCGAGCTTGGATTCTTCCTTGGTCTTGAAGGATTCGGGATCGTCGAGGACTTCGCCGTCGCGGTTGCCGAGGATGTTCGTCGAGTACCAGCCGGCAACTCCAAGCATGCGCGATTTGAAGGCGGGCGCGAGCACGGTCTTCATGAACGTCTGCCCGGTCTTGAAGTCCTTGCCGCAGATGGGTGCTCCGGTCTGCTTTGAAAGCTCGATCATGCAGGGGAGATCGACAGTGAGATTCGGGGCGCCGTTGGCGAAGGGAATGCCTTCTTTGAGCGCGGCATAGGCGTAGATCTGCGACGGAGCGATGTTTGGGTCGTTTTCTACAAGACCCTTTTCGAAGGCGGCGATGGATTGGTGGACGGCGGAAGGCTCAAGGAAGATTTCCGTCGAGCCGGTCCAGATCATCACGACACGATCGACCTTCGACTTGAAACTCTGAATGTCGGCGATGAGCTGCTGGGCGAGGTCACACTTGCTCTTGCCCTTCTTGATGTGGGTGCCGTTAAGCCGCTTGACGTAGTGCTGGTCAAAGACGGCGGGCATGGGCCTGATCTCTTCGAGGAAGGGCCGGATGCTCTTCAGGTGATCGCTGTCGAGCACCTGGGCATGCGCAGCGGCCTCGTACATGTTCTCGGGGAAGATTTCCCAGCCGGTGAAGACGATGTCATCAAGCGAGGCGAGCGGCGCGAAGTCCTTGATGAGCGGCGTGCGGTTATCGGTTCGCTTGCCGAGGCGGATGGTGCCCATCTGGGTAAGTGAGCCGATGGGCTTGGCGAGACCTTTGCGGACCGCCTCGACACCAGCGATGAGCGTGGTGGCAACGGCTCCCATGCCGACCACCATGATTCCAAGTTTTCCTTTTGCCGGCTGAATATTCGCAGCCTTCGGTGTAGCCATTCTTACTGGTCTTCCTCTCAGACGAAATAATGCGCGGACGCAAACACATTAGTGTCGCCTCCGCAGAGGGGCTTTGGCAAACGGGTGGGGCTCAATTGGGAGAATCCGCGGGCCAAATGCGGGCTGGCTGCGCCAGGCGCGATCAGGCTGCCTCAGGCCGCACGCGGTCCTTCCAATGCGTCCAGACAAACCAGACGATGGCGGCGAGCAGCAGCACAACGACGACGGTATGGAATCGATGGAAGGCGGTCTTGAAGGCGGGATTGGTCTCCCAGGCCTGGCCGAGCTTCATGCCTGCGTAAGCCAGTGCGAAGCACCATGGCCATGAGCCGAGGAAGGTGTAGATGTGGAAGCGGAGCTGGTTCATGCGGGCGATACCGGCGGGCAGCGCGATGAAGGTGCGGATTACGGGCAGCAAGCGGCCGACGAAGACGGTGATCGATCCATAGCGGGCGAAGAAGTGTTCGGCGCGATCGAGGTCGCGATGATCGAGCAGGATGAAGCGGCCGTACCTGGCGATGAAAGGCCGGCCTCCATAGGCGCCGATCCAGTAAGCGATGGCCGAGCCAACATTGCAGCCGATGGCGCCGGCGGTCGCCACGCCGAAAAGAGTGAGCTGGCCGGTGTGCACGAGATAGCCGGCGAACGGCATGATGATCTCAGACGGCAGCGGAATACATGCCGATTCGATGCCCATCAGGAGGGCGACACCGATGTATCCCGAGGCGGAGATGGTGGCAATGATGAAATGGGCGAGGAAGGCCAGGATCTTTTCGGTCATTCGAGGCCAGTATACCTGCCACTGTGCACAGGCCCATTTACACTTTGGCGGAATTGCTGAACGGATTCGGGCTGGTGGCCTAGCGCTGACAGGCCCTGTGTCGCGGGAAACAGAATGAATGTGCCACAACATGAACGCTTCTTTGTGATCACGGGCGGACCGGGGTCGGGTAAGACGACGCTGATCGAGCTACTTGCAGAACGAGGCATTTGCGCAATGCCGGAGGCGGGAAGGAGCATTATCCAGGATCAAGTAGCCATCGGGGGCAACGCGTTGCCATGGGCAGATCGGAGCGCTTTCGCCGAGCTGATGTTGAGCTGGGAGCTGCGATCGTATCGAGAAGCACTGAGACAATCCGGACCGGTTGTTTTTGATCGCGGCGTGCCCGACGTTGTCGCATATCTTCGCTTGAGTGGGCTTCCGGTTCCATTGCACATGGAGAAAGCCGCGGGGATATTTCGGTACCATCGCCGGGTCTTCATCGCGCCGCCGTGGGAGGAAATCTTTGCAGGCGATACGGAACGGAAGCAATCGTTCGAAGAGGCAGAAGCGACGTATCACGCTTTGGTCGAAACATACTCGGAATTGAATTACGAACTGGTTCCGTTGCCTCTGGCCTCGATTGAAGACCGAGCAAAGTTCGTGATCGAGACAGTCGCTCTGCCAGGTTGATTTTTAGGAGACTCTGTCCGCCATTTGCACGGGAAGACGGGGATGGTAGCAGCTTGTTAGGATTGAAGTGATCAGGAGTACACAATGGCAGAGACGTTGACTGAACCCGTAGCGACAGCAGGCGAGACGACACAGGCCGGCACGGCTCCGGCAAAGCAAGACGAAAAGAAGATTCAGCGTCAGATGGTGTCGTTTACCTTTTTCAAGGTGATGCCGGAGTGGCGGCGGCTTCCCCAGGCGGAGCGCGCGGAGCACAAGCGGCAGTTCGCCGAGATTCTGAAGCGTTGGAACCAGCCGGGACGGCTGCTTGGCCTTACGTACTCCACAGTCGGTCTGCGCGGCGATGTAGACATGGTGCTGTGGCGCATCTGCTATTCCGTGGATGACCTGAACCAGATGACGGCAGAACTGCTGGCGAGTCCGCTGGGAGGGTATCTGCAGACACCGCATAACTTCCTGGCGATGACCAAGCGGTCGCAGTACCTGATCGGGCACGAGCACGAGGGACAGCACGATTCGCGCGGGAGCATCCGGCCGGGCGGGCAAAAATACATCTTCATCTATCCCTTCTGGAAGACGCGTGCGTGGTATCTGCTGCCGATGGAAGAGCGTCAGCGGCTGATGAGTGAACACATCCGCGTGGGACACATGTATCCGCGGGTGAAGCTGAATACGACATACTCGTTCGGAATTGACGACCAGGAGTTTGTGGTTGCGTTCGAGAGCAATTTCCCGGAGGATTTTCTGGACCTGGTACAGCAACTGCGCGAAACAGAGATCAGCGTTTACACGCTGAAGGATACGCCGATCTTTACATGCATCCGCATGAGCGCGGAGGAAATGCTGGACAGGCTGGGGTGAAGCAGGGATTAGCGATTAGGGATTAGTGATTAGAAGGCGCGGGTTGCAGGCTCGCGCCTTTTGTTTGTGGGTAGAATGCTGAGATGACTGCGAAGAAAGTTGCGGCAAAACAGACGAAGACTGGACTGAAACCTGCCAAAAAGGCAAAGGCTGCTGCGAACGGAAACGATCTAGCTCCGGAAAGGATTGCGGAGATTCTGAGACGGCTGGAGGCGGCGTATCCCAATGCAGAATGCGCGCTGCATCACCGGAACGCGTGGGAGCTGCTGGTGGCGACGATCCTGTCGGCGCAGTGCACGGATGCGCGGGTGAACATGGTGACGCCGGAGCTGTTCCGGAAATTTCCAACACCCGCAGGCGATGGCCGAGGCTTCCCTGCCCGCTATCGAAGAGGAGATTCGCTCGACCGGCTTTTATCACAACAAGGCCAAGTCGATCTCCGGCGCGGCCAAGAAGATTGTCAGCGAGTTCGGCGGGAAGGTTCCGAAGACGATGGCAGAACTGCTGACAGTGCCAGGGGCGGCGAGGAAAACTGCGAGTGTCGTGCTGGGAGTGGCCTATCAAGTTGCTGAAGGAGTCGTGGTGGACACCCACGTTCTGCGGCTGTCGTATCGCCTTGGGCTGACACAGCATACCGAGCCGAAGAAGGTGGAGAAGGACCTGATGCAGATCATTCCGCGGGATCACTGGATCCAGTTTTCGCATGAGCTGATTCATCATGGACGCCAGATCTGCATCGCGCGCAAGCCACGCTGCGTGGACTGCACACTGGAGACGCTGTGCCATTCAGCTGACAAGACGTGGACCAGTGAAGACAGGGATTAGGGATTAGGGATTAGCGCACGGATGGTGGCGGCGATAAGACCGGGGATGTCGTGGGGACCGGCCTCCGCGGCGGGCTCACATCCGTGATCGCGAAGGGTCTGGCTGGTGATCGGACCGATGGAGATGGCGAGCATTTTGTGTGGACGATCGAGGCCGGCCGCTCTCAACAAGTGAAAGAAATTCGTCACTGTGGATGAACTGGTGAAGGTCGCTGCGTCGAGCGATTGTTGTCCCGACGCGAAAACTTTCGCAATATTGCGTATTGAGGCCTCGGGGATGACGGTGCGGTAGGCATCGACGACGTCAATTTGTGCGGCGATTTGCGCGAGCGCATCCGGGATTACGTCGCGCGCGATGGCGGCGCGGACAATCAGGGCGCGGCGGTTGCGGACCTGATCTCCGATGGCAGCGATGAGAGATTCAGCGACGTATTCTTGCGGCGTTAGGGTGACGAAGAGGCCAGCGTCGATGAGTGCCTGGGCGGTGGCAGCGCCAACTGCCGCGATGCTGAGATGCGAAAAACCAGCGGCATCAAGGTTGAGCGCTGCGAGACGTTCGCGGATGGAGCGCACTGCGTTCGCACTGGTGACAACTAGCCACTGATAGGCTGACAAATTCTGAAGGGCTACATCCAGCGGCTCCCATGACACCGGCGGCACAATTTCGATGGCGGGAATTTCGATGACTTCAGCTCCGAGTGCGGCGAGTTCGGCTGACAGCTTCCCGGCCTGATGACGCGCACGCGTGACGAGAATGCGGCGGCCCGCGAGCGCCCGCGGTGAAATCACGGGATGGCGAACTCCAGAAGGCTTCGCGCGCCTTGCTCGAGGAGGCGCTCAGCGAGCTTCTGGCCAAGGGCCGTCGGGGATGTGCCCTCCTGGTGTTCGAGCACGGCGCGCACGATGCCCTCGCCATTGGGAGCCGCGACTGCCCCGGTAATGCTGAACCTCCCGGCTGACTCCAGACAATGGATGCCGATCGGGACCTGGCAGCCTCCTCCGAGAGCGGCAAGAGCAGCGCGCTCCGCGGTTACGGCGAAACGGGTACTGGCATCGTCGAGGACGGCGAGTGCCTCGATGGTCGCTTTATCATCTGCGCGCGTTTCGATAGCGAGGGCCCCCTGGCCTGCAGCGGGACAAAGAACGAGGGCAGGAAATCGCTCGCGGAGGTACTCGGTGCGTTCGAGGCGCTCAAGGCCGGCGGACGCCAGAATGATCGCCTCCGCTTCGCCCTCCGACAGCTTGCGCAGCCGGGTGTCGACGTTGCCGCGAAACTCAAGAAAGTGCAGGTCGTTACGAACCGACCGGAGTTGCGCCTGGCGCCGCAAGCTGCTTGTCCCGATGCGTGCGCCAGATGGAAGAGCAGCGAAGCTTTCAAAGTTGATGGAGACGAAGGCATCGCGGGCATCGGCGCGCGGCGGGATTGCGGCGATGGTAAAGGGCTCGTCGAGTGAGGTCGGCAGGTCCTTGAGACTGTGGACGGCAAGGTCGATTCGGCCGTCGAACAGCGCTTCCTCAATTTCCTTGGTGAACATGCCCTTGGGCACAGTCGCGCCGACCTGGGCGAAGGTGAGGTGCTGCATCGCGTCGCCGGTGGTGCGGATAATCTCAATGGCGACTTCATAACCTTCGATACGGAGCTGGTCGGCGATGTGATTGGCCTGCCAGAGAGCAAGTTGCGAGCCGCGAGAACCGATTTTCAGGGAACAGGGCTCAGGGCTCAGGGCAGAGGGTTCAGTCATTGCGTTCTTTAATGATTAGGGCCGGTTCGTCGGAAATGCGGAGAGGTTCAGCAGGCTGGTCCGTATGCGCGGCGGCTTCGCTGGTTCCGTTCAGGCCGAACGCGGTGCGAATGGCTTCGACGGTGGCTAGATCACCTTCATGGGCTGCCGCTTTCAGTGCCCGCAACGGCTGGTGGAGAAACTTGTTCACGATGCCGCGGGTGAGCGCTTCGACGGCGTTCTGTTGCGCCGGGGTAAGCGACTGCAGTCGAGATTGGGCACGCCGCAGTTCCGCCTGCCGCATGTCCTCGGCGGCGGCCTGCAGATCGACCAGCGCGGGAACAACATCGAGGGTTTCGATGCGGCGCTGGTATCGCGCGAGCTCATGCTCGAGGATTTCCTCGGCCCGCTGTGCCTCCCGGGCGCGGTCGGAGAGATTGGAAACCGCGACGGACTGCAGGTCGTCGATGTCATAGAGAAAAATGCCGTCGAGGCGGTTGATCTCGGGATCGACATCTCGCGGGACGGCAATATCGATGATGAACATCGGCCGGTTGCGGCGGCGATGGAGAAATTGCTGCGCGTGCGGGGTGCGGAAGATGAATTCCGGAGAGCCGGTGGAGGTGATCAGAATATCGGCTTCATCGGCGCGAGCGTGGAGGTCATCGAAGCGAACCACATGGCCTTTGAATTTTTGCGCCAGACTCAGAGCGCGCTGGTGGGTACGATTAGAGATGAGCAGCGACCCGGCTCCATGCTGCATCAGGTGACGAGCGGCAAGTTCGCTCATCTTGCCAGCTCCAACGAGGAGCACGCGTTTGCCTTCGAGCGAGCCGAAGATTTTGCGGGCGAGGTCGACGGCGACAGACGCTATCGAAACCGATGAGGCTCCGATCTGGGTCTCGGTCCGGACCTTCTTAGCGGCGGAAAAGGCACCTTGCAGCAGCCGTTCGAGATTCCCTCCCACGGCTCCGACCGAACGGGCGGCAGCATAGGATTCTTTTACCTGGCCGAGGATCTGGGGCTCGCCGACCACCATGGAGTCCAGACTGGCGGCAACGCGGAAGAGATGCAGGACCGCTTCTGACTCACGGTGTTGATAGAGATGCGGCTGGAGTGACTGGCTATCCACGGCAAAGCGCTCGTTGAGGTACCTGGCAAGCTCTGGTTCCCCGCCGTCATAGCACACAAGCAGCTCAACCCGGTTGCACGTAGAGAGAATCAGGCCCTCACGAACCCCGGGATGGGAAATCAGGGCGCGCGTTTCGCCCGCGAGATCCTCCGGCGGGATGGCAAGGCGCTCGCGGAGTTCAACCGGAGCGGTCTTATGGTTGAGGCCTGTGAGCAGGATCTTCATGGGGCGCTGAACCTATGCACGGAGCTGAGGAGGTTCGCAGCCCAGACACAAAGCATGACCACGAAGACCGCCGAAGAGAGATAGACGGCGCGGCGTCCTCGAAGCCCGGTGCTGCGGCGAACGAACAGCATAACTACATAGAGTCCCCACATTACAAAAGAGAGCCAGATTTTTGGGTCGGCAAAGTAGGCGGGGCCGACGCTTTCCTGGGCGATGATGGAGCCGGCGAAGAGGCCGATGGTCATGCAGTGGAATCCGAGCACCAGCGTCTTCTGCGCGATCTGATCCATGGTGTCGAGCGGCGGCAGCCAGTTGAGGAAGCCGGGCGAACGCTTGCTCTTCAGGCGCCGCTCCTGGAATAGATAAAACAGGCTGGCTAAAAGACTGAAAATCAAAGCGGCATAGGCTGCCAGCAGGGCGGTGATGTGCAACAGAAGCCATCCGCTGCGAATGACGGGCGAGCTGAAGGTGTGGCGGTCGGGGCCTAGTGAGGGCACGACCACGAGCAGGAAGGCCAGAGGCAGAGCGAAAATGCCGAAGGAAAGCGTCCGATATCGGAGCGCGATGACCAGGAAGACGGTTACGATGAGCAGCGCCAGAATCGACTGGACTTCGTGCATGCCAACCGGCATCCAGCGGTGGGCGAGCACCAGCATTTCAACCGCGGAGACGACATGGAACAGCCAGGCACCTACCGCCACAGGCAAACAAAGGCGTCGCCAGACGGAGCGATGGCCAAACACGGCCCGGAACGCCGAAAGCGAGGCGATTCCGTAGAGGATCGCCGCTATTCTTAGCCATAACAGGTACATACGCGTATCGGTAGCTAATCATCCAGTATAAGCTCTTGACGCTGCGGCTCTTGGAATTGCGGCGCAGCGGGGCCTCGATGACTGTACGAACAAGACCTCAGCGCAAATTTGATGCAGTGGCAATCGGGATGGGAAACCGTGCGGCTGGGGTTGAGAGCCCCGCATCCCAACCGAAAGCGGGTAGACCCCGAACACTGGAGAGAACATGGATTATCGCGTAAAACCGGGTGAGATTGAGGAAGATCAGGTGAGCTCATACCTTGAGAGCCAATCGGCAAGATTGCCTTCCAGCTTCTATCTTGGGGCGGCACTGGCGTCAATGGCTGCATCACTCGCGCTGAAAGCCGCGGGGAAGGACCAACTGGCCCTTTTTGTGGGACAGTGGGCCGCTCCCTTCCTCATTATCGGAACCTACAACAAGATGGTGAAACAGCACGGCAGCGACCAGACGCGCCATCCTGCATCGAACGTTATCCACACAGCGGCCAGCTAAACCGAATCGGAAACCGAAGAGGGACTACACGCCAGCATGCGCTTCACGATATGCTGGCGTATCCCCGTGTCTGATACTTCTACACTCCAGCCCGATCTGGAACAGACTCCGCTCATGCGCCAGTTCTGGGCGGCAAAGCGACAACATCCCGATGCCCTCCTGTTCTTCCGGATGGGCGACTTCTACGAGCTATTTTTCGAGGATGCGAAGGTCGCTTCTCGCGAACTGCAGATTCAATTAACAGCGCGCGACAAGGAACGCGCCATCCCCATGTGCGGGGTACCCTATCACGCCGCGGAAGGATACGTCGCGCGGCTGCTTCGCAAGGGATACCGGATCGCCATGTGCGATCAGATGGAAGACCCGAAGCTGACGAAGAAGATCGTACGCCGTGAGGTGACGCGCGTTCTGACGCCCGGGACAGCGATTGATCCGGCGCTTGGATCGAGCGAAAATAACTATCTCGCTGCCCTTCACATCGCTGAGCAGACTGTTGGACTGGCGTATCTCGATCTTTCCACGGGGGACTTTCGGGCAACCGAATTCTCGGGCGCACATGCTCTCGGCCAATGCGCGGATGAGCTGGGCAAGCTGGCACCAAGCGAGGTGTTGTCGGCAGCAGCGAATCCGTTGATGAACGGGGATCGCGAGCTGGCGGCGGCCTTTGACCGGGTGAAGACGCGTACACCAGTTGAGGACTGGGTGTTTGCACGGGACTATGCTGTGCCTCTGCTTGAGCGGCAGATGGGAACTGCGTCGCTCGATGGGTTCGGCTTTGCGCATCACGGCGCGGCGGCGGTTGCGGCTGGAGTGATTGTCCACTACGTGCGGCAGACGCAGCAGAACGATGCCGGCCATGTGGATACGATTCGCTATTACGAGCGCAGCCGCCACATGCATCTGGACCAGGTGACGGTACGCAACCTGGAACTGCTGGAACCTGTCTTTCAGGAAGCGGGCGCGGACGCGACTTTGTTCCGAACCCTCGATTGCCAGATGACTCCGATGGGCAAGCGGCTCTTGCGGGCTTCGCTTCTGCGTCCGCTGCTGGAGATCGCGACGATCGAAGAGCGCTATGAGGCTGTCGCGGAAGCGAAACAGAATCTGATGGCACGCGAACAGATCCGGCGCACCCTGAGCGGCGTTCTCGACCTGGAGCGCCTGCTTGCGCGAATCTCACTCGACAGCGCGGGGCCGAGAGACGTGCTGGCGCTGGCGGCTTCTCTGCAGCATTTGCCGGAGTTGAAGAAAACTAATGCACAGATGCAGGAGAAATTCTGGAAGTGCGCACACGAGCGCCTCGACGTGCTCGACGATCTGTGCGCGACGATTACCAAAACTCTTGTGGCCGAATCTCCGGTGACGCTCGCCGAGGGCGGCGTCATTGCGTCCGGCGTGGATGGAGAATTGGATGAGTTGCGCGCAATAAGCCGTGATGGCCGGTCTTCGATTGCGGCGATTGAAGAGCGTGAGCGCCAGCGAACAGGAATCCAGTCGCTCAAGGTGCGGTTCAATTCAGTCTTCGGGTACTACATCGAGATTACAAAGTCTAACCTCGGTAAGAATGTTCCGGCAGACTACGAGCGCAAGCAGACGCTGGTGAACGCCGAGCGGTTCACAACACCGGAGCTGAAGGACTACGAGACAAAGGTGCTGACTGCGCATGAGCGTTCAGTGGAGATTGAGAAGCGAATCTTCGCTGAACTTCGCCGGCAATTAATGGAGAACGCTGGACGCATTCGCAGGACAAGTGCCGTGATCGCAGAGATCGACTTGATTTCCAGCTTCGCGCACCTCGCGTCGCTGAGGAATTACACCAGACCGCTGCTCGAAGACTCGCCGGTGCTGGAGGTGGTGTCGGGGCGGCATCCTGTGATTGAGCGGCTGATGGACGAGGCGGGCGAGGGGCGCTTCGTGCCCAACGATTTATATCTTAGTGGCGATGGGCCAAGCCTGCTGCTGCTCACGGGCCCGAACATGGGCGGCAAGTCAACCTATCTGAGACAGGCGGCGCTGCTGGCGATCATGGCGCAGATGGGCAGCTTCGTTCCGGCGGAACGAATGCGGTACGGCGTTGTCGACCGCGTATATACCCGCATTGGCGCAAGCGATAACGTGGCGCGAGGGCGTTCGACGTTCATGGTCGAAATGACGGAGACAGCGACCATCTTGAACACGGCTACACCCCAGTCGCTGATCCTGCTTGACGAGATGGGGCGCGGTACATCGACCTTCGACGGGCTGGCGCTGGCGTGGGCTACGGTTGAGTATCTGCATGCGCATGTTGGGGCGCGGACGCTGTTTGCCACGCATTATCACGAGCTGACGATTCTCGCGGAGCAGTTGCAAAAGCTGAAGAATCTGCGAGTGGCGATCAAGGAATCGCCGCAGGGGATTGTGTTTCTGCACGCGATTGAAGATGGGCCGGCAAACAAGAGCTATGGCATTGACGTTGCCCGCCTGGCGGGATTGCCTGCAAAGGTGATTCAGCGGGCTCGACAGGTGCTGAAGTCGCATGAGCGCTCGGAGCGGCATAACGTGGCGGTAGAGACGGAGGCGCCGCTGCAAATGACGATGTTTACGCCGCTTTCGCAGAAGATCGTCGATCGGCTGGAGGAGACGGATATCAATTCGCTGACGCCGCTGCAGGCCCTGAATCTCCTGGAGGAATTGAAGACGGAGATCAAAATGGGAAACAGCGGGGCCGGGAGTGGCCAGGGGTGAATCTGCGGCAGCAAGTTGGGCAGCTGATCATTGCCGGCGTTGAGTGTCCAGAGCTAACCTCGCTCGAACGCGCATGGCTCACACTGATCCGACCGGGTGGGGTCATTCTCTTCCGACGAAATATTGAGCAGGCACCGCAGGTAACCGCGCTGTTGCGCGACGCGACGGAAATTGCAGGAGGGCCGCTGTTCCGTTGCGTTGACCTTGAGGGGGGCCTTGTCGATCGCCTGCGCGACCTGATTGTGCCAATGCCGTCTGCCGCTGCGGTATTTGCAACTGGAAAGCTCGCGAATTTTCTGAAACACGGGAAACTGATCGGCCAGGAATGCCGGGCGCTCGGATTCAACGTGGCGCTGGCGCCGGTGTTAGATCTTGCTTTGCCTATATCCGCTGCTGTGATGCGGACGCGTGTGGTCTCGGCAGAACCGAAAGAGGTCGCCGAGTATGCTTCGGCGTTTCTTGAGGGGCTTAACGCTGAGAGGATCATGGGCTGTGGCAAGCATTTTCCCGGTCTGGGCGGCGGAAAATTGGATTCTCATGTAGCTATGCCGCTCATAGACCGGACATGGAAGGAACTGTGGGAGCAGGATATTTCGGTGTTCAGGACACTGGCTCCGAGGCTGCGCATGATGATGGTGGCACATGCCGCGTATCCGCAGACAAGGGACAAGGGACCGGCATCGATCTCGTCTTTCTGGATCTCGACGGTGCTACGCAGGCGGCTGAGGTTTGCTGGACTTGTGGTCTCCGACGATATGGAGATGGGAGGCATCCTGACTCAGGTATCGATGGAAGAAGCAGCGGTTAAGGCTGTGCTCGCGGGGACGGATGTGATTGAGATCTGCAAAGACGCGGACCTGGTCCTGCGTGCCTACGAGGCGATGCTTCGCGAGGCGGAACGGTCAGCGGCATTCAGGAAACGGGTAGATTCGGCAGCGCGAAGGGTGACTGAGCACAAAAGACGCCATCTTGACGCGGCGTCGCCGCGGGTCGCGTCCGCATCGCAAATCGAGAGGCTGCGAACACGAGTGAAGAGATTCGCCGACGAGGTCTCGGTATGAGGCCGGCGGCGAAACGGTCCATGGTTGTTGCCGGCGTGATGAGCGGGACCTCAGCTGATGGGATTGATGTTGCGCTGGTCAGGATTGGGCTGACGCGCGAGAAAACGCGGATCAGGCTGCTGGCACATCATGCGGTGAGTTATCCGCCAGCGCTGCGGCGATCGGTTCTGGCGGCGATGGACGCAAAGCAGATATCGACAGCCGAGCTGGCACGGCTCAACTGGCGGCTCGGCATGGCGTACGCGGAAGCTGTAGATGCGGCCGTGGCGAGACACGGAGTCAAGCTCGATCTTGTCGGTTGCCACGGCCAGACCGTGTATCACCAGGCGAAACCAGCGAAGTATGCGGGGCGCGACGTGGCCTGTACGTGGCAGCTGGGCGAGCCGGCCCTGATTGCGGCAAAGTTGCGCGTCCCTGTCGTGTCGAATTTCAGGCCGGCGGATATGGCGGTCGGCGGACAGGGAGCTCCCCTGGTGCCGCTGCTTGACTATGCCTTGTTTGCGCACACAGGGCGTATGCGGGTTCTGCAGAATATCGGGGGCATTGGAAATCTGACGGCAATTCCGGCGAACAGTGACGTTGCCAGGATAATTGCCTTCGATACTGGACCGGGCAACATGGTGATGGACGCGCTGATGGAACGGCTTTTCCAGAAGAAATACGACCGCGGCGGACGTGTTGCCGGGCGCGGCCGAGTGCTGGACAAGGTCGTGAAGGCCACACTCAGCGAAAAATATTTTGGGATGAAGCCTCCGAAATCAGCTGGCCGCGAACAATTTGGCGCCGCCTTCGCAGCGGAGTTTCTCGACAGATGCAGACGGGTCGGGGGAACGCCCGAAGACGCTGTGGCAACGGCTACCGGCTTCACCGTGGAGAGCATTGTGCTTGCATACGATCGGTTTGTGACGCCGCTGAATGGTGCCGGAAGCGCGGTCGATTACGTCGTTTCAGGAGGCGGAGCGCGCAATGCCACGCTGATGAAAATGCTTCGGCAGCGGCTGGAACCGATGGGATGCAGCGTCATGGCGATCGATCGGATGTGGGTCCCTTCACAGGCCAAGGAGGCCGTTGCGTTTGCGCTGCTCGCCTGGCAAACGTGGCATGGTTTGCCGGGAAATGTTCCTTCTGCGACGGGCGCTAAACGGCCCGTGGTGCTGGGTGAGATTTGCTATGGGTGAGAACCGGGCCCAGGGCGCAGGGATCAGGGATCAGGGTGGGTGGGGCATGCGGCCCAAGTTTGCAATGGTGGTTGTTGCATTTTGCCTGGTGCTGACTGCAGGCTGCGGGCGCCGCAAACCCGATTCGAACACGGTAACGGTGTTGATCGAAAGCAGCCCAACGAATCTCGATCCGCGCATCGGCACTGACGCACAGTCCGAGCATATTGATCCGCTGATCTTTGATTCGCTGGTAAAACGCAATGAGCACTTCGGGCTCGATCCGTGGCTGGCGGAAAGGTGGGAAGAGCCGAATCCAATGACGATTATTTTTCACCTGCGTAGCGGCGTGCAGTTTCAGGATGGCCGGCCACTGACATCGAAAGACGTGAAGTGGACGCTTGATTCGATCCTGAATGGGACAGTGGTCACCATCAAGTCCGGTGCATATCGAAACATCGCGAGCGTCGAGGCGCCCGATGACAAGACCATTGTGATTCATATGAAGCAGGCTGACCCCGCGCTGCTGTGGAATCTGTGTGACGGCGCATTCGGCGTGGTGCCGTATGGCAGCGGACGGGATTTCTGGCGACATCCGATCGGGAGCGGACCATACCGTTTTGTGAGCCAGCAGACAGATAAGGATGTAATCCTGGAGCGGGCGGCCAGCTATTGGGGACCTATGCCGCACATTGAGCGCGTTCGATTCGCGGTGGTTCCGGATGCGACGACGCAGGCGCTGGAGCTACAAAAGGGGTCGGCCGATGTGGCTGTGAACGCGCTTACCCCCGACTTGATATACGCGCTCAAGTCGAATCCGCATCTGGTGGTGGAAGATGGCGCGGGCACGCGGTTGAACTACATCGTCTTCAACGTACGCGATCCGATTCTGAGAGACGCTCGGGTGCGACGGGCGATTGCGCTGGCGATCAATCGGCCACTGATCATCCATTCCCTGCTGCGCGACCAGGCTCGGATGGCGGAAAGCCTGTTGCCGATGCAACACTGGGCGTGGACCGCAGATACAGAGCAGCACCCTTACGATCCTGCGAGAGCGGATGCTCTTCTCGATGCGGCCGGGTATCCGAGAGGCGCGGGCGGGATGCGCTTCCATCTGGGCATGAAAACTTCGACCGATGAGACGGTGCGGCTGCTCTCGGTGACTCTGCAACAGCAACTGGCACAAATCGGCATCGCGCTCGATCTACGCAGTTACGAATTCGCGACATTCTATGCGGATCTAGTCAAGGGAACGTTTCAGATGGCCCCGTCGCGCTGGATCGGCGGGAATGAGCAGCCGGATATTTTTCACTATGCGTATTCAAAGGCCAGCCTTCCGCCGCATGGGAGCAACCGGGGCTTCTATGTCAATCCTGAGCTTGATGCGCTGCTGAACGACGCGGCCGCAACGAGCGACCAGGCGCGTCAACGCGAAGACTACGTGAAGGTGCAGCAGATTCTGGCGCGCGATCTGCCGTCTATCAACCTGTGGTACTTAGATACAGTCGTGGTTCACAACAAGCGACTGCTCAATGTGCACACGTCGCCGTCGGGAAATTTTGATTTCCTGAAAGAGGCGAGCATCGCGCCTTGAGAGTTGCGAGCTATGGTGCCTGAACGGTAACGGCTGCTCCGTTATAGTCGACGGTGCGGTCGGCAGTAGCGGTCACTTCCCTGCCCGCGCCGTGGTTTTCTCCTACGAAGACAACGTTGAACTTGCGTGATGGCACCATGCCGGGGTAGCTTCCGGTGCGAGCGCCGATAGTCAGGGTTTGCGAGGATTCGTTCCAGTCGATGGGGATGAGAGAGTGTTCGCCCTTCTCGTAGTTGTAGGTGTCACCCTGGTCTTCGTAGAGATCGAAATGGCCGTCAGCGCCACGATAGATGCGGAGTTCGATGGGTGCGCCGGGCATCTGGCCTGCATATTCGACTTCGGGACCGAGGGGCAGGATCGATCCTGCTTTGATATAGAGCGGGATGATGTTCAGGGGAGCGGACGCAGCGAAGCGTTGATCGCCCTGGATGGATTTGCCGGTCCAGAAGTCGTACCAGCGCGGGGCTGGCGGCAGATAGACATCGCGCTCGGTCGCTCCCTCAAGCGTGACGGGGCTGACGAGGATCGAGGGGCCAAACATGAACTCGTCACCTATTTCCCAGACCTTCTCGTTGCTGCGCCAGTCCATCACCAGCGGACGCATGATGGTTGCGTCGTCGCTGGTGACTTTCCAGGCTAGCGAATAAATGTAGGGCAACAGGCGGTAACGCAGCTTGTCGTAGCCGATGAGCGTGGGCGTTGCCGGGCCGTAGCTGAAGAGCTCGTTTTCTTCATTGGCGCGGTGGCCGTGCGTGCGGAAGATTGGACAAAAGACTCCGAACTGATACCAGCGCGTGTAGAGCTCCTGGAAGGCAGGGTCGTGTGTATCGCGAGCGTAGGGCGGGCCGTAGCCAGCGATGTCGGTCGTCCAGTAGGGCATGCCGGAGAGCGCGAAATTGAGCCCCGCCGGCACCTGGCGCTGGAAGGCCTGGAAGGTGCTGAAGACGTCGCCCGACCAGCTGGTGGCGGCGTAGCGCTGGTCGCCTGCGAATCCGGAGCGGGTGAGGATGAAGATGCGCTTCTTGTCGGTTTCTTCGCGCCAGTGCGTGTAGATGTTGCCGGTGTGCATGAGCGGGAAGACGTTGGTGTAGAGCGCGCCGTTGCCGATGAAGAGCTTCTTGTCATAAAGCTGTGCATCGCTCTCGCCACCGTGGGCATAGGCCTTCTCCGGCTCGGAGCTGTCGAGCCAGAAGCCGTCCCATCCCTGTGCGTAGAGCTTGCCGAGCAGGTTCTTCCAGTAAAAGTCACCGGCGGCGGGGTTGGTGGCGTCGTAGTCGGTCGTGTCGGGAATGGTGAGGCCGAGAGACTTCATTTGCTGAAAGTTTTTCGACTTGGGATCGAACACGGCCCAGACGGAGATCATGGTGTGGAAGTTCTCGTCGTGAAGCTTTTTCAGGGTTCCGGGGACATCGGGATAAGCGTCAGGGCGGAAGTCTGGATCGCCCTGGTGCACCCACCAGAACCAGTCCTGCACGACATTGTCGATCGGCACGTTGGCATCCCGGTATTCTTTCGCGATGCGGAGGAGATCGTCGTCGCTCTTGTAGCGGTCCTTGGATTGCCAGAAGCCGTAGGCCCATTCGCCGTACATGGGGACGTGGCCGGTCATCTCGCGGTACTGGTGGATGATCTGGTCGAACTCGGGGCCGTAGAGGAAGTAGTAGTCGATGGCGTGCGAGGCATTGGACGAGAAGCGGATCTCGGACGGAAAGCGATTGTCGAACCATGATTCCGCCGCGGTGTTCCAGAAGAAGCCGTAGCCATTGGTCGAGACCATGAGCGGGATGGTGATGTCGGTGTTGGCCTGCGCGAGCTCGATGCTCGATCCGCGATAGTTGAACATGCCGTTCTGATGCTGGCCGAGACCGTAGATGGCTTCCTGCACGGCGGGATAAAACTGGTCCTTGACGGAGTAGAGGTTCTCACCATTGACGATGGTCTTCACGTATCGGCGGGGCGCGTCCTGGAACTCCTGCAGCAGGCGGTGTCCCTGCTCATCCTGAAACTCCAGATTGCCCCAAGCGAGCGAGATAAGAACTTTGATCGTGCCTGTGTCGAGGGTGGCCACGGACGGTTGCCACAGCGTCTGGGCTTCAGATGCCGCGGGCTGCACACGCACTGTTCTCGGCATGGTGAAGTTGAATTTGCCCGGCGTGCAGCCCTGAATGAGCCAAGGCTGTTTGGGAGTCGCGGCCTGAGCAGTGCCATCGGGACTGGCAACGACGTGGATCGATGTTGGGCCGCAGACAGTTACGCGAAGCGTGTCGAAGGAGGTTTTTACGGTTACACCATCCGGCTGCCGTGTAATGGTGACCTGAGCCGGCAGAGTTCCGGCGGAAATGATAGCGGTTGCAATAAGGGCTGCACACGTTGCATGCATGGATCTGGTCATCTTCCACCTGACTCTTCGCGATGTTGGTCCGCTCAATGAGAGACCGAAGTAAATCGATTTTAAGGCGAGACAGCGGCGACCGTACGTGTTTCGCCGACGGGATGCAGGGTAACGGTTGCTGCGTTCCAGCCGGAGACGACGATCTCGTACTTCTCAGTAAAGTGCGAGGGCAGCGTTGCAGTCAGCGTGGCGGACTCGCCGGGCATGAGATCAATGTAATTATCCGACCAGAGCGTCGGGACGATGTTCTCGCCGTTGGGCCCGGTGGCAGCAACGGCGACCTGGAAGGCGAGCGCTTTGGAAGGATTGTACAGGTGCACGACGACTCCCTGCGCGGCGGTATTTGCAGAGGCATCGATATGAGACTGCGGCAGGTTGCGGAGCGCCTTCAGGTCTTCGTGCTCGAGCGCGGGGGTGTGGGTGTAGTCGGTCTTCGGCCAGTTCCACGTAGTCAGCTTTGCCGGGACCCAGTAGAAATTGCGGCTGGCAAGCTGACCCTTTGAGTCTTTCAGGGTCAGCTCAACAAAAGTGATTGGCGAGCCGGCGGAGAAGACAGAAGGCGGAATGGTGAGCGCGTTCGTCGAACTGTCGGCGGTGACATCGAGGTGGCTCTCCTTGGCGAACAGCTCTTTTAAGTTGTTGTCGTACGCGCGAGCGGAAACAGTCAGATGCGGTGAAGGCTGATAGGTACTGTTGACGATGTAGACGCTATGGTCATCGTAGGAATACTGCACGTGGAGAGGTTCGCAGGCCTTCTTTGCTCCGAAATAGCCACCACCGGTGTCGAGGTAGTAGTCGAAGAGGTGCCAAATCATCGATGGCCATGCGTTGTTCAGCATCCACTGGATCACTCCCGTGGAGGTGTATTTGTTACGGCCGTAGGCTTCAAACATTGCGCGCTCGGTGTCGTAGCTCATTGTCTGGGCGGTGCGAACGTAGTCGGCGAGATCTTTCGGCGGCCCATAGACAGACTTCATGGCGTCGTCGAAAACATTCAGATCTTTGAATTCGCCACCGCCAAAATGGAAGCTCCAGGTAGCATCAGGCGGCCACAATTCATCGGCCGGAATGAATTTTTTGATGCTGCTGATGCTGGGAATCGCTGGGCCGGCACTGGTTTCGGTGTTGAATCCGAATGCGCCTCCATGGCGGTTGGTGTCGACGAGCCAGTAGGAGGGAGCAACGTAGTCGTACGGCCCGGTCATTTTTACGCCGCTCTTGCCGGTGACTGTGGTCGGCGTTGCCGAGGCCGACGACAGAACCGGATTCGGCCAATGAGTTTCAGACTCAACTGCAAGGTACGCGCTCTCGACGTTGGCAGGAGGCGGATTGTCGCTGCCATTGAGCCAGACGAGAAGACTCGGATGACTTCGGATGCGAAGCATCTGGGAACGCAGAGACGCGGTCGCAATGTCGAGAGTGCCCGGCTGCCATTTGTCCCAATGCTCCCAGTGATCACAGCAGCACCAGCCGAGCATGACGAGAATTCCCTGCTCGTCGGCGAGATGGAAGAACTCGTCGGTCTCCAGCTTGCCTTCGAGGCGAATGGTGTTCAGGTGCATGTCGCGCACCAAGCGCAACTCGTCGCGCAACCTTTCCGGGTTCTGGCGGAGGAGCATGTCCTGGGACCAGCCGGCTCCGCGGATCAGGATCGGTTTGCCGTTGATATGGAAGAGGCGGAAGCCCTTGTCGGTGAGCTCGGAAGTGATTTCGCGAATGCCGAAACGGACGGATTGCTCGTCCGAGAGGCGCGTGCCTTCTTTGAAGGCGAGAGTCAAGGTCTCGAGATGCGGCTCGCCCATCTGGTAGGGCCACCACACTCGCGGGTTGTGCAGGCGTAGCTGTGGGAATTGCTCAGGCGAGAAGGCTACGGTTTTGTTTTCGTTCGGCGCGAGGTCGACGGGCTGCTCGATATGGATTCCCGCTACTGTGCCGGTTACGATTCCGCGAACGGGTTGGCCGGTTGAATTATGAAGTTCGGCGTAGACGGAAATGTCGGCTTCACTAAGTGAAGAGTCGGTGAAGTGCGTAGCAGCGAGTGGTGAGCGTAGTGAGACCGGGCCGCTGGTGATGAGGTCAGCCGGGCCCCACAGGCCCATGTCCTTGTCCGGAGGGGAGGGGTTCCAGTCAACCCAGTTGATGCCAAGGTCGGTTTCCGTTGGCGCGAAGGTTTCGACGGCGATGGTGTTTTCTTTGCCGGGGATCAGGTCGCGGGTTACGTCGAACTCGTAGGTGCGATAGGCTCCGGCGATCTGCTTGTCATCGGCGACCTGGTGGCCATTGATCCAGAGATTGGCGCGATAGTTGATTCCTCCGAACCACAGCCACAGGGTCTTGCCGTGCTCGGCCGCGGGAACGGTGAAGGCTTTGCGGTACCACCAGCCACAGCGGTATGGGCTGTCGTCGGGCATGGGCAGGTTGGAGAAGTTCTTACCGATGGGATAGGTCGCGCCGGGGATCTTGCGCAGGTTCATCGCGTAGTAGGGCTGCTTGTATTCACCGGCCGCAACCTGGGCGGCAAGGACGGTCGAAGGGACTGTGACCGCAGTCCATCCCTGCGGCTGGAAAGTGCTGCTTGAAATAGCGGCTCCGTCCGCCTGAAGCTTGCAGGCGGATTGCAGGGACCAACCTTCGCGCAGCGGCGTTTCGGCGGCGTGGGCATGGAAGATCGCGAACAGGCATAGAGCAGCGGGCGCCAGGCAGAGACCGACGCGCAAAGTTCCCCGAGTACGAAGCATGACTGCCTTTTTACCAGAAAGGCGGGTTGGGGGGCGCATTCGGCACAGATTTCCAGCGGCTAAAGCTGCGACTCATTTGGGACCACCATCGACGGGCTGAAGCCAATCCTCCTTCAAGACGAATCCCAGGTCCCAGAAGCGGACCTCGGGTACCCAGAGAAAAAGCAGGTCCTTCGACTACGGCTGCTACGCAACCTTCCCTCAGGATGACAGGTATAGGATGTCTCTCCCCCCTCAGCAGCGGACGATCTTGTCGGACTGGATTCCCTTGGTCGCGTTGCGGGTGTCCACGACAAGTTGCGCTTCGCGGACGATGCGGCCGTAATCGTAGTCGGAGTGGTCGGTCACGATGAGTACGCAATCGTACTGTGCCAGATCGTCGAGGGGCGTGCAGTGCATGTCGAGGTTGTAATGGCGGCCGTGTCCGACGTAAGCGAAATAGGGATCGTTGTAGGAGACGATGGATCCACGCTGGCGGAGCAGCTCGATGATGGTCAACGAGGGCGACTCGCGGAGGTCATCGACGTCTCTCTTGTAGGACATACCAAGAACGAGAATGCGCGAATTCTTGAGAGGCTTGCCGTGTTCGTTGAGCGCGGCGGCGGTCTGCTCGATCACGTAATACGGCATTGCGACGTTGACTTCACCGGCGAGCTCAATGAAACGGGTGCGGAAGTCGAACTGCTTAGCCTTCCAGGAAAGATAGAAGGGGTCAATCGGGATGCAGTGGCCGCCGAGTCCGGGTCCGGGATAAAAGGGCTGGAAGCCGAAGGGCTTGGTCTTCGCTGCATCGATCACCTCAAAGATGTCGATGCCCATGCGCTGGCAGAGCTGCTTGAGCTCGTTAACCAGCGCGATATTTACGCAGCGATAGATGTTTTCGAGCAGCTTGGTCATTTCCGCCGCTGCCGGCGAGGAGACCGGGACGGTGCGGTTGAAGATGGTGGAATAAACGGCTGATGCGAGTTCCAGTGCGATCGGCCCCACGCCGCCGACCACCTTAGGAATGTCGCGGCGAGCGACGGTGTCGTTGCCGGGATCTTCACGCTCCGGCGAAAAGGCGGCGTAGAAGCCTTTTGACTCTGCATCGCGGGCGACCTTCAGGCCGGAAGGGTTGGTTTCAAGAATCGGTATGAGCACTTCCTCGGTGGTTCCGGGGTAGGTAGTGCTCTCAAGGATGATGAGTTGACCTTCGCGCAAATACGGAGCAATGGCTTTAGCGGTCTGCTGGATATAACTCAGATCGGGCTCATGGAACTCACTCAGCGGTGTGGGGACACAAATGGCGACTACATCCATCTCGGCGATATCGCCGTAATTGGAGGTCGCGCAGAAGCCGCGTTCGCGGGCAGACTGAATCTCAGTCGCGGGAATCCGGAAAATGTATGATGCTCCGTTATTAAGGGTGGAGACTTTAGCCGGATCGATGTCAAAACCGGTGACGCGGAAGCGTTGCTCGCTGAAGAGCAGGGCCAGCGGCAGGCCGACGTAGCCCATGCCTATGACGCCGATTCGCGCGCTACGCGATTCGATTTTCTGTTTCAAGTCCTGAGCGTTCACGGTCTGCGCAACTGCCATTCCCCACGGTCCTTCCTGATTGAAGACAACCTTATGATTTTATCGTGCGGGGGGCGCGGCGCTCCCCGGATGAGGAGAGTGGGAAGGCTACTGGCCAATAAACGGCGATGCGATGCTCACCGTTGGGGCGGGTTCGTCGGGGGCGATGCGCAGCATTTTGAGGAATTGCTCAAACTCCGGTCGCACCTTGAGGAGTTCTGATTCCAGCGTGGTGAGAGTGACAATTCCGATCCATCGGTTCGAGCGCATGTAGTGCTGCACTTGAAACACGGACACCTGATTCAACGGTTGATGCCTGAGCATCAGCATGGCGCAATCCTCTGCACCGGGAAACTGCGCGGGAACAGGTCCGGCGATCGCCGGGTCTCTAAAGGTGCGCTGCATTACCGTGATTTGAGCCTGAATGTAAAGGGTGAGCTGGTTCCCTGCAAGCAGCTCATCTTCCTTGAGATACACGTTGCTGGGGGCCACGTTTTCTCCGCCGCGCTGGATGCCGAAATCGGGAATCCATGTCCATCCGAAAGGAATGGCCGGGATGATCCAGCGACCGATGCGGGCTGCAGTGCCCTGACTGGCGGCTTGTCCGGGTTGGGTGCTCATAGAAGGAACGCGGCGTTACGGAAGCCCTGCGGCAGTGCAAACCTGATAAGCAGTGGTGATGACGCGGGTCAGCAGCGATTCGAGGGCCTCCTTGGCTTCCGGCCCGGCGAAGTCGAATGAAAAGAGATCAAGATTCTTCGACAAACCAGTGGCATCATCCGCCGACCTTACCAAGGGCGCTGCGTCGCCAGCGTGGAAACGGGTAACGGCGCTCTTAATTCCAGCAAGCCGTTCCTCAAGCAGCGGGAGCACTCGGGACTGCCATTCGGATGCCAGTTCAGGTGAACCGCCCAAGGGCGACTTCGCGGCCTGCTGCACCATTGTTCTCACTTGATCCACGAATGCCTCGTACGCTTCCACAAAGCGCTCGACGTAGATCTCGGGGATGCCGGCGATCTCGGGAGCCATTACCGGCCTGCTTTCCCAGCCCACGGCGAAGGAGAGATGCCGTGAGGCGTGATCGTGCCCCGAGGAACATACATTTGAACTCCGCCGCCACCGTAAGTTGCCTGGCGGGAAGCGCGGCCCATCCAGACCTTGAGCCCGGGTCCTGGAGGCACGACGAAAGATGCTACTTTGCCGTCCTTGTTAAAGTCCTGCTCGACGGCGCAGCCGCTCCGCCAGACCTCTTCGCTATCCGGGAGCCATGGCGTCCAATAAGCGCCGCTGGCGCCGGAATCTTTCTCGATCACCCGATACATGGGGGTGCCGGGAGGAAGAGTGACCGGCTGAACGGATTGGAAGTTGCGAGCGTCGTTGCCGGGGAGATCGGGCCAACCCGGTTGCTGGAGTGTGATGGGTGGCAGACGGCCGCCAGGAGGCGCAGAAGTCTTAACCGTGCCATCCTGCTGCAGTTCGGACTGCAGGCCGGCGGAAGGTGAGGCCGGCGCCTGCATCGGAACGGAGACTCCCATGGCAGCGACTCCGCCCGCAGCTCCAGCGGCGCCGCCCGCGCCAGCCATCCCCACCAGCACGGTTTCGCAGCCCATGACCGCGACATCCGGAGGACCAACACAGGTGAGCTGATCGGTGACCCGCGACTGCGGCATGTTTCCTACGAGGACAGTCGGAGAGCCGAGAATGAATGGCCCGCCAACGTGAGGAACGACGCCGGTGACCATGGGACAGACATGATTGTCGCCGATGCGGGAAGCGGGCATCATGCCGATGAGTACTGTCGGAAATCCGAGGATGACGATGCCGCCATGAGCCGTCTGGCTGGTTATGGTGCAGGCTGGCATTCCCATGCTTCGCTCTTCTCCTTTGCTGCCTCAGCTCTCGGCCGGCTTGGAATATGGATCGTCCCCAGGGAAGGTGGGGGCCGTGGGCGCGGTGGGAGGCTGGGGACTCTGTGGCATGCCCGGCGAACCTGGAATAGCTGCGCCGCCACTGTTGATCATCACCAGTGTGCCCTGAATAATGACGCCTGTGGGACCGACAGAAACAAAACCTCCGGGCCCGGAAAGGCACACATTCATACCGGCTTCGATGACGACATTCATGCCTCCTTTGATGTGAACTTCCTGGCCGGAATCGACGACGTAGAGCATGCCGGATTTGTTGAATTGGTTCTGTCCCACCTGGAGCGAGTAGTTCATGCCGACCTTCTCATTCAGGTTCTGTCCAACGTTGATGCTTGAATCCTGGCCCACACTCTCCTTGTAGTCGCCTTTGACGTTCAGGTCGGCTTCGCCATCGATCTCATGGAGTTGCTTGCCTTTCACGAGGAGGTGAGAGTCTCCGTCAACCTCTTCAAACTGGTTGGAGGTGATTTTTGTGTGCTGTTCATTGCCGACGAGAGTGTGCCAGTCGTGCTCTACGTGGAGATCGTAATCACGTTCGGCGTTCATGTAGATCTGCTCTTTGCCCTTCAGGTCTTCGAAGCGGAGCTCGTTTGCGTTAGCTGCACCGCCGTCCTTGGAGCTGCGGGTGAGAACGCCGGAGAGCGTATATTGACCTGCCGGATCGTACTTGGGCATGTTGACGCCGTTGTAAACCGAGCCAACGACGATGGGCTGGTCGGGATCACCCTCGATGAAATCGATGAGGACTTCGTCGTCGACACGTGGCCAGAAGTAGGTACCCCAGCCCTTGCCCGCCCAGGACTGAGCGACACGGAGCAGAGTGTTGTCGGGCGTGTTGGGCTTACGCTGCCGGTCCCACCAGAACTGCACGCAGACGCGGCCGTACTTGTCCATGAAAGAGTCTTCGCCGGAGTTCACTACTACCTTGCCGGTGTGCATTCCGTTGACAACTGGCTTGGGTGTTTTGAGGGGTGGCCGGTAAGGAATCGAGAACGGTATTGCGGTAAAGGTGTTGCCGTAGGGCTCGCGTGGCCCCTGATTTTTCGAGCGGTAGGAGGGCATCTGCCGCACATTGTGCTCGACGCGCGTGATCAGATATTTTTCGTTGAGACTGCTCTGCGGGTGTTTCGACAGCTCGAAGTTATAGCCGGTCTGCAGGCAGATGGCGTTCGAATTTCCCTCGATGACGACAGAAGAAGCGTCGCCGGACTGATAACGCATCGTGTTCAGAAACTGTACCTGGTCGGGGATCTTCGACTGCGAGCCATTCTTCTTGAGATACGCTGCAGCGCTGTTGGCGTAATCGTAGTTCTCATTGTTGTTCTGCCCGAGCGGTGCTCGCGTCGTCTGCTTGTCGGTGGAGACACTGTAAGGAACAAATCCGTAGTCCCACGCGGTGTACGTGCCCGTCACCATGCTCGTTCTGGAGTGAAAATCGGTGACAACGAAATCATAAAAGCCCTCGGTCCGGTCACCCTGCGGCGCATAACGAAATGCGTTCTGGATCGGACAAGCGCTCAGCTTGGAAGAGACGTCCTGAAGGGTGAACGTGTGATCGTCCTGGGAGTGCTTGAAGTAGTAGAGGATGCCGTGCTGCTCCATGAGGCGCGAGATGAAGGCGAAGTCAGTCTCGCGGTACTGCGTGCAGTACTCCATCTTGGTGTAGGTGTTGGAGGTTTCGTCGGCCGGACTGATTTTGTAGTTGGACAGCACAGACTTGATCACGTCGACTACGGTGATGTCCTGAAAAACGCGCGTGTTTTTGTTTAGCGTCAGCGCCCAGAGACTGGGGACGATATAGGCACGGTAGTTGTTGAACTCTTCATCTCCGCCATTGATCTCGAATCCTGAGACAAAACCGTTGACGTAACGCTGCGTGCCGCTATCCGTTGCATGGATGGCGACTGTGACCTTTTGCCCGACGATCTTCTTCGGATCAACCTTAGTTTCGGTGGTGGCGAGGAGATCCAGTTGATAGAAGAAGAGCTCCGAGATGCCTTCCATACCGGCCAGATGCTCGGGCAGGAGTACGTCCTTGCCCAGCGGACTAGTGAAGGTGAGGATCCTCTCGTCTTGTTTGAATGCGCCCATATGGCCTGCCGGAGCCTCTCGTTATGAAAGCGCGGACGCAATAGCTTGGGGCCCGCGCATAGTGGAGCAGTAGTTTGCCGATGGCGTAAGCCTACCAATCATAGGTGAACCGCCCTTCAGAAGACACACCAATCCGGACCCGCTCGGTCGGCGTCTCCTCGGCCATGCGCGCCAGCACCTGCCGTGAAATCTCGGGCAGCATGGTATTCGAAAGAATGTTGTCGACGTTGCGCGCGCCGCTTTCAACTTCAGTACACCGCTTGGCTACTTCGTCCAGGACGGAATCATCATAGGTCAGCGCGATCTTGTGCGTTTCGTGCAAGCGCCGCTGAATCTTGCCGATTTTCAAGCGAATGATCTGCTTGAGGGCCTCGTCTCGTACCGGGAAATACGGCACGATGATCATGCGTCCGAGGAAGGCCGGCTTGAAGATCTTGTTCAATTCCGGCTTGATGGCAAGCGCGAGGCCATCGCTGTCGGGCATCGTTTCCTTGTCGGCCGTGAGTTTCATCAGCGTATCCGTGCCCGCGTTGCTGGTGAGGATGATGATGGTGTTCTTGAAGTCGATCGATCGACCTTCGCCGTCCTCGAGGTTGCCTTTGTCGAAGACCTGATAGAAGAGTTCGAGAACATCGGGGTGGGCCTTTTCGACTTCGTCGAGGAGGACCACCGAATAGGGGCGGCGACGCACTGCTTCGGTCAGAACGCCGCCTTCACCGTAGCCGACATATCCAGGGGGCGAACCCTTCAAAGTGGAGACGGTGTGCGCTTCCTGAAACTCCGACATGTTGATGGTGATCAGATTCCTCTCGCCGCCGTAGAGCAGATCCGACAACGCCAGTGCTGTTTCCGTTTTGCCAACGCCGCTCGGCCCAACCAGCATGAAGACGCCAACGGGCTTGCCGGGATCGTCGAGGCGAGCGCGTGACGTGATGATGCGCTGGGCGATGGCGGCAAGCGCGTGATCCTGTCCGATGACACGCTTGCGCAGATGGCCGTCGAGTTCCAACACTGCGGCGATTTCGTCCTTCACCATCTTGCCGAGAGGAATGCCGGTCCAAGCGGAAATGACTTCGCCGACGATGCGCTCATCGACGCAGACATGCATGAGGGGATTTTCGCCCTGCACTTTTGCCAACTCGTCTTCGAGGGCTTCGAGGGCTTCGACCGATGGCTTGACTTCCGGCGCATCTCCCTCCGCCTTGACGGTCTCCGCTCCTGATTCAAGTGCTGTACGCACGGCACGGATGCGTTTGACCAGGTCGACCTCCTGCTCCCATTGCTTATTGAGCCTGGCAAGCTGAGCTTCCGTCGCGGTGAGCTTCTCTTCGATCGTGGCGAGGCGTTCGGCGTGATCTTCACCGACCGTCGTCTCACGTTCGAGTATCTGCTTCTGTACTTTCAGGTCGTCGATTGTGCGGGTGGCATCTTCAACTGCCGGAGGGATTGTATTCTGGCCGAGAGAGAGCCGGGCGCAGGCGGTGTCCAGCACGCTGACCGCCTTGTCGGGCAACTGGCGTCCAGCGAGATAGCGGTGCGACAGCTTCACCGTTGAGGTGACTGCTTCATCAAGAATACGCAGGTCGTGGTGCTTCTCAAGAGCGCTGACGATACCGCGAAGCATCGTGGCGCATTGATCTTCGTTTGGTTCTTCTACCTTGACGACCTGGAAGCGCCGGGCCAGCGCAGCGTCTTTCTCGAAGAACTTCTTGTATTCAGACCACGTGGTGGCGGCGATAGTTCGGAGTTCCCCACGCGCCAAAGCCGGCTTGAGCAGGTTTGCGGCGTCGTTCTGTCCGGCCTGGCCGCCAGCTCCAATCATTGTGTGGGCTTCGTCGATGAAGAGAATGATCGGATGCGGCGACGACTTGACTTCGTTGATCAGCCCCTTGAGCCGGTTTTCGAACTCGCCCTTGACACCGGCGCCGGCCTGCAACAACGCGAGATCGAGGCTGTGAAGCTGGACATTGCGCAGCGATGGAGGCACGTCTCCCATGCTGAGGCGCAATGCAAAACCTTCGACGACGGCAGTCTTGCCGACTCCCGCTTCACCAGTGAGGATGGGGTTGTTCTGGCGGCGGCGCATGAGGATATCGACGACCTGACGAATCTCCTGATCGCGGCCGAGCACGGTGTCGATTTTCCCCGCCTTCGCGTTGGCGGTGAGGTTCACGGTGTACTGATCTAAATGCGGAGTCTTGCCGGAGCCGGCGGGACGCGGAGCTTCTCCCTCGCCCGGAGGACCACCTGCCGCTGGCGCGAACGGCTCTGATTCTTCCTTCGACTTCGCGGTGACCGTGAAGAAGTCTTTCCGCAGCGCTTCGGGTGGGATCAACTGCAGCTCTTTGCTGACGTCGCGGATAAGGCGCGAAAGTTCGTCACTCGAGAAAAGCGCGAGCAACGTGAAACCGGTGCGAATTTGCCGGGCATCGTACTCGATGGTTGCGACGGTCCACGCTTCGGTGAGCATTTTGACGAGAAGCGGGCTGAAGGCGGGGCTGCGTGCGTTCCCGGTCTTCAGCCGGTCGAGGCTGCGTTGCAACTCCGAGGTGAGGCGCGACTTGTCCACTCCATATTGCTTGAGGATGAAGGCAACATCGTTGTCTGAGCTGTCGATTGCCTTCAGAAGATAGTGCTCGATCTCGATATCGTAATGAGTGCGCGAGACACACAGGCCGGCCGCGGCTTCGAGAGCGCTTCGTGTTGCATCATCCAGTTTGCCGATCAACGATTTCAGGTTGAGGCTCATCTTAACTTACTCCCGTGGGTGGAACTGCTCTAACTTAAGACAACCTGTAGGTAGCCTCGTCCGGATCACGCTGCATCGGACGGTTCTTGATCCAGCTCACTAACCCAAGCCGGGGAGCGCGTGTGCTCTCTTCGCCGAGTGCGGCGCCGGGTGTCTCCTCGCGCTCGAGCACGAGCTGGACGATGAAATCGAATTCCCGGTTCGCGTAGAGACGAAGCCAGGCATGGAGCTCCCGGCAAGCATTCGCGTCCGGCAAAAACTGCTGATAACGCTCAAAGTTCATGGGGCCGAGACGGATAGTGACGGTACCGTGCTGATCCCACACCTCATCGCCGACGATGGTTCCCATGCCGAGACGCTCGCAGAATGCTCCTGTATCGCGGAGGAAGGTGAGATTTGCCGGCGGCAGTCGATTCCAGGTGCCTGTAAACTGCTCAACAGAAACGGGGACTTCGAAATAATCTTCAAGCAGCTGCTTGAGACCCTGCGCGGTTGGCCGACGCTGAGATAAAAGCCCCGCATAGTAGAGGCAGGCTTCATCCTCAATATCCATGCGGTGTGTAAGGTCTTTCGTCCCGAGACCGATCAGGTCCAGCAGCCTTGCGCTGATGACGTCGTCGCTCGCTCCGGTTCGTTCATAGGCGATATAGAAACGATATTTCTGCCATCCGCGATAAAAGAGCGCGATGATGCGGTGATTGAAGATGTCGAAGAATTCGCCGGGGGCGCGGTCCTTTGCGCGGATACGTTCGAGGAGAAATTCAGTGTAGGCATGCGGAAGAACGCCGGTTGCCGCCGAGAGTCCCATGAAGTTGACGAAGAGCTTCGGCTGACCGTTCTTGCCAATCTGCAGATCCTGGATCTCGCTGGCCGGGAAGCTGAGCGTGGGCACCGATGAAAACTGCACGACCTCGGACGACGGAGAGACGAACAGGCCTACGGGATTGCGCTCGGGGTACAAGCGTTCCAGCAGTCGCACCGTCTGGAAGAACTTGACGGAGTACGGCTCGCGCTCGAGCATCGCGCGGATTGACTCGAACCGCGGATCGATTTTGCCCGCAATTAAATCAGCGGCTTGCTGCCGGCTTTCGGTGGCCATTCGTTCAGCATCTCCTTTCGCTGATTTGTGCGCGCCGCCAGCTGACAAAAGCTATTGATAGAGGTATACGAGCCGAGAAAGCGGTCCAGCACGTTCGCAAAAAGATATACGCCTCCGCCTACGAATTGACGCTCGTCGAATTCAAGCTCAACGCGCATGCCTCGAGCCGGCACATTGCCGTAGATCGATTGCATGATCGCAAAGTGAGGTCTGGAGGTGAGCCCGGTAATGCCGCCGATTTGATTTTCGAGATAGGACGAATCAGTGAAGTTGTGCAGGCGCAGAATCTCCTGCAGCGAGGCAAGGCCCTCTTCAACCAGGGACAAGTAGTTCAGCGACAACTGAGAAACCAGCCTCCATAGCTGACCTTTTGCGGTCGGCGGATCATACGTTGGCGACGGCCTGCGCAGGGCGGTGATCTGCTTGACCACGGGAAACTCCTCCGCCATGAAGTCTCCCTCTTCGATACCGAACGGAAGACGTGACGGCAGATCGAAATTTGAGCAGGAGCAGCGAACCGTAAGCACTTCCGCGTCCGGCTCAGTCATAATGCCGTCGACGTCGACCAGCGAAAGGTGCATCGTGGAAGGCTCCCGTTCGCCGAGCACATTCATGCGCCGGACGGCGTGCCAATAGGCGCGGCCTGATTCCTTCCGCGCCTGAAAGCGATACGAGTAGATTGGATCGATCTGAATACTTTCGCGCCGCGTGGTGTTCGAAGCCATCACTTCGTCGATGGAGAAGATCTCGGTCGTATCCTGATGGCGCACATCGGGAATGACCTGGTATTCGTGCTTTGTGTGAGTCACAAGAATCGGCTCGGCGACGTGCGAAAAAAGATTGATGACCGGAGTGCAACCGAGCCGCAGCGTTCGCGCTGAGACACCGATCTCGAGATCCTGCTGCCGCTCCGGACGATCGAAGCGCGAGAAGCAGAAGAGGATCTCCGCCTGATCATCACAGCCGGCTTCACGGATCGCCTCGAGTCCGCCCAGTTCGAAGAAAAGAAATTTCTCGGAGAAGGTGAAGTACTCCTGCAGTAACCGATAGCCATCAAAGGACCGTTTGGGAAATGGGAGCAACGCTTCCTCTTCCTCGAAGCCCATGGCACGCAGTTGCGAAGGCGAGATGCTCACCATTTTGCTGCCGCGCTGCTGGGGATTGCGCACCAGGATGGAGATGCAGTTCCGGCAGAAGAGCTCATACAGGGTGTGCACCACATTCGTTTCGCCGGTAAGGTGAAAGGCCAGCTTTCCGATGGAGAACTGATTGAATGAGACGTCCCGCGAGCACTGCAGGCGCATACGGACGACGCCTGCCGTTCCTGGTATTCGGACCGGATCAGTGAGACGCTCGGGCTGACGCCACTCGCATTCACTCACCGAGAACGGCCACAGCTCTACTGGATATGCGGTCTGGAAGCGGCACGCCAGGCCATCGACAGTGCGTTTTGTGGCCAGCTGTGTTTTCGCGGGAATGCGCAGACCCGCGGTCTGCTTTCCCTGTTCCGGATCAAGCTGGCACTCGACGACGGTCATCGAAGGAATGGGCCGCAGATAGTGCGGCTGGACGATGCCGAGCAGAGCCGATGTCACCTCGGGAAAGTCGTCGTCGACCCGCAGGTGTACGCGAGCCGCCATGAAAGCGAAGGCTTCGAGGAGCCGCTCAACGTGAGGATCGTCACAGCGATCGGGCTCAAGCAGGAGCCGGCTGGCAACGCGAGGATATTTCTCGGCGAATTGCCCGCCGAGCTGCCTCAGGTGCGCGAGTTCTCGTTCGTAATATTCCAGGAGTTCTTCGCGCATCCGCTATTTCACCTTGTACTCGCCGCTGGAAAGCTCGAGGACCGTGTCAAACGAGATCTCCTCCGGCGCGGGATCGAGCTTCATGTTTCCCTCGATATGAAAGCGGAGACGCCGGTCAGCAGTATCGGAGCCTTCAAGGGTCACGCGCACGTCCATCAGGCGCGGTTCGAAGTTACGCAGGCAGGTTTCGATGGCCTTACGCAGGCGGCCATGGTCGGAGGCGGAGGACAGGCCCAGCGAGGTAATGTCGGGCAATCCGAAGTTGATCACGGAGGCCTTGGCCAGAGGATAATCAACGAGCTCTGGAATCGGAGGCTGGCGGGTATTGAGGAGCCACTCCAGATCGCGCTTCAACGCTTCCTTGAAATAGCGTAGCGACTGCGAACGCGTCGCCGGCCAATCCTCGACGGTCATCAGCCGATCGAGGACGGATTGTGTCACCAGCGTTTCTGTAGTTGAACGCGCCAAGCCTCCGGGCTCCTTTCATGTAACTGCTAAACATCCATTGCAGCGGTTGGATCAATGCGGCACAGCTTGGCAAAAAGCGCCTCTCTCACACCGTTACTTGTTGAGGGATCGAGACATTTGAGCAGCAACGCCATGGGAGGCGCAATCATGTCGCTGGATTCCCATTCTTCAAGGCGACGCTGGTCGATCTCCTTCACCAACTCTTCGAGGACCGGATGAGCGACCTTGTTCTGTCCTGCGCTAAAGCACAGTTGTGCGACTTGCAATCTACGCTGAAAGCGAGCTCGCCCGCTCGGCTGCTGTGCCGCATCGCGCACGAGAAGCTGAATGGCCTGCGGGAGTTGTCCCCGGCGGATCATATCTTTGGCAATATCCAGAACGTCGGGCGGCGCTTCTTCGCCTGGCTCTTCCGATGAGTCATGGACTGCTGCGTACACGGGTTCAGGTTCGGGAGCCGGTGCCTCCTGCACGACAATGACTGGTTCGGGTGGCTTCGGAATCACCATCTCCTCGAGCCACCGCTGCGTCTCCGGATTCGCGGTCGGCGTGTCGTCGTTCAGGGTCCAGGTGGGGAGCTCAGGAATATCCTTCAGCAGTGCCTGCAGAGTAGCGATAACGCTGGCCGAGATTGCGCTGTGCCCGGCTTCGTAGCTCGCTCTCCAGACGTAACGATGCACATCGAGCCACGCACGTCCGCAGGGCTCGCCTGCTGCCGCTACCGCTGCGCTCAGCAGCTCCTCCCAATTTGATTCCGACGCCAGTCTCTTCAGGTTCTGCCGCGTCTCGGTGGACGGCGATACGAGGAAGTCATAAGACGCGTAACTTCCCTGCTCACGCATTTCTCCCAGTCGTAGAGATGCCTGTAGCAGATACGCGACCGGACTCGAAGGACGATCCTTCTGCAGAAACTGTGCACAAACCTGAATGCGGCCGATCGCGTCGTCCCAGTCAGTGGGTTCCGCGGAGACGGACTTTACCTTTTTCGCCTTCGCGACAGGAGCGGCTTCGGCAACTGCTTCGACCTCCGCTTCGGTTTCGGGCTCGACTTCTTCTATCTCAGCGGACTCTTCTGCTGCAGCGGGTTCGGGCTCATCGGGCTCAAGCTTGCGCTTCTCGTTGAGAAGACTGTTGATGACCTGACCGACTTCTTCGAGGGCCGTGCGCAGCTTGTTGAATCCGGGACCATCGTCGCCGTACTTCTCTTCGCAGAAGACCTGCAAGGTGTCGATCGTCTCGGTCGAGGAGCGGATCGACTCCTCCAGGTTCACGTAGAAGGACTTTGAGGTGGAGGCGAAGGCCTTATCCCAATCCTCGCCCGTCACCTTGCCGTCGGCGATCTGCTCGCTCGCGAGCCTCGCGCTTGGCATCGTTGTATTCCGTATCAGCTTCATAGCCGATTGCACGAGATTCTTTATATTGATAGGAGTTGAGACCATCGCGCGTGATTGGAGCTTCGCGCAGAAGTGTTGCGACGCGATTTGCCGCCCATTCCATGGGAACGGCGCGCATGCCGGCGTCGCCGTCTTCGATCTCGGGATAGAGCGTGTCCCAGAACTGCTCCTGCAGGTCCTGCATCAGCCTGAAGCAAGGCTGAATCAGGCTTATCCCTTCGCGCTTGACGTAAGCCTCGGTCAGCCACGCTGCAAGTTGCAGGTCTTTGCTTTTCGTTGCGAGCGCTTCGCCGGCAAGCTTGATCACGAGCGGATAGTCGGCCCGCTTCGCCTGCCTCTGCCAGTCTCCGCTGGGTATGCTCTCGTCTTCTTCAGTACGCGCTTCTTTGATCTGATCGTAGATGCGCTCGTATCTCAGGCTCGCACCGGAGGGATTTTCGCCGGGTACCGGATTCAGGAAATCATCACGTAGTGGCACTTTCAGCCGTCTCCCCGGCATGGTGGAAGGTCAGGTTCCGTAGTTGGAGGAACGGCTCCTCTTCGTCTCCGCATAGCAACAATTTTTGACCGAGCGGCACCTCGCCGTATTTGGGGTCTTCTTCCCAGACGGTCGCGCGGCCAAGGCGAACTGCATCGTCGGGATGTTTCCAGGAAAGGGGCGAAACCACGGGCAGGAGAACCTCTCCGAGATCCTGCAGACGAAAGTCGGAGGTTGTGTGCAGAATCGCCGGCATCCATAGCAGATCGCGCAGTTTCTTCGGCGGCTGCACTTCGATCGACTCCACATAGGCGAATGGGATCCAGGTGTAGCTGCCGGCGATGAACGCCTCGAGATGCGCTCCGATGCGCGGATCGGCGTCGGAAAATTCAGCAAAGTCCGCTCCATTCCACTGTCCGGACGGCGATGGATGCGTCGTTCCCAGCGGAAGTTCGTTCTTGGCAAACATTTCCTGACGGGTTCTTTCTGCGTGCAGCGCGGAGCGGTAAAGCATCGCGCCTGAGGCGGCTTCCGGGCTCGAATCCGACAAGACATCGAGTTGCTTGGTGGCACGATCATAATCGCCCGCAAAACAAAGCAATTCGAATAAAAAAGTACGGCGCCTGGTGTCGAGTGGCTGTTTTTTCAGCTCGTCACCAAGCGCGTCGATTGCAGGCTTCAGTTGACCGGCACGATAAAGCGAAAGCGCGTCCATAAGAAGGTCGCCTTACGTGAGCTTGTTTTCCTTTGTGTTGTAAGTGACCGGGCCGGTGCTCTTAAGGTTGCCGTTCTCGTCCTGCACTGAGTAGTCAATCTTGATTTCGTTGTAGGTAAACGAGAGGCTGACAGTCGGAATTTCGCTGGAACCGGAAATCTGCAGGCTGCTGACAAACAACTCCTTGAAGTCGACCTTCAAGTAGGGCTTGCCGTCCGCGCCGGACTTGATCGCGCTCATGGTGCCGGACTTGATGTGAGTGCCGGCACCGATCGACTTGAAGAACTTCGGGGTTGCTTTGTCGAAATACGTCATGATGCTGAAGTCGCTCAGATCAGCCTTGCCGGCGCCTGAGCCACCCGTGCCGGCAACCGAGGACACCTGGGAAGCGCCCCAGCTCCAGCTCATGATCTGTATCTCGTCTTTGTGGTTCGTATCCGCGGATTCGCCTTGAATCCCGTCGAGCTTCAGGAAATAATCTACCGCCATAATCTTGGCTCCTCTCGTATCTCGATTAGCTAACGCAATTCTGGTCTACCCTGCCATTGTCAGGGACGTGCGGCGATGTGAAGGCTATCCTACTTTCGCGCCGACGCCGGCAAATCCGCCACGAGACGAAGCGAAACAGAGAGCTCGTCGAGTTGAAAATGCGGCTTCAAAAACGCGACCGCGCGGTAGGCACCAGGCTTCCCGGGCACTTCGGAGACCTGGATTGCAGCCTCGCGCAAAGGCAGTTTCGCCTTGGCGGCTTGAGAGGCGTTGTCGTCCGCGCACACATAATTGCTGATCCACTGGTTAAGAAACTTCTCGCAGTCCTGGCGGGTCATGAAGCTGCCGATTTTATCGCGCATCATCGCCTTCAGATAGTGCGCAAAGCGCGACATGGCGAGAATGTAAGGCAGCTGCGCGGAAAGACGCGCGTTAGCGTTTGCCGCTTCCTTGTCGTACAGCTTCGGCTTGTTCGCCGTCTGCACGCTGAAGAAAGCCGCATAGTCAGTTCCCTTGCAGTGAACGAGGGGCACCAGACCCTGGTCGGCCAGCTCCTTTTCGCGCCGATCAGTGATAGCGACTTCCGTCGGGCACTTCAGGGCAATGTCTCCTTCGTCGGTACGGAAGGTATGCGCCGGAAGACCGTCGACAAGGCCTCCGCCCTCCACGCCGCGAATTGCAGCGCACCAGCCGTGACGCGCAAAAGAGTTGGTCAACCGCGCACCCAATCCGTAGGCGGCATTGCCCCAGAGATATTTCGAGTGATCGCTGCCGTCGACGGCCTCTTCATAGTCGAAAGCGTCCACCTGCTTGGTGTCTTTGCCATAGGGAAGACGCATGAGGATATGCGGAAGAGTGAGCGCCACGTAGCGGGAGTCTTCCGACTGCCGGAAGGACTTCCACTTCGCGTACTCGGTGGAATCGAAGATCTTGCCGATGTCGCGAGGGGCGCCGAGTTGGGTATAGCTGGTCAGGTTGAGCAACTCAGACGAAGCGGCGCTCATGAAGGGCGCATGAGCAGCAGACGCGACCTGAGAAACCCGCTCCAGGAGCTCGACATCCTCCGGACCACGGCCAAATTCGTAGTCGCCGATGAGGGCTGCAAACGGGGCGCCGCCGAAAACTCCGAACTCTTCTTCATAGACCTTCTTGAACAGGGCACTCTGGTCAAACTCAGGCGCGCGCTGCAGGTCCTTCAACAACTCGCGCTTGGAGACGTTGAGCACCTTGATCTTCAGCATGTCGCTGGTTTCCGACTGGTCAATGAGGTACTTGATGCCGCGCCAGGTTCCTTCGAGCTTCTGGAGAGCCGGATAGTGCAGGATTTCATTCAGCTGCAGAGAAATGAGCCGGTCGATCTGGGCAATGCGCGCCTGGATGGTCGCTTCGGCATCCCGGGTCAGTGTCATCTGCCCCTGAAGAACCTGGCTCACGAACTCCTTAACCATGTCGCGGCCGCGCTCGAGAGTTGCGGCGTCGCGATTGAAACGACCCTGGGCAACGATCTGATCGAGAAGGTTTTGTTCCGCCTGCTGCTCAACCGCTTGATTTGCGACAGAAGCCGCCGCCTTCGTGGTGCTCATTCCCCACCTCCCGGAGTGCCGAGTTCAGAGCGCAGTTTTTCGCGCATCTCCGTATTTGAAACTGCTTCGAATAATGCCTCGTCCAGCTTGTCGTTGCCCTGCAGACTGCCGCGCAGATCGGAGAGCCGTGTGCGCAGATCGAACAGCTCTTTGAGAGGAGCGACCTGCTTGGCCACATTTTCCGGTGAAAAGTCGTCGAGGCTTTCAAACCGCAGATTCACACCGATCTGGCCTGCGTTAGGGTCATCGCTCAATTTGTTGGGGACTGAGAAGGACAGATGCGGCTGCATCCCTTTGAGTACGCTGTCAAAATTGTCGGGATTGATCTCGACGAATTTCCGATCCTTGAGCGCAGCGAGAGGCGTCTCGGGTTGTCCGGTCAGATCTCCGAGCACACCCATGACAAAAGGCAGTTCCTTAAGTTCGATCGCATCGCCGATCTCAACGTCGTAGGTGATGTGTACGCGCGGAGAACGGACGCGATCCAGTTTATGCTGCGTACTTTCTCTAGCCATAGTTTTGTCCTCGAGAGGCGCGCGCGGAAGGAAACCGCTCGCCCTTTGTTCGAATCAACCACAGAGTCTGAAAGGAGTGCATCTGAGACTTCTCTGCTCTATCCTTTTTCTTATCAGTACGTTGTCAGTCGCGCAGGGTTTGGGAACGCTTCAATAACAGGTAGTGAGAGCGGGCCAATTATTAACTGCCCTATAGTGCGTGTCAAGCCCAACGCATTACATCGGACGGCGTAACAGCCCGGTTGAACTACACTTTGGTTTCTGGGCAAGCGGGCGTTGGCAAAGAGTTGCCGCTGTATACTCAGACCCCGTACAGGAATCCACCACATGCGACAGTTGCAGCCGGTTGTCTGGTCGAAGGGCGTTTTTCTATCCCCGCAGCATTTGCAGGCGCAGGACCGCTTCTTCGAGGAAAACCTCCGCTTTCTCTCTGATTCTCTCGCGTTCCGCAACTGGGGATTTTCGTCGCTGCAGATCGACGGCACCGGCCTGAGCGAAGGCCAACTGAGCCTTAGCCAGGCTTCGGGAGTATTTCCCGACGGCCTGATGCTTGACATGCCCGGCTCTGACGCGCCGCCCCGCTCGCGCACACTGGAAGAGTGTTTTCGTGAGGGGCAAAACCGCTGCTCGTTTTTCCTCGCCATTCCTCAGGACAGGCCGGGAGGCATCAATATAGGCCTGCAACGCGGCGGCATCAGCACACGGTTCTATTCTGAGCTCCAGATGCTGCGCGACGAAAACAGCACAGGCATAGAGAAGCCGGTGTCTCTGGCCCGAAAGAACGTACAAATCCTGGCTGAAGGCGAGAACCTCGAGGGCTCTGTTCTTCTGCCACTGGCACAGATCGAACGCACCGAGGCAGGCAGCTACCGGCTCGATACCAAATACGTGCCTCCGATGCTGAATCTCAAAGGCAACGAGCTTCTTACCGGCATCCTGCGCGGACTGATCGAGACGCTGGTGGGAAGAAGCGGCCAGCTCGCCGGCACACGACGCCAGCGCAATCAGTCTCTTGCCGATTTCAGCGCTTCGGACGTCGCCAACTTCTGGCTTCTTTACACGATCAACACGAATCTGCCGGTCCTTCGCCACATGCTGCAAAGCGATCGCGTTCACCCGGAAACGCTGTTCCTGCAAATGCTGACGCTCGCCGGCGCTCTCACCACCTTCTCGCCGAAGCTGGAGCCGCGCGACCTGCCCAAGTACGAGCATGAAGAACTCGGGCCATGCTTCATTGCGCTCGACGCAATGATCGCCGAACTGCTGGAGACGGTCGTGCCCAGCAACTTCGTCGCCTTGCCCCTCAAGCCGCTCCGCGATTCCATCTACGCCACGGCGATCGACAAGGACAAGTACTTTGAGAATTCGCGCTTCTATCTGGCGATCTCGTCGGACATCCGTGAGGCGGATCTGATCAGCAAAACGCCACAGCTTGCCAAGGCCTGCTCGGCCACTCATATTGAGCAGCTGATCCGCCAGGCTCTGCCGGGATTAAAGATGATGCACGTTCCGGTCCCGCCACGCGCCATTCCGGTGAAGCTCCGCTATCAGTACTTCAGTCTTGAGCGGAGCGGTCCGGTATGGGAAGCAATTGTGCGCTCGCGCAACTTTGGCGTTTACGTTCCGGGAGAGATTCCGAACCCCGAGATGGAGCTGATCATTCTCTTCGCGAACCCCGAGTAAGGACGGCTCGGTACGGCAACTATCTGTGCCGCAGCACGAAGATCAGGATCAGCACAATTACCAGCAGCACAAAGATATTCAGAATCAAAATGAGCGGCAGGTACTGCTGCAGCTTGCTCGGCGCTGGAGCGGCGGCGGTGCCGGTGGCGCTGGTGCGGGCGGGAACTGGAATGCCGGCGGCTGAAAATGCGGCATCGCCGCTGGAGGAGCCGCTGCGCTATGTGCAGCAGGCGTCTGGCCATGCATTTGGGGCATCGCGGGCGCAGGAGGAAACGGAGGGGCCTGCGGGAATTGCATCGGGGGCGCGCCCGGCCGCGCTGCCTGTGGAGGAGCAGCTGGCAGCAGCACTCGGTGATTGCAGATCTCGAAGCTGGGAGCCGGAGATGATGCGCGTGAACTCGCCCGGGCCGCTCGACACCGATGGCGACGCTGGGGGAGGTTGAACTGGCGGCATCATCGGAGGCGCCCCTGCCTGCTTCGGCGCCGGCTCAGCCGAGAGCGTCTGGAGGAGTTGGGTAAATCCGCCAGCGGCGGGAACTGCCGGTGCGGGCTGCACGAGAGGCGGAGCCATTAGGGGCTCGGCCGGCTTTGCCGGCTCCTCCTTATTCAATGCCTGAAGAAGCTGAGTGAATCCCCCTTGCGCTGGGGGCATGCTTTCCTGCGGACGGGCGGGGCCTGAAAACTGGAAGGTACTTGGCGGAGGAGGTCCGGCCTTCAACGACTTCAGAGGATCTTCGCTGGGAGTGCTCTCCATTGGTTTCGCGAAGAACATCTGCGTGAACGACCCCGGTCCGGAAGGCGGCTGAGCTGGAGTTGGTTGGAACCGTCGGGGATTCCGCCTGCCGCGTGGGCGGTTGCGACTGAAACATGCGGGTGAAATCTCCGGGAGCGGCGGGCGTATCCGGCCTGAAAGACTGTGGAACCTGAGGAACCGGTGCTTGAGCCGCAGGCATCGCGGAGGTCTGAGGGGTTTCGGTTGGTTGCCCCGAGACCGCGTTGAAGAGCTGCGTAAAAGTGCCCGGGGTTCCTGTTGCAGGAGGCTGTGGTGGTGCGGCCAGTTCAGGCTCCTGTTTTTGCGTCGGAGCATTCAGCGTTTGCAGCAATTGCGTAAACTCACCCGGCTTGGAGGGTGGCGGGGGCGGTGCTGGAGGAGGCGTGAAAGTGGTCTTTTCCACCACGACCTGGGTAAATACATTCGCTAAGTCGGCTGGAGCTTTGGAGGGTGGATTGGGAGGCGTGTAAGCGGCGGGCGGAGCCGCAGGTGGTGTCGCTGCGGGCGCCGGGTTCTGCATCGCGCGAAAGATTTCCGTAAATTCCCCGGGTCCACTCGAGGACGCGACCTGTGGTGCAGGTGTGGGCGGAGCGACCGGAGTCCATGGCTGCGTCTGGGGCGGCGCCGGAGAGGTCGGGCTTGGCGCTTCTGCGACGAAGCTCGAACTGCTTTGCGCTCCCATCAGTGATTTCAAGAGATCGTCGTCCTGCTGAGACGACGGCTTTGCGGAAACTGTTCCGAAAATAGCGGTTGCGCTCGATGCGTCACCGGTGGCGGATTCGCTCTTGCCAGGAAATTCAGGATCATCGAACGGAGATTTGGAGGAGTCCATACAGGGCCACCGTATTTCCCAATTATCGCGCGATTCTGGAGACCAAGACTACATGGCAATTACTTGACAGTAAAGTGTGCGCAACCTACGATGCACACACGACTTGGCCGCAGTAAATTGAGGCTTTTAGAAACTCGCTGGGCAAACGCGCCGATCGACCCTCATGACGCCGCATGCCCGCGAGCCGCTCAACAACCAGCTTTCGCCGAATGGTTCGGTCACTATGAAATTTTTGTCGCGGGTGGTGTGGTCAGAGGGGATGTATCTCGGTCCTCACCATTTTCAAACGCAAAGCCGCTATTTTGAAGATTCGATTGCATTCCTCGCATCCAGCCTTTGGCACGAGCCATGGGGATTGCTTCATGCCGAGCTCGACCAGAAAGCCATCCGGAATGGGAACGCAGTTCTGCTCCACGCTTCGGGCATTTTTCCTGACGGGCTGACTTTCGAGCTGCCGAATTCCGATCCGCCGCCGCCGCCGCGCAACCTGGTCGAGGTATTCCCTTCCACGGACGCTGTCCTGCCGCTTTACCTGGCGGTACCGAGCCGCCGCGACAACGGCTTTGACTGCGATCTGAGCGAGACGGCAAACGGAGCGCGCTTTTCACGAATGCAGCGCACCCTTCGCGATGAAACGAACGGCATAGATGAGCGCGAAGTTGATCTGGGACAGAAGAATCTCCAGCTGGTGACTGAGGCCGAGCTGACTCCGCAAATGCTTTCGATTCCAATCGCGCAGGTCCTGCGCGATGGACGCGGCCACTTGATTTACGACGAGGATTTTGTCCCGACCTGTCTGCGTATCAGCGCCAGTGAACCTTTCATGCTGTTAGTAAAGCGCTTGCTCGAAACCATCGGTGAGAAGAGCAGCACCATCTCCCGCAGCGCGCGGCGTCATGGGCGGTTCGAAGCCGGAACGGCTGCTCTGGACGTAGCCAATTACTGGTTCCTCCATGCGCTGCACAGCGCCATCCCGCCACTGCAGCACCTAAGCACAACGCGCCACGCCCATCCTGAAGATGTGTTCGTAGAGCTTTCACGCCTGGCCGGCGCACTGTGTACTTTCGCTGTGGACTCTGACCCTCGCCAGCTTCCCGCTTACGATCATCGGTCTCCGGGCCCCGCATTCCGCGTGCTGGATGCTCATATCAGAAAGCACCTCGAGATTGTTGTCCCGTCAAATACCGTATCGCTCGAATTTCATCCCACAGAACCGTATATCTACGCGGCGGACATTGTTGACGAGCGATGCCTGCGGCATGCCCGCTGGGTCCTGGGAGTACGCTCCTCGCTCGGCGAATCGGAACTGCTGAACCTGGTGCCGAGGCTGGTGAAGGTGTGCTCTTCGCGCTTCGTTCCGGAGCTTGTAAAGCGCGCGCTGCCCGGCATGACGCTCCGGCATCTTCAAGTACCTCCGACTGCGATCCGGGCCGAGGTAGATATGCAATACTTCGCCATCGAAATTACCGGCCCGTGCTGGGAGCATATTCTGCAGACCCGCAAAGTGGGCGTCTATATACCTGGCGAAATCGCGCAGCCGGAGTTCGATCTTACTGTCATCGTGGAGACATCTTCATGAGCATGCTTCGCGTCAACAGCCTCGCATATTGCTTCCAAGAGGTGCTGACCGCCATTCTTCGCGTCCGCTTCCAGCGGCAACAGGTACAGGACTCGGAGAGTTTTCGCGTGCAGATGCGCCGCTCTCTGCAAGCCGCGATGCAGGAGGCGCGATCGTTGGGATATGCCAGCGAGACGGTGCAGATGGGTGTGTTCGCAGTGGTTGCGTATATGGACGAGAGCGTGCTCAACCTGCAAAGCCCGGCCTTCGCCGACTGGGCGCGGCGGCCGTTGCAGGAAGAGCTCTTCGGTGGCCATCTTGCCGGCGAGACTTTCTTCCGCAACCTGAAGACGCTTCTTGGCCAGCAGGATTCTCCTGAAGTTGCCGATGCTCTGGAGTTGCACTGCCTCTGCCTGCAGATGGGATACCGCGGCCGATATGCTCTGGGCGACTCCGGCGAGCTGCATCAGATGCTGCGCATGGCGCGCGAGAAAATTCAGCGCATTCGCGGAACGGGGTATCTGGTGCCTCCGATGGCACCACCCGAGGTACGGCCGGCAAGGGCAAAGGACTCGTGGAGCAGAGCCCTGCTCATCACCACATGCGTGCTTGCCGGGTTGACGGTGATCGCGTTCGGCGGCTTTGAACTTGCCCTTGGTTCCGGAGTGTCCGAGGTGCAGAACACCAGTCTGAATGCGCGATAGGAGCCAGCTGTGGTATCGATCGTAATTTCTGCCCTGATCTTTATTCTCTCCATCGTGCTCGCCTGGCTGGCTGGGCCACTGCTTCACGTGGAAGGTACTTCCCTTCTCATCCTGCGCATCCTGCTTGTATTACTCGGCGCGGTTGCCGCGACAATCATTCTGGTTCTGCACTTCCGGGAGAAGCGCCGCGACGCCGCCACGAAAAACATCGCGGGCGGCTCGGATATGGACACCCTGCTGCGCGACGCGGAGAAAAGACTGGCCGCCGCGCAACGCTCCGGCGCGAAATCGCTCGATTCGCTCCCGCTTCTTTACCTCGTCGGCGAAGGCAACTCTGCAAAGACGACCTCCATCCTGAAATCCGGCCTCGATCCTGAGCTTCTCGCGGGGCAGATTTACCGTGACCAGGATGTGATTTCCACGCCAGTCGTGAACCTCTGGTATACGCAACAGTGCGTGATCGTCGAAGCCGGAAGCGCGGTCCGCAACAGCCCGGCTTTGTGGAGCAAGTTGATCCGCAAAACGCGGCCCAAGGCGTACCGCTCCGCTATGGGGACACAGGCTCCGGTGCGCGCCGCTGTGGTCTGTATCAGCTGCGAACTGTTCCTTGGCGCCGCCGCGTCCGAAGCGGTGCTGGCCGCGGCCCGTGCCACCAACCAGATGCTCCGCGATCTCGCCCAGCATCTGGGAACAGAAGTTCCGGTCTACGTGATCTTCACGAAGCTTGATCGGGTTCCGAACTTCAGCGAGTACGTCCGCAATCTGACCACCGAGGAAGCGTCCCAGCCTTTCGGCATGGCCTTTGCGCAGAGCGAAGCATCGAGCGGCCTGTATGCAGAGAAAGCCATGGCCGAGGTGACGTCCGCACTCGATCGGCTAACCTTCTCCCTCGGAGAATATCGGCTCGAAATGCTCGGCCGCGAATCAGACCAGAGAAATGTCGATCCGGTCTACGAGTTCCCGCGCGAAGTGAAGAAGCTTCGGAACAACGTCGCCGCCTATCTGGTCGAATTGGCCCGGCCAAGTCACCTGAACGCCAATCCGTATCTAAGGGGGTTCTACTTCACGGGCGTGCGCGCACACACGGTCGAGCAGATGGTGAGCGCTCCGGCGCAGAGTCCAAAAGCCGCGCCCGCCGAGGCCGGCGCGACGCGCATGTTCAGCGTGCAGCAGATGCAGGCTCCCAGCGCCGCGCCGGCACCGCAGGTGATATCGCAGAAAGTGGCGCAATGGTGTTTCCTGCCGAAGCTTTTTCCCGTCGTCGTCCTTCAGGACCGTAGTGCGCTGGCGAGTACCAGCCACAGCGGAAGGACGCATGTCTTGCGGCGTGCTGTTTTCGCGACGCTGTCACTGCTGCTTCTCGTTTATCTCGCTTGTTTGATCGTCTCTTACGGCAACAACTCGAAGCTTGCGCATAATATTGCGTCCGCTGCAAACGCTTTACCCAGGAGAACAGTTCCCTCGACTACGCTGGCGTCCACCCAGGACTTAATGGCGCTGAATCAACTGCGCACTGCTTTAGTGCAATTGGAGAATTATCGTCAGCAGGGTCCGCCGCTTATGTACCGCTGGGGCCTGTATCACGGAGATCAACTGCTTGAAGCCGCGCGGCACATTTACTTCGATCGCTTTCAGCGCCTGCTGCTCGCGAACACGCAAAGCAATCTTGTGACGGCGCTGAATGCGCTTCCTGCTTCGGCATCGCCTGATTCGGATTATGGCGCAGGATATAACCCACTCAAAGCGTACCTAATTACGACGACTAATCCCGATAAGAGCACGCAGGAGTTTCTCACTCCCGTCCTGATGCAGTACTGGCTGAACGGCAGGGTGCCCGACACCGACGAGCAAAAGCAACTGGCGCAGTTACAGTTTGATTTCTATGCCAATGAATTGCGGTCGGGAAATCCGTATTCGATTGCTCCGGCGATGACGAGCGTCAACCATGCGCGCTCTTATCTGGCGAGCTTTGGCGGGTTTGCGCGGATCTATCAACAGATGATTACCGCGGCCAACAAAGCGGCTCCGTCGATTGACTTCAATCGGCTGTATCCCGGATCTTCCTCCGTAGTCGCTGAGTCACACATCGTACCCGGGGCCTTTACCCGCAACGGCTTTGCCTTCATGCAGGACGCCATCCTGCATCCGGACAAGTACTTCAGCGGCGAAGCATGGGTGCTTGGAGATCAGGCCCCTCCATCGCTGGACCAAAAGGCGCTGACGTCGCAATTGGCAAGCAAATATCTCGCCGATTATCAATTGGAGTGGCGCACATTTTTGCGTTCCGCTGCAGTCGTCAAGTACCGGGATCTGAGAGATGCGGGCAGCAAGCTGCAGATCCTTTCGAATCCCAGTTCCCCGCTGCTGGCGCTCTTTTATACGGCCTCGCACAATACCGCCGTGGCGAACCCGGATATTGCCAAGGAATTTCAGCCAACGCAGGTGCTGGCTGCTCCCGACAGCCCCGACAGGCTGATGAACGACAAGAACACCAGTTACGTGAACGGGCTGGTGGGCCTGCAGGGGGCCGTGTCGCAGGTTGCCGCCGATCCGAACGCCGCAACCACTCCGGGAGCTTTCCAACCCGTCATCACCGCAGCTATCAGCGCACATGGTGCGGTCAGCCAGACTGCGCAGGCATTCAACATCGATCCGCAGGCCCATATTGAGCAGACGGTCCTTGCTCTCCTGCAGGCGCCAATCACCTCTGCCGAAGACATTGCGAAACCAGGTCCGCCGAAAGGCGGCGGCCTGTGTGCGAGTCTTACGCCGCTGCTTGCCAAATTCCCCTTCTCGCCTTCGGCGACCGTCGAGGCGAGTCCCGCTGAGGTTTCCGCTTTCTTCCAGCCGGGATCGGGCGCGCTATGGCAGTTTTACGATGCCTCACTGAAGCCGCTCGTGATCCAGCAGGGATCTACGTATGTTCCGGCGCTCAACGCACCGCTCAAGGTAAATCCGGCGTTCCTGCAGTTCTTCAACAGGGCGGCGAGCGTATCAGCGTTGATGTATCCGGCTGGAGCGACGTCGCCTACGCTGACATTTACGGCACATATCCTGCCGTCGAAGGGGATCGATAACATAACCCTGGCAGTCGACGCGCAGCGACTGACCGGCTCTGATGTGTCCAAGCAGTTCACCTGGTCGGCGGCAACCGCCCAGCAGGCGCAACTGACGGCCAACTACGGTACCAGCAGTCTTCCGCTGCAATTCAGCGGACCATGGGCACTGTTCCATCTGACAAACAAGGGAAAGGTCGAGCAGGCTGGACGTCTCGCTTATCCATTGGAGTTTTCCAATACTCCCATCGTCGTCGGCGGTGCGCCGCTGGTTGTTCACCTTGAGTTATCGGGTCCGGGGGCCAGTCTGCTGATGCCTGGCGGACTAAGCAATCTCAAGTGTGTCTCGACTGTAGCTCATTGAGCATAAGTCTCGAGTTCCGCTGTAGGCGCGGGCTCGTCTGACTCACTGAATCGAAGCAGGAGGCAAGTGACGTTGTCGATGGCCCCCTGATCCTTTGCAGCGTCGATAAGGGACTGGCATGCTTCTGTAAGGCTGGGAGTAGCGAGAATCAGATTTGCGATTGCATCGGCATCGGCATAACGCGTGAGCCCGTCGGTAGTCAGCAGCACTACGTCACCCGGCTCGAGAGCCGCGGTGAAGAGATCGGGCTCGACGGACTCAGCCGTCCCGATGGCGCGCGTGATCAGAGACTGCAGCGGAGATGCTCCTGCGTCGTCCGGGCTCATAATCCCATTCCGCACCTGCTCGGCGATATAGGAGTGGTCGAGGGTAATCTGTGCACATCGCCCGCTGCGCAGAAAGTAGGCCCGGCTGTCGCCGACATTTCCAATGACGATCTTGCGGCCATCGACGCATGCCGCAACCAGCGTCGTTCCCATCCCGCGCAATTCATCGCTGTCCCGCGCCAGCAGACATACCTGCTGATTTGCGTAGAGAATCGCCTGGTACAGTCGCTGCTCGCCCTGCGCATCGCGAGGCTGCTGATTAAAGAAGCGCACCAGTTCCGTGACGGCGGTGCTGCTCGCTACCTCGCCTCCAGCCATTCCCCCCATGCCATCACAGACGGCGAAAATCTGCGTCGAAAGGTCGTACCCAAAGCTGTCTTCGTTGTTGGATCGTTTGCAACCTACGTCAGTTAAAGCTGCGACTTCAAGTTTCAATACACTTTGGCTTTCCATAGTGGAAACTCTTCTTTTTCGCCAGATTGGCAGCTTTACGGGATGGCTTTCCGTTTGAGACTTTACCACTTCCGGAGGTGCGCGATTAGACTGCCAGAATCACCGCGGGCCTGTAAAGACCTCGACCCCAGGCACCTGGACAGGTCATCCCGCCGTCGACCGCTAATCACCCGGAAGTAGCACTTGCAGCTTACGATTTTCGCGGACTAGACACGCCTATTTGGGTTACACTCGTGGCGCCAACCTGCTGGTTACCTGGTCCTCCCCTTTGGCTGATCTTTGCTGCGGAAAGGTCGTCGCCATGGCGTTAGAAGCTGGTGCACGCGTCGGCGATTACGAAATTCTCGCACTGCTAGGCGCCGGAGGAATGGGCCAGGTCTACAGTGCCCGCAACATCATCTCCGGCCGCACCGAGGCGATGAAGGTTCTACTGCCGGATTTCGCCGCAGAACAAGATCTCGCGGCCCGGTTTACTGCCGAGATCCGCACACTAGCCAGCCTCGATCATCCCAACATTGCCCAGCTTCGCACTGCTTTCCAGTTCGAGAACCGGCTGGTGATGATCATGGAGTTCGTCGAAGGCGTCACCCTGGATAAGCGGGGGAGCGAAGCACCAATCCCTGTCGCTGAGGTGATTGGCTACTCGATGCAGGTTTTGTCGGCCCTGAGTTATGCGCACAGCAAGGGAGTAACCCACCGCGACATCAAACCCGCAAACATCATGATCACGTCGCATGGCCTGGTCAAGCTTATGGACTTCGGCATAGCCAAGTCGACCAACGATCTGCAGCTTACCCGGCCCGGTACTACCATGGGATCCGTTTACTACATGTCGCCCGAGCAGGTTCGCGGAGGAACGGTAGACGCCCGCTCTGACATCTATTCCTTTGGCGTGACTCTGTACGAAATGCTCACCGGGCGCAGGCCGTTCCAGGCGGAGACAGCCTACAGCGTGCTCAACGCCCAGCTTACCGAAGCCCCTGCCCCGCCGATGCAGATCAACCCGGCTCTGTCTACCGAACTCAACAACATCGTGCTCCGGGCGATGGTCAAATCTCCCGACGGGCGTTTTCAGACGGCAGAAGAATTTCGCACGGCCCTGCGCAACGTCCAGAAGCCGCAGGCGCAGCCAACTTCGTCACAAGCCTTCGTCCCCGGTGCAACTGTGCTCGAGAGCAACCCCGCACCGATGCGGCCGGTTGTTGTTCCCGCTGCGAACCTGCCGGGCATCACCCCCGCTGCTTCCAAAGGTCACCGTGGCCTATGGATCGGTCTCGGCGCCGTCGCCGCAATCATTGCAATGATTGCAGCAGCGACGGTTCTGCCGCGGATGCTCTCCACCCATGCGGACCAAAAGACTACTCCCACTGTAACGACGACCTCCCCGCCGCCACCATCTTCCGGAGACGCCAACAGCGGTGCGGCCCCGCCGGCGCCCGCAAATCCATCGCCGGCTACGCCAAATCCATTGACCAGCGCAACTCCGGCAGGAACGACTAGCGACGTAAGTCAGCCGAGCTCGCCTGCTACACCGGCGCACCATGCGCAGCCTTCAGCGAATGCTCCCGTGATGACGCCCGCTGCGCCAGCAGAGAGTACCCCGCCAGGCCCCACGAAGCAGGAGATCAGCCAGGCGCGCGAAAGGATGATCCAGCTTGATGCTGACGCCGAAAGCATTCGGGCGGGTATCCAGCAGATCCGCGGCCAGCAGCAGGCGCAGGGCCTTGATATTCGTGGAGACGTACTCGCCTCGTTGAACCGGATGAATTCGTATCTCAACGAGGCAAACGGTGCCCTGAATCAGAACGACGTACAAGCGGCCCAGGATGAAATGGACCGCGCAGAAAAAGAGATTTCGAACTTAAAGACATTCTTGGGCCGTTAGGAGAGATCAGCAAAATGCGCAACATGTTTTCGAAAATTCTTTCCCTCATCCTGGTAAGCTCGCCGCTTGTTGCTCAGGCGCCGGTGAGGCACCGGGTGGCCGTACTCGATTTCGGCTACGCCACGGTTATGAGTGCCTCTCAGGCCGTCTTTGGTACCAACGTCGACATCGGCAAGGGTATTGCCGACATGCTTATCGATAAGTTACTTGCGGATGGCAGTTTCCGTGTGATCGAGCGGAACGCCATCGACAAGGTTCTTCACGAGCAGGACTTCTCGAACAGCAACCGCGCCGATCCCAACACAGCCGCCAAGATCGGGCACATCCTTGGCGTCGATGCTGTCATCACCGGCGATATCACGCAATTCGGACGTGACGACCAGAACAAGAACTATGGCGGCGCGGTGGTGGGCGCGTGGACGCATGGCGCCATCGGCGGCGTCGGCAAGCACGAAGCAAAGGCTGTAGTGGCGATTACCGTCCGCATGGTTGATGCGACCACCGGCGAAATCCTCGCGTCTGTCACCGGTAAGGGTGAATCGGAAAGAAAAGGGACGGACCTCTTAGGCGGGGGCTGGGGCGGCGGGTCAGGAGCAGTTGGCGGGGCGAGCATGACCAGTAGCAATTTTGGCCAGACGATCATCGGCGAGGCTACGAATGCAGCGGTCGCGCAGGTTGCCACCGGTCTCAGCGGCGACGCTTCGAAGATTCCCGATGCCCCTCCTCCGCCTAAGGTCTCCGTTTCCGGCCTGATAGCTGATGCATCCGCGCCCGACAGCATCATCATTAATGTCGGCAGCAGTGCCGGGGTGAAAGTTGGCGACAAGCTGGCCGTTTCCCGCAAGGTGCGCGACGTTAAAGATCCAGCAACCGGTAAAGTGCTGCGCTCCATCGAAAATCCGATAGGCGAGCTCACCATCACCAGCGTCGATGCGGGGTCCGCTGTGGGAACCTTCGCCGGTTCGGGGACGCCAAAGACCGGAGATACGGTAAAGACACCCTAAACCGCATCCATCTCGTTGCTATTGGCCAGCTGGCGTCTCGACCGGCTGGCCATTTTCTGTGGGCGGCGGCATTGCAGCCACCTGCTCGAGGAACTTCTTCAGAACTTCTTCTCCTGTGCCGGCGACGTAATCCCCCGGCCGCTGGTCGCCTTTTTTCCACGCCAGCAGGAATACCAGCGGAATCCAGCCGCGGCGGTCCAGCGACAATCGCTGTCCGAATGCATAGAGAACGCGCGACAACTTGAGCGGCAACCGGACGCCTGCGACCTGGTTCGCAGACGGGTCCCGACAAAGATCAGGCGGCGAGGTCACAAGGTACTCGCGGCAACTTAAAGGACGCATCGGGTGAATGCTGCAACTCTCGTCTTCGAGAAAAGGGCATGGAACACCCGCGTGGAAGTAATCGATCGCCAGTTGTGTCGCAGCCTCTTCTTCCAGCGTCCATCGATCGCCCAGAATCTTCTCGATCACGCCAGCGTCGCGCAGCGCCAGCAATGCGCGATGAAACCGGCCTTCAAGTTCCAAGCGCCTCTCTTCCGGCAATGTGCTCATCCATTCAGTGAGAGCTTCGGCTTCGAAGAAACTTACAGGTACAAGCTGCCGGCAGCAGGCTCCGCACCCGGCCCGGCACGAGATGGGTGCGCCGGCCAATTCGGCCTCTTTTCCGATTCGGCCGACGATCGCGTTCTCGAGATTCTGAATAATGGGGAGGAATTGTGTCAGCGTTGTTTGCCCGGTCGGTAGATTCGCGCTGGCATTGAGGAATCCGCCGCCGACCGGCAATTGAAACGACACTCGCGCCGACGATGGGTGGGAGACTTCCGGATTCATCGACATAGTTTACTCAGCGCTCGTAACGATACACCCGGCGTGGGCCCCTATTGAAGTGGAGCGGGTGCATGTTCACGTGTGGGCACTCCTCCGTAACCTCCAAGTCGATTGTGGTAACGTGATCCGTGCCCCTTTCTGCTGGATGCGGGACTAGAATCGTGTTACCGTGCCGTCAGTATTAGCGAAAAGTAATTAATGCATTTGTTTGGCTCTTCTGGATGAACGGATTCCGGCAGCAGCCTTTTCTGCCTCAGTTGGCGTCGGGCAAAGACAGTGGATGCGCTCTCGACCAAGAAGATAGGTAAATACGAGATCACGGGCATTCTGGGCCGCGGCGGCATGGGAGTCGTCTATCGCGCCGAAGACAAGCGCATTGGCCGCCAGGTAGCCATCAAGACGCTGACCGAGGGATTCTCCGGGCAAGCCGATATGCTCGAGCGCTTCTATCGCGAAGCGCAGGCGGGAATCCTTCAGCATCCCAACATTGTTATCGTCTATGACCTTGGTGACGAAGACGGCGTGCCGTTCATCGTCATGGAATACGTCAATGGCGATCCGCTGGACAAGATCATCACGTCGGGCAGGCCGGTTCCGCTGATCGATAAGCTAAGTGTCATCGAGCAGGTGTGCGCTGCATTGGGTTACGCGCATCAGCGTGGAGTCGTGCATCGTGACATCAAGCCCGCTAATGTGATCGTGCAGCCGGACGGACAGGCGAAGATCGTCGATTTCGGCATCGCGCGCGTGCAGAGTTCGAACGCCGAAACCGGCCTCACCCGCACCGGCAACGTAATCGGCACAATTCACTACATTGCTCCCGAGCGTCTGCGCGGCCAGCCCTTTGACGGCCGCTCTGACATCTTCTCGACGGGCGTGATGCTCTACCTGTTGCTCACTGGTGCACTTCCCTTCTCCGGCGAAGACATGACCGTGCTCCAGAAGCTGGTGAATGAGCCCCATCCTCCGCTCGGCACTTACATTTCCAACTATCCGCCGTATCTTGACACGATTCTCGACCGGGCTTTGGCCAAAGATCCAGAACAGCGCTACGTAAGCGCCGAAGAGTTCGCCGCAGATCTTCGCGCCGTAATCGACGATCTGAAGCAGAGCCGCGTCACCGAGCTCTTCAACGATGCAGAGCGGCTGACGACGGAACAGCAGTTCGGGCGAGCGCGCGAGGTCTTGCAGCAGCTCATCAAAATTGACGCCCAGCACACGGGCGCCAAGCAATTGCTTGGCATCGTCCAGCAGAACATCGCTCGGATGCAACGCGCCGAACAAATTCGGCAGCTGGTCGGGGAGGCCGAAGAAGCGCTCGCATCTTCGCGTTTTCCCGAAGCCCTTGCGTCGCTCGAACAAGCCGTCAAGCTGGACCCCGCGAATACCGACCTGCAGACAAAGCTTGAGGCCGCCAAAGAGAAGAAGCGCGCGCAGGATGAGGTCGCCCGGCTTTTGGCAGAAGCAGATGCCTCGCGCAACCGCGGCGATCTGACCGGAGCGCTGAAAGTCATCGAGAAGGCTCTTCGCCTCGACCAGGACAACCCAAAACTTCGGTCCATTTACACGGAATACGCCAGGCAGGCCAAGCTGGCCGAACAGCAGGGCCAGATCCGCGAAATGCTCCAGAGCGCGCGGCAGGAGGTTTCATCGCGGCGCTTCACGGCGGCAATCGAAATTCTGCGCGAGGTAAGCAAGCTCGATCCTTCCCATCCCGAAGTGGAAAGCCTGCTCCACACGGCTGTGAGCGGGCAGGAGCAGGAACGCCGGCGAAAACTGCTCGACCAGGTGCAGGCGCAGGTAGAAAACTGTCTGCTTGCCGACGACTACGATCGCGCCACAGAACTCGTCAACCGCGCCGTCGAGCAACTGCCTGCAGAACCCTCTCTGCTCCAGTTGAAGACGCGGGTCGCAGGACAGGCGCGAAAGTACCGGGTCAAGCAACTGATCGATATCACAGCGGCCAAGGCGCAGGAGGCATTCGCGACCTCGCCGCATGAAGCACTAGGCATCGTGCAGAGAGCGCTCCAGGAGCTGCCTGGTGAAGAGCGTCTCCTGGCCCTTGAAGATTCGCTTCGGCAGCGTCTGAAGAATCTCCAGGCGGAGGAAGTGCGCGGCCGTTATCTGCGCGAGGCTCAGGAGGCTATCGACCGCAATGAATTCGAAAAGGCGATTGGGATACTCGAGTCTTACCAGCTTGAGTTCACCGACAATACCAGCGTCAACGAGCTTCTCGACTTCGCCAAATCCGAGCTAACCCGCCAGCAGCGGCAGGCGCGAATCAGCTCCTGCGCCACCCAGGCAAAATCTCTGATTCAGGAAGACCGCATCACCGAGGCCATCCGCCTGCTCGAGCCGGTCACGACCGAAACCGGCGATGCCGCACTTTCGAGGCTCCTCACTGAGGCTCGCGGACAACAGGCTGAAGCCGCCCGCAGGCTGGAGCTACTCACAAATCGCGTAGCCAAGCTGCGCGAGAGTGGCCAACTCGATGAAGCGATCAAGCTCCTCGAAGCCACGCCCGCTGCGGCAACGAAAGGAACTCTCCTCAGTGCAATGCTGTCGGAGCTTCGCACCGAGAATGCCAGCAAACAGGCAGTCGTCGCAGCGATCGGCACGGCATCGCAGGCCCTCGAAAAGATGGATTTCCATGGCGGCCTCGAGGCGCTGCAGAGCGTTCGCCGCGCCTATGGAGATTCCGAAGAACTAAGTCGGGTTATTTCCGACTACGAGGCGCGGCGCACTGCAATCGCGAACGAGGGCGTAAGCAGATCTGTCGAAGCAGCACGTGAGGCGCTTCTCCGCAGCGACGCGACGGCGGCGATGAACGAGTTGCAAGGGTCCGCCGGCCTAGTTGAATTCGCAGGCACGCTCCAGCAGGCGGACTGGCGACGCCTGAGAGCGGAAGCCGCCAAGCCTGCTGCGCGCCGGCCCACTGGAACCGTTGATACGAGTGCCGCAATCGGTGCTGCGGTCGAAGAAAGCCAGGCGGTGACCAGAGAGCCTGAGCGCGGCCTAAGTCCAAAACTCATTGCGCTCGCTGCCGGCGGTCTGGGTCTGCTCATCATACTGGTCCTTACGTTCTGGCTGCTCAACCGAGATCATAAGGCCACAGTCGCGAATCAGCCGGCGCCTCCACCGGCGGCACCCGCAGCGCCGATCACGCCTCCCACGGGAACGCTGACTGTCTCAGGCAATATGGGCGATGTGGACGTCTTCGTCGACGGGGTGCTCAAGGGCTTTACTCAGAGTGATGGAAAGCTCTCATTGCCGCTGGATGAAGGCACTCATACGGTGCGATTTACCAAAGCTGGTTATGAGGATTTTCAGGCACCTCCGATTGAAATCAGCGCGAACCAGACAGCCAGCCTCTCCTTCAAGCTCGACCAGAGCGCCGGGGCTGCTCCTCCACCGCCGACAGAAGCCTACCTGACCGTCCACTCTTCACCGGCAGCTGCAGTCAGCGTCGACAGCGCTTCTGTGGGCCGTACCGACGCGCGGGGCGACCTCATCGTGCCCGTCAAGCCGGGCCGGAGGTCGGTCCAGGTTGGCCTCGATAATTTCCAGACATTCAGCCAGAGCGTGACCGTGAAAGCCGGTGAAAAGAAGACTTTGACCGCCTCACTGGTTGCCGTTGCTGCTGCGAAACCGGCTCCTGCACCGCCGCCCACGACCGCACCTGCGGCGGCGGCTCCGTCGCCCGTGCAGATACAGTCGTTTTCAGCATCCGCGTCACAGATCGAGCAGGGACAGCCAACGACTCTGAAATGGGAGACAGCCAACGCATCAGAGGTAACTATCGACAATGGGATCGATCGGGTGGACAACAGCGGGCAGACAACCGTGCGACCGACCACGAACACTACCTATACGCTTACTGCCAAAGGCAATGGCGGAACCCAACAAAGATCGCTGAACATTCTCGTCGAGGCTCGTCCCGTTGCGCCTGCGGTGTCCGCACCGACAACGGCGGCGGCGCCCCACGTCGACGACAAGGCGCTATTGAAGCAAGTGGTGCGGGAGTTCGAAGGCGCATTCAATTCGCACGACACCCGGAAGGTGAAGTCTGTGTGGGTTGGTATGAATTCTGAGCAGAATAAGCTGCTACAAGGCCTCTTCAAGTCGAACCCTGAAGCCAGGGTGAGAGAGGAGTGTCCGGATTCGTCATTGAGCATTCAGGGCGATCATGCGCAATGGGCCTGCACTGAAGTCACCTCGATCAAAAGCTCCGGGAAACTGACCGACTTTCCTCGGAAACAAACACTCTCCTTTAGCAGGAAGGGCGATAACTGGTATTTATCCGACAAGTATTAAGTGGGCGATCCTTCTGGTTCAAATGTCGTATTTGACCAAAGCCCTCCGGGCGGTGCCCGGCTTTCTCAATCGTCTCCCGATCGTCGAATCTTTCCATCTCTGCATTTACCAATTGCTCAATAGCGTCCTGGTTAATCTTGACTTCTGAAGATACAGACCTAAAAATGATCGCCGTTCAGTAGATACGCGAATCGATACCCACTCACCAGGAGGGGCTCTGCCTTTCCCCCAGGCGCTGGGCCGCGATTCCGTCGAGAACCAGTAAGCAAAAGATCTTCGTAGAGACGTCGCTGAGGCGTCACTTTTTTGATTCGATTGCCGGACTGTCAGCACGAGCCTTGGATCCCTAGCCTGCTCATTCGTTTACTCGTTGGTAGTTGATTCGTCGCGTCACCAGTAGATTACTTGACTCCCCAGGTTCGCATCAGCCGACGAAGAGTCGCCGTGCGTTCGTTGGCACCTAAACAGCTTGCATTCTCCGGAGATCACAAATGGCACGCCGAGACGATGTTCCTTCACGCGGTCCTGGGTTCTGGACTGCTTTCTGCCTGATGCTCTGCAGTCTCGGTTTTTTGGGGAGCGCCCGCGGGGCGACGATCCCTGTTACGAACACGAATGACAGCGGAGCCGGCTCACTGCGCGCCGCAATTACAACGGCTAACGCTGATACCGGTGACACGATTAACATCACGGCGACAGGGACGATCACCCTGCTCAGCGCGCTTCCAGCCATCGCGGCTGATATGACCATAGCCGGGCCCGGCGCGAACAGCCTGACTGTTTCGGGGAATAACTCGACCACGGTCGGCACAATCTTCACGATCAACTCCGGAACGGTCAGCATTTCCGGGCTGACGATTGCGAACGGCGTCGGCAACTGCGGTGGAAGCAGTTTCGACCGCGGCGGCGGCATCTGCATCCCTGGCGGCACGGTGACGCTGGCGAATATCGCCGTTATCAATAACTCGGGCAACATTGGCGGCGGTATTTATAGTCAGGGCACGCTGACTGTAGCGAACAGCACCTTCTCTGGAAACTCCTCGACTGTCGCCGACGGGGGGGGCATTGAGAACGACACCGGCACGCTCACCGTTACGAACAGCACGTTCTCCGATAACACCGCGGTCAACATCGGCGGCGGCATAGCCAGTACCGGCTCGATGACGTTGACGAACGTGACTATTTCCGGCAACGCCGCCAGCAGCACCGGTGGCGGCGTCTACATATTCAGCGGCACGGTGACAGTGACAAACACGATTGCCGCGGGGAACACGGCATCCTCCGATGCCGACATTGCTGGCACTTATACCGACGGCGGCGGCAATCTGGTCGGTACTGCCGGAATCAATCTGGCGCCGCTGGCCAATTACGGCGGACCCACCCAGACAATGCTACCGCTGCCCAACAGCCCGGCCATCTGTGCGGGCACAGCCAACGCCTTGACCACGGACCAGCGCGGCTTTCCGGTAGGGGCGTCCGGCTATTGCACCTCCGGCAAGATAGACTCTGGCGCGGTTCAGACGAACTACACGGCGATCCAGTTTACGAATGCGGGCGCCAACGGCTATGCCGCTGCCGTGAACAGCGCTGTCGCCTTCCCGGCAGCCCCAATCGTTTCTGTGACGGAGAACGGCCAGAATATCGGTGGGGTGCCCGTGACGCTGACGTTCACTGGGGCGGGTACTGCGACGGGACTGGGACCGGCAACGACGGTCGCGGGCACCGGTGCAACCTTCAACAGCATTTCGGTCAATGAGGCCGGCACCGACACGCTCGAGGCCCAGCTGACCGTGCGTTCCACAGTTCTGAATAATTCTGCCAACCTCAAGGTTGTGCTGATTACGCTGACGCCGGCGGCGGGCGCTCTGTCAGGCGCAACAAAGGGCGAACCATACAGCATGGCATTTATTGCGTCCGGCGGGTCGACTTCTACCTACACGTACACCCATTCCATCACTTCGGGTGCATTGCCCGCCGGGCTGAGCTTCAATGATGGAACGGCAATGCTGTCGGGAACACCGACAGCGACTGGAAATGTTGGATTCACAGTTACGGCGACCGACAGCAATGGATTCCCCGGTACCCAGAGCTATTCGCTGACGGTGAATCCTTCGGTGACCGCGGCGCAGTCCATATCGACCAAGATCCTGACGGTAAATCAGGCGTCGACATCGTTCACGCCGGTAACAGGCTCCGGCGGAACGGCACCTCTGAGCTACAGCATCTCTCCCGCTCTGCCCACAGGCCTGAGCATAAGTTCCTCCACAGGCACGATTACCGGTATGCCTAAGGCAACCAGTCCAGCGACGACGTACACGGTGACGGTCGCGGACGTCAACAGTTCAACGGCGACAGCATCTTTCTCGTTGACCGTGAACCCGGGGGTGACGGCAACGACGGCTGTACCAAGCAAGATACTGACTGCAAACCACCCAACAACGTCATTCACGCCGGTAACTGGCTCCGGTGGAACGGCGCCTCTGAGCTACAGCATTTCTCCTTCGCTGCCTACTGGCCTGAACTTGAGTACGTCTACCGGCGCGATTACCGGTACGCCCACGGCGGCCAGTCCCCAGACAACTTATCAGGTGACAATTACGGACGCCAGCAATACGACAGCGTCATCGAACTTCTCGCTGACAGTGAACAGCGCGGTGACAGCGACGCAGGCCATACCTGCAACCATGCTGACGGTCGGCCAATCGCCGGCGTCATTCACTCCGGTAACGGTCACCGGCGGCACCGCGCCGCTCACTTATAGCATCTCTCCGTCTCTGCCGGCCGGGCTCAGCCTGAATACATCTACGGGAGCGATTACCGGCACGCCGACCGTGGCCAGCCCGCAGACGATGTACACGGTAACGATCACCGACGGCAACCAGGCGACGGGAACAGCGAGTTTCTCGCTGACAGTGAACAGCGGACTGACTGCGACGTCGGTAAACATGGAAACATTGAGCGTGAATCAAATCTCATCGTTCACGCCGGTAACAGGGTCCGGCGGCACGGCACCGCTACACTACACCATCTCTCCTACTTTGTCGGCGGCTCTGACCATAAGTTCATCCACCGGGCTAATTACCGGCGCACCCACCGCAACCAAAGCGGCGACACTCTACACGGTAACAATTACCGACGCAAATCAGGTGACCGCACAGGCGAACTTTACGCTAACCATAAATCCCGCGGCTACCAACATCTCTGTAACGTCATCCTCCGCAGGCAATACGTCAACCATCAACGAATCTGTAACATTCACGGCTACAGTCACCGCCGCCGCCGGAAGCGCAACGCTCGCCGGTACTGTGACTTTTACCGACAATGGGAATCCCATCCCCAACTGCTCGATTACCGTGAATCCTGTGAACGGAATGGCTCTCTGCACCACAGCTTCGCTGGCTCTCGGGTCCCATTCCATCAAGGCCAGCTATGGCAATGACAACAACTTCAGCGGCAGCAGCGGCATGATTACACAGACGGTAAATCCGGCCCCGACAACGACGGCATTGATCTCATCCGCCCCCAACAACACGTCGACTGTCAACCAGTCAGTGAGCTTCACGGCCACAGTTGCGGCAGCCGCGGGCAGCACTGCTCTTTCCGGCGTAGTCAATTTCACCGACAACGGAGCCCCGATAGCAAGCTGCACCTCACTGGCAGTGAAGCCCGCGACCGGAGTCGCCATATGCACCACCGCCGCGCTGCTGAAAGGCGCACACACAGTCACTGCCACCTACGCCAACGATACTAACTTCAGCAGCAGCAACACCTCACTGATGCAAACAGTGAATGCGGCTGCCTCTGCGACTGCGCTTGTATCCTCACTGAATCCCTCGGTCGTCAGAAACACAAATAACCACAACGACACCGTCACCTTTACCGCCACAGTGACGTCGATAACCGGCCCGGTGCTGCTTTCGGGCGCGGTGACCTTCACGGACGGCGGTAATCCAATTCCAGAATGCGGAACTCCGGTGCCAGTCACTCCGGCCACCGGTATTGCAACCTGCACCACCACTTCATTGGGTTTCGGTGCGCATACGATACTTGCGGTGTATGGCAGCGATCCCAATTTCCTTTCAAGTAACAGTACCGTGCAGCAATCTGTTCAGGATTATGCGCTCAGTTCTTCGCCCGCGCCGGTGAGTGTCACTCTGGGATACACCAGCCTGAACGATGTATTTACCCCCCAGGTCACGTCGGCCGGGTTGAGCAGTATCGTCGTCACTCCCGTACCCATATCTGGGTTTACCGGCAATCTCGCTCTGACCTGTTCCGTTGTTCCGGTTACGACTGCGACAACCGCCGTGCCTCCAGCGTGCACGCTGGGAAGTCCGACGGTGACGATCACCAACACCGGCGCCCAGACGGCCGTAACCGTCATTATCGACGCTACCAGCTCCTCTACTACTCCGGGGGCCTATAGCGTGAGCGTGACCGGTGTAGATTCCACCACCGGACTGGCTCACACGACTACACCATTCATTACCTACGTTCGAGCGAAAACCGCTCCAATCACAATCGTTTCCGGGGCGACCACGGGCAACACGACCAACGCAGACTTCATCCTCCCCGCGAACGTCGGTCTGACGAACCTGAAGTGCACTTCGGTAGGGGGGCCAACTTTGATGTCCAAGGTAGATCCCGCCGGTCTTTCCATCGGATGCACCTTCAATCCATCCTCAGTTCCTTCCGCGACAACCATCCAGACCGGCACCGTTGCCGTAACCATCTCCACGAACGGCACCGCCACTGCGCAACTTGTAACGAACACAGGAATCTTTGCCGCCAGCCTGATTGGAATTCCGGTTCTCGCGTTGCTTGGCTTCTCGCGGGGCGGAAAGTCTTCAAGGCGTACCTTCTTCCGGTATCTCGGGGTGCTCTTTATCGCTGCTGCCGTTATGCAGGCAATCGGATGCGGTGGCCACTTTACGAGAACGACTACCAATACTGGCCTGACGCCGCCGGGTACTTATCTCGTCCTGGTTCAGGGTACGGGCAGTGATGGCCTGACGTACGACGCGGTGATTCAAGTAGATGTAACTCGCTAACACTTACGGTTTCAGGGATGAATAGCAATCTCTAGAAGCCAGGAAACCAGTCTTTCCGAGGGAAAACAGATGACGAAGCGAACTCTGCCATTGCTGCTGCTTGGATTTGTATCGAGCGTGGCCGCAATTGGACAAGTCAATTGCGCCACCGGAAGCCCCACCGCGACCAAGCTCGTGTGCCAGATTCCGTTTTCGACCGGAGTCTTCAATACCAATGGCGGCATAAGCCCGGGATCCCTCGCAGCGGCCCAGGGAATTGCATCGACCATCAACTCGGCCTTCGCCACGCAGGTGAGCCAGCTGCCACTGGCGAGCGCATCTGCCGGCACGATAGTTCTCTATAAGGCGGGAGTACCTCTCACTTATGACAACCTGGGTCCGATTCTGACCGACCGCGCAACAACCATCGGTAGACACAGGCTATTTCTGAGCTTCAGCGCCAGCCAGTTTTATTTCACAGACATCGATCGGATTTCTCTGAGTAAGGTGCCATTTACTTATCAAGCGACGGCGACGGACAAGACCACCGGAGCGGTGCTCAGCAACACTTACACCACGGAGACCGCGGATGTTCACTTCAAGTTGAACCAGTATGTCGCGGTTGCGACTTTTGGTGTGACGGACAAGCTTGACGCGTCGATCGTAGTGCCTATCGAACGAGTCTCAATCGGCTCTGCTACTGTCGATACTCAGGCTTATATCCTCAACGCTAATAACGTTGTTGTTCTCGGACCATATGCCGTACCTTCAACCTATGTTCCCGGAACCGCCAGCGGCATCGGAGATATCGTCTTTAACGGCAAATATGTTGCATGGCGAGACGAGCACAGCACCTTATCAGGCGGAATGGATCTCCGCACGCCCACGGGCGACGACCTGAATTACCTGGGTTCGGGGGCCTGGGGATTCAATCCCTACCTGGTCTACTCCTACCTGGCTAAGGTTTCACCTCATGCAAGAATTGGCTACCAGTGGAATACGGCTACTGAATTAAACAATCCGACACTGACGCCGGGAGGGAACAAGGGGCTGCCGGGCGGTGTGCAATTCAATGCCGGCGCGGATTGGGCATGGACAAAGCATCTAACCGTCGCCGGAGATTTGCTTGCGAGCCAGTACTCTAACGCCGCTAAAGTTGTTCGCAGCACCACCGCCCTTCCAACGCCGCCAACGAATCCGCCAACGCCCAGCACCATCTTCCTACCCACAGTTACGACGGCCAACGCAAGCTATACCATCGGAGATCTAAGCATAGGACTCAAATGGAATCCATACCGGGACCTTGTTATCTCGGGCAACGTACTTATTCAGTTGAATAATGAAGGCCTGCGAACGAGGCCCGCGCCACTGCTCAGCGTTTCATATAAGTTCTGAAGAATCGACCGTCCTGAAAGCCGTGGGGGAAACGAGGTACCTCGGAAGATCTAACTTCCGTGCAGCAAATTCTGGTAGATGGAATAGGTGTTTTTGTCAAAACACACGAACTTCACTACCTCGACTTCACAACTATCTGCGTAGGTTCTGACGGCTTCGACAGCGATTGCCGCAGCTCGCTCCGAGGGGAATCCATATATCCCAGTGCTGATCGCGGGAAATGCGAGGGATTTCACGCGGTGCTCGCGAGCCAGCTCCAGACTGCGCCGGTAGCACGCTGCCAGCAGGTCATTTTCGCCGTGTTCGCCGCCACGCCACACCGGACCCACGGCATGAAAAACCCACTTTGCCTGTAGACGGAATCCTGGCGTCGCTTTCACGTCGCCCGTCGCACAGCCTCGCAACCTGGCGCAGGCGGCGAGCAGCGCCTGTCCTGCCGCACGGTGTATCGCTCCATCCACTCCTCCGCCGCCCAGCAACGACTGGTTCGCGGCGTTGACGATTGCATCGACGGCGAGGCTGGTGATGTCGCCCTGGATTGCTTCCAACTGGGCGGTGTGGGCCGCTGGCGAATGCTGCGCGGTCATAGACGCCTCCCCTTACCACGAGCATTTTAGTACTCGAGAGAGCCTGTTTGGCGAGCCGTTTGTGGTCATGCTGAACCACGGAAGCTACGCCGGACTACTTGTTCCTGTCATAGGTTCCTTTCGCCGGCTTCGCCGACGTCTGATCCGGAGTTGGAAGCTGCGAGATGTCCCACCCGCCACCCAACGCCTGAACCAACTCGACGGCTGCGACCTCCTCCTGCACGGACAGCGTGGTGTACGACTGCTGGTTCGAGAGCAGCGTCGTCTGAGCGATGGTCACGTCAATGTAGGGATCGATACCGGACTGGTAGCGGTTCATTTCTAGGTCAAGATACTCCTGCGAGGACTGCACGGCCTGCTTCTGCTTAATAAGCTGCTCAGAAAGAATCCGCGTGGCGGCGAGGTAATCCTCTACCTGCTGGAAGGCCGTCAGCACAGTCTGCCTATAGGTGGCAACGTCGGAGTTGTATTCCGCCGAGTATTGGTGCAGGGCGGCAAGATAGAGCCCGCCGTTAAAAAGGGTCTGCGAAAGTTGCGGTCCGATGGACCAGAAATTACTTGGCCAATCGAACCATTTTGTGAATTGGGAGGCCTGGAACCCTCCAGTAGCGGAAAGAGTCACCGTCGGGAAGAAAGCTCCGTAGCCGATGCCGATCGTGGCATTCGCTTCAGCGATTGTGCGCTCCGCGGCGGCAACATCGGGGCGACGTTCGAGAAGCTGCGATGGAACGCCGATCGGAACCGGCGGCGGCGTAATAAGAAGAGGTTTTACCGGGATCGAAAAATCGGTGGCCGGTTTGCCCAGCAGAACAGCAATCGCATGCTCGTATTGGGCGCGCGAGACGCCGACATTCAGGGCCTGCGACTGCGCGGTCTGCAACGTGGTGCGAGCCTGGACGACCGAGATGTAGTTTCCGATGCCCGTGTCATATTGGGTTTGAGTCAGCTCCAATGCCTTTTTGTCGGCCTCGACGGTGCCGTTCAGCACTCTCTGCAGTTCGTCCTGTCCGCGAATCTCGAAGTAGGTTTCGGCCAGTGTGGCCTCTTCGAGCAGCCGCTCCACTTCCAGGTCCGCGGCGCTGACCTGAGCTGCATATTGCGACTCCCGCACCTGACTGCGGATCTTTCCGAAGAAATCAGGAGTCCAGGAGACGTCCAGAGGGAGGGTCCATTCTGTGCTTTCGTGTCCGACGTTGGCAGTGCTCGAGTTGGTGAGGTTGGATGAAGACCGGGACCGGTTCCATGAGGGGCCAGTAGTAACGGTGGGCCAGTATTGCGCTTTATTCTCTCTGATAACTGCGCGCGCAGCCATGTAGTTCTCGAAGTAGACCCTGATGTTCTGGTTATTAATCTCCAGCTGGTCTTCGAGCGCATTGAGCTCGGGATCGTTGAAGGCCTCCCACCATTTGCCGCGCAGCATGCCTTCCTGCGGCTTTGCTACCTTCCAGCCATCCGCGTCCTTAAAGTTCGCAGGCGACTCCTTGTAGGCGGGCGCGGTCGCCACAGGCGCCGCCGGCTTCTGATATTTCGGACCCGGCAGGCAGCCTGCCAGAAGAGAGCAAAACGCCAGCGCCAGCAATGCCGATCGGGTTGAGTTCGGGACCATTGTCTTCATACAGCACTTCTCGTTTGAAAGGAGGCCCAGAGCGGCAGACTTCATGATGTCACCTCGCCGGCTTCGGGATTAAATGTGTCGTGATGCTTACCCAGAACACGCAGGCGCATGCGATCGAGAAACAAATAGACGACTGGCGTGGTGTAGAGAGTAAGCATCTGGCTTACAATCAGGCCGCCCACGATGGTGATTCCCAGCGGCCTTCGCAGTTCCGAGCCTGTTCCTGTACCGAAGGCCAGCGGCAGCGCTCCGAACAAGGCCGCCATGGTCGTCATAAGAATGGGACGAAAGCGCAGCATGCAGGCCTCAAAGATCGCGTCACGTGTGCTCATGCCTTGCTCGCGTTCAGCCATGAGAGCGAAGTCGATCATCATAATCGCGTTCTTCTTCACGATGCCGATGAGCAGCACGATTCCGATAATCGAAATGACGTTGAGGTCTACCTTGAAGATCATCAGCGCCATGATCGCGCCCACGCTGGCGGATGGCAGGGTGGAAATGATTGTGAGGGGATGCACCAGGCTCTCATACAGGATGCCAAGCACGATGAACACCGCCAGCAGCGCTGTCGTGATCAATATCGGCTCTGTACCGAGCGATTCCTGATACGCCTGGAGCGTTCCCGCAAAAAAGCCATGGATCGTCGATGGCGTCCCCAGGCGGTCCTGCATCTGGGTCACAAGCCGGGTCGCGTCGCTCAGGGACATACCTGGGGCGAGGTTGAACGATACTGTCACCGAGGGGAAAAGCCCGGTGTGATTCACGCTGAGCGGTGTCGTGGTCGACGTCGCCGTGGTCATCGCAGCCAGTGGAATAGGCCCATTGCTCGTGGTGTGAAGATAAATATTGTTCAGCCCTTCGGGTGACTGCCAATACTGAGGGGCAACCTCGAGAACCACATAGTACTGGTTGAGCTGCGTATAGATGACGGAAACCTCCGACTGGCCGAATGCGGAGTACAGGGAGGAATCGAGAGCCTGTGCAGTTACCCCGTATCGAGCAGCGGTCACGCGATCGTAGGTCAGATATTCAGACAAGCCACCATTTTGCTGGTCAGAGTTGACGTCCTGCAGGCCGGGAAGCTTCTTCATCTCGGCAAGAAGGATGGGGCCCCAGTGCGACAGATCCTGAACGTTGTCGGCCTGGATCGTGTATTGATAGAGCGCATTGCTGCTTCTGCCGCCGATGCGCAGGTCCTGGGCTGCCTGCAAGAATGTCGCAGCTGCCACCAGCTTGTTCAGCTTCGGCCTCAAGCGATTGATGATCTCCGGCGCGCCGATTTTCCGCTGGTTGAGGGGCTTAAGAGGTACATAGATGAAGCCGCCATTACCGCTGCCCACGTAGCCCACGACATTGGCTACCGCCGGATCGCTCTTGATAACGCCAACGAGTTGCTTGACCGAATTGTTCATTACAGGGAACGACGCATCCTGAGGACCCTGTATACCTCCGACGAGTGCGCCGGTGTCCTGCTGCGGGAAAAACCCCTTGGGGATCTTGATCACAAGAACCACGTTGAGAGCCACGATCATGATGAGTACCACGAGAATCAGCCCTGGATTCTCGAGTACCCATTCGAGACTATGCCTGTAACCCGCCAGCATGCCGTCGAACATCTTTTCGCTGATGCGGTAAAGTCGCCCGTGCTTTTCTTCGTGAGCTTTAAGCAGGTGGGCACACATCATAGGTGTGGTCGTGATGGAGATGATCATCGACACGACGATGGCTGTCGACAGAGTCACAGCGAATTCGCGAAAGAGCCGGCCTACAATTCCACCCATCAGCAGAATGGGAATGAAGACCGCGACCAGCGACATACTGATCGAGAAAACCGTGAAGCCGATCTCCTTGGAGCCCTTCATGGCGGCTGCGAAGGGCTTCATTCCAGCTTCGAGGTGGCGGGTGATATTTTCCATCACCACAATCGCATCGTCGACAACGAATCCTGTCGAGATGGTAAGCGCCATCAACGACAGGTTGTCCAGGCTATATCCGAAGAGATACATCATGGCGAAGGTGCCGATGAGTGAGACCGGCACGGCTACGCTGGGAATAAGCGTGGCCCTTGGACTTCGCAGGAATAAGAAAACGACCAGGACAACAAGAATGACAGAGAGGGTGAGCGAACGCTCGACATCATGAACGGACGCGCGGATGGTGGTGGTACGATCCATCACCACGGTCATGTCCATGCCTCGGGGAATGGACGCCTTAAGAAATGCCAACTGGCTATAAATCCGGTCGACGGTCTGGATGATGTTCGCGCCCGGCTGGCGAAAGATGATGAGGACAATCGACTGCTTGCCGTTCAGGTAGCCGGCGTTACGGACGTTCGATGTGGAATCGATGACCTGGGCAACATCCGAAAGACGGACGGCCGCTCCGTTCTTGTAGCCAATAATCAGAGGCGCATAGTCGGCGGCGTGCGACATCTGACCATTTGTAATGATGTCGGCGGTAGTCAGACCGTTCGAAATCTGACCGCGCGCAAAATCCGAATTCTGGATGCTGAGGATGGATTGCACATTCGACAGCGTGAGTCCATAGCTGTTGAGCTGGGTGGGATTGACCTCGACGCGCACAGAGGGTAGCGCTCCGCCGCCGACATTCACCTGGCCGACTCCCTGAATCTGCGAGAGTTTTTGCTGGATGACGGTAGAGGCGGCGTCATACATCTGCGCCCTGCTGTAAACGTCAGAGGTGAGCCCGAGGATCATGATCGGGGCATCAGCCGGGTTCCACTTCCAGTAGGTAGGATTGCCGGGCAGGTTGCTGGGCAAATAGGTGCGCGCAGCATTGATTGCCGCTTCCACGTCTCGCGCGGCGGCGTCAATATTGCGGTTGAGATCGAATTGCAGGGTGATGCGCGTCGAGCCGAGGGAACTCGACGAAGTCATCTCGCTGATGCCTGCGATATGTCCGAACTGACGCTCGAGCGGAGTGGCCACGGTGGAGGCCATAATCTGCGCACTGGCTCCGGGTAAACCGGCATTCACGGAGATGGTAGGGAAATCCACCTGGGGAAGCGGAGAAACGGGAAGAACGGTGAAACCGATCGCACCGGCGATCGCGATCGCAACCGTCAGCAGCGTAGTCGCGACGGGTCGGCGGATGAACGGTGCAGAGATGTTCATGACTACGCCGTGTCCTCCGTCACCTGTTCCTCGGCCATTGGATGGACGGTATCCTGGAGATGGCGTTTGCCGGTGATTTTCTGCCCGAGATTGTCAAAGAAGATGTAAATGACGGGGGTGGTATACAACGTGAGTATCTGACTGAGCAGCAGGCCGCCAACCATGCAGATACCTAGCGGGCGCCGCAATTCCGACCCGATGCCGTGGCCTAGCGCCAGTGGGATTCCGCCCAGCAGAGCGGCCATCGTCGTCATCATGATGGGGCGAAAACGCAGCAGGCTCGCCTCGTAGATCGCTTCCGTCGAGGTCTTGCCACGCTCACGCTCCGCCTCGAGGGCGAAGTCGACGATCATGATGCCGTTCTTCTTCACAATGCCGATCAGGAGAATGATGCCGATGATCGCTACAACGCTGAGGTCCTCGCCGAACAGCATGAGAGCCAGCAGCGCTCCCACGCCGGCGGATGGCAACGTCGACAAGATCGTTACAGGATGGATGAAGCTCTCGTATAACACTCCCAGTACGATGTAGACCGTGACCAATGCCGCCAGAATCAGCAGCGCCTCATTCGAGAGCGAATTCCGGAATGATGCCGCTGTTCCTTGAAAATCCGCCTGCAGGCTGGCGGGAAAGTTCATTTCCTTTGCGACCTTGTCGATGTCTGAAATTGCGGTGCCGAGCGAGGCCTTCGGTGCCAGATTGAAGGAGACTGTTACCGCCGGGAATTGTCCTTGATGGGTAATCGAGAGCGGCTCGGTCGTTTCCACGTAATGGGCGAAGGCTCCGAGAGGCACGGCATTCGCGGCTGCCGTCGAAGTGCGGGTATTCGAGCCAGGACCGTTATTCGAGGTCGTAACTACCTGCGAAGGCGGAGCCAACGTATTCGCTGCAGGCGTGTAGAGTACGGATCCAGTTGTGGCGTTCGAACCCGCCGACGATGACCCCGATGCGGCAAACGAGGTTGCAGCTCCTGGTCCGCTTGCTCCATTTGACGTGCCCGACTGTATGTAAAGCTTGTTGAGCTGATTCGGATCCTGCTGGAACGGCGGCAGCGCCTCAAGAATCACGTGATACTGGTTGAGCTGCGTATACATCGTGCTGATCTGGCGCTGCCCAAAAGCATCGTACAGCGTGTTATCTACCGTGCCCGGAGCTATGCCGAGGCGTGACGCAGTGACGCGGTCGATCATCAGCGACACTGCGCTTGCGCCTGTCTGCTGATCGGTCGCGACATCGGCAAGGTCGGGCAGCTGCTTCAGCCTGGCGACGAACCGATTCGTCCAGTCATTCAGCTCGTTGATGTCAGGATCTTCGAGCGTGTACTGATATTGCGTGCGACTCACGCGATCATCAACCGTGATGTTTTGCACCGGCTGCATGTAGAGCGTCACACCCTGCACCTGGGCAAGGCTCTTTTGCAATCTCCGGATCACATCTGCCGCACTCAGGTCGCGCTGATTAAGCGGCTTGAGATTGATAGAAAACCGTCCGCTGTTCAGCGTCGTATTGGTTCCGTCCGCGCCGATGAACGACGATAAGCTGGCTACTGCGGGGTCCTGAAGAATGATCTTGCCCAGCTGCTTCTGCTTCTCGGCCATCGCGGTAAAGGAAATGTTCTGACGCGCCTGCGATATCCCCTGGATCACGCCCGTATCCTGCGTGGGAAAGAAGCCCTTGGGGATGATGATGTAAAGGACCACAGTCAGTACCAGGGTGCCCAGCGCCACGAATAAGGTGATGGTTTGATACCGGAGCACGTAGCTCAACGTGCGGCCGTAAAAGGCGATCAACCGGTCGAAGACGCGTTCCGACGCCCGGTAGAATCTTCCCTGTTGCGCCTCCGGATTGTGGCGCAGAATGCGCGAACACATCATCGGCGTTAGAGTCAGCGATACGACGGCCGAGATAACAATGGTCGTGGCGAGCGTCACCGCGAATTCGCGGAAGAGGCGACCGACCACATCTCCCATGAACAACAGTGGGATGAGCACCGCGATCAGGGAGACTGTCAATGAAACGATCGTGAAGCCGATCTGCCCCGCTCCCTTCAGTGCCGCCTCCATCGGCGAGTCCCCTTCCTCGAGGTAGCGGGAGATGTTCTCGATCATCACAATGGCGTCGTCCACCACAAATCCGGTGGAGATGGTCAAGGCCATCAGCGACAGGTTGTCGAGGCTGTAACCCAGCACGTACATCACGCCAAAAGTGCCGATCAGAGAAAGGGGGACGGCAACGCTGGGGATGATTGTGGCGTAGATGTTACGCAGGAAAAGAAAGATGACCATCACCACCAGGCCGATGGTCAGCATCATCTCGAACTCAACATCGTCGACTGATGCCTGGATGGCCGTTGTGAGATCGGTGAGCGGCGTGATCTGGATGCTGGCAGGGAGATTCGCTTGAAGCTGGGGCAGCAGTTTCTTGATGCTCTTGACGACGCTGATCGTGTTGGCGCCCGGTTGGCGCTGCACATTCAGGATGACCGCGGGCGTCTGGTTCATCCAAGCTGCCTGCTTGTTGTTTTCGACGCCGTTTACGATCTGCGCTACATCCTTCACAAACACCGGGGCGCCGTCCCGATAGGCAATCACCACGTTCCGATACTCGTTGCCTGTCTCAAGCTGGTCGTTGGCGTCGATCTGATAATCCTGCCGCGGCCCGTCGAAGTTGCCTTTGGCGGCGTTCACGCTCGTTGTCGCCAAGGCAGTCCGCACGTCCTCCATGTTGATTCCATAAGAGGACAGAGCCGCCGGATCTACCTGAATCCGCACTGCCGGCTTCTGGCCGCCACTGATGCTCACCAGCCCGACGCCGCTGAGTTGAGAAATCTTCGGCGCCAGCCGCGTGTCGATCAGATCCTCCACCTGCGACAGCGGCATCGATTTCGATGTGATTGCCAACGTCAGGACGGGGGCATCCGCCGGATTCGTCTTGCTGTACACCGGAGGAGTAGGCAGCACTGACGGCAACAGGCTCTGCGCGGCGTTGATAGCCGATTGCACCTCTTGCTCGGCGATGTCAATATCCAGCGTGAGATTGAACTGCAGCACGATGACGGATACACCGCCCGAGCTGGTCGAGGTCATCTGGCTCAGACCCTGCAGTTCACCAAACTGCCGCTCCAGGGGAGCGGTCACCGTCGTCGCCATCACATCCGGACTCGCCCCAGGATAAAAAGTCAGGATCTGGATCGTCGGGTAGTCAACTTCGGGGAGCGCAGAGATCGGCAGCTGCGTGAAGGCGACCAGGCCAACCAGCAAAATCGCCGCCATCAGCAACGAAGTTGCGACGGGACGCAATATAAACGGGCGTGACGGACTCACGGTGCGTTGCTCTCGCTCGTATCTTGAGGAAGCGGTTTCTTGGAAAGGATGACCTTCGATCCATCCTGCAATTTCTCGAAGCTGCTGGTCGCAACCTCGTCTCCGGGATTGATGCCTTCGACTGCAGTCATGCCGGCATCTGTGGTTCCAACTTTCACGTTGTGGACATGGGCGGTGCCGTTCTGGATCACGTATACAAAGGCCACTTCGCCGTTGTGCTGGATCGCATAATCCGGAATCAGCGTCATATTGTGCTGGGTGGTCACCAGCAGGCGGGTATTTACAAACTGGTTCGGAAAAAGGATGGCTTTTCTGTTGTCGAACGCGGCACGCAGCTTTACCGTGCCGGTGGTAGTGTCGATCTGGTTATCGAGCGCGGTAAGTTTGCCGGTGGCCAGCTTTGTCTGCTGGTTCCGGTCATAGGCGTCGACAGTTAATTTGGCTCCGGTGCGCAACTGCGCCAGCACCTCATCGAGATGATCCTGAGCCAACGTGAAGATGACGGTAATAGGCTCTATCTGGGTCACTACCACCAGGGCCGTGCTGCCGCTCGATTGAACCAGGTTGCCAGGGTCGATAAGTCTTAATCCAACCCGCCCGCTGATAGGCGAAGTGATATGGCAATAGCTCAGCTGTACCTTGTCGAAATCCAGGGTGCCCTGGTCCGACTTGACCAGCCCTTCATCCTGGAGAACGAGCTTCTCCTGATCATCGAGCTGCTGTTTCGCGATAGCGTTTTTGGCCCAAGCTGCACGATACCTTTCGAGATCCATCCGCGACTGGGCAAGAACGTTGGTATCTCGCTCAAGGTTGCCTGTCGCAGTCTCTACCTGCGCCTGGTATTGCCTTGGGTCGATATCCACCAGCGGATCGCCCTTGCGGACCATCTGCCCTTCACGGTAGTAGACACCGGTAAGCACTCCGGTCACCTGGTTGTAAATGGTGGTTGTGTAGACCGGGGTGACGGTACCGATCGCATCGAGGTAAACACCGATGTCGCCCTTCTTTGCGGACGCCGTCGTCAACGTGACCGGCCCACCAAAGCCCCGTCTGCCGCCTGCCCCAGGGGCTGCGGCGGTCTTCTTCGAGTCGTCCTGATGGCGCAGAACGAGCACGAAAATAAGGGCGAAAATCAGCAGAAGAAGAATCCAAAGCCACTGGCGCCGTTTCCTGGGGGGCTTCGGTGCGCCAGCATCGGGAGGCGGCAGCTGGTGATCGGGAGGTATAGGTGAATCAGGTGGTTTTTGTTCCATCTTGTCTTCTTGCATCGCAGATTATCGCAGCAGGCTACGTCAACCTTTTCTTGCAGGCTCAATCCGCGTCGGGCTTACCGCGGACAACGTTTCAGGCATTGCCGCCGCAGATGCGCCTGCATTCGGCAAAAAGACACAGTAGGAGCGTCAAGCAGGATCTACGGTGCCAGGAGTCTAATAATTCTTCTTATGGACGATTCACTGGTTCAGATGGTTGCAACGTGGACTGAGTTAAGGTTATCACTTTCAAAGAATGTGAAATCTGGAAGTCCTTCTGGGGAAATAAGTTGAAGGAGGGAGCGATGGGCAACGAATTCACAGGGGATTCTGAACCGGACTTGCCTTTTCAACCCAGGATGTGAAACACAGGTGCACTGAACTAAGCAGGTTCCAGCCATGCCCTTTATCCTTGCCCTCGATCAGGGAACTACCAGTTCGCGCGCCATTCTCTTTACCCGGGAAGGAAAAATCCATGCCCGGGCGCAGCAGGAATTCACGCAAATCTACCCTCAATCCGGATGGGTTGAGCATGATCCCTTCGAGATTCTTACCTCGCAGCTTAGCTCCGCCGTTGAGGTGCTGGGACGGGCCCAGGTCAGGCCTCGAGACATCGTGGCAGTCGGCATCACCAACCAGCGGGAAACCACAATTGTTTGGGATCGCGAGACGGGCAAGCCGGTTTATAACGCCATCGTCTGGCAGGACCGTCGTACGGCGCCGGAGTGCGACAAACTCCGCCAGGATGGCGCAGAAGCAATGATCCGTGAGAAAACAGGTCTGGTCATCGACCCCTATTTCTCTGGAACAAAGGTAGCGTGGATATTGGACAATGTCTCCGGGGCGCGCGAACGGGCAGAAGCCGGCAAGCTGGCCTTCGGAACGGTGGACTCCTGGTTGATCTGGAATTTGACCAGCGGCGGCAGGCATGTGACGGATCACACCAATGCCTCGCGCACCATGCTCTACAACATCCAAGCCGGCCGGTGGGACGCCGATTTGCTGAAATTCCTTCGCATTCCGGAAAGCATGATGCCGGAAGTTGTCTGGTCAAGCGAAAGGGTGGGTGGAGTCACAACTACACTGGGACTTGGCTCGGTCGAAATAGCGGGAATTGCCGGGGATCAACAGGCAGCTCTGTTTGGCCAACTCTGCCTCAAGCCCGGCGACGCGAAGAATACCTACGGCACTGGTTGTTTCCTGTTACAAAACATAGGCGACAGATTTTTGCTGTCACAGAAAAAACTCATCACCACGCTGGCATGCAGCCTCGGCAGGAAGCTCGAATACGCCTTCGAGGGTAGCGTCTTCATCGGTGGGGCGGTCGTGCAGTGGCTCCGAGACAACCTGCACCTTATTCGGGATTCGTCCGATGTTGAGGCACTTGCCGCGACCGTAGATAACAGCGACGGTGTTGTCTTTGTGCCAGCATTCGTTGGCCTCGGCGCGCCCTACTGGGATCCTCATGCCGGCGGTCTGATCATTGGGCTGCGGCGCAGCACGCAACCCGGACACATTGCCCGCGCAGCCCTCGAAAGCATCGCCTTCCAGGTCTCCGACGTTCTCGAGGCTATGAACGGCGATACAGAGCATCCCTGCCAGACGCTGCGTGTCGACGGAGGCGCGTCGGCAAACGATCTGCTGATGCAATGCCAGGCCAATCTGCTTGGTATTCCTGTGCTCCGGCCGCAGGTGATTGAGACGACCGCTCTCGGAGCGGCGTATCTCGCCGGACTTGCTACCGGATTCTGGGAAAGCCCCGAGGAGATTCAGAAGCTTCGTAATTCAGGCACGCGCTTCGAACCTAAGATGTCGAGGGAAGAGGCAGCCCGGTTCCGGGAGCGCTGGAGCAATGCAGTTGAACGATCGAGACACTGGAGTGTGTCCAAACAATGAGTGCTTATGCTATGAACCGTGAATCCATGGTCGAACGGGCGCGGAACCGCACCGAGCCCTGGGACATTGTCATCATCGGCGGGGGAGCCACCGGCGCCGGCATTGCAGTCGACGCGGCGACGCGCGGCTTTGACGCCCTGCTCGTGGAGCGTGAGGACTTCGGCAAAGCCACTTCCAGCCGCAGCACCAAGCTCGTCCATGGAGGGGTACGTTATCTCGAACAGGGCAATGTATCTCTCGTAATGGAGGCCCTCAAAGAGCGTGGCCTCCTGCGGCAAAACGCACCCCACCTGGTACATGATCTCGCCTTCGTCGTACCGAATTATTCGTGGTGGGAAGCGCCCTTCTACGGCATCGGCATGAAGGTTTATGACCTGCTCGCCGGCAAATATGGGTTCGGCAAGTCGCGCGTCCTCTCTCGCGAAGAAACGCTGGAGCGGCTGCCTACCATCCAGACCGAAGGCCTGCGCGGCGGAGTGATGTATTACGACGGACAGTTCGATGACTCGCGCCTGCTGATCCACCTGATCATGACCGCGGCGGAGTACGGCGCCACGGTCATGAACTATGCCGACGCAACGCAGATCGGCAAGGGCGAAGACGGCTTTGTAGATCGCGTCGAAGTCCTCGATCGGGAGAGCGGCGGCCGCTTCACAGCGGCAGCAAAGGTCATCGTGAATGCAACCGGCATCTTCACCGACGAGGTGCGACAACTGTGCGAGCCGGAGGCTGAGGCAATGGTCGCTCCCAGCCAGGGCATCCACCTCGTCTTCGAGCGGTCATTCCTGCGCGGCGAAACTGCCATCATGGTGCCGCACACCAGTGACGGACGTGTCATGTTCGCCATCCCGTGGCACGACCACACCCTCGTCGGCACCACCGACACGCCGATCTCCGGTCCTGCTTATGACCCGCTTCCGTTCGAGCAGGAGATCGAATTCATCCTCGACACTGCCTCGCTCTACCTGAGCCGCCCGCCGAAACGCGGCGACATCCTGAGCGTCTACACGGGAATCCGCCCACTGGTGAAGGCCGGCGCCGGCACCAGCAAAACCTCGGCCCTCTCGCGCGACCACACTATCCACGTCGACCATTCCGGACTGCTCACCATCGTGGGCGGCAAGTGGACAACCTACCGGCGCATGGCCGAAGACTGTGTCGATCACGTAATCACCCTGGGAGATCTACCCGACAGCGAATGTCGCACCCACCATCTGAAGATTCACGGTTACGACGACGAAATCGACGGTCTCAGCAGCATGGGCGTCTATGGTTCGGACGCCACCGCGATCAGCGAACTCGCCGACGAAGACCCTGAACTTGCCGCGCAACTCCACCCCGCCCTGCCATACATTGGCGCCGAAGTCGTCTGGGCGGTCCGCCACGAAATGGCCCGCACGATTGACGACGTCCTGGCTCGCCGAACCCGCGCGCTCTTCCTCAATTCCGAGGCCGCCCTGGCCATGGCTCCCGCAGTCGCAGCATTGATGGCTAGCGAATTGAGGCAGGACGACGCCTGGATCAACGCGCAACTGGCCGCTTTCCGCAGCGTGGCCGCGGGCTATCAACCAAATTCCGCAGTGAAGCAGCAGTGAAGATTCGAAAGCGAGACCTGATTGATGCGATCTCCGTTCCTGGGTGAGTTTGTCGGCACGATGGTAATGATCCTGCTTGGCGATGGTGTTGTGGCCGGAGTATTGCTGAAGCGCAGCAAAGCCGAAAATGCCGGATGGATGGTAATTACCACGGCGTGGGCCTTTGCTGTGCTCTGCGGAATCTTCACGGCCAATCTTTTTGGCAGCCCAGACGCGCACCTTAATCCTGCCATTACCCTGGCCTTCGCATTGAAGACTGGAGACTTCCAGAAAATCGCCCCCTTTGTGACTGCCCAGATCGCAGGCGCTTTTTGTGGCGCAACTCTGGTGTGGCTTCACTACCTGCCGCATTGGAAGGTAACCGAAGACCCCGCCCTGAAGCTCGGAGTCTTTTGCACCGCACCCGCCATCCGCAACCTCGCCGTCAACTTCTTCTGCGAGGTTCTGGGGACGACGACGCTCATCGTTGTAATCGGCGCCATCAGTTCGAAGCTGGTGCTCACGACCGGCGCGGCCGCCGGGATCACGCCTTATCTCGTAAGCTGTGTGGTGTGGGGAATTGGCCTCTCACTGGGAGGCACCACGGGGTACGCGATCAACCCTGCCCGCGATTTCGGGCCAAGGCTAGCGCATGCCGTGTTGCCTATCGCCGGCAAAGGCGGTTCAGATTGGGGCTACGCGGGGATTCCGATCGCAGGGCCGGCCCTTGGCGGGGTCATCGCAGGTCTGATTCTGAAGTGGGTAGGAGCGTGATATGGGTTGCGGCGCGGCATGCTTCGCACTGGCCTCGCAGTGTAACCTCATACCCGGCGGCGCCCATCCCCGTTCCTCAAAAGTGAAAAGGGATGGGAACTCGTCGGACCTCGCCGGGACAAACCTCTTACTCTAGCAAACCTCTTATCTATTTGGGATGTCCTTCGTTCGGATGTCCCTCGTGTCCGCGGCCGTCGCGCATATCTGTACCGTGGAAATTCTCCGCATGGTGAGCCATTCGATCGGGATCGGCGTGTTCGCCATGTGCCGGATAAGGACCGTGATAACCGTGGTGCGGATCGTAGTGGTTATCTACGTGGCCGTAGAAGTTGTGCGGGCCATGGAACCATGGTCCGGCTCCAATAAACACACCGCCGCTGAACCACTCCGGGCCATAGTAGCCGTAAGGTGCGCACTCGTACGGCGGATCGTCATAGTAGCCGTAGGGGCAAACGGGCGGTGCTCCGATGGTGACCGATACCTGGGCCGGTGCGGCGGGCGTTGCAGCCCAAATTGCGCCAGCCAGAGCGGGTAAAACCAGCAGTTTCCATGAACGCATTCGATCTCTCCTCTACAACACTTATTTAGAGGAGCGACGATACGCACGGAGTTGTGTCACGGTATGAAATCCGCTGCTGAGGCATTGCCTCTTTGGTTGCCTGAAGGCCTGAAAAATCTGCCAAAGCAAAGCTGCTTCAGGTGAGAGAAGCCGCCACTTCCGTGTGGCCACGCTCGCGGGCGTAGTCGGCGGGGATTTTACCTTGATCGCAGGGGACAGCGCGGTTAGCTCCAGCCTCAAGAAGCAACAACACCATCTCGCGATTTCCATTCGACGCCGCCAGGTGCAGGGGCGTATATCCCCCAGCGGCAGTCGCGTTCACGTCGGCTCCCGCTTCAACGAGCAGCCGCGCCACCTCGACCGAATTCCCCAGCGCAATGCAGGCATGCAACGCATGGTTACGCATGGGATTGTGCGATGTCTGATGAACATGCGCGCCGTGTTCGAGCAGCAGCGTAACCGCTTCGGGAGTGGCGAAAGCAGCCGACAGATGCAGCGGCGGCCAGCCATCCCCTGAGACCGCGCGCGCCACCATGGCGTCGGCGGCAATCAGCCTCTTCAAGCATTGACAGTCGCCCAGGCACGCAGCCTCTGAAATATCGAGATCATCTACATGCTGGCGCAGGAAATCGCGGATCACGGGCTGGCCCGTGTATACCGACCACATCAGTGCCGATACGCCTTGCGCATCACGGCAACTTGCCAGGGCGGGATTGGCCTCCACGTCCTCCGCAATTTTTGCTGTGTCGCCGGTGCGGATCAGGTTCAGGAAGTGCTGGCTCATGGTGCGAGTATAGTGCGGCCGGCCGTGCACTTGCGCGCCTCGGATTCCGCATCAGGGACGCGCGTTCTGCAGGTTTTGAGTGTATGGCTATTGGGAAAGTGGCGGGGGGCGGGGCCAGCTCGGCTAGGCAGCCACTGAGATCAATACGGGATCGATGTGAGGCAGAGGCTTCAGTTCGGGCAACTTGACTTCCACGTAGTTTCCGTTCGCGACTGCGGTAAATACCTGATTGGCAGTCTCTTCGACACGGGTGGAGTTCAAATGAAGCTTGCGGACTGCCATGATTGCCACCGTAGAGAGTAGGAAGCGGTTGGGGATTTGAGCACCAGCGGAGTAGATCAATTCAGAGCGCATTCTTGTCCTCGTTTCTTGCCGAACAGTTTCGGAGGGCCAGACTCAGTAACGAGGAAGCCGAAGAGGGCAACCGAGCCCTGCGGCACCCGTGGGATGCCGCTCTTATAAGAATATGCCCTTAAGCTCCATTTCCCTAGAGAAATCGGGTGCCGTGAACCCGCGTCGTAAAAGCAGGGTGCTTCACTCGTCCTGATTGAGCAGATCGCCGAGTGTCGCCTTATGCTTACCCTTGCGCTTCCGCTCACGGACCGCTTCGTCGATCACCCGCTCTGCCTTCGGCTGGCCGACACGTTCGCGCGCGTTGGCCTTGACAGCTTTCACCGCGGAGAAGGTCTTCTTCTTTGTCCGTTTCTTCGCCATTCTTGAGGTTGAGGATCAACGTAACACTTTCCCTAAGAGCCTGCTATCCATACAATAAATTTGTAACAGTAACAGGTGACGGGCATGGAAGAGCGCGACTTCTTCGACGAGAGATCCGAGCAAAGAACACATACGTTGACGTGTCCGCATTGCGGCAAGGCGGACGAGTACCAGATCTCGTGGCTGGTGCGGCATAAGAAGGGTTCTCTACCCCGCCACGCCGACGAGCGTGACCGCGCCCGCTTTGCCAAGGCCCAGTCGTACATGGTGCGCAAAGATGACATGGCGGCCTGCAAGAACATCCGCTGCCGCAAGCGCTTTGAAGTGGCGGGCCTGCAGTCTGTAGCGTTCCTGCAATCCGCCTGAGGTCAATCCACGGTCATTTTTCCGCGGCAACAGTTGCAAGGTCAGCCTTGGGGTCGGCTTTGCTCAGCCGATACATAAGCAGCGCCGCTCGTTTCGTATTGATCGGCTGTGCGGAGAGATCGATCGTCTCTCCCGGCGCATGGGCTCCTTCTCCGGTCGCTCCAATGCCCGCCAGCCCCGGCAACGGAGGCGACACAAATGCAATATCGCCGGCGCCCCGCTTCATCGGATCAAGCTCCGGCATCGGTGCAAAGCCCAGGCTCTGATTTACCTGGTTGAGAATCTCGAGTAGTGCGCGGCTCTCCGCCGTGGGTGCCATGGCTGGATAGCCTTCTCCAAACTTGATCGTGGCATTTGTCTTCGGCAGATGCTCGGCGACGATGGCTTCCATCTTCTTCTCCACTCGGTCGCTCTGCTCATTCGAGATGGTGCGAATATCGCCGGAAGCGAACGCCTTTGGAGGAATCACGTTGCCCTTCCCAGTAGCGCTTCCGCTGATGCCGTCTTTATCGACATTTACGTCAGTCCCGCCGAGAACCATTCCAACGTTGAAGGTTAGATATTGCTCGGGCAACTGCGTGCGGAAACCGTCGAGAATGCGCGTCAATTCATAGATCGCGCCGTACCCCTTGCTGTCGGAAAAAATCGCAGAGGAATGACCACTCTCGCCTGTCGTCTCAATCTTCCACGAGATCGAGCTGCGCCGGCTGACGCTGCCGTAGAAGATGCCATCGAACCGCGGAGTTCCCTCGAATTCGAGGGCCACATCGCTATGCTTCGCTGCGGCCAGCATGTCTCGGCGCGAGATTTCGGCCGGCTCGCCGTGCTCCTCTTCGTCCCCACTCAGGACGATGGTTATCCCCATCTGCTTGAGCACGCCGGCAGCCTGCAGCGCCTTGAGCGCATAAAGCATGTCCACCAGGCCGCCCTTCATATCGTTGACGCCGGGCCCTGTACCGATATGGCCGCTAACGGTGTAAGTCTGGAATGGGCTGTCCTTGTCGAATACGGTATCCATGTGCCCGATCAGCAGCATGCGCTTGCCGCATTTGCCAGGCTCAGGGCAGGGGTGCTCGGCAACCAGGGTTCCGGCGCGTTGCACTTCATCCATCGGAACCCATCGAACCTTGAAGCCAAGTTGCTCCAGCTGAGGCATGATCACTTTGCCAACTGCCCGCACGCCTTCGAGATTATGCGTGCCGCTGTTGATGTTCACCAGCTTTTCGAGCAGCGCACTCGATGCCTGCTCGTTCGCATCGACATAAGCAACGATGGCTTTCTGCTCTGGAGAAATGACCTGCGCCGATACGCCTGCCGTGACAGCCGCAGCAAAAAATAGGATCAATGCCTTCCGCATGATGGGCAGAATAGCATCGGTGCAGTTGGCGGCTCGCCGTATTCTCATATGCAGGAGCGAAATGACAGATCTCACCGAATCCTTCTACGACGATCTGGCTCCGTATTACCACCTCATTTTCGAGGATTGGGACTGCAGCATCGCGTGGCAGGCGTCCATCCTCGGACCGATTCTTGAACGCGCAACCAGCAAGGCTTCTCCACACATTCTCGACTGCGCATGCGGCATCGGGACACAGGCTCTCGGACTTGCGCAGCGAGGCCATCACGTCGTCGGATCCGACCTTAGCCAATCGGCGATCGAGCGCGCGAGAAGTGAGGCCCAACAACGCCAGCTCAGCGTCGATTTCCATGTCGCCGATATGACCGATCTCAGCACCATCGAAAAAACCAGCTTCGACGCCGTGCTTGCCGCAGACAACGCCCTGCCTTATCTGCTGACGAATGCAGAACTGGGCGCGCTCTTTGCGGAATCGCAGCCAAGCTCACGGATAGTGGAATCCTCTTAGCTACCGTCAGAGATTACGACAGCCTGATCGTCGCGCGGCCCACAATGCAGCCTCCCGTCTTTCACAAACACAATAACGGATACCGCATCGTTCACCAGGTCTGGCATTGGGAAGGCAACGAGTACGCGCTGCATCATTACCTGACAATCCCAACGCCTCAGGGATGGATCGTGAAGCACTTCGCCTCACGTTATCGCGCTCTCCGACGCGCCGAACTGAACAATGCGTTGCGTGCCACCGGATTCGGCGACATCCGGTGGCTTGAGCCCGCAGAGACCTCGTTCTATCAGCCGATGGTAGTGGCATGGAAAGAGACGACCCGCAACGTTGTCCCGGAAAAGAACTCCAGCGCTCGGGATGATGGGAAAAGATAGCATCGAAGCATACATGGGACGGCTGGCTCACATCTTGCCAAAAAGCTTTGCTGGATTTGTGCTCGTCTCCGCCCTCTTCTGCTTCGCTCAGAACAGCGGGCATTATCTTGGTTTCGACAAGAACGGCTATCCCGGCGACGATCTACTCCCCGCCTTGCACAAAACCTTCGCCTACACCGGCTACTGGCTGAACAATCCGCCGGGAATGACTTCCAATCCCTGGGCGGGTAAACGCGAGGTAATACGTAAGGCGGGTTTCGGGTTTCTGATTCTCTTCAACGGTCGCCTCGATGTGCAACTCAGAGGACAGGACGCAGCGGCACTCGGAGCCTCCGACGCGAAGGCAGCAGTCGAGTCCGCACGAAGCCAGGGCTTTCCGGCGTACGCCGTGATTTTTATCGATCAGGAAGAAGGCGGCAGACTGCTTCCCGAGCAGGCAGCATATCTTGGCGCGTGGTTCGCGGGCGTGCACAGGGCAGGATCGGGCGCAGGAATCTACTGCTCCGGCATCAATGTGCCGGACGGCCAGAGCACCATCTCCACGGCGCGAGACGTTGCCTCACGTTTTTCTGATGTGAAGCTATGGATCTTCAATGACCAGTGCCCGCCCGCGCCGGGCTGTACCGTGAAGACTGCTGATCCCGCGATGGGTGGGATCAAGAATGCGCTGGTCTGGCAATATGCGCAGTCGCCGCGATCGCAGTTCGCCGCGGCCTGCAAGGCCGGCTACGCCGCTGACAGGAACTGCTATGCGCCGGGCTTGCCGCAATCGAATCAAACACAGCTTGACCTGAACATAAGCAACTTGCGCGATCCGTCCGGGGGGCGATAGCAGGTTGGCGACGCAGGTCATAGACACGCTATACTGGGCCGTTTGCTATGAAGATTCTTGTCTGCATCAAGCAGGTCCCGCAGAAGGACGCGCCTCTCAAGCTGAACGACGATGGCACCTGGATTCGCGAGGACATCTCCTACGAAGTCAACGAGCCTGATGCCTACGCCCTTGAAGAGGCGTTGCGCCAGAAGGAAAAACACGGCGGCGAGGTGACTGTAATCACTGCCGGCCCTGCCCGGGGCTCTCAGGTGCTGCGCGAGGCTCTGGCCAAGGGAGCGGACCGAGCCATCCACCTTGAAGACGACAGGTTCGTGCGCCTCGACTCAGCCAATACCGCGCGCGCGATCGCTGCCGCCGTGGCCGACGAGAACTTCGACTTGATTGTGACAGGCCTTCAATCCGACGACTACGGCTGCGCGCAGACAGGCGTGCTGCTTGCGGAGATTCTGGGGCGTCCGCATGCCACCATCATTATTGGCATCGAGAAGACTGCCGACGGGCTGCACCTAAAGCGCGAGCTGGAGGCCGGCCACTACCAGTTCATCGATATGCACCTGCCCGCTGTGTTGACCATCCAGAGCGGCATCAACAAGCTGCGCTACGCCTCGCTCATCGGCATCAAGCAGGCTAAGAACAAGCCGATGCGCAAGGTGACCTGGACCGAAGTCGAGCCAAAGCTGAGCGCCAACCAGCAGCAGATCGAGCGTCTCTACATCCCTGAAAAACAGAAGAAGACGCAAATGATCGAGGCTCCGGCAGGCGAGGCCGCGAAGAGACTGGTGGAGTATCTCAAAAACGAAGCGCGCGTGATTTAATGGCTGTAAGCCATATCAAGGAGAGACAAAAGGCAACATGGCAAATCTGACCATCCCCGTCGCCGAGCGCGGCCTGACACCCGATGAAGTCGAAAAGCTGGACAAGCGCCGCCAGTGGGGGCTGACCTTTCAGGTCATCGCGGGGCAGTTCGCCTTCTTCGCCGTACTGCTCACCCTCTGGACCGGGCAGGATCTGACCTACTCGCCGGGGTGGATGCACCCCATGGCCTACTACAACGTGCTGACCGGCGGCCTCGCGGTCATCTTCGGCATGTACGGTACCTGGCTGAAGCGCGGCGCGCGGGAGTTCCACGACTAATCAGCATGGCAGACATTCTGGTAGTTGCGGAGCAGCGCGAAGGCAAGCTCAACCGGGTTTCGTACGAGACCATCGCGGCGGCACAGGCCATATCCAAGGACACGGGCTGGCCGGTTGAGGTCGTCATCGCCGGTCACGGTATCGCCGCTCTCGCTCGGGAGCTGGCGCAAAAGGCCGTAGCCAAGGTCTACGCACTGGAGGCGCCCGCGCTCGAAGCCTATACTTCCGACGCTTACGTCTACGCGCTGAAGCACTTCATCTCCGAGAAGCAGCCCAAGCTCGTGCTCTTCCCGCATACCTATCAGGTGCGCGACTTCGCGCCGCGTCTGGCTCTCGGTCTCGACCGAACGCTGATCTCCGACTCGATCGGCTACAAGTACCAAGGCGGCAAGCTGCTCTTCACGCGCCAGATGTTCCAGGGCAAGTTCGCGGCGGATGTCTCGTTTGCCGGAGACGCTCCGTGGCTCGCGACCATTCAGATCGGGGCATTCAGGGGCGATCAGGCTCAAGCAGGCTCTGCTGCTGTTGAAAATGTGAGCGCCGCGGTTGCGGATAGCCCGGCCCGGGTGACTCCGCACGAGGTCTTCCAGGAGGCGAAGCAGGCCGTCGATCTCTCCCAGGCTGAGGTGATCGTGGCCGTGGGTCGCGGCATCAAGGAGCAGAAGAACCTGGCGCTTGCCGAGGATCTGGCCAAGGTGCTCGGCGGTGAGGTTGCGGCGTCGCGTCCGATCTGCGACAACGGCTGGCTGCCGCTGGAGCGGCAGATCGGGTCGTCGGGGCAGACGGTGGCTCCGAAGCTTTACTTCGCGCTGGGTATCAGCGGAGCCATCCAGCATATCGTCGGCATGAAGGGCTCGCGGACGATTGTTGCGATCAACAAGGACTCGGAAGCTCCGATCTTCGAGATCGCGGATGTGGGCGTCGTGGGAAATCTCTTCGACGTGGTGCCTGCGGTGACTGAGGAGATCAAGAAGGCGAAGGCGGGAGCTTAGGCTCTTGCCTTTTCCCATTTTGGGACTGCCCCCGACCCTACCCTACCCCCTCCCCCCTTCACTTTGTAACTCATACATTCCGTTGATGATACTGGTGGCATGGGCGGCAGATCATTGATTCTGCGCGGCTTAGCCGTGTGTCCCATGTTTTGAATGACTTACAGCTCCTCATTCCTTCCGTTAGGCTTGTTCCGCTGTCATTGATTGCGCAGCGCTTATCGCCCGTTGCGAAAGAAAGGCCCGGCGATTGGCCGAGCCTCTAAATCTATTCTAGTTCATTCAGCAGGAACTTCGGCCAATGCTTGTTCGCTGGTTAAGCCATCATATTTCAATCGGTTACCGGACCGAACTTCAAGCGGTTAGGCTTGACATGCAATGTCGGGCCGATAATCTGAATTCGAATGGATAATTCCAACGGCTACGAAGAGTGCGCGCAGGATTTTATGAGAGCGCGCAGGGCGCACATCGGTCCCGACGTGGTACGCGAGTGGGCGCATGAGTTTCCGCCGGGATCAGAGGTGCTGGAACTGGCGTGCGGGCACGGGGTAGTTTCGCAGGTGCTGGTAGATCAGGGGGTGCGGCTTTACGCTATCGACGCCTCTGCGACGCTTCTCAGGGCGTTTCGAGAGCGCTTCCCTGACGTGCCAACCGAATGCGCAGCTGCCGAGGATTCCAGTTACTTTGATCGGACCTTCGATGGCGTGATCGCGTGGGGGTTGATGTTTCTGCTGACCGAGGACACGCAGCGAACGGTGCTGGCCAAGATGGCGAAGACGCTCAAGCCGGGCGGCAGGTTGCTTTTCACCGCTCCGCGCGGAGCGGTGACATGGACGGATTCGCTGACGGGTCTGGAGTCGCGTTCGCTGAGCGCGGAGGCATATGAATCGCTGCTGCGCGAGCTGGGATTCGATGCCGAGCCGGGACGGATGGATGCGGGAGAGAATTATTACTTTCTGGCGAGGAAGAATGGATGAGTTGTCTTTGAACACAGCCGGCTTGTGGCGTCCCTTCGGGACTCAGGGTATGGGCTTTCCCTTCCCGGCACTGCCGTGCCGGGCTATGGATGTACCGTCCCCCTTCGGGGGACTGTTGCTCGGGACGAAGTGGGCGTATGGCTTTTTCACCGCCAAGACGCAAAGAGCGCAAAGGAAGTTTTCGCCAGAGGACAAACCCGAAGTCTGCGCCAGTTCGATCAAAAGCAGGTCCTTCGACTGCGCTCCCTGCGGTCGGTTCGCTCAGGATGACAGGTTGGGGTGGCTTGCCCCGAAAAAATGATCACAGAGGGTACAAAGAGCACGGAGAGGTAGAAGAAGCAGATCCTTCGACTCGCCCTTTGCTTCGTTCGGGCTCACGCTGGATGACATCCATGGTGGAAGGTGCGCGAATGTGCACGAGCGGCGGGATCGTCATACACTCAATCCGACGGTTATGATCACCTTTCCGCGAGCATGTCCTTCCTCGACGTAAGCGATAGCCTGGCCCGTGTTGCTCAGCGGGTATCGGCGATCAATCACCGGGATGCATTCTGCCGGTTTGCATCCATGCGCAGAGCGACTCGAGATCTTCTGGTTTTGCTCGCGCCACAAAGAATACGAGCTTCTGGCGGAGAATGAATGACCGGACAAGCAGCGAGAACATTCGCGAGAGCATCGGCCCCCACTCCTTAGGCGCACCGACCAGCACGCACCGGCCACCCGGGGTCAGAACGCGACGGAGATCGGACAGCGAGCGGTTTCCGACATTGTCGAGGACAAGATCGTATCGCTTTGTCTCCTGAGCGAAGTCCTGCTGCGTGTAATCCACCACAAAGTCAGCGCCGAGCGATCGGACCATCTCCACATTCCGGGTGCTGCAGACGCCGGTGACTTCTGCCCCCAATATTTTTGCGATCTGGACGGCGAATGTGCCTACGCCGCCGGCTGCTCCGTTGATGAGCACTTTTTGGCCGGGCGCAAGTTTGCCTTTGTCGCGCAGCCCCTGAAGTGCGGTGAGTCCGGCGATGGGCAGGCAAGCCGCCTGTTCGAAGGTGATAGTCTCCGGCTTCGCGGCGAGTTGTGACTCGCGGGCACGAGCGTACTCGGCGAATGCGCCTTTGCCGAGTCCGAAGACTGCGTCGCCGGGCTTGAAACGAGTCACGCCGGCTGCCAATGGCCGCGACTTCGCCCGCGAGATCCACGCCGGGCCGGTGCGATTTGAGCCGCCAGTCTAATGGGTTGATCGGAAGCAGCCCGGACCTTGATAAGAACTTCGCCCTTCTTCGGAACGGGCGGGTCGATCTCGACCAGCTCGAGAAATTTTCGAGAGTCGCGTTTTGTGTAGATGGCGGCTTTCATGCGTACCTCCCCGCCGCGCGGGCCAGCTTGTCCCTTTGCGATTGCACTGCGCCGAAGTCTAACCCTCGCCTGGCACGCTTCGCCAACTGGGAGTTCAGGGCACGCGCGGCATCGCGTACGAGCGTGCACGAGCGGCGGGATCGTCATACACTCATCCCGAACCACAAAATACCTACTGCCCGAGGAATAGAAAATAGATGCGACGGGGATTTTTTGTCTTTAGTCTTTTTGTTTTGAGTGGCTTTGCGGCTCTCGCGCAGGGTCAGGCTTCGAACTGGGTGGGAACGTGGGCGGCTTCGCCCGTGGGCTCGGCGGTGAATGAGGGTCAGCCCGGGCCGGGCAACACGACCTATCGCAACATTGTGCATACCAGCGTAGGCGGATCGGCGCTGCGGGTGCAGCTCACGAATGAGTTCGGGACTCAGCCGCTCACAGTGGGTGCGGCGCATGTTGCGATCAGCGCGGGCGGCGGCGGGGCGATCCAGACAAATACAGACCACGCGCTCACATTCAACGGAAAGCCGACGGTCGAGATTCCGGCAGGAGCGTTTGTGCTCAGCGATCCGGTAACGATGCAGGCACCGCCGCTGTCGGATTTAGCCGTGAGCGTCTACGTGCCCGAACAGCGCATTCGCAATACCACCTGCCACTCCTTCGCCGATTCGACCAACTACGTTCTCCAAGGCGATGCCACGGCTGCCGCTACTGCCGACAAGTCCAGCCCGATCTACGCCTGGTGCTTCGTGAAAGGCATCGACGTGAAGACCGATGGGAAAGCGGCGGCTATCGTGACCTTCGGCGACTCCATTACCGATGGCGCTCAAGGCACGCGCGATGCCAACGGGCGCTGGCCCGACGTGCTGGCCGCGCGGCTGCAGGCAGACAAAAAGACAGCGGATCTGGGCGTGCTGAACCAGGGGATCGGGGGCAACCGCGTGCTGCATGATGGGTATGGCCCGAGCGCGCTGGCTCGCTTCGACCGCGATGTGATTGCGCAAAGCGGCGTGAAATATCTGATCATTCTCGAAGGCATCAACGACATTGGCCGCCTCAAGGATCCGCACGAGCCGGGTGACAACATCACGGCCGACGACCTGATCTTCGGGCTGACACAACTGGTGACGCGCGCACACGAGCACGGGATCAAGGTCTTCGGCGCGACACTTACGCCGTATCTGCCGACCGGCTATTCATCACCGCAGGGCGAGCAGGTTCGGCAGGCGTACAACCAGTGGATCAGGACAAGCGGCATCTTCGACGGCGTGATTGATTTCGACAAGATTACACAGGACCCGGCGAATCCCGGCACATTTCTACCGGCTTACGATTCCGGCGATCATCTGCATCCCGGGGACGCAGGATACAAGGCGATGGGCGATGCGATTGATTTGTCCTTGTTCCACTAACGCTGTGCCGGCCGGAAAAAGGCGGGAGCGCGCTGGGGGAGGCGCGCTCGATGGAGGGTTGATCTGGGAGCGGGGTATTGCTGGAAGCTGGCGACTCATGGGTCGCCGCTGAGTGGATATTGCAGAAGTGAACAACTTGTACTGGCTAGGATGGCGGTTCGCACCTCGGGGTTGTCCTGGTTGGTTTGGGCCGATAAGGCGATGTTGCGACTCAATCCTGATTACAGCTGTGGCATGTCTCGTGCAGCGACAGAAATGAATTCAGGGACCCTTCGACGCGTGCCTGGATGACTGCATGTTCTTCGATGCCCGCCATGCGGACCGCGGACGTGGCCGCCTCCAGGAAATCGATGGCTCTGGCGTGGCATTGCTCGCAGAAGAGCAGCTGGTTCATTTCGGCGGGGGAATTATCTATCTTCATAAGAGATTATGCCCCACGACGCCGAACGACGCGAAATAACGCTGGTAACTTGTCTTCAATATCAGTTCGACGATAAAGAGGCTCGCCGAGTTTCGCGCAACCGCCCATTTCGGGGAGGCTAGCTGTCGGCGGCTCGCGGGTTCCCTGTAAGATGGTCGGTCGCCTATGATCACTTTTCGCAAACCCCTGGAAGGAATCGACCGCCCGCAGATGGAGGCCGACGTTGTCATTGTCGGCGGAGGCCCGGCGGGAATGGCATGCGCGCTGCGGCTCTCGCAGCTTATTGACGAGCACAACGCGAACCATCCTGACGCGCAGATGACGAAGGAGAACATCTACGTTCTCGAAAAAGCGCGGGAGGTGGGCCAGCATTGCCTGTCGGGAGCGCTCCTTGATCCGCGGTCGATGAAGGAACTGCTGCCCGGCTTCGAGAGCGAGGCGCCGATCGATGCCGAGGTCACGAAAGAGTCGGTTTACTTTCTGAGCAAGGACAAGGCGCGGAAATTCCCGATCGTTCCGCCGCCGCTGCGCGACCACGGGAACTACGTCATCTCGATCAACAAGTTCGTAAAGTGGCTCGGCCAGAAGGTCGAAGACGCCGGCATCACGGTGTTTACTGGCTTCGCGGGCTCGGAGCTACTGTTTGAGGACGACGGTCGGGACGTCGAAACGGCACGTGTTGCGGGCGTTCAGACAGATGACAAGGGTGTCGACAAGCAGGGCCAGCCTAAGGCCAACTTCGAGCCCGGGTACGATCTGCGGGCGAAGATCACGATTCTCGCCGAGGGAACGCGGGGCAACTGCGCGAAGCAGCTGATCAACCATCTGGATCTCGAGGACCCGAATCACGCGCAGACGTACGGCCTGGGCATCAAGGAGCTGTGGGAGATTCCCGCGGGCCGCGTCGTCAAGGGCGAGGTGATCTACACGCTGGGCTATCCGCTGACCACGAAGGAGTATGGCGGGGCGTGGATTTACGGAATTTCAGATACGCTGATCTCCGTCGGCTACGTGACCGGCCTCGACTACGAGGATCCGCGGACCGACCCGCACCATGTCTTTCAGGACTTCAAGCTGCATCCGTTTGCGCGGCGGATTCTGGAGGGCGGCAAGATGATCCGCTACGGCGCGAAATCGCTGCCCTACGGCGGATGGCTGACGATGCCGCGCATCTATGGCAACGGCTGGATGATTCTTGGCGACTCGGCGAGCTTTCTCAATTCGCAGCGGCTCAAGGGCATTCATCTGGCGATCAAGAGCGGGATGCTGGCGGCGGAGACGGCCTTCGACGCGCTGCTCTCCGGCGACAGCTCGGCCGATACGCTGAGCGAATACAAGGCGGCGGTCGACAGGAGCTGGATTGCGGATGAGCTTTACAGGGTGCGCAACTTCCACCAGGGATTCGAGCACGGACTGACTGAAGGCGTGATCCGCGCTGGGATCCAGCAGCTGATGCGGGGGGGCAATCTCGGGCCGGATTACGAAAACCAGGCCGGCTACACGCACATGCGGGAAATCGACTCGCTGACCTTTTACGGTGCACGCCGGCATCTTCTGGGCAATGCGAAGGGCGACGGCAAGCTGACATTCGATCGGCTCACCGACGTCTACCACTCGGGCACGCGGCACGACGACGACCAGCCGGTGCACCTGGTGGTCGAGGACCTGAATATCTGCAGCACGAAGTGCGTGAAGGAGTACGGCAATCCCTGCCAGTATTTCTGCCCAGCCGCGGTATATGAAATGGTCGACACGGCTGCGGACGGTGCGGGGGCAACTGCTGGCAAAGAACTGCACATCAACTTCGCTAACTGTGTTCATTGCAAGACGTGCGACATCATGGATCCATACCAGATCATCAACTGGGTGCCTCCGGAGGGCGGCGGGGGGCCGAACTACGATGGCATGTGAGGTGATTCGGCGCGTGCGGGCTATCTTACGGTTACTTCCCTTGCGCGCGAAGGTAATCCGTGAGAGATTACCCTCAGCGACCCCGACTTCATTCCGTAGTAAACACTTTCGGGGACATTATTCCCATGCCGGACCCTCATCTTATCTGCCCGACGTGCCATGAAGAGAAGCAGCTGCGCAGGTCTCATTTCCGCGCCATCGATCTGCCCAATCTGCTTTTTCGGCGGAGGCCATATCGCTGCCTGATCTGTAATCGAAGGTTCTACAGTAATCTCCATCGCGCGCCGGAGGTCAGACCGGAAGCGTCATCGCGTCAGCCTCCCCGGGCTTAGGCCCTGAAGCGATTGGCTGAAACTGGCAGTGCATCCGCGCATCCAATTACAGTAGTTATCAGATCATGTCGCTCTTATCCGGCACGTCGCTCTTATCGGGCACATCGGGCGCAAGTGAAGCGGATCGTCTGACCGCGCCGCCGGTCCTCACCGACCGCTACAACCGCGCTATCACCGACCTGCGTGTCTCCATTACCGACCGTTGCAATTACCGGTGCGTTTACTGCCGGACCGGAAATGAGGGCGCGCAATTCTCTGAGCTGCCGATGACCGATTACCTGCGGATGGTGCGGGTCTTTGTGGGGCTGGGCATTGAGAAGGTGCGACTGACCGGCGGTGAGCCTCTGCTGCGCAGGGGCCTGGTGGACTTCGTTGGGGAACTGGCCAAGCTCAGAACAATCAGATCTGGAGAGCCGCTGGATATAGCGCTCACGACGAACGGCCATCTTCTCCAGGATCTCGCTGCGCCGCTCAAGAACGCCGGACTGACCCGCATCACGGTCAGCATGGACGCCGTCGATCCCGTGACATTTGCGCGCATCACGCGCGTTCCGGGCAGCTTCGAGCATGTCGTCCGGGGCGTTCGAGCGGCGCAGAGTGCCGGGCTCGATCCCGTGAAGGTGAACTGCGTGCTGCTGCGCGGCTTCAACGACGACCAGATCGTCGCCTTTGCAAAGTTTGCGCGCGAAGAAGGCGTGATCGTGCGCTTTATCGAGTTTATGCCGCTCGAGGAAGACCGGCTGTGGACACCCGATTCGGTCGTTCCGATTCGTGAAGTGGTGGAAAAGCTGCAGAGCTTTCGGCCTGTGGTGCGGCTGACTCCGAACAGCAAGAGCGAAACGGCGGTGCGTTACACCTTCGACGACGGCATTGGTGAGATCGGCATCATCGCGCCGGTCTCGCAGGCGTTCTGCGGGCAGTGCAGCCGCATCCGGCTCACTTCCGACGGAAAGATTCGCACGTGTCTCTTCTCGCAGTTCGACCACGACCTATACGGCGTAATGAAGCATGGGGGCGTAATGAACCGTGGCGGCATGCCGATCTCGCTGCCTTCATCGAACGTACCGTCGCGCAGAAGGAAGCCCGCCACCACATCGGTGAGCCGGACTTTCTGAAACCCTCACGCACAATGGTCCACATCGGCGGGTGACTGGCCGTCACGGGCAATCGCGCTCCGCGGGACTAGCCGTCCAGGCACACGCGCCTTCGGCGCCGTTCGGGGCACGGAGACCGGCTTGCCTCAGGGCCGCGACCGTTGGTCGCTGAACTTTTGCTGACTCGCTTTTTACTGTTGCTGTTGCGCCTGCTGCAGTTGCTGTAAGAGCGGCTCGGCGGGCGGTGGTGGGGGAGCCTGGGCTTTCTCGACCAGCATCGACCAGTCCTCGGGGATGGGCAGCTCCTGATCGAGCGCCGGAGCTTTCGCCGAAGCAGTCACCTGCACGGCGACGTACAGGTCGCTCGCTGTGCGGCCAAGAAAGAGTCCCTTGGTCGGCGGCACGTCGGCGTAGTCGCGGCCGAGAGCAGTGCGGATATGGCGGTCGCGCGCGATCAACGCGTTGGTCGGATCGAAGCCTACCCATCCCAGGTGCGGTAGGAAAGCCTCAACCCAGGCATGTGTAGCGTCCGAGGTCGACCGGTCGCGATCTTCCTGGCGGTGGTACAGATAGCCGCTGACGTACCGGCATGGAATTCCGAGCTGCCGCACCAACGCAATCATGATGTGGGCGAAGTCCTGACAGACACCCTGGCGCGAATGAAGCGCCTCATCGATCGGCGAGTCCACACGCGTAGTGCGGGGCGAATAGCTGAAGTGGTCGTAGAGGCGGTCGTTCAACTCGCGCAGCAGCATCATGGGGTCGTCGCGGCGTACAACGTTAAGCTCGCGCGCCAACTCGTCGAGCGCCGGCGTCGGTTCGGTAAACTCGCTGGGCAGCAGCATCTCCCAGTAGTCTCCCTCGCAGACAAGGGCATCAAGTTCGCGCCATGCATCGGGCGCGAGAAAGCTGGGGATCTCGGCCAGTGGCTGGTGCTCGACCAGCGATTCTGCGATGATGACGAGCTGCCCGTGCTGGCCAGGGATATCGAAGTGGTGGACGTTGTTGCTCAGGTGGTCGCGATAAGAGAAGACGCGGCAGCGCGGGCTAACCGAAAGCGAGAAAGTGAGGCACCGCTGGTTGCTGTCGCTGCGTGGGTGCATGCGCACTTCCATCACACTCTCGCTTACCGCTTTCGAGTACACGAACTTCGTCAGGTGCCGAATGGAATAGAAAAGCATCGATGTCCTCGCCCTACATGGCCAACGCGGTCTGCACGGAGTATTGAATGTAGACCTCGTAAATGAGGTCGTGAATGAGACGGCACTGCTCAAGAATCCGGCGCAGATAGCGCGCAGGGTCCTGCGCCACGATTTCGGATACCTGTGCGTAGCCGAGAGATGCCTGCAGCTTGCCGGAGACGCGCGTCAGGTCGGTCGCATGCTGTCCATGCGACTCCTGCTGAATGGCGTCGAGCGACTGATAAAGACGGTCGATCGAATAGCGGATCGAGTGCGGGAACTCCGCGTCGAGAAGCAGAAACTCCAGGATGCGCTCGTAAGTCAGATCGGCGGTGTAGACCTTGCAATAGGCCTCGAAGGCCGTGCAGGTGCGCAAAAGCCCGATCCACTCGAGATAGCTGTAGGCGTCGTCGACGTCAGTGGAGTTCGCGAAGACATCGTCCTGATAGACAGCCAGCAGCTTCGCCGTCGCCGTTGCCCGCTCCAGAAACCGGCCTACCTGGAGAAACTGCCACCCTTCGCCGTGGCTCAGCGTGGTGTCGGTGACTCCCTGGAACAGGTGCACTCCGTCGATGAGAGTGGGCATGAACTCCGAGAGCTGCGTGTCGGAGGGCGACGGGGGGCGCAGGCGCGAAACATCGTGGAAGAGCCGGTTCAGCCTCTGCCATTGCTCTGTGCTGATCGCCTCGCGAATCTGCCGCGCATTCTCCCGCGCAGAGATGACGCAGGATGTGACTGAGCCGACATGGGTCGGGCTGAAGCACAGGGTGTAGACCAGCGAATACACATCGTCATTCCACTCGATGTCCCGGGGATGGCCGAGCGCCGCCAGCACGCGCCGCCACCTGCGTTCCTCGCTGATGGCGGACTTATCGAGCATCAGGCCGACGTTGATATCAACGATTCGCGCAGTATGCTCGGCACGCTCCAGGTAGCGGCTTGTCCAGTAAAGACTGTCTGCAACGCGTGAAAGCATAGTCCTATCCAAGCACCCAGGTGTCTTTGCTGCCGCCGCCCTGGGAGGAATTAACCACAAGCGAGCCTTTGCGCAGGGCGACGCGCGTGAGTCCGCCGGGCACGATGGTGACCTTGTCTCCGAAGAGAATGTAGGGCCGCAGGTCGACGTGGCGCGGCTCGATGGTGCCGTCTTCAAGCAGACAAGGCGAGCGCGAGAAATCGAGCGTGGGCTGAGCGATGTAGTTGCGTGGATTCGCCTCGATTCGTCTACGGAACTCCTCACGATCTGCCGCGCTGCTATGCGGTCCGATGAGCATGCCATAGCCGCCCGACTCGCCGACTGCCTTGATCACAAGATTCTGCAGATTCTCGAGCGTGTGCTGGCGCTGCGAGCGGTCTGTCATCAGGTAAGTCTCGACGTTGTTGATGATCGGCTCTTCGCCGAGATAGTAACGAATGATCGCCGGGACATAGGCATAGAGCGCCTTGTCATCGGCCACGCCGGTGCCGAAGGCATTGGCCAGGGTGACATTTCCAGAGCGGTAAGCGTTGAACAGGCCGGCCGCGCCGAGGATCGAATCCGTACGGAAAGCCAGCGGGTCGATGAAGTCGTCGTCGACGCGGCGGTAGATCACGTCCACGCGCTTGAGGCCGCCCGTCGTGCGCATGTAGACGACGTTGTCGTGGGTGACCAGATCGCGCCCTTCGACAAGCTCGATGCCCATCTGGCGCGCGAGATATGTGTGCTCGAAGTATGCCGAGTTATATACGCCGGGAGTGAGTAGAACGATCACCGGCTCGGGCCGTCCTTCAGGCGCGAGAGAGCGCAGCGTGCTCAGCAGCGCCTGCGTGTAGTTCTCGATGGGCCGCACCCCGTAGCTGTGAAAGAGGTGCGGCAAGGTGCGCTTCATGATGCGGCGGTTGGTGAGCATGTACGAAACGCCGCTGGGCACGCGCAGATTGTCTTCGAGGACTACATACTCGCCGGACTTCAATCGCAGGAGATCGGTGCCGGCGACGGCAACGTAGACATTGCGCGGCACCTGCAGTCCGCGCATCTGGCGGCGAAAGTGCTGGCAACTGTAGACGATCTCGCGCGGAATGACGCCCTGAGCAAGAATCTTTCCATCGTGATACACGTCGTGCAGAAACAGGTTCAGAGCGGTGATGCGCTGGGTCAGGCCCTTCTCGATCCGATCCCACTCTTCGCCGGTCACCAGCCGCGGAATCAGGTCATAGGGAAAGATGCGCTCCGTTCCCTCTTCGCGTCCGTAGACGGTGAAGGTGATGCCCTGCATCAGGAAGGAAACGTCGGCCGATTGCTTGCGGCGCTGCAGCTCCTCGCGCGGCAGATCGGAGAGCACCTTGAGTAGTGCGGCGTAGTGCGGACGAATTGCACCGTCGGACGTGAACATTTCGTCGAAGGCGTCATCGAGGAAATACTCGCGCAACAGGCGACTGTCGAATTCATCGCGTAACAACGTTGTGCTCATCCGGATCTTAAAATATCCTCGGATGCAGAATGTGAGTTGCAGAGCCCGATGACTGCGAACAATCCTGGCTCGACAACCCGATCGTGCAGCCTTAGCTGGATAAAATGCCCATATCCCCGAGAATCAGGGAAATCCCGGGAATCCGGGTGTCTTACGTTTGGAAGCTGTCTGGTTGAGCGCTCGTTCGGATGCGAGAAAGCTAAAACGTACCTTTTTGTAACATGAGCGTCACATTGCGGCAACAGCGGGTGGCCGTCTTCGACTCGACCGCCGCTGCTGCGTTGCACTCTCTAGTAGCCCGAACTGGGCTTCGCAGCACTGCCAGCGGCCGGCGCTGCCGGACGCTCATGCCACTGCGGGACGGGCGCGGCGCTCTCCACCCACGCCGCGTAGATCAAGTCGCGCAGCATACTCGCTCCGGCGGCGAGGCGCTCTTCTGTGAACTGCTTCCCTGCCGGTGTCCCGGCGCCATCGAAGCCGTTCTGCTTGTCGAGCTGATAGAGCTGTTCCACCAGCGAGTTGGAGTGGTGGAGGTAGTCGAGATAGGCGTCCCACTCATCGCTTACGGGCTTGAGCGGCGACACCAGCGGCTGGACGTCCGCAGGTTTGATGTTCGCAGCTACGAATGTGGTCTCAAACTTCGCATGGATCGTGTGCTGGGTCGTGTAGCCGTTCGGGTTGTCCTTCAACGCCCAGCCGTTGTAGTTGATCGTCGTGTGGAGGGGCTGCGATCCGTCGCCGACGTAGTGGCCGAGCCATCCAGCGTAGAAAAGGATGGCTGCCTCAACCGGTTTGGTATCAGCGTGCTGGGCGCTCAGATCGCGGTAAGCCCGCATGGCGGCTTTCAGCCGCTCCCAGACCTCGCTGGTGATGTAGGGCTGGAAGCCTACTTTTTCGGGCTGGAGGACATTGGCCATGTCGGGATGGGTGAGTCCGGCGGCGTAGATGGCAGCGATGTACTGATACCTGCGCTTGGGCAGGGTGCCGATGATCTCCGCGTACTCGAGGTCGATGAAGTGGTCGGGAGCCTGAGCGGCGTTGAGTTCGGGCTCGGCCAGCGAACGCCAGCGGTCGGGCTCCGGACCGAGGTATTCGATCTCGTTGATGGCCTCTGCGGTGCGCAGGAACGCCGGCACGTCTGATGGGAGGGTCTCGGCGGCCAGCCTGTTGATCATCCTGTGCCCCACATCTCCCCAGCCGAACGACGGTGGTGCAGCCAGCAGGGGCAGGAGCGCGAGGGCCCCGAGGCGGCGCAGGCGAGAGGGCATATCTCTTTGCATGCCAGCAGTATAACCGCCGGATTAAAAAAGCCATTTGCTGCCGGCGAACCGTTGCCTGCGCAGCAAAGTCGGTCTATTGGGACAGAGCGGCCGATGAGTCTACCACGTTAGTCACCACCTAATGGTTACTGATGCCATAAAAGCGCTTCATAAGAGAGTTTTATTGTGGCGTTACAGGTGGCCGTTGGGTTACGATCTTTCGATCCAATTTCGTTGATACGAAGTTGTTTTCCGATTTCATCCCCGGAGTTCTGCCGTGTGGCTCGCTGTTGAGTTATTTGCTGCGCTTTATGTCGCCTCGTTCGCCTGGTTTTGGCAACTTTGCCGTTCGTCGGCCCGCCGTGAGCTGACCCAGGTCCGCGAGGAAGAGCGCCCGTCGAACCTGATCCCGTTCGAGCGTGGTCTGAAGATGCACCTGCGCAAGCACCCCACTGCCATTTAACGCCAGTGGGCCGTTTTCGAGGCGATCAGGCAGAAATACTGCCGGAGGGTTTCTCCGTCTCGGCTAAGATTGCACAAAATTGCAGTGAATCTGCTTCAATACCTTATACTTGGTTTAATTCCGAATACTGCAGTCTTGGTTTTTTGGCCTTGCGTTGTAGTTGAGATTGCCACGCGGATCGGGATCCGCCAGCATCGGCTCGCGCCCGAACGGCGAGCAAATCAGCGTACCCCGCTTCGCAGGTCGCAATCGGTACCGGCAAGGAGAGATGCGCCGGCATGAACTTTGGGACCGCTGGCAGCCAGCTCTTCCCCGCGAGCGACTGAATTGACTTTGCCCCGAAACGCACGTACCCAGACCATCGTCTTTATCGCAGCCCTGGGCCTTTCCCTGGGCGGTGTCCTGCTTTTGGCGCGTGCCCTGCGCGCCGAGCAGCCGGACATCCACCGGCTTTTCTGGTTTATCGCGTGCTGGCTGGCCGCCCAGGTTCTGCTGATCGCCGCCAGCATCTCCAGCTTTCGGTCGTTCCGCCGGCAAAGCCAGGCCGAGCGGCAGCTTCAGCATATCGCCCAGTTACAGCAGAGCATCCTCGACTCGGCCGGCCCGATGATTATCGCCGCCGATCTCGAAGGCCACCTGCTGCTCTTTAATCCCGCCGCCGAGCGCATGCTGGGGTACACGGCGCAGGAGGTCTGCCGCAAGGCGAAGGCCCAGGAGCTCTTCCCGGAGGGGGAGATGGAGCGCGTGGGGAGGCAGCTGGTCGCTTCGCTCAGCCGCATGCATACGGCTTCCGCTGCCAGCTCGTCTGTCCTGCATAACTTCGTCCAGTACATCACCAGCTTCCCGGCCAGCCGCGTTCGCGGCGTCGAGATGCAGTACCGGCGGAAGGACGGCAGCACCTTCCCGGCAATGGTCTACCTCTCGGCCGTGCGGTCTCCGCAAGGGACGGTCACGGGCCTGGTCGCCATCAGCATGGACCTGACCGCAACCCGCCGCGCCGAGCAGGCCCTGAAGGAAAGCGAGGAGCGTTACCGCGACATCTTCGAGAACGCCATCGAGATGATCGCCACTCTCAGCCCTCATGGCCGCTATCTGTATGTGAATCCCGCGTGGCAGGTGATGTTCGGCATCAACAGCGACGGATTTGAAGGGCTGATGAGCTTTGAGTCTCCCTTCCCGCCGGAAGTGCAGGCCGAGGCCGCTGCCCTGTTCCGCCGAGCGCTGAACGGCGAGAAGGTGGAACGCGAACCTCTGTATCTTCGCAACGTCGATGGGAGCCGGGTGGAGGTCGAAGCAAGCCTGAGCTGCCGGCGCGACGAAGGCCGCGCCGTCTCTGTCCGCTGCATCTTCCGCGACGTGACCCAGCAGAACCGCCGCGAACGCCGTCTCGGCATGCAGCTGCAGGTGAGCCAGATCGTCGGCCAGTCCATCTCCCAGGAGGAGGCGCTTCTCAGCGTGCTCGCCGTGCTGTGCACCAATCTGGGATACGACCTGGCGACTCTGTGGGTGGTCGACGAGATGCAGCAGCATATCCGTTTCGACTGCAGCTGGTCGGTGCCCGGCCGCTCCTACGAGGAGTTCCTGCGCGAAAGCGGCGCGCACCCCGTCGCGCGCGGTCAGGGACTAACCGGGCTGGTATGGACTTTGGGCACGCCGCGCTGGATTGTCGACGTGCGCGAAGATCCCGGCTTCCTTCGCGGGCAGGCGGCCCGGCATGACGGCCTTACCACGGGATGGGCGGTACCTGTGCGGGTCGGCAATCGAATCATTGCGGCGGTTGAGTTGTTCAGCCGGCACCGCCGTGAAGAAGATGTCGAAACCATGGCCACGGTCGAAACGGTCTGTGCGTCCATCGGGCAGTTCATGGCGCGGTCGGCCCAGGAAAGCCGGGTGCGCGAGCTTAATCAGCAGAATGAGCTGATCCTCAGATCGGTGGCCGATGGTATCTTCGGAGCCGATCCCGCTGGACGCGTCGACTTCGTCAATCCCGCAGCCGCGGAGATGCTGGGAGCGACTCCCGCGGAGCTCATCGGCCGGCCGGTCCATGCCATCATCCATTCCGGAGCGTCAAAAGAGGTCTGCGACGATCAGTGCCGTGCCCGCCGCGCCTTTCTCATGCACGGGAGCACCAACGGCCAGGATGTTTACTACCGCCATGACGGAACGTCGTTCCCGGTGGAGTTCTCGGTTACGCCAATGCTCGAGCACGGAGTCATCATCGGCAGCGTGCTCAGCTTCCGGGATATCGGCCAGCGCTATGCGCTCGACCGCATGAAGGATGAATTCGTCTCCACGGTCAGCCACGAGCTGCGTACGCCGCTCACCTCGATCCGGGGCGCGCTTGGGCTGCTGTCTTCGGGACTGCTCGGGCAGATCACCGACAAGGCTGCCAACCTGCTGCGCATTGCCGTCTCCAACTCCGACCGGCTGGTGCGTTTGATCAACGACATCCTCGACCTGGAGCGCATGGAGTCTGGCCGCGCCCCGCTCAACTTCCGCGCCACTTTCCTGAATGAGCTCGCCCAGCAGGTTGTCGACGCCATGCAACCGATGGCCGACGCTGCAAGCATCCGCCTCGTAGTGAAGTGGGAAATCACGCCGGTGGAGGCCGACCCGGACCGGCTTGTGCAGGTCGTTACTAACCTGCTCAGCAACGCCATCAAATTCTCCCAGCCGGACTCGACTGTTTCTGTCGAAGTCGCGCCGGTGGACGGCGGAGCGCAGCTCAGCGTTATCGACGAGGGACGGGGTATCCCCACCGACAAGCTGGAAAGCATCTTCGACCGCTTCCAGCAGGTGGACGCCTCCGACTCGCGCCAAAAAGGCGGCACCGGCCTGGGGCTGGCGATATGCCGCACCATCGTTCAGCAGCACGGCGGCCGTATCTGGGCGGAACATAACCCGTTGCGGGGGTCTACGTTCCGCCTCTTTCTGCCGGAGCGGAGCAGGTTGGAGGCACTGCCCGAAACCAGCAACTTCATGCCGGACTCTTTCACGAAGGAGGACACGATCCTCATTTGCGAGCGGGATGCCGCTGCGCGGAAACAGTTCGTCGAGACGCTGCGCAAGCGCAATTACCGTATTCTCGAGGCCGAGAACCGGGAGCAGGCGATCCATCTCGCACAGCAGTTCTCGCTGGGAGCCATTCTGCTCGGCGTTTCGCAGCAAAGGCGCGATGGCCTGATGACGCTGCGCGCGTTGAGGGAAGAGCCATCTATCGCCCAGGTTCCGATTGTCGTTCTCAGCCTTCTGTCGCCCGACGACCGAAGCCCGGAAGCCCAGGTGGCTGACTCCTGGCTGCAGACTCCGGTCGACGAGACTCTGCTTCTGGCCGAGCTGGCGCGTCTGGTCAAAGGATCACGCGAGCATCCGACGGTTCTGCTCGTCGAGGATGACCTCGACCTGGCGCGCGTCATTCTCACCACCTTTGAGCGCGACGGGATCGTTGTCCACCATGCTCCCCGGCTGCAGAATGCGATCGAGCTGTGTGAGTCGGCTCGACCCGACCTCATCATCCTTGACCTGGCTCTACCGGACGGCCACGGACTGGAGCTGATCGACTGGCTGCGCAGCCGGAAGGAGCTCCGCAGCCTGCCGCTGGTTGTTTACTCTGCCCGCGAGATCTCGAGCTCGGAACGAGGGCTCTTCCAGCTCGGTCCGACCGAGTTCCTCACCAAGACCAAGGTGCAGCCCGAAGACGTGGAAGCGCTGGTATTCACCATGCTTCGCCGCTACCGCGCCGTGGATGCACCGCTGGACGAGTCGGTCAGGGAGTCCATCTAAACCGGTTGTACCTCTGTAGGAAATCCCATCAGCCGGTTTTTGTGCCATCCTACTCCTGACCACATAATGTTTCACCAATGAAAGATTCCCCCATGCAACGCCGCATTCTTATCATTGATGACGAAGACGACATCCGGCAGGTGGCCGCCATGAGCCTGGAGACAGTAGCAGGATGGGAGGTCGTGACCGCGAGTTCCGGAGCGCAGGGCATTCGTCGCGCCCAGATTGAGCGGCCTGACGCGATCCTGCTGGACGTGATGATGCCCGGCATGGACGGCCCGACGACCTTTCTCGAGCTCCGCAAGGGCCTGGAGACCGCTAACATCCCGGTCATCCTGCTCACCGCCAAAGTGCAGGGGGCCGATCAGAAGCGCTTCGCCAATCTGGGCGTCTCCGCGGTGCTATTCAAACCCTTCGACCCCCTCACGCTCGCGCAGCAGATGTCCGAAGCGCTGGGATGGAAGGACTGAAAGGTCCTATGAGCGAGCCGCCAGATTCCAACGCGAGGGAGATGGAAGAGCTGCTCCACAGTCTGTGGACAAAAAACTATGGACTGCTGCAGGAACGCCTGAAGCTGATTCGCGACGCGTACGACAGACTGGCCACGGGCTCGCTCGATCAACAGACTCGCACAGATGCCGAATCGGCCGCTCACAAACTCGCCGGAATCCTGGGAACTTTCGGCCTGCCGCAAGGCAGCGCGCTCGCCTCGAAGATCGAAACGGCGTTGGCGGCGTCAGCGACGGTCGGGTCTGAGTTCGCGCCTCAGTTGCAATCCTGGCTCACGGAGTTGGAAGTGATTGTTGCTTCGCGACAGTGAGGGGGCCGGACACCTAAAAGTGGTGCTCGTCTTCATGAAACGCAGTGGGCAACGCGGTTTCGAGATTGACACTCTCCGGACCGACTGATTCCGCCTGCTCTCGCACTTTCGCCACAGAGAGCCAATTGTCCTTGTGCGGCTGCTCCACGATCCATGGCGGCAGCGGCATGCACAAAAAGCGGCTCAGCGCCTCCGCATAACCCTCGTACAGCGCGCGCATCTTTCTGAGGCGTTCCATCGAATCTTCATCACGGCAGACGCGGATTCCGGCGCCGCACAACTGACCATAGAGTTCCTCGAAGCGTTCGGGAGGCAGCCGATCCTGACCGTCCAGAACAGGCCGCTGCGAGAAATTTTGAGCGATATCCACCATTGCGTGGCGGGCAATGGCGAAGGTGAGCTGCGCCTGGCGAGCCGCGTGGTCCTGCACGCCGGCGATCATCAGGGCGCAGACATCCAGAACCGACGTCAACGCCGAAAGCCAGCTCTGGTTGGTGTGCTGCGAGCGGTAGTAGCAGAGCAGCGGATAGGAGATATGGCTCTCCAGCAGTTCTGCCGACCATCGCTCCCATTCCACCAAAAGAAGATTGAGAGCGTCGCTGCCCCCTGTGAAGGCATGCCGCCGCATCAGCTCCGCGGCAGTGGGTGGCGAGCCGGCGCGCGCATCGAGCAACGATATGTTCACTTCACGTCTTGAAAAGGCCTGATAGAGCACCGGGAAGTAACTGATCACCATGGCCAGGAATCCGAGGCCTATACCCGATTCGAGAACGATAATCAATCGCGCCCATGAAGAGTGCGGCGTCAGGTCGCCAATGCCCAGCGTGAAAATGGTTGTGCCGCTGAGGTATAAGTCCGATCGCAGGTCGTTGCCGGAAAACATAGCGTCGGCGATCGGCGCCCGTTGCGAATGAAACAGAAGTGCAAAGCCGATCAGCAGCGCCACCGCCCAGACCACAATGAGCAGCAGCAGCGATAACGGCCCGTAAAAGCTGAGCGCCGTCTCCCGCTTTCGCGGATGTCGAATTCTCGTTGCCAGATGAGACCAAGGCCACCAGGTGACGATATAGAAAATGCGAGTGATGCGGAAACGTCCGGTGGCGCGGCGCGGCGAAATGACTGTCTGGAAGGCATCCAGCAACGCCACAAAGATAAACGCAATTCCCAGGCAGAACCAGAAAATCTGCAAGGCCGTTCCCCCACTCTCCGCCAGCAAAACAGGAGTGACCCCTGCACGTCAACAGGGCCCCTGCGTAATCTATCTTTAATGACTGCCGTTGCGCGCCTCCTCGTCAAACTTGGGGTCGTCCTGATCCTGGTCGGTGGCCTTGTCTACCTGCTGGGAAGGCTGGGGATATCCTTTGGCGGCATGCCTGGAGACCTTACGTGGCGGCGGAAGAATGTTACCGTCTTCTTCCCTATCGGAACCTCGATCCTGCTCAGCGTTCTGCTCACGCTGCTCTTCTGGCTGCTGTCGCGGTTTCGCCGCTGAGCCCGCATGTACACTGAGGAATTGTGGGTAACCTCTCCAACGTGCCCGGCCAGCTCGGCTTCACCTTCGAAGAGGCTAAGCCTGCCCAGCGGCGCATCTGGAAGGTAAGCGACCTTGCCGCAGAACTGCGGTCGGAAGTGGAGCGCGCATTCTCCGATCTCTGGATCGAAGGCGAAATCTCTGACCTGCGTCCCGCGGCGTCCGGCCACATCTACTTCACACTAAAGGATGATGCGGCCCAACTCTCGGTGGTGCTTTTTCGCAGCCAGTCCCGGCTGCTTCGCTTCCGTCCTGAGGATGGCCTGCACATCCTGCTGCGCGGCAGGCTGTCGGTCTACGAACAGCGCGGCCAGATGCAGATTGTCGCAGAACACATCGAGCCGATGGGCGCAGGGTCGCTCCAGCTGGCCTTTGAGCAGGTCAAGCGACAGCTGCAGCGGGAGGGCCTCTTTGACTCCGACCGCAAGCGGCCTCTGCCGGCGTTTCCACGCTGCGTCGGGATTATCACCTCACCTGGCGGAGCGGTTATTCGCGACTTCGTCAACATCGTCACCCGGCGGCACTCCGCACTCCAGATCCTCGTCTATCCCGCGCTGGTTCAGGGCGACTCGGCGTCGCTCGAAATCAAGGCCGGCATCGCCTGGTTCAACCGCACGCGCGAAGTCGACGTGATCGTCCTGGCGCGTGGAGGCGGATCGCTCGAAGATCTTGCACCTTTTAACAGCGAATCGCTGGCGCGCGCTATCGCCGCCTCAGAGATCCCGGTCGTCTCCGGCGTGGGACACGAGACCGACTTCACGATTGCTGACTTCGTCGCCGACCTGCGGGCTCCCACTCCCTCTGCGGCGGCGGAACTCATCACGGCTGCTCAGCACAAGGTGGAAGAACGCCTGCAGGAACTGGGCCAGCGCCTGGACCGCGCGACACGCTACTCCCTGATGCAGGCGCGAGAGAGGTACCTGCGTCTCTCTGCCACTGCGGCATTCTCGCGGATGCGCGACAATCTGAGCCTTCGCCAGCAGCGCGTCGACGAGCTGACATTTCGAATGGAAGCGGCCTGCCGAAAGCGCTGTCAGGCGGCCGCTCAACAGCTGCAATCTGTGGTTGCACACCTGCAGCGTCTTGATGTGAGCCATCGCCTGGCGCTGGTACGCCACCGCCTGGAAGGCCTGGATGCGCAATTGCTGCGCACGCGTTCCACTTTCGCGCTCTACTCTCGTTCGCGATTGCATGCGCTGGAGAAGCAGCTTTACTCGCTGTCGCCGCTCGGCGTGCTGAATCGCGGCTACGCCCTGGTATATGACGACTCGGGCGCATTGGTGAGAGACGCAGCCGCTCTGCGACCAAAACAAAAGCTCATCACGCGTGTTGCAAAGGGAAGCATCGAAAGCAGCGTGATCAAGACCACGACAGAACAGTAAAAATATGAGAAGACTCTTTGGAACCGATGGAATTCGCGCTGTGGCGGGCGAAGCTCCACTTGACCCCAGAACGATTTACGCAGTCGGCATGGCTCTCGCGCACCAGCTGAAGGCCAACAATCATCAGCCTTCGATCATTCTAGGCATGGATACCCGTGAATCCGGCCCATGGATCGCGGCCGTACTCACCGCGGGCCTTACACAGGGCGGAGCCTCGGTTACCAGCGCCGGCATCATTACCACTCCTGCAATCGCGTACCTTGCTCGCCATCACAAGTTCTCAGCGGGAGTTGTCATCTCCGCCTCGCATAATCCCTGGCACGATAACGGCATCAAGGTCTTCGGCGGAGACGGCTACAAGCTGCCCGACGAGACCGAATTGCGCATCGAGGATGAGATCTTCCGCCAACTCGAGTCAGGCACCGCGCCCGACCCGGCAAAGCTATCTGCCCCTCCCATCAATGACGCCTTTCGCGTCGACTACGAGAAATTTCTGCTAGCCGCCGTCCCCGGCCTGCGCCTGGAGGGACTCAAGATCGTGGTTGATTGTGCCAACGGAGCCGCTTCGGCCATCGCGCCTGAACTATTTGCCGGTCTCTGCGGCGAGACGCATCTCACGCATGCGGCTCCTGATGGCCGCAACATCAACGCTGACTGCGGCGCGCTGCACCCCTCGGTGGTAGCGGCGGAGACGAAAGCAGCGGGCGCTGACATCGGAGTCACTTTTGACGGCGATGCGGACCGCGCCATGTTCGCCGATCGCAACGGCAACGTCGTCAACGGAGACGCCGTTCTGCTGCTCGCCGCCCGTGCGCTCAAAGCTGAGAATCTGCTCAACGGCGATATCGTCGTTGCGACCACCATGTCGAACATGGGCCTCGAGGCCGCTCTGAGACGCGACCAGATCAAGATGCTGCGTGCGCCCGTCGGCGATAAGTATGTGCTCGAAATGATGCAGGCAAACTCTGCCTCGCTCGGCGGCGAACAGTCGGGGCATATCCTCTTTCCTCATCTCGCGACGACAGGTGACGGCCTGCTGACGGCACTGGTCGTGCTCGGCATTCTGCAGCGGTCCGGCAAGGCGCTTGACGAACTCATCGCCGATCTCAAGGTCTTTCCCCAGGTCATCGTGAACATTCGCGTGAAGGAGAAGAAGCCGCTCGACGAGATCGACGCCATCGCGGCCACCATCCGAGACGCACAAGACTCGCTCAACGGCAACGGTCGCGTAGTCGTGCGCTACTCGGGCACCGAGCCGCTCGCGCGCGTGATGATCGAGGCAGAATCGGAAGAGACGATGCGCCGGCACGCCGACGCCATCGCGGGGGCTATCCGTGATGAGCTGGGCGCGTAAGATCGCAAAGTCCCGTTGCGCCGCAAGGCGCGATTACCGGGACGGTTAGTTCAGGTCGCGCCAGTTCGCGCCGACACCCACGTCCGCCACCAGCGGAACCTTCAGCTCGATGACCTGCTCCAGCTCGCTCTGCACTAAGTTGCGCACTTCGTCTACCTCAGCGTCAGGGACATCGAAGAGCAGCTCGTCGTGGACCTGCAGCGTCATGCGGGTCTTCAGCTTTCGATCCGCGAGCGTCTTGTCGATGCGGATCATCGCCAGCTTGATCAGATCGGCCGCCGTGCCCTGCAGCGGAGTGTTCACTGCCGTGCGTTCGGCAAACCCGCGCAGGTTCGCATTACGGCTCTGGATATCGGGAATGGGCCGCACGCGACCGAACATGGTCTTAACCTTCTGCTCGCGCCGTGTCTCTTCGAGCAGCCGGTCGATGAACGCGCGCACGCCCTTGTAGCGCTCGAAGTATGTCTCGATATACAGCCGCGCCTCGTGCTGGTCGATGCCCAGCTGAGCTGCCAATCCAAAGGGCGAAATGCCGTACACGATCCCGAAATTCACCGCCTTGGCGCGGTTGCGCGTTTCCTTGCTCATCTTTTCGGCGGGCACGCCGAAGACTTCCGACGCCGTAAGCGTGTGAATGTCCTGCCCGGTGCGATACGCGTGCGTCAGCAGAGGATCATCGGAAAAATGGGCCATCAGGCGCAATTCAATCTGCGAATAGTCAGCCGACAGCAGCCGGCAGCCCGGCGCCGCGATGAACGCTGCGCGGATTTCCCGTCCCAACTCGGTGCGGATAGGAATGTTCTGCAGATTCGGGTTGGTGGATGAGAGCCGCCCGGTTGCCGTGCCCACCTGGTTAAAGGTTGTATGCACGCGGCCTTCGCTGTCGGCCAGCAGTGGCAGCGAATCCACGTAGTTCGACTTCAGCTTCGCAAGCTGCCGGTACTCGAGCACCATGCGCGGCACGTCATTGTGTGCCGCCAGTTCCTCCAACACATCCTGCGCTGTTGAAACTACCTTGCCCTTGCCGTACTTGAGTGGCTTTGGCAGGCCCATCTTGTTGAAGAGCACGTCGCCGAGTTGTTTTGGAGATTGAATATTGAAGCGATGCCCTGACTTCGCGAAAATCTCTTCGCCGACGCGGTCAATCTCCGAGCCAAGCATAACCGACATCTTGTTCAGGACCGCGGAATCGATGCGCACGCCGGTCTTTTCCATGCGCAGCAGCACCGTGACCAGCGGGAGGTCGATCGTCTCGTAGACTTTGCGTTCGTCGAGCGCGTTCACATCGTCGCGCAGAATCGGCGCCAACGTCTCGACGACATGCGCCCCCTCGGGAAGCTCGCGCTCGCCCGTCTCCTTCAGTGGATGCGCGCTGAACCGCGCAGCGATATCGCTCAATCGATGCGACGCATGTGTGGGATTGATGAGGTACGAATACAGCATCAGGTCGTCGTCCGCTCCGCGCAAGGCGACGCCATGCTGTTCCAGAGCGCGCATCGTTCCCTTCAGGTCGTGCACACGCTTCGGGACGGTCTCGTCTTCGAGCAGCGCACGCACGCTCTCCAACGGGATCAGCAATGCCTTTTCCGTGCCCGCCGCAACCGCAACGGTGAACGCTTTCGCGTCGACCGGAGCAGCCTTCTCCTCAGCCGTGTCAATCAGATCGAGCAAAGACATGGTCTTCAGCTCTGGCTCGGCCTCTTCGATTGCTTCGGACTCCTGCTCGCTCACCTGCTCGGCTGCCTCTTCGAGCTTGGACGACGAGGTCGCCAGCGCAAATCCATTCGTCTTCGCCTCGCGCATAAACCCCGCAATGTCCTCGCCCGTCGGCTCGGTTACATAGTCGACTGGGCGCGACAATTCTGCAGGAGCAAGCTCCTTCAGTAGCGTGGTGAACTCGAGCTCGGTAAACAGCGCGCGACACGCGGTCACATCGGGAGGCTGCGTGCGCATCTCGTCCAGGTTCAGTTCAAGCGGGACGGAACAGTGAATCGTCACCAGCTCCTTGCTCAGCAAAACGGCTTCGCGATTGTTTTCAAGCGACTCGCGATACGTCTTGCGTTTCACCTCGCCGGCACGATCCAGCGCCGCCTCCACGCTGCCGAATTGTTGAATGAGCTCGACGGATCCCTTGTCGCCGATGCCCGGCGCGCCGGGAATGTTATCGACCGAGTCGCCGCGCAGCGCCATCACGTCGATCACTCTCTCGGGAGGCACGCCGAGCGTCTCGATGACCTTCTCGCGATCGAGCACGAGGTTGTCCTTCATCGGATTCATGACCTTCACCTGGTCGGTCACCAGTTGCAGCATGTCCTTGTCGTTCGAGACGACATACACCGAATGCCCCGCCTTCGCAGCCTGCGCCGCCAGTGTGCCGATCACGTCGTCGGCCTCGAACCCCTCCGCCTGCAGAATGGGGATGCGAAACGCCTCGAGCGCCCGCCGGATATACGGGAGCTGCTGCGCCAGGTCCGGAGGCATCTCGGTGCGATTCGCCTTATAGCCGCCGTAGTCAACCTCATCGAATGTCTGGGTTGCCGAGTTGAACTTGCGTAGTTTCATCTCTCGCGCGCGCTCATCGCGAAATACCGGCCCGCTGATATCGAAAACTGCGGCGAAGTATTCCGGCGCGAAGTCCTTGCGCAGTTTGTTGATCATGTTGACGAAGACATAGGTCGCAGCCGTGGGCACGCCAGTGCGCGTGGACATCGGCCGCGACCGCTGCATCGCATGATAGGCGCGAAAGATGAACGACATCGAGTCGAGAAGAAACACCGGTGGGAGCGTGGATTGGACAGTAGTGGATTGCCTGGGAGACATCACGTTTGAGTCTATCGCCTCGCGCGGCCTCAGGTCCGGATCGCTCGCCAAGCCTGCTCTCGATACAATGCACGCACACGGAGATTCA
>CAWAYO010000023.1:0-25671 GCA_963786085.1 uncultured Acidobacteriaceae bacterium
CCTGCGTTCCCGGCACATTTCCCCTTTTCGCCAGCGATTCGCCATTGGAGTCGTGATAGAAGACGAAATCATTTCCCACTCGATTCACCTGAAGCGCACAGCCGTTCATGCTACCGGTCAGCGCAAGTGTTCCGTCGCGCTGCCCGATTGGGACCTTACATTCCCCAACTCCACCGGTACTGGCATTCATGTAGGGAAAGAAGAAGTCGCTGCCGCCTGACTTTACGAGCAGCTTGTATACCTGATCGTTGATCTTTTCAAGGGTGACGGTACAAGCGCCTCCCGTGGGGCTGGAGTTCATCGTGCCTCCGTCCACGGTGAAGGCATAACTCTTACAGGCGCTTTCGGGATCGTTGCGAAGCAGGTCGAGGGCACCCACGTTGTTTTCTCCTGAACCACTGTTTCCCGAACTCGCGGCATGTGAGACGAACCGACCCGGTGAGATCGGCGCCAGAAGTATAAAACATTTGCGACAGTAAGGCGGCATGATGAAGCACCTCTGCGGGAGCGGTCGGCGGAGGGAGGTTGTAAACTTTTGAAAACAGATGTTTGAGTTTCTGCTTTTTCGCGGCGTAGCGATCATGTTGCTCATCCTGGCCAACGGCTTTTTCGTGGCCGCCGAGCTATCGCTTGTCAGCGTCCGCGAGACGCGCATCGAGCAGCTCATCGCGCAGCGCCGGCCGGGCGCAAGGCTGGTGCGCCGTCTTCAACAGCACCTGGACGATTTTCTTCCCGCAGTACAGCTGGGCGTCACCCTTTGCAGCCTGGCTCTCGGCTGGATCGGCGAGCCGGTTGTGGCCGCGCTGTTCGAGAATTGGCTGGGGTGGATGCCGCACGCCCATCTCTCCGCGCACCTGATCGCCGTCCCGGTCGCTTTTGCGTTCATCACCTATTTCCACGTTCTCCTCGGCGAACTGGTACCCAAGGCGCTGGCCCTGCGCAAGGCCGAGCAGGTCGCCGTAGCCGTCGCCGGCCCGATGGAAGCATTCATTCAGCTCACCCGGCCCGCTGTGCGCCTCATGAACCGCTCGGCGCGCACAGTGCTCCGCCTGTTCCGTACCCCGATGATGCACGAGGGCTCGGTTCACTCTCCCGAAGAGCTGAAGCTGATCGCAACCGCCGCTCGCCGCTCCGGAATGCTGCCCGAATACCAGGAAGCTCTGATTCACAGAGCAGTAGAAATCAACGAGGTGCCCACGCGCGAAATCATGACCCCGCGCCAGCGCATCTTTTCCCTGCCCTTTGACCTGCTCATCGAAGACGCGAGCGCGCGCATTGTCGACGAGCTGCATTCACGCGTCCCGGTTTATGACCCCGCACGCGGACCTGAGTACATCGTCGGCGTTGTCTATTCGAAAGACATCTCTCGCTTGATGCACTTCCGCGCCTCTGCCAAGACGCGCTTTGCCGAAGCGCCGTTTATGGATTTGCGACTTAAGCAGGTCATGCGCGAAGTTCTGGTCGTTCCGGAAACCAAACCCGTGCTCGATCTGCTGCACGAGTTTCAGGCGCGGCGCAGGCATCTGGCCATTGTGGTCGACGAGTTCGGCTCTACGGTGGGCCTGGTGACCGTCGAAGACGCCATCGAGCAACTCGTCGGCGAAGTAGAAGATGAGTTCGACGTCGCCGCGAAGACAGTGCTGACCACGGCCAGCGGCGAGCTGATACTTGATGGCAGCGTGAACCTGCGCGACCTCGAAACACAAATGCGATGGAGCCTGCCCCGTGATGCAGGCGTCGAAACTCTAGCCGGATTTCTCCTCGCGCGACTGGGAAAGATTCCGCACGGTGGCGAAGTCGTCGAGTATGAGGGCCGGCGGTTCACCGTGGTCGAAATGAACGGGAACCGAATCAGTCGCGTGCGGATTGAGAAAACCGAGGAGCAGGCGGGCTTGCACGAGGCAAGTGAGCGGGCGGCAATGGAGAACGCGAGCTGATGCGGATTCCCCGCGCATTGCGCGCGCTTCTCTTCCGGCTGGTCTATACAATTCCCGTCGTCTGGCTGGTCGTCTCGATTGTCTTTCTGCTCATCCACCTCGTTCCCGGCGATCCCATCGAGCAGATGCTCGGTGAAGGAGCCCGCCCTGCCGACATCGTTGCGCTGCGTCACACTTACGGACTCGACGCCCCGCTCGGCCAGCAATACGTCCGCTATTGGCGTGGAGTCCTTCACGGCGACCTCGGACACTCTCTGCGTCTGAACGATTCAGTTACCCACCTGGTGCTGGTTCGTTATCCATATACGATTGAGCTGGCAGCCGCAGCAGTGCTGCTGGCCCTTGCCCTCGCGATTCCCGCGGGCATCGCGGCGGCACTCCATCGAAACCGCTGGCAGGATCAGGCACTGGGAGTCGTCAGCCTTTTGGGACTGTCCTTTCCGGGCTTCGCGCTCGGTCCCATTCTCATCCTGCTGGTTTCTATCAAACTTGGATGGCTGCCCGTGAGCGGCACGGGAGATATCAGCCACCTCATCCTCCCCGCCGTAACCATGGGAAGCGCGCTGGCTGCGATACTCACCCGCATGGTGCGCACTGCCATGTTGGAGGAACTCAGTCAGGACTATGTCCGCACTGCGCGCGCCAAAGGCCTGCCGGAACGCAGCGTGGTCTACAGGCACGCCCTTCGCAACGCCCTGATTCCGGTAATCACCCTCGTCGGCCTGCAGTTCGGTGCACTGCTCGCAGGAGCCATCGTGACCGAAAAAATCTTCAGCTGGCCCGGCATTGGACAACTGACGGTATCGGCGATCTCCAATCGCGACTATTCGCTGCTGCAGGGATGCATCCTCGCCGTCGGGCTCACCTATATCCTCGTCAATCTGGCAACCGATGTCCTTTACCTGGTGGTCAATCCAAGAATCAGAGGCTAGGGCTTACTTTCTAGCAACCTACACCCTATCCCCTACTCCCTGCTATTACGGAACTTATGACAAATGTCATGCGTATCCCCCAGTGCGGGTGACGAGCGTCTAACAACCGGCACATTTTCGGAGGAAGCTGCTTGGCTAATCAGCGTAATCGCAGAAAGAAATGGTGGTGGATCGGGGGCTTTACGCTGATCGTTGTTTTAGCAGCCGGAATCGCCATTGCCGCTCATGGAAACGGAACCAAAATCGAACCGGGAAGACTGGCCAAAGTCACCCGCGGCGACATCGCAAAAAGCGTAGTAGCAACCGGGAAAATCCAACCCATCACCAAGGTCGAATTGAAGTCCAAGGCCAGCGGCCTCGTCGAGAAGCTGTACGTCGACATCAATCAGCATGTCCACAAGGGTCAGGTACTCGCCCAGCTCGATCAGCAGGAGATTCTAGCGCAGGTCGCTGCACAGAAGGCACAACTGGCAGCCGCACAGGCTAACGTGATCACCTTTCAGCAAAACATCGCACAGGACAAAGTCAACGCGGAAGCTCCGGACCTGCCGATGTACAAGGACACCTACCAACGCAATCTGGCAATGCTGAAGGATGGCATCGTATCGCAGCAGACGCTGGACAACGCCGAGCGAGACTACCTTGCCAACAAGAACAAGCAGCAGTCAGCGCAGGCGCAGATCGGCGTGGACACCGCCAAGCTCAGGCAGGCACAGGCTCAGGTTCAGCAGGCGCAGGCAAGCCTCGATCAACTGAACGAGCAGCTCAGCTACACCACGCTAGTCTCTCCGATGGATGGCGTTGTTCTTTCCCGCGACGTTGAGGTCGGCGATGCCGTCAGCTCGATCCTCGTCCTGGGATCGACCGCAACGCTGGTGATGACCCTGGGAGACACAACGCAGGTTTACGTGAATGGCAAGGTGGACGAAGCAGACATCGGCAGCGTATACCTCGGCCAGCCGGCGCGCATCCGCGTAGAGTCGTTTCCGAACAGAATCTTCAACGGCAAGGTGACCAAGATTGCTCCGCTCGGCGTCGAGAAGGATAATGTGACGACCTTTGAAGTGCGCGTCTCGATCGACAATCCCAGCGGCGAGCTCAAGGCTAACATGACCGCCAACGCAGAAATCCTGATCAAGGAAGACAAGGGCGTGCTTTCAGTCCCAGCGGCAGCCGTCGTGTACGACGCGGACAAGAATGCTTCCGTCTTCGTCCCCGATCCAAAACAGAAGGACGGACAAAGAAAGGTTGCGGTCAAGGCCGGGATCTCCAACGGCAGCAGAATCGAGATTCTGGACGGATTGAAAGAGGGCGAAACAGTTGTGCTGCAGCAGTAAGCGAATTATTCCGGGAAACTCAGTGAATCTCTGGAGGCAGTTATGAGAATGCGATGGATAGCAGTAGCGGCGCTGGCAGTTTCTCCGGTGTGGATGCTGGCGGCAGACGGCACCTTTGACAAGACACTCCACGTGAGCGGCACACCTACCCTTAGCGTGAACACGGGTTCGGGTTATGTCCACGTATCTCCGGGTTCCGATAACGAGATTCACATCATCGGCCACGTGCATGCCAACCGATGGGGCGGCATGGACTTCGGTTCGCCCGAAGATCGCGTGAAGCAGGTGGTAGATACCCCCCCTATCGAGCAAAGCGGAAACGTGATCACCGTGGGCAAGCACACCAGCTATCACAACGTCTCCATCGACTATGACGTCACCACTCCCAAGGGCACGAACCTCGAAGCCAATTCCGGCTCCGGCGATTTGCGCATTTCCGACTTGGGCGGTTCGCTTAAAGCTAATACCGGTTCGGGATCCATCGACGCCAACGGGCTGAGCGGACGCGTAGCGCTCGAGACTGGCTCCGGTGACATTCGCGCCGAAATGCATTCGGCTCCCGACGTCAAAGCACAGACGGGCAGCGGCAGCATTCGCCTGAAGGGCGTGAACGGCGGGCTCTTCGCGGAAACCGGATCTGGCGATATTGAAATCGACGGCCAGCCCGGCTCAGGCTGGAAACTCGAAACAGGCTCGGGCTCAGTCACCCTCAACACCGGCGGCGGGGCCAAATTTTCACTCGACGCGACCACCGGCTCCGGCTCAATTCACAGCGATCCTCCCATCAGCGTGCACGGCAGCCTGGAGCGTCACCACGTCATGGGTGACGTCAACGGCGGCGGAGTCACCGTGCGAGTCGAAACCGGTTCCGGAGATATTCGCATCCATTAAGCGCAATCCTGACATGCGAAGGCCCCGCCGCGGCGGGGCCTTCTCTTTGCTCCGGATGAATCACTCCGGCTTCTTTTCCTCCTCAGGTTTCTTTTCCTCAGGCTTCTTCTTCTCCTCCCCCTTCGGCTGATTTGGAGAAGCCTTCGTTTGCGGATGAACCTGCTGCTGAGGCGCAGGATGCGCGTTGTTTGGTTGAGCCTCCGGCCGCGCAGGCTGCTGCGGATGCGCTTGCGTCGTAGGCGCCGGACGAGCCTCCGGCGAGGGATGTGCATTGTTTGGTGGCTGGGTAGGCCGCGTGTTGTTCGCAGGTGGCGTGGGCTTCGTCGGCTGCGGTGCCGGCTTCGCACGCGTCTCCGACGGCGGTGTGGGCCGCGTATTATTTGCAGGTGGCACTGGCTTCACCGGCTGCGCGGGAGGCGTGGGGCGCGTCGCCGGCGTTGTCGTTGTGGGTCTTCCGTTGTTCGCAGGTGGCGCAGGCTTCGCCGGCTGAGCCGGCGTCGCTGGCCGATTAGGCACGGGCGCGGCAGGCTTCAGGTTCGGAGCAACTGGTTTCGCCGCCGGCTTGATCGCCGCCGCAGGCTGCGGCTTTGGCAGCGCCACAGGCCGCAGATTGGCCTTGTTGGCAGCGGGCGTCGCCGGAGCTACGCCGCGCGGAGTCATGAGCGCCGGACGCGCGACAGGACGTGCAACCGTGGGACGAGGCTGAAGCAGGGGGCGGGCAGGCTCAGGAACTGGAGGACGAGCAACAACAACTGGCGCGGCCGCCAACTGCTGGCGCTGCTGTTCGTTCAGTCGAACCGCAGCCTGTTGCACGCGTGCGCCGCTGGCAAAAGTATTGGCAGGAACCGCATACACGTGCGTGCGGTTTACGTAATTCACATTCGTTACGCGGATCTGGTTTACGTTGGTGATAGTCCGCGTGTTGTTGATGAAGACGTTGTAGTTGTTCACCACTGTCACGTTCTTGATAACCGTAATATTGATGTTCGTCACGTTGACGGTGCGAACGTAATTCGGTGAACAGTGGTACCACGGCACGTAGGGTTCCGCGATTCCCAGCGGGAACCACGCCGCTACCCCTGCGCCGCCGACCGCGATTGAAACTCCGCCCGGGCCTCCCACAAAGGCGACCAGTGCAGGCGAGTAGACCGGAACCACCGCCGGCGGCCCGGGAGCCCAGCCCCATCGGCCGCCGATGATCGCCCAGCGCCCGTAGTGGAACGGAGCATAGCCCCAGGGCGCGTCGTCAACCCACGTATATCCCCACGGACGGACGTATGCCCAGTGTCCGATCGTGTAAGGCTGCCATCCAAACGGCATCGCGCGCGGATACCAGACCGGACCATAGTCGGGAGTCACGTTCCAGTCCCCGTAGTCGTCCAGATCGTCATACCCTGGAATTTCCCGGCTGACATATCTCGCGGAAACAGAATTAAGCACGTGGTGGTCCCGGTCAATCGACCAGCGATCGAGGTCGTCGAAGTACGGCATCCCCACAAGTCCAAGTTCCAACGGATTGTTGCCGGCTACCTGAACTGCCAGTCCCTGGTCCACCTGCTGGTTTACGCCGGGAGCGGTAATCTGTGCAGATCCCGCATTGACAATGACCAATGAAGCCTGCGGATTGTAAGCGTTGATGCGGTAATCACCAGGCTGCTGGATGAACACTGCGGCATTCGGCGTATCAACCTCGATCGTATTGCCGGGGATGATCCCATAGACGCGCACGCGAATGGACCCTTGCGCTATGCCAATCTGCTCGTACTGATCGGTAAGGTTCGTGAGGGTGACGTCGGTCTGCCCCCACAGGCGAACGTCCGTCGATCCATTCTGAATGATCGCGCGCGCATTTTGGTCGGTGTAGATCCGGTCGCCGCTGATCATTGGATAGTTGGGAGGAGCCTCGTTCCAACTATCGAAGCCGGCAGGTTGCAGCGAGACTACACCTTGCATATACGCGATGCGCGCTACACGGGACGGCGGGTCGTCATACTGCGCAAGCAGAGTTGTCGTGAAAAACAGCGGAATCGCTGCGATGAACGCAGCTCTGCCGAGAAACTTTCTTCGTGGGTTCATTCGTGGGTTCTCCAGGTTTCGCTTGTCTCTCACACTTGAAACCCGGTCCTCGCAAGAAGTGGCGCAGAACCGGCCTCACACACGCGGGGTGTGCGATCCGGATAGATGAGTTCTGTATGCCCGCTGTTTAGAAGCAGGTGATTTCGGCATCGAGGCTAAATCCTTGTAGGACCGGCACACCTCGCCATAAATTTAGGGTAATGCCGATTTGCTGTCCTTTGATTTCAGTCCTCGGCGTGGCCCACAGTCGTGAGAGCGACCTGGGAAATCAGGTGTTCAACCATATCTCTGTCAAAATTCATCTCGACACAACTCTCGGCACGCCGGAAGACGCGGTAGAGGCGCGCCGGCCATTGGCGGTGAGGCCAGGGGTCACGCAGCAACTCTCGAAAGAGCTTCGGCTCCTGCCACGGAACATCGTGATATCCCTCTCGGAGATACGGGCTCTGCGGATTCAGACGAAACGCCTGCGGGAAAAACGCGATAGTGTCACTCGTAATCGGGTCATCCTCTGCGGGAGGAGGTTCGCCTTTCAACCGGGCGATCAAAATGCCGGCCAGATCACCCTTTCCGGCAATGCGTAAATGTCCAAGCTGGGTGCAACGGGAATTTAAGCTCGATCAGGTAAGCTGCCCCGCTTCCCTGCTCGAGCATAAAGTCCAGCCCGTAGAAGCCCGTGAGTTCGAACCTGCGCGCCAGCAATCTGGCCGCCCTCGCAATCTCCGCATTCTGTATCAATCGCACCACGGTAGAAATTCCGGTGGACCCATGAGCGCAGACCACCTCGACCATAACCATGGAAAGGACCTCGCCTCGCCAACAGGCAAGCATCGCATTCGCCGGGCGACCGGGGATGAATTCTTGGAGGGTGATGTTTCGCTGGTCCAGACTTTGCCCTGACCACAACGCAGAAGCATCGTAATGGAACAGCAGTCTCTGCCACGCAGCATCCGTCCGCTGAGATCTGGACAGCCGGCGATAGGCAGCACGCATCCCCTCCCGGGAATTCGCAATCTCCACCCCAGTGCCGGCCCAGGTTCCGTCCAGCTTTAAAACGGCGCCCTTATCAAGGCACCAGCTGTCGAGATCTTCTTCCGACGTAACGCTCTTCGTTTCCGGAGTCCGGATACCCAGCTCCGCGGCTACCCGCAGCGTCTCGCCGCGGCTGCGAATGATCGGATACATCTCCGCGGGCCCAAGCGAATGCTCAATTAGCGGCACTCAATGCAGGATCGGAGGCTTGCAGGCGATGCAACTGCCAGACAATACCCTCATCGCACGGCACAAGAATGTCCGGATTGCAAGCGGCGATGGCCGACTTCAGCGCATCTCCACGATCCGGATATAGATTTTCAATGCCGGTAACAAACTTCAGCGGATGCCCGGGCGGACAGACGGCGGATACTCTGCATCCATGGCGTATAAGAGCCATTGCCAGGCGGGCCGATAACGGCCACCATCTGCTTGCGCCGAGTAATACTGAAGGTCGTTCGTTCTTATTCGTACCGTTCCGCGCCTTCTTGACAACAAATTGCTGTCACGCCAAATGTAACCAACCAGGTTTCACTTCGCCATGTTCGAGTGATACTTTAAATCTTCCGTGCTTGAGAAGACACCAAAAGAACAAGCACAAAAGTGCTATTTACACACTCTTCGATATCAACGCTAACTGAAGTCTGTCTGGGGCACACACTTGAGTCGTCCAACCAACATTGCGATTATTGGGGCTGGTCCCTACGGCCTGTCCATAGCCGCCCATTTGCGCAAGAGCAAATTGAGCTTCCGGATCTTCGGAACTCCCATGCAGGTCTGGCGCGAAAGCATGCCCAAGGGAATGCATCTCAAATCCGAAGGCTTCGCCTCATTCCTCTTCGATCCGGATTCGTCCTTTACCCTCGAGCACTATTGCGCCGAAAACAGTCTTCCCTACGCGCATGTCGGCATACCAGTACCTCTCGAAACCTTCGCCGCCTATGGAGTCGAGTTCCAGAAGCGCCTCGTCCCTACGCTCGAGGAGACGAACATCACCTCAGTGAAGCGTGCCGGCGATGGCTTCGAATTGCAGACGGCAAATGGCGAGACATTCCGTGCTCGCAAAGTAGTTATCGCAACCGGAATAGCTCACTTTGGGTATCTCCCTCCAATGCTGGCGGACCTGTCTTCGGAGAAAGTGACGCATAGCTCCGCGCACCACGATTTAAGTAGATTCAAGGGCCAAAAAGTGGCTGTGATTGGAGGAGGCTCTTCCGCGATCGATCTCGCGGCATTACTGAACGAACAAGGGGCCGAAGTTCATCTGATCGCGCGCAGAAAGAGTCTCGTCTTTCATAAATACTCGACAGAGCCCCGCCCCCGTCTCCAGCAGATATGCGGCCACGCTCGGGACTTGGCGCTGGTTGGAAATCGAAGCTTTGCACCGACGCGCCTCTTCTCTTCTACCGCATGCCGCAAAAGTTCCGCTTCGAAATCGTTCGGCGGCATCTCGGGCCTTCCGGAGGATGGTTCATCCGCGATAAGGTCGTCGGCCAATTCCCCATCCACGTGGGCGCGACGCTCAAAGAAGCCTCGGTTACGAATGGCCATGTGCATTTAATGTTTGCCGGGGATGACGGACGCCAAACCGAGCTGTCAGTCGATCACGTGATCGCCGCAACCGGTTATCGGATTGCCATCTCACGATGGAACTTCCTGAAAGACGACCTGCGGCAACAAATCCGCAACATAGACGATACGCCGGTGCTGTCAACAAACTTCGAATCGTCGGTGAAGGGGCTCTACATCGTGGGCCTGGCTTCGGCGAATTCCTTTGGTCCGCTGACCCGGTTCGCCTACGGGGCGAAATTTACCGCGAAGCGCCTCACCCGCCATCTGAACGCAACCAACCGTTCCTGATTCTGCTCCGCCTTCGGCGAGACGAATCGCTTAAGCGAAGAGGAACTCCTTGGTGCGCAGCTCCTTCACCTTGTCGCGCAGCCGGGCGGCCTTCTCGAACTCGAACTTTCTTGCCGCCTCGCGCATGTCCGATTCGAGATTCACGATGTAGGCATCAAGTTCATCCTGAGACTTGAATTCCGGCATCGAGTCTGAATCCTCTGTGAGATCCGCATAGTCAGCTTTCAATATCTGCGCCAGCGCCATATCAGTCGGACGGATGATCGACGTCGGTGTGATGCCATGCTCTTCGTTGTAAGCGTGTTGCACTTCGCGGCGGCGGTTCGTCTCGCCGATCGCCTGTTTCATCGAGTCCGTCATGCGATCGGCATAAAGAATCGCTCGTCCATTCACATGGCGCGCCGCGCGCCCGATCGTCTGAATGAGCGAGCCCGACGAGCGCAGAAAGCCTTCTTTATCCGCATCGAGGATTGCCACCAGCGAAACTTCGGGCAGATCAAGCCCCTCGCGCAGCAGGTTGATGCCAATGAGCACGTCGTATTCGCCCTTGCGAAGATCGCGCAACAGCCTGACGCGCTCCAGCGTTTCGATCTCGGAGTGCATGTAGCGGCAGCGCACACCCACCTCAGAATAGTATCCAGCCAGATCTTCCGACATGCGCTTCGTTAACGTAGTCACCAGTACACGCTCATTGCGCGCAGCGCGGTCGCGAATCTCGGCAAGCAGGTCATCTATCTGTCCACGGATCGGCCGGATCTCGACCTGCGGGTCAACGAGGCCAGTAGGTCGGATGATCTGCTCTACGACCACTCCCGACGATTTCGTCAGCTCATACGGCCCAGGCGTCGCCGAGACATAGATCACCTGATTCACACGGCCCTCGAACTCCTCAAATTTAAGCGGGCGATTATCGACAGCAGAAGGCAAACGGAAGCCGTAGTCGACCAGATTCTGTTTGCGCGAGCGGTCGCCATGCCACATGCCATGCACCTGCGGCACCGTCGCATGCGATTCATCAATGAAGAGCAGAAAATCCCGCGGGAAATAGTCGAGCAGTGTCGGCGGCGGCTCACCCGGCAGTCGTCCCGAAAAATGCCGCGAGTAATTCTCGATGCCGTGGCAATAGCCCACCGACTTGATCATCTCCAGATCGAAGCGAGTTCTCTGGTGGATGCGCTGTGACTCGACCAGCCGCCCCTGCGCCTCCAGTTCCTTTTCCCACCACGCAAGCTCTTCGAGTATCGAGTCGATTGCCGTCTTCTTGCGCTCCGGCTGCACAACGTAGTGGCTCTTGGGATAGATCGGCAGCCGCGAGTATTTCTCCCTCACCGATCCAAACAGAGGATCGATCTGAGATAGCGATTCAATCTCGTCGCCGAACAACTCGATACGATAAGCGTTTTCATCGTAAGTCGGGTAGACCTCGATGACATCGCCTCTCACCCGGAACGTCCCGCGGCGAAAATCTCCATCATTGCGCTCGTACAGAATCTCAACCAGTCGCTTGGTTATGTCCTCGCGACGAATCCTCTGCCCCTTCTCCAGCAACAGCAGCATGCCATAATAGGCTTCCGGTGAGCCGAGACCGTAAATGCAAGAGACTGACGACACGATAATCGCGTCGCGGCGCTCAAAGAGCGACCGAGTCGCCGACAGACGCAGCTTGTCCAGCTCCTCGTTGATCGTCGCTTCCTTCTCGATGTACAAATCGCCGGACGGTATGTACGCCTCCGGCTGGTAGTAGTCGTAGTACGAGACGAAATACTCGACCGCGTTGCCGGGAAAGAACTGCTTGAACTCGTGATAGAGTTGCGCCGCGAGCGTCTTGTTGTGCGCGAGGATCAGCGCCGGCCTGTTCAGCTGCTCGATAATCTTCGCGACCGTGTACGTCTTGCCCGAGCCCGTGACGCCGAGCAGAACCTGGTGCTTCTCACCGGCGCCAATGCCCTCGGTGAGCTCTTCGATAGCGCGGCCCTGATCACCGCGCGGTTTGTAATCGCTGACTAGCTGGAAATCCACATATCCATGTTAAACGACGATTGCGGACAGCTTCCGTCCTCATATGCAGATGATCGCAGCCTAAGAAAAGAAAGACCCGCAGCGCGATCACTGCGGGCCTTTGAGTTGCGGAGATTTACTTCGCCGCGACGAGCTCTTCTTCCTTCGCGCCGGAACCTTCTCCCAGCTCAAGGTCGAAACGATCAAGGTTCATCACCTTGTTCCAGGCCGCGACAAAGTCATGCACGAACTTCTCCTGCGCGTCCGAACTTCCGTAGACCTCGGCCAGCGCTCGAAGCTGCGATTGTGAACCGAAGATAAGATCGACACGCGTCCCGGTCCACTTGACCGCACCCGTTTTACGATCACGACCTTCAAATACGTCCGCCGCATCCGACACCGCCTTCCACTCCGTGCCCATGTCGAGCAGATTGACGAAGAAGTCGTTGGTCAGCGCCTCCGGCCGCTTGGTGAAGACACCATGCTTCGTCCGTCCGAAGTTGGTATTCAGGACGCGCAGACCGCCAACGAGCACCGTCATCTCAGGCGCCGTCAGTGTCAGCAACTGCGCCCTGTCGACCAGCAACGCCTCGGCCGATACGCTGCATTTGCCTTTGAGGTAGTTGCGGAAGCCTTCCGCGAACGGCTCGAGCGGGGCGAAGGATTCTGCATCAGTCTGCTCCTGCGAGGCGTCCGTGCGTCCCGGTGAGAATGGAACCGTCACTTGGAATCCGGCGTTCTTCGCTGCCTGCTCGACGCCTGCGCAACCGGCCAGAACGATCAGGTCGGCGAGCGAGATCTTCTTGCCGCCCGATTGCTTGCCGTTAAATTCGCCCTGGATACCTTCGAGCACCTTCAGCACTTTCGCCAGTTGATCCGGCTGGTTAACCGCCCAATCCTTCTGCGGCTCCAGACGGATGCGCGCACCATTCGCACCGCCGCGCTTGTCGGAGCCACGGAAGGTGGACGCCGACGCCCATGCCGTCGAAATCAGTTCCGAGACCGGCAGGCCTGAAGCCAGGATCTTGCCTTTGAGTGCGGCGATGTCCTTCTCATCAACCAGCTTGTGATCGACCGCCGGGATCGGGTCCTGCCAGATGAGGTCTTCGGCAGGAACCTCCGGTCCGAGATACCGCACCTTTGGACCCATGTCACGGTGTGTCAGCTTGAACCACGCCCGTGCGAAGGCATCCGCAAACTGATCCGGATTCTCGTAGAAGCGCCTTGAAATCTTCTCGTAAGCCGGGTCGACCCGCAAAGCAAGATCCGTCGTCAGCATCGAAGGCGCGCGTCGCTTCGACGGGTCGAACGGATCCGGCACAGTGTTCGCCCCTGCATCGCCCTTCGGCTTCCACTGGTTCGCACCCGCTGGGCTCTTGGTCAGTTCCCATTCGTAGCTAAACAGGTTCGAGAAGAAACTGTTGCTCCACCTCGTCGGCGTGCTGGTCCAGATGACTTCCAGGCCGCTGGTGATCGCGTCGCCGCCCTTGCCGTTGCCAAAGCTGTTCCTCCAGCCCAGGCCCTGCTCCTCGATTCCGGCGCCCTCCGGCTCGGGTCCCACATGGGTCGAAGGACCAGCACCGTGAGTCTTCCCGAAGGTATGGCCGCCAGCGATCAGCGCGACTGTCTCTTCGTCGTTCATAGCCATACGGGCAAAGGTCTCGCGTATATCGTGAGCCGCGGCAGCGGGGTCCGGATAGCCATCCGGGCCTTCCGGATTCACATAGATCAGGCCCATCTGTACTGCGGCGAGCGGATTCTCCAGTTTGCGTTCGTTGGCTCCGGCGCTGGTCCGATCTTTCTCGACGCCATGCATCTCCACGTCGGCCACGATCACGCCCTCGTCGCCATGCTTTCCCTTACCGTAGCGTATGTCGCCGCCCAGCCATACGGTCTCGGTTCCCCAGTAAACATCCTCGTCCGGCTCCCACACATCCTCGCGACCGCCCCCGAAACCGAAGGTCTTGAAGCCCATCGATTCCAGTGCCACGTTGCCGGTGAGGATGATCAGGTCGGCCCATGAAATTTTGTTGCCATACTTCTGCTTGATCGGCCAGATCAACCGCCGCGCCTTGTCCAGGCTGACGTTGTCGGGCCAGCTGTTGAGGGGTGCGAAGCGCTGCTGGCCCGATCCGGCGCCGCCGCGGCCATCACCGGTTCGATACGTGCCGGCACTGTGCCACGCCATGCGAATGAAAAGGCCCCCGTAGTGACCGAAGTCCGCCGGCCACCAGTCCTGTGAGGTAGTCATCAGTGCGAGCAGATCTTTCTTCACTGCCGCCAGGTCGAGGCTCTTGAATGCCTCGGCGTAATTGAAGTCCTTATCCAGGGGATCGGACAGGGATGAGTGCTGGTGCAGGAGCTTCAAGTTCAACTGCTTTGGCCACCAGTCACGATTTGACGTTCCTTGCCCCGCGGTGTGATTGAATGGGCACTTCGCTCCGTTTGACGTTACCTTGTCGTCTGCCATGTCTCTCCTTCAATTTCTGTGACGCATCGAGCGCCACGGGTTACAAGGACCTGTTACCAGTCCCTTAAAACTCAAAGCGCGGCCAGCCGCGTTTGTCCCGATACACGCAATGTAGCATCATGGAGATAGATTGCTCCAATACATAGTTCCCATTCGGAGCATAGGCATTTCCTATGGAATTTCATCAGCTGCGCTACGTCTGCGCTATCGCCGAAACCGGAAGCTTCAGCCGCGCCGCCGAGCGCTGTCACGTCGCGCAACCATCGCTTTCGCAGCAGGTTCTCAAGCTTGAAGAGGATTTGGGCGCAAAACTCTTCGACCGCCTCGGCCGCAGCGTTCGCCTAACCGAGGCGGGACGTGCATTTCTTCCCCACGCGCGGTCGATCCTGCATCAGATGGAGGCCGCGCGTACCGGCGTGGAGGATAAGCGCACCGACGTTCGCGGCAGCGTCACCGTCGGCGTCATTCCCACGATCGCGCCCTACCTCATGCCCCAGTCTGTCGCTGCATTTTCGAAGAAATATCCCGACGCAAAGCTGCGAATTCTGGAAGAGACGACACCCGTTCTGGTCGAAGGCCTGCGCAATCTTTCCATTGATGTCGCCATCCTCGCCCTGCCGCTTCGCCATAAAGAGTTTCAGATGTATCCCCTGCGCACCGAACCGCTGTATGCCGCTCTGGCCAGAGATCATCCGCGTGCGGGCGCGAAAAACCTTTCGCTGCGCGAACTCCGCGGTGAGCAGTTTGTCATGTTGCGTGACGGACATTGCTTTCGCGATCTGAGCGTAGCCGCCTGCACCCGCGCGAAGGTGAATCCTCGCATTGCCTTCGAGAGCGGACAGTTCAGCAGCCTGCTGGGCATGGTCGCAGCTGGCGTGGGCGTTTCGCTGGTGCCGGAGATGGCGCTCGACAAGAGCGCGCGTTGCAGCTACGTGCGAATTTCCGATGCGCAGGCCTCGCGAACGATTGTCGCGGCGATCCTGCGTAGCCGCTCGTTCAATCGCGTGCAACAGGCATTCCTCGAACACGTTCGCGTCGCACGCGATTGAGCACTAGAAGTTAAATCGCATCGCCAGCTGCATGCGCCGGGGCGGGTAAGCGCTCGTGACCTCACCAAAATCCTGGCTGCCCTCCGTCGTGTCCACATATGAGCCGTTCACGTGATTGAGCACATTGAACGATGACACCGAAAGACCAATCGTCGGGCTCTTATCGAGTTCCTTCGGCTGAATCTTGAAATCGTAACCCCAGCGCAGATCGAGGTCGGCGTAATCCGGACCGATCTCCGAATTACGAGCAACGCCATCCGGCCGCGCGTTGAAGAGATTGTCGCCATAGGCATCGGTTCCAGTCAGCACCGTCCACGGATTGCCGCTGTTGGCAAAAACTCCGACGCCCAGATTCAGCAGGTGCCGCGGGTTGATCATGCCGTAGAACCCGAAATGATTTCGCTGCTCCCAATCGGCCGGGCCCCAGTCTGCGTTCGGGTCTTGCTGATTTTGCGGGAACCACCAGATGCCGCTCGTATTGTTTGCGTAATGACTCCACGTATACCAGGCAAAACCGGTAAAGTGCTTGTTGAAGCGGCCGCGGTAGTTGATGTCGAGCGCCGATCCGGTCTGCGTGCCCTCGGACTGAATCTGCCGCAGCTGCGAAGCATTGGGGTCGGGACGCGAAGAATAGTAGGGCGGGAGCGGCGCGTTGATATCGATCGAGCGGTAGACGTCCACGCCGCGATTCATACGGCCGCCGATGGAGACGGTTCCCTTCTCGCCAACCTTGCGGTCGAGCGATAGACCGTACTGGATCTGATAGGGAGTACGAATGTTCGGCGCAAGTTCGACAAAGGAGGGTGGAAGCACGCCGGTATCCAAGCAGTCGTCGATGGGATAGCAAAGCGGCTGCTGATTCGCCGAAATTTGCAGCAGGCGCAGTTTGGCATATTGATAGCGCGCCAGATCGGCAAGCGGGCCCGAACCGCTGCGGTCGTAATACACACCTCCGCCACCGCGCAGGACAAGCTCATGAGCCTGATTCAATACCAAAGCAAACGATAGCCGCGGAGAGAAATTGGTGCGATCGTTGGTAAGAAAATTCTGCCAGTCGTATCTCAGCCCCGGCGTAATCGAGAACCACGGCTTGATCTTGATCTGATCCTGAATGAAACCGCCCACCTCACGCTGCTGGTAAACAAAGCGCGTTTGCCCCTGCTTGACCGAATAACCAGACGGATTCCCCGCAACCTGGTTGTCGATTGCCGTCGCTATGAGCGACCCATCCGCCGCATAAGTGGGGCTGTAGGTGTAAGTTCCCGCTTCATTCGTGTGGTCGTCAAGAACCCGGCGGCTGAAGTGCGGCAGGTTCACGCCGAACTTGAGCGTGTGCGGACCCTGCGTCCACGTCACGATCTCGCTGCCGCGCAGATTGTACTCAGTGCGCACCTGATCGTTCTGCGCGCTGCCTCCTACATAGTTACCGTTGACATTGATCTGCGGGCCTTCCTGCACGTCGGAGATCGGGTCGTAGCTGCGCTCCAGCACCAGCGACGCCTGGTTGAGCATCGATGGCGAGGCTATAAAGTCATCGTGGAAGATGAGGTCATCTTCCCGCGTCTCCGTGTTGTAACCCGCTTCAGGCAGCGTCTGATTGCCAACGCCCGCGTTGGTATTCGTCGCATCCTGAAACGCATACATGACCGAGGCGCTGTTCTTCTCGCCGAACTGATGACCGATGCGCAGCGAAAACTCCGTGTCGCGAGTGGGCGTGGGAACGTTGACGTTATAAATCCCGCTCGGATTGTCCGGCGTAGGTGCAACCGTAGCGTTCACTACTGCATTCAGGTCCTCTTCTGCGCGGTTGAACGAAAAAAGAAACATCGTGTTCTTCGAATGCAGGATGGGGCCGGTGAGGTTGCCCTCATAGATGCGCCGCTGCTCAAACGGCTTGCTCGGCGAAAAATCCTGCTGCGCATTGAGAGCCGAGTCGCGGAAGAGAAAATTGAACTGCCCGTGATAAACATCCGCCGACTGCTTGGTGATGATCTCCATCTGTCCGCGGCCCGGGTTGTAGTAGCGCGCGGAGTAGGCATCCTGATTGATGTGCACTTCCTGCACCGCCGACGGCGACACCAGAGACCGGTTCGCCTCGACGCCGTCCACCATAAGGGCTGAACCAGACGTCGGCGCCTGCCCCGCATCCAGAAAGCCGCCCATCGCACCCACCAGGTCATCGTCGAAAACGGGCAGGTCCTTCAGGTCGTTCGCCGTCATGACCTCCGTATCGCCATTATTTTCTGAGGCCGTCAGATCCCCCTGCGTTCCCGCACTCACCGTCACCTGCTGCACCGCGGTCGCAACCGCGAGCGTGACGTTAAGCGGAGCAAGCGCACTCTGCCCAACCCTAACCGGCTGTGTCGACGGCTGAAAGCCTGCCAGCGTCACCACCAGCGAGTAAGTACCGGCATGCGGCGGCACAATCTGGAACGCGCCCGAAGCGTCCGTGGTCGTCGTCGCAAACGTTACGCCCGAAGCATCGGTGAGGGCCACCTGTGCACCCGGAATAATCGCGCCCGTGGAATCTGCGACTGTGCCGGTAATCGCCTTGAGGGCAGCAGCTGACGCAACCGCAACCGGTGGCGTCGCAGGCCCGCTGACCTGCGCAATCGCGAATGGGCAGAGAAAGAAAGTAACAAACAGAAAATCGCGTACCAAGGCGTATCCCCCAGGGCTGCAGGAAATGAGCTACCACCGCTATTCGGCGCGAATCCGCGGCCGTAGCGAAAACGGTTACATGTGAACAGTTACCGGCAGGCGATGCTCGATGGCTCGCTTGCAGGGCTTACGATTCGCCATCCGAAAAAGTTGCAGGGGAACTCCGCCACGCCTGATCTTATTTGTGTTTGGTCGCGAAGTGCAGTGCGGTCGCCCATTCCGAAGCCACATCGACCAGGCAGTCGGATGGAATATTTTCCAATGTATGCGAAGACAGACCGAATCTGCAACCAATGACCCACGCCCCCGCACGCCGCGCCGTCAGCACATCGACATCCGAGTCTCCGATCATCAGCGTCTCATGCGGAGCCACCCTGGCCTCAGCGATCAACGTATTCAGCCCCTCCGGATCGGGCTTCTTGGTAGCGAAGCTGTTGCCCCCGTAGATCTGAAAGAAGTGATCGCTCAGACCCAGAGCCTCACATATCGCCCGTGATGGGCCGATCGGCTTATTGGTGAGCACCGCCATACTGCGCGTCGCTCCATCCGGCATCGACCGCATCGCGTCGATCGACTCGAAGACTCCGGGATAAACATACGTGTGATCCAGCTTATGTTCGCGGTAGTAAGCCAGAAACCGGTTGAGCCCGTCCTCCACAACGTGCTCGTCCACCGGGTCGCCGAGAGCGCGCCGAACCAGCATTCCTGCCCCGTCCCCTACATACGTGCCGATCACCTCTTCCGGAAGCGGCTGTCGCCCCATCTGCGTGAGCATCGCGTTGATGGAATTGGCTAGGTCCTTCTGCGAATCAATGAGGGTGCCATCAAGATCGAAGACGATCAGACGGATGGCCTCAGCCGGAATCGGATTAAGAACGTGGAGCATATCTTCAGTGTAGCGACTGCATTTTCCGAAACAGTCTAATGCGAAGCCGCTGGCCCAAAAGCCGACGCGACCAACGGGTCCGGCTCCCCACGAACGGGTCTCGTTCGCGGGTGGAGGAAGCGATGACGGGCAGGATCAAGAACGGGGACAGAATTTCCGAATAGGCATTAGAGCGCACACAGCAATGCCGCGGCAATGAAGATGATCTGAATCAGGCCGCGCGGCGCCACCCCGAGCACTGTCCGGCGGCCGATCGTGAGGTGCTCTCTTGCCGCCCGCACATTTGCGGGAAACATCACCAGGAAGAGCACTGCAAGCGAAAGACCTGCGACGCGATGCGTAGCATGGAAAATCAGACCCACCGCTCCCGCTATTTCAAGAATGCCGGTGATCGTAACGATCAGCCCGGGATACGGAAACGAGCGGGGTACCATTGCGATCAGATCTCGCCTCCGTTTTCCCCAATGCGCTGTCGAAGCTACCAGCAGCATGCAGGCCAGCGCACCGCGCAACGCGTGTGTCCAGGGTTGAAACCACAAGATCCCAAGCTGCCCTGCAAGCAGGAACAGCACGGCAGCCATGAACAGAACAATCAACGGGATCACATCGCCTCCCCAGGTTCAGATTCGCTGCACCTTCCACCGCCCGCGCCGGAAAAGAATCAGGCTGATCACCGCAACCACCCCCTCCGCGCACACAAACGCAACCAGAACACCCTTCCATTGAAGATTCGTGTGCACGGCAAGAAACCAGGCGAGCGGAATTTCCAGCACCCAGAAGCCTAAGAAATTGACGTACGTGGGCGTCACCGTGTCTCCCGCTCCGTTGAAAGCCTGCAGCAGCACCATCACATACGCATACGCAATGTTTCCACAGCTGAATATCCGCAGCGCCGTCGCGCCGATCGAAATAACCGCCGGGTCGTTCAGAAACAGGCGGAGCACCGGCGTCGCGAAGACAAAGAAGAACACGCCGACCACGCCTAGAAAAATCATATTGTAGAAACCCGTCCGCCACACGGCCTTCTCCGCGCGATCTGGACGGCGCGCACCCAGATTCTGCCCCACGAGCGTGGCGGCCGCATTACTCAGCCCCCACGATGGCAGGATGAAGAAGATCACGATGCGGATCGCGACCGTGTAGCCGGCGACCGCCGCCGATCCGAAAAGCGAAATGATGCGCACCAGGCCGATCCAGCTTGCATTCGCAATGGTGAACTGCAGAATACCGGTCAGCGAAACCCGCAGCAGCCGCCACAATACTTTCAGATTCAGCCGGAGATGCCGACCCAACACATGAATGCGCTCCGTTCCGCGAAGCAGGCGGTAGAACTGGTACATCACGCCAATGCTTCTCCCTGAGAACGTCGCCAGCGCCGCACCGGTAACTCCCAGCCGCGGAAACGGCCCCAGGCCGAAGATGAGACAGGGATCCAATATCAGGTTCAGGATGTTCGAAACCCACAGAAGGCGCATCGCAATCGCCGCATCACCCGCTCCGCGAAAAATCGCATTGTTGAGAAATAGCATGATGATCGCGCCGCATCCGCCCAACGCAATGCGTGCATAACCGGAGCCAACCGCCACCACCGATGCCGGCGCGCCCATCGCGCGCAGCAGATGCGGTGCAAAGATCCCCAGCGGAATGCCCATGCCCAGGGAAACAATCAGGCCAAGTGCGATCGCCTGCACCGCCGAAATCGCCGCGTCCTCCGGGTCCTTCTCGCCAATGCGCCGCGAGACCATGGCCGTCGTCGAAAGCGACAGACCCATCCCAACGGCGAACACCAGTGCGAGCATCGATTCAGTGATGCCGACGGTCGCCACGGAATCAGCTCCGAGCCGTCCCACCCACATCACATCAACCACGGCAAAGAGCGACTCCAGCACCATCTCCAGCACCATCGGGATAGCCAGCAGGAAGATCGCGCGATTCAGACTGCCCGCGGTGTAGTCCTGGTGCGAGCCGCGCAAGGACTCCCACACCGACCCCCAGAAGGTCGCAGTCGTCGCGCCCGTCGCTGTTTCTGCCTCAGGATTCATGTCACTGTCTGGTTTGCCGCGAGTCTACAGGATATGCTTTTCTCCATGCCGAAAATATTGCATGTGAGCGCGCTGCTCTTCTTTTGCGCAGTTTCTGCCTGCATCGCTTCTGCCGCCGATGACGCACACTTCCCTTCTAACGAAGATCTACGCCACGTGCGCGCCATGGCCCAGCCCCGCCTCTCGCCAGACGGCCGCAGCGTCCTGATCCAGATCACGGACTCGACTGCCGATGGCGCCAAGACTCACCTCTGGCTCGTCGATATCAGACAGAACACCTCACGCCAGTTGACCTGGTCCACTCCGCAGGAGAAGCGCGGCGAATATTCCGGACGCTGGATGCCCGACGGAAGCGCCATCCTCTTTCTCGCCCATCGTGGCGACCACACGCAGCTCTACCGTCTGCCTATGGAAGCGGGCGAAGCGCGGCCCTACGATCTGAAGATCGCGCCATCCGTCGACGTCTCCACTCTGCCCGACGCCATCCCTCCGCGCAAGGATGCCACGCCTGCGAAAACCGAACCCGTCGCGGTTGACGTCGAGAACTACGACATCTCACCCGATGGAAAGGTAATCGCCCTGCTGGCGCGCGATCCCGAAACACCCGGCGAGAAGAAGCAGCATGACGACAAGGCCGACGCCGTGTGGGTCAATCACGAGCAGCATGGTTCGCGTTTGTACTTTCTCAACACCGACAGTGAAAAGCTCACCCCGATAGCCGTTCCGCCCGACGTCCACGGCATCGCATGGAACCGCGAGAGCGACCGGTTGATCGCCATCGCCGAAGGCATGAATGACGCAGGCGATCTGGCGCCTGCCAACACCGCGTGGATGGTTAGCGTAAACGATCCCGCGCACCCCAACCAGCTCAAGGAACTGCCCGCAACCATCCAGGGCGGAGCGTGGTCCGACGATAGCAAGCGCTACTACTTCCTCGCGCAGGCCGCGAAGGATGCTCCCCCCGGATATCACGACCTGTTTGTATTCAGCTTCGCCGACAATAGCGTAAAAAACCTGTCCGCCGACTTCGACGGCACCGTGGCGCACGAGCTGCCCATCGCCGAGGGTGACAACAAAGTGCTCGCCGGAGCCCAGATCGGCGTGAACGTCACAGTCCTTCGTATCGATGCCGGCAGGAACAGCTCAGAGAACAATCAGCCGATCAAATTCGGCACCGCAACTGTGACACAACTGAACACCAACGCAAAACAAAACGGCTGGGGCTGGCTGGGCGCGAGCAGCACCCAGCCACCAACCCTCTTTTATGCCGAGAAGCTTGGCCATGAAGCCAAGGCGTTGAATACGCCCGCCCTCATGCCGGCAAACTGGACGAAAGTCCCCTCGCAGCTTGTGCAATGGAAAAACGAAGGATTGACCGTTGACGGCCTGCTTTACCTCCCGCCCCAGGCCGCCACGCAGAAAGTTCCCCTCATTGTAGATGTGCACGGCGGCCCAACCGGCGCCTTCGAAGACGGCTACTATCCTCTAATTGAGTGGCTCGTTGGCCAGGGATGGGCAGTGCTGCGGACCAATCCTCGCGGCAGCACCGGATACGGCGTGTCCTTCGCTGCCGCCAATAAGAATGACCTCGGAGGCGCCGATTATCGCGACATCATGACCGGCGTCGATACCGTCATCGCGAAGTACCCCATCGATTCGAACAAACTTGGCTTGATGGGATACAGCTATGGCGGCGAAATGGCCGCTTTCGTCGAAGGCAAGACCGACCGCTTCAAGGCCATCATCAGCGGCGCTCCAGTCATCGATCAGCACAGCGAATACGGCACGGAGTCCGAGTCCTATTACGACCGCTGGTTCTACGGCAAGCCTTGGGAGCACGCATCAGACGCCTGGCGTCAGAGTCCCCTGGCCGACGTCGGACACGCGAAGACGCCTTTTCTGCTGCTCCAGGGCGAGGCCGACAAGACCGACCCTCTCGGCCAGAGTCAGGAGATGTACCGTGCCCTCCGCCAGATAGGTGTACCGGTAGAAATGGTCGAGTATCCTCGCGAGGACCATGGCCCGCTGGCCAACGGAATCTTCGGCAACCCGACTTCCGAGCCGTGGCACGGCTATGACGGACGGCAGCGGATACTCAAGTTCTTCAAGACCGCCTTCGGAGAATAGCTCGACACGGCGAATCCGGCATAGAAACGGAGCTTATCCCTCAAGTGCCTTCCGACTCGGCAGGTCGCAGAGAAGGGGCAGAAGTCTGGACGACATCGTAGAGGCCTTCTGAGGCGACCTCAACCTGCAGACGATCGACGAGTTGCGCAATCGTCCGGATAAGACGCAACAGAGCGCGTTCGCGTTCAGAGAATTCAGCTTCGATCCCCGCCGATGACGATTCAATGCGATTCAGGAGACTCGCTACTGAGTCTGGGTGGTGTGTGTGGGTTGCCAACTGCTTCTCAAGGCTCTCTGCGGTATGGAGGAAGATGCGCGAACATTCAAAGCGTAAGTCATTCTCAAACGCGGTGAACAAAGGCGATTTGGAGTGGATGTTGGCGTAGACGCGAAACTGAATGAGCGGAGCTTCGAGGAGATAGTAGCTCCGCAGTGAGGCTTGCCAGCGGCGGATTCGGTCGCGGGCGGCCATGTCGCCCGCGCGCTCGGGACCGGTTTCGAAAGGAACGGCGTCAGACTGGGCGCTGATTTCACCGAAGCGGCGATAAATGTCTTCTCGCAGTCGGCGAAGCTTGAGAATCGAGGCCGAATCATCGGCACGCGGAGTGTATGAGGCGAGATCGGCCAGCAGGCGTAGATTGGCAACGAAAATGCGCACCATCCCGTCCGCAGCGGACCGGGGAAGGCCCGCTCGAAAACGAGCCACATCATGGTGACGCCAAGCAGCACGCCCAGCACGCGGTCGCGCGGAAGCGTGAGACTGGTCTGGATGGAAAAATCGCTCAGGTGGATCAGATAGAACGAGAACGCAATTTGCACGCCCGCGTAGGAGAGCCGGGAACTGGAAGTAGCAACCCAGGCAGCGACAACCGTCACGACGGCGAAGAGCACGGTGAATCCGCCTATGGTATCGATCGAGGGGAGAATAAAAATCTGGGCTCCAATCCCGGTGATGACACCTCCAAGAACGAAACCGGCAATGCGCAGGATTTGCTTCTGGCGCGAGGATCCCACCGTGGTGAGGGCTGTGAGCACGCAGGTGGTGAGCGAGGTGGAAAGGTTGCGCCAGTCCAGTGACACATAAAACACGTAGCAGAGCATTGCCGCCAATGTCCCCCCAAGGATATAGCGGAGGTGATCCGGATTCGAGAAGGCGTCGGGAATGAAGATGCGGCTGGCGTTGGGTGTCTCGTCGATGGGTTCAAGAGTGGGATCTGCCGCATGTTCGTCACTGAAGATCGAGGGCATCAGCGACACCATCGATTCAATCTCCGATAAGAGCGGAGTGTCGGGGCTGGGCCTTGGTTCCAGGCTTGTCTCGCAGGGTTGCCCGTGGGTGCGGAGACAAAGGCGAATATCGGCGAGAGTTCGCTTGAGGCGTGCGGCGCGCTCTTGATTTCCCATCCGGCAGGGATGGAAACGCGTTGGCGAGAGCGGCTGCGAATTCGATGCCGCGCGCTACGAGAGCCACCAGCGTGGTCATGCGTGCGCGGTAGAGCTGGGTGTAGCTGGCGCGGGCGATATGACGGCGGAGAGCACCGGCTCCCACGACAGCGAATTGCGCAAGACCGGCCTGTGTGGCGGCCGAAACCGGACGGCCATCGGCGTAACCGGACATGAGCTCCTCGATGAGAGCCAAACGGCTGTCGAGGCCTGCTGAGAACTCATCGCGCCTCTGCACTGCGTAGAAGGCAACCTCAACGCACAGGGTTACAAGCGCGCCGAGGGACGTGGCACCGATGAGCCAGAGCGTAAGTTCGACATTTTGTTCCGCAGGGCCGGGCAGGTACCAGATGCCGACAACGTTGGCGACAACAAGCGCGAGACCGATCGCGATGCCGTAATTGGCGAGGCAGCGGAGCAGAAAGAACGCGAGAAAAAGGCTGCCACCAACCCACATGAAGTGCGTTTCAGGAGTGGAGGCGAGCAGGCGGGCGCCGACAGGGATGAAGAGCGCTCCAATCACGAACGCCCCGATCATGAAAATCGCCGAACGAGCGGTTGAGACAAGATTCTCGCGCGAAAAAAGAAAAGCGGTCAGCGCGCCAATGTAGCCTCCGGGAATGCGGAAGGTGACGATCATGATCATGGTCAAAGTGGCAGAGATGACCATCCGCGCCACGAGCGCACCACGGCCGGGATAGGGCGCGAGTTCCTTTTTCAGGAAATCGGGAAACCAATCGGTAAAGCGTTCCGCATGTGGAAGATGAATGGGCTCGGAGGCCATGTTTATTTCCCGGATTCACGAGGATCGCTGGGCTACGGATAATCACAACTGCAGATTTCACCGAGACGGAAAACGTCGGACGGATCGTGCTCAATTCTGACTTCGTACAGGAAACCGGGAAGCCAGATGAACCCAGTTTAGTTTAA
>CAWAYO010000024.1:0-15624 GCA_963786085.1 uncultured Acidobacteriaceae bacterium
AATTTGCCCATCCATACGCCCGTTGAATTGCTGAAAGTTCGTGGTGGTAGGGTTGCTGACTGTGTACAGAGCAATATCGGGGACATCCGAAAGGCCGCTGCCCACGCCAGGGTTGGCGACACTTTGCCAGGTGAGGTCCTGCTTGCCTAGCCCCGTGGTCAGTGGGGATCCAAGATTCAGCCCCTGACCCGCAATGGTCCTGCAATTTACGCCTTCAGTGAGTCCGTACGCGCTGCAGGTTGTGGAGCCGACCACGGTGCCGACCACACTGGAACCCGGAAAGCCGAGAAATGTGGAAGCAATGCTGCCTGCGGGCGCAAGTCCGTTAAATTGGGAGGTTGGATACCACTCGGTGCCGGTTGCCCCGATGGTCTGCGCTTGCTTCTCGTACGCGAAGAACGCGAATATCTTATTCTTCCAGATGGGCCCCCCGATGCTGCCGCCCCACTGGTTGTATCGATCCTCATCGCGAAGAAGTCCGCGTTCCGCAGGAGTCTTCTTTGACCCGTCTGCATTAAATGCGGTAGCCGATGCAGGGCCATTCCAGCGCTGATACGCATTCAGAGCCAGGGCGGGTGATCTGGTAGAAGAAGCTACCATGCAGATTGTTCGTTCCGCTCTTGGTGATCATTTCGACTACGGCACCTGCGAAGCGGCCATTCTCCGCGTCGTAGGCGTTCGAAACAATCTTGAGATCGCCGATCGACTCCGGACTTGGAGTGATGACTGTAGCTCCGCCCCAGACAGCACTATCCGTGCTGATACCGTCGATGGTGTAACCGTTATTCTCGTACTGGCCGCCGTTCACGTTCGCCGAAGGGCCGTTTTCAGTGGCGAAGATACTGCTGGAGTGTCCGAGGTTGCCGCCCCCGCCCGATGAAGCTCCAGTCTGAGTACCTGGAGCCTGAAATCCGCCGCCTCCAGCTGCCTGCGCGCCGTCGGAGAGGGCTCCGGGCGCCAGGCGAATGAGACTCGTGGGGTCGCGTTCATAAATAGGCATGTGTTCGATCTGGTTGCCAGAAATGGACGTTTGAGTATTCGCGGTCTCAGTATCGAGGGCGGGAATCTGGGAGGCATTCACCGTGACAGTTTCAGTAGAGCCGCCAGGCAGCAGCTGCAGGTTTACTGAGTTGGCCTGCTCTGGAATCAATTGCAGATCGCTGAGGATTTTCTTCTGGAACCCGTCTTTCGATGCAGTCAATTCGAAATGATCGGGCGCGAGGGCGTTGAAATTGTAGACGCCACTGTCACTGCTGGTGCTTGTAGTGACTTGGTTAGTCTGGAGATCCTTGAGCGTGATGGTCGCTCCGGGAATTACTGCCCCGCTTGGATCGGTGACTGTGCCCTGGATTGAGGTGCGAAATTGCGCGAATGCGGTTGTACTCAGGCACAGGAAAGCTACGGCCATCACGCAGATCGCGAGAAAGCTGAGGGGATTTTTCTTCATACTGCCTCCAAAGGGTTTCGCTTCGTTACTGGCTGACCAAAACCTCGCCGGTTCCTCATGCCTGGGAGATGCACTGAGGGCTTGCTGTCTGCGCGAGTTGCAGAAGCAGGAAAGATGCGGCGGCCAGACTGATCATTGCGCCCGGCCGAAATCGGCTGAACATGTTGCCTCCCGGGTCGTGGATCTTTCTTTTTTGATCTTTCTTTTTTGCAACCAATTGTTGTACTACGTCCGTGTGTTCTGATGCATCTCACGGCATCTACGAAGTGAACTTTTCGGGTGGGCGCGTCGAAAGGTGCCTGGTTGAGCAACGGCATCTTCAGACCGTATATACCGGATATACGAGGAAATGCCAGGAACAAGGCATTCAGCTGCGGCGATGCTACAATCGATAGAGCGCGAAGCTTCTGCCACTACATCTCATTCAGAACATGAGACTTCAGCAGACGGAGAGGTGGCAGAGCCCGGTTGAATGCACCTGACTCGAAGTGTGTTCTCCAGAGCTAGCTTGACCGCTGCAATCTATTGCGAACACAGCCGCAATGACTTGAATCAATCTTTTATTTCAATAGCTTGAGCGGCTCAGAACAATTGCATGGGCCTGCAGTGGCCCGCAGGGTCTGCCGGTACGTAGTGCCACTAAAACTGCCAGTAGTTGCTGTGGGTGTTTGGTGTCGCGGATTTTAGTCCGTTTTCCGCCTCGGGACCACTTCCCTGCATCAACTCGCATCAGCGTGAATAAGCTACCCCATAGTCAGTTATGTGGACGCGTTATCCACAGTGCACCCGATCGCACCGAAGCGCACAGAAGAAAAGTACAAAGTGGCACCAAGAGCAGCGCCATCCAATAGGGACGTATTCACCGCCTCAATAATGGCAAAAGGTGGAAGTTTAGATAAATGGCGGGCGATTGGTCGAAAGCGGAAGGGGGTATTTCCATTCGACGTTGATAGCCGTTAAGTATCACCACGTCGTCAATCCTGTGCGATAAGTCCTTTAGTTCAGCTTGTTGCGGTTTTCATCTCGTTTCGGAACCTTTCTACCCCGGAAATCCCCTCCGTCTGTGGCTCGCTCATTCCTCGAACCACGCCACATAGATTGATGGGCGCGCGGTTGTGACGCGGACCAATCCCACTCCTCCGGCGTCATCAGGTCTGCATGGCATTGGCACTTGTCAACCCGTGCGAGGGCTTATCGGGAACTAGCTACCGCACGTTGGTTTACCTCTCTTTGAGTGTTCGCTACATCCTGATTCAACAATTGACCATGGTCAACCTTAAGGTCGCCCGCCACGTAGACTCGATCGATATCGGGTTGGGCGGTCACAAGAACCAGGTTCGCATAGGGATCCTCAAGCACGGCGCCGAGCCGCGCGGGGTTAATGACCACGAAATCGGCAAACTTGCCTGGCTCCAGGCTGCCCAGCTTTTTCTTTACGCCTAGAACATCCGCGCTTCCCATCGTATGCAGCCAAAGCACCTGATAAGGGCTGATGACAGTCGCGTCTTCATACTTGTCGCGGATCGCGTAAAGGCCGGCTCGCATGTTCTCGAAAGGATCTGCGAGGTCTCCGCTTGCTTCGCCGTCGATACCCATGCCCACGCGAATTCCCATCTTCAGATATTTAGGGATATCCGGCACTCCGGAGGCCATGCGGCCATTTGAGAGCGGATTCCATGTCATGGCGACGTCGTGTTTAGCGGTCACCTGAAGAATGTACTCATCGGTGTGGATGAAATGGCCGAATATGAGTCGGTCGGACAGCATGCCGCTATCCATGAACCAGCGGAACTCGGCGCGCTCTTCGCCCTGGATCAATGGCTCCGGAGGCTCAAGATAGTGGCTCTGGTTCATCAAGGAAAATTCGTCCATCAGGACTTTTTCCATGACGGACTGCTGATAAGTATTGTTGAAAGCGGTGCCGCCGTTGATCATCACGCTTAGGAAATTCGACGAGGGCGGCTGCGTTGCAGTCCAGTCCAGAAAGGCCTTGAGTCGCTTGCGCGCCTGATCGACGGTGACTCCCGGAGCCATCATTCCAGGCTCGTAGCCGTGGACGAAACGGATTCCTGACTTCTCTTCAGCCCGGAACTGCGCCTCGTCAAACTCGTTGTCGTCGCTGCGCCAGTAGATCCGCGTGTAGTTGAAGTTATAGGCTGTAGTAATTCCGTTCTGTAGATGATCGAGAGCCCCCAGCAAGCAGAACCAGTACATATCCTCAGGAGTGGCTTTCGCTGCTCTTTGAAAATAAAGGTCGTTGATCCAACTGGTCAGCGTTTTGTCACCGGCGAGTCCGCGATACGCGGCCTGCCAAAGATGACTGTGGGCCGAAATTAATCCCGGAATAATCCATTCACCATGTGCATCGAATACCTGGTCGGCGGTTATGCTTGCCGGCGGGTCACCTGCGCTTACAGCGGTAAGGGTTCCGTCTGCGGCGACGACAAAATAGCCCGTGAACGGATCACGCTGCTGCGGAGCCATGGAAAATATCCGGGCATTTTTTACCAGCAGCTTGGCTGAAGCCGCATAAAGGTTGATCTGAAAAAAGACTGCAATCGCGCACATCAGGAAGAGGAATAGCGATGACTTCCCGACGTACCGCCACGAACACTTCCAAGGCTGCAGCGAGTCGGCGCCGATGGTATTCGGGTCGTGCAGATTTTCCCCCGTCTCCCGGGAAGAGCAGTAAGGATTCGAAGTGATTTGCAAGCGTAGGCTCCCTCGTCGCCACCTCACGGATCGGTGAGATCGCGCGCGTTTTGATGTCAGAGTCTATAGCATCTGACGCAAGAGCGCTCTGGCAACGATATATTCGATCTGCGCGGTTAGTTGCCTGGCAGACAGGCGCGGGGCCCGCGCCCGTAGGCCTGGGTGAAGATTTTGTAAAATTGCGCGTAGCTTCCGAAACCCGCCGCGTACACAGCTTCCGCGAGGGTTTTCTGTTCGGGCTGTCTGTACACTTCCCAAAAGCGAGCCAGCCGTAGCGAATTACGATACCGGCTCAGCGGAACACCAATTTGCCGTCGAAACGTCCGGCTCAAGTAGGATTCGCTGACTCCACAGTTTTCCGCGAGTTGCCCAAGATCCTGGCTCGAGTCGCCTTCGCTCAAGACCCGGAGTGCGCGACGCACTGCGGGGTGCAGAGCCACGGCGTCTCCCAGCACCCTGCCTGTACGCTGACTGCGCCAGCACAATAGCAGAAGGTGGTGGAGTCCGGCATTCAACCCGTCGGGATCCCCATGCTCATAAGAAAACGCCGATCCCACACCGAAGCCAGCCTCCCGATTGAGCACGTCCGGGTCGAGGGAGCCGCGCATCAGCGAATCCATGGTCTTCCGGATTAGATCGAACGAATCCGGTTCGAGCACGGTATTCAGAACACCATCGTGCTCATTCGTTTTGCGCCTCAGGCCAGCATAGGGCTCGGTGCGGCAGGATCGAGCTATGAGCGAGGGCTTGAAAACTGCAACGTAGTTTTGCGCATCGTTCGAAAGATCTACCAACTGGTGCTCCTGCTCGGGATAGAGCCAGAGCAGGGTACGGCGCTGAAACGTGAACCTACGCCCGCTCAGCACATAAGTGACCGTTCCCCGGACCACCAGGTTCAGCTCCAACTCAACGTGGTGATGGCTTTTGAGTTTAGGAGGATGCCGAGTGGACTCCACAAGGTAGAGGAAGCCATCGTAACCCTTGCGGAGCTTTAGATCTTCGAGCACACGGACAAAATACGATAACTTTTGAGCGTCTGTCGAGAAGACATTTTTTCCCGATGAATTGTAGTGTGATAGAAGGCATTGAAAGAAGCTGAGAGAATGGCATTGTCTCTGCAATCACGGTTATTCGGCCAGCTTCCCAGCGGAGAGTCGGTCGAGGCCTGGATGCTGACCGGATCCGGCGGCCTCCAACTGGAAGTCATCACATACGGTGGTATCGTGACACGACTGCTCGCGCCGGACCGGGAAGGGCGCCTCGCAGACGTCGTTCTAGGTTTCAGAGAACTTGAGTCTTATTTAGCCGGTCATCCGTACTTCGGCGCGATCACAGGACGCGTTGCGGGGCGGATTGCCGGAGCCCGGTTCACTTTGGACGGAAAGACTTACGAACTGGCCCCAAACCAGGCTCCCAATCATCTCCATGGAGGCGTGGAGGGCTTTGACAAGAAGATCTGGACTGCGACTCCTCTGGATGTTCCCGACGGAGGCAGTTCTCTGCGTCTGAGTTATCGGAGCCGGGACGGCGAGGAAGGTTATCCGGGTGCTGTCGATGTCGCGGTGACCTACACGGTAACTCGCGACAACGTCTTCTTAATTGAGACCGAAGCTATTACAGATCGGCCCACCCCGTTCAACATTACCCATCATTCCTACTTCAACCTTGCCGGAGAGGGCTCGAGATCCATCGCGGATCACGAGCTACAGATTCACGCTGATCAGTATGTTCCCGTTGATGAACATCTAACTCTGCTCGGGCGTTATGAGTCAGTGAGCGGCCAGGCTAATGACTTTCGCGAGAGCCGCCGTCTTGGCTCCGCGATGCCGAATCTGTTTCTCAACCACGGGGATTTATATCTCCTCCGCAAATCAGGCAGGGGGCGATTCTCCGATGAACTTGCACCTGCCGCGTGCCTCGTGGAGCCGCACAGCGGGCGGGCGCTAAATGTTTCCACTACCGAAACCCATCTCCAGCTTTATACTGCCGCTGCTCTTGATGGGACTCTTACCGGAAAGTCCGGGGTTCGGTACGGCAGGCATGCGGGCATTTGCCTGGAGTGCCACGGCTATCCGGATGGAGCGAATGCTCCGCTCTTCAGTGACAACATCCTTCGTCCAGCGCGTCCGCAGCGACACACGACGATATATGCCTTCTCCACGGTCCCCGCGAACGCCTCCTTTTCCAGCCGCATGACGCAGAGCAAAAGAGCCCGCAGTTCCAGCGCTTGCGTGGTCGAAGTGAACTCTGAAGCAGAGCCTGTTACGAATCTTGCGGGATCGCGACCAGGCGATGGGCGATAACCATGGGTCACAATACCGCCGTCCTCGCCCGTCCAATCAAGCCCGACTACAGTCTTACCGGCGTGAGTTCCACCGAGGCGATTGAAAAGGGCCTCGCGGAAGCCGACTGGTATCAATGCCCCGTGCCGCGCGAAACCATGCGCCGGCTGCTGGAACGCCGCGACGCGCCTGCAATTCGCGACACGATCCTCTGGTTCGCGCTGATCCTGAGCAGCGGCTATGCGACCTGGGCGCTGTGGGGCACGTGGTGGGTGATCCTGCCTTACTTCGTCTACAGTGTGCTCTACGCATCGACGTCCGACTCGCGTTGGCACGAGTGCGGACACGGGACGGCGTTCAAGACTGATTGGATGAATAATGCGCTGTACGAAATCGCGTCATTCATGGTCATGCGCGAGTCCACCGTATGGCGATGGAGCCACACCCGGCACCATAGCGACACCATCATCGTTGGCCGTGATCCAGAAATAGCGGTCCCACGGCCGCCCGATGTGAAAGCCATCATCAAGTCTTTCTTCAACCTCGGGAATTATCCGAAGTACTTCAGGCGAATCGTTCTGCACTCGTTCGGCCGTATGGCTACCGAAGAAAAGACATTCATTCCAGAGATGGAGTTTCCGAAGGTATATCGGCATGCGCGGATATACGTGGCTATCTATCTCGCAGTGATCGGGATTGCGATCTATACACGCAGCTTCCTTCCGTTGTTCCAGGTTGGTTTCACGAATTTCTTCGGTACGTGGCTTCTTGTTGTGTATGGCCTCACCCAGCACGCCGGGCTGGCGGAGAATGTTCTCGATCACCGTCTCAACTGTCGAACGGTGTACATGAACCCGATTCACCGGTTCCTTTACTGGAACATGAACTACCACGTAGAGCATCACATGTTCCCATTGGTGCCCTACCATCGCCAGCGCGACCTGCACGAAGCCGTGAAGGATGACTGCCCTACGCCTTATCCAAGCCTCTTCGCAGCTTGGCGCGAAATCGTGCCCTCCGTTCTCAGGCAGGTCAAAGATCCGGCGTATCACGTTAAACGCAAGCTTCCAGAACCAAAGGCGCGACTCAATGAAGGCGCCTACAAGTCCGTCGCCGTACCCGATGCGGGGGGTTGGGTAGGTGTTTGTCCGGCCACCGATCTCAGACTTGCGGACGTCAAGCGCTTTGATCACGGCAAGAAGACCTATGCCATTTACCGTGACGACGAAGGGAAACTCTATACCACGGACGGACTGTGCACTCACGGGAATGTCCATCTGGCCAACGGTCTGGTTAAAGACAAGCAAATCGAATGCTCCAAGCACAATGGGCGCTTCAACCTTATCGATGGCTCACCGGCGCGTGCCCCGATATGCCGCGGTTTGGCCACGTATCCTGTCGAGGAGCGCAATGGCCAGATTGTGATCAACGTCGCCCATGCCAGCGGCGCAGGCGCCCGCACGCAAAAGTCGTACCAGTTCCGCGTCGTGAGCAATACGAACGTCGCAACCTTCATTAAAGAACTCGTGCTCGAACCTGCAGAAACATTTGACTTCACGCCTGGCGACTACCTGCAGTTCGACATTCCCGCCTACGATGCGATCGCGTTTCGTAAGTTCGACGTTCCACAGCCGTTTGCCACTGTCTGGGAAAACCAACACATTTTCGATCTGATCGCTCGAAACCCCCTGGGAGGCCCGCGCCGCAACAACTATTCCGTCGCGAGCAATCAGAAGATTGAGAATACACTCCGGTTTAACATCCGCATTGCGACGCCTCCTCCCGGCCAGGACTGCGGTCCTGGAGTCGGATCAAGTTACTTTTTCAATCTCAAACCTGGCGACGTTGTTTCCGGCATCGGTCCCTTCGGCGACTTTCACATCAGGCCGACGCAGCGGGAGATGGTTTACATCGGTGGAGGCGCCGGCATGGCTCCACTGAGAGCCCACCTATCGCATTTGCTTGAGACCGAGCAAACTGCGCGAAAAATCAGCTTCTGGTACGGCGCTCGCTCAAAACAGGAAATCTTCTACGAGGACTACTTCAGGGACCTAGCCGCTGGTCATCAAAACTTTTCGTTTCACCTCGCGCTCTCATTGCCGCTGCCAGAAGATAACTGGACTGGCCGTGTGGGTTTCATCCACGAAGTGGTGCTCAACGACTATCTGAATTCCCACGCGAATCCAGCGGGGGTGGAATATTATCTCTGCGGGCCGCCCATGATGATCAAGGCCTGTACAAGGGTGCTCGCTGAACTGGGTGTGCCCGAAAGCCAGATCTCCTACGACGAATTCTGATGGGATCGATATCGCGTTTTTTTAACGATGGCTCCGGTACCACTCCTAAGCTCAGGGTCTATCTAAACCTCGACAACCTGGTCGACCTGCGTGCCGACACAGGCTGGCCCGGACTCGAGGGGCTGCCACGCTATCAGCGTCTGAAAGATGACGGCTTCGAGGGCGTGCAACTCACCAACGATCCTCCGCTAGCGGGCGGTCCCCTCCCCCACTGCGGGCTGGCCCGTATTAACGCTCCCGCCGACGCCGAGACAATCGCCGCGCGGCACGCAGACCGCGGCGATCAGTGCATCACCGTCCACGTCGGTTGGGGACTCGAAGACGACTCTGAGCTCTTTCGACTGGTTGAGGCCGTTCTGGCTGCTGCAGACAAGCACCGTCTACCGATCTTTGTCGAGACACATCGCGCGACAATCACTCAGGACGTGTGGAGGACTGTCCAGATCACGAAAAAGTTCCCCGAGGTTCGATTCAACGGCGACTTCAGCCACTATTACTGCGGCCTGGAGCTGGTCTATGGCGATTGGAACACCAAGCTTGCTTTCATGGAGCCTATTTTCGAAAGGGTCGGGTTCATTCACGCACGTGTTGCGAGCCCAGGCTGTATCCAGGTGGGCATCGATGCCACTGTCCCTTCAAGTTATGTCGATCACTTCAAGGAACTGTGGACGCGCGCCATGTTTGGCTTTCTTCGCAACGCTCTCCCGGGGGATGTGCTGATCTTCGCGCCAGAACTACTGGCGAGCACACACTTTTATTCCCGCCTCTTTCCCAATGCCTCAGGTCAATTCGTCGAGGAGTCGGACCGCTATTCCCAAGCTCTGATCTACAAGGATCTCGCGCGTGCATGCTTTGCCGAAGCGCAGCGGCGCCTTTCAGCTTCTATTTGACCGGATCAGACGCAGGAAAGACCCGCAACTCGGACGGGTCTTCCTTCCTTTGCACTCGTGATCGTTCAAGCTGCGCGGCTGACAAGACCGTGCGGATCCAGGACGAACTTTTTCGCTATGCCGGAGTCGAAGTCCTTATAGCCCTTCGGCGCGTCGTTGAGAGGAATCACGGTAGCATTCACGATCTTCGCGATGGGCAGGCGATCGTGGAGGATTGCCTGCATGAGTCGCCGGTTGTACTTCAACACGGGCGTCTGGCCTGTGTAAAAGCGATGCGACTTAGCCCAGCCAAGACCGAAGCGCATCTTGAGATTGCCGTGTTTCGCACCCTCATCCTGAGAACCCGGGTCGTCTGTTACATATAGACCGGGAATGCCAATTCCACCTGCGGCGCGGACGATGGACATGAGGGAATTCAATACGGTCGCCGGAGCCTCCTCGCCGTCCTTTCCCTGGGCTCTTGCTTCAAAGCCGACTGCGTCCACAGCGGCGTCTACCTCAGGCTTGCCTACGACGTCGGCGATAAGTTCGCCGAGATCGTGGCTCTTGGTGAGGTCGATCGGCGTAAAGCCCACGTTTGCGGCGTGTTTCAGCCGATCGGCGTTCATATCTCCGATCATCACGAGAGCTGCACCCAGGATCTGTGCGGAAGCCGCAGCTGCCAGTCCTACAGGCCCCGCGCCCGCTATGTAGACTATGGAGCCTACGCCTACACCGGCGTTGACGGCTCCGTGAAAGCCGGTGGGCAGGATATCGGAGAGCATCGTTAGGTCCCGAATCTTCGACATGGCCTGGGCCTTGTCCGGGAATTTGATCAGATTGAAGTCTGCATAAGGAACCAGCACGTACTCGGCCTGGCCGCCGACCCAACCGCCCATATCGACATAGCCGTAAGCACCGCCCGCGCGGCCATGATTGACGTTGAGACACACGCCCGTTTGTTGCTCGCGGCAGGTGCGGCACCGCCCACAAGCTACGTTGAAAGGCACTGTGACAAGATCACCGACGTTCAGATACTCAACGTCGGAGCCAATCTCGATGATTTCACCTGTGATCTCATGCCCCAGAACCAATCCGCTGGGCGCGGTGGTACGCCCGCGCACCATGTGCTGATCAGAACCGCAGATGTTGGTGGCAACAACTTTAAGAATTACACCGTGATTGATTTTCTTCCCCGCTGGATTTTGCATTTTGGGGAAGTCAATGGACTGAACCTCAACCTTGTTCGGTCCGAGAAACACTAGTCCCGAATTCTGTGCCATGGAATGTCCTCAACTCTCCTGCGCGATCGCCTTTGAGGCACGCACTCTCGCGATTGTTCATTCTCCTCGAAGGGTCTACGATCATGCAGACCCGCGTCGTCTTCTTCCAGCCGAGTAATCGTATCTCTCCATTTAAGATGGTGTCTTTTCGAAACGCGCTCAAAAGTTCTCATTTCTTGTCGCCACGGCCAGACTACGCAAAACATGTGCCTATAATTCGACTGCGAGCTGTAAATCACAAAGACTGAAAAGATCGAACAAGGCCGATATGGGGAATGTTGACCGAAGGAAGTTTCTTCAAGAAGCAGGGCTGGTCCTTGGTGGCATGACACTGGAGGCGCAGATACAGGCCCTCGATAGCCTTCGCGACTCGGCCAATGCCACGGTAAATGTGTTGAGTAAAGGATCGTCCTCACGTGCATTTTCCTCTCTATGCAACACCAACATCAAGACCAACATCGGCCTGGGTGATCAAACGCCGGGAATCATCGACCAGTTCGGCCAACTCGATTCGCGGAATGCGTCAATTTGCCTGAGCATTGGTGATGTTCCACTGAAGTCGCCGAACCTTCATTGGTCTCAGTCTCTTGAAGGCGGCTATCTTCCGATTGTGAGCACTGAAGTCCGGTCAAGCCGAGGGGCTGCGCGCTGGACCGTCGCTGCCACGACAGTGGGGAACGTTCAGGCCGACTATTTCGACTTCAATCAGGCGGATCTGCCGTTGAAGGTCGACCTCTGGTTTCCGTTGACCACACGAATCGAAGTCGATGAAGGCATCGTAACGAGCGGTGATCGTATTCTGGCGGCATTTCCACCCTCCCCGGCAGTCAATCTGTCGCAAGCGAAATACAACATGATTACGCCGGCACGGGAGAGCTGGTCACTCAGCCGGCCGCCGTGGTCGCCGGAGTTACCCGCCGGATTTCGCCCGACTCCAATTCCGGGCCTTGATCCTGCATTCGCCAGCGGAAGGTCCTCATATCTTTTTCGCTCATTGCGATACAGGTTCCCTGCGGAGGTTGGGAAGACGTATCACGTTGTTCTCGGCTTATACGTGCAGAAAGACCGCGAGTACAGCTATACCCATTCGCAATCGCTTCTTGACCTGTCTGCGAACGAAATGTCGGTAACTGTGGATCTGGCAGATCTGACGGCCGGCGAGCCGCTTCTTCATGACTTTGTGATCCAGGCTTCCACGAATGAGATTCAAGTCGCATCGAAGGTGAATCCGTCTTCCACGTCGCCTTATCGCTGGGTGTTGCTAAACGCGATCTGGGTCTTCGATGAAGCCATCGACCTGGCACAGGTCAGTACGGGAGCCTTGAGTGATAAGGCTCTGTTCTATGTTCGCTGCGGCGAGGAGTCCATGTCCGATCGCGCTTGCAGAGTCACCTTTGATCTTTCGAACGCTGACGCGGCGAAGTGCAGGATCGTTCTGCCCTACGACTTCAATATAAGCAGCCGTGACGCGGTTCCCGCGTTGTGTGTCGGGTCGCCGGAAGCCGGCGCGAGACAAAGATGGGACCTCCTTTTAGAGGATGGAGCACAGTTCAGCACCGGAGATGCCCGGCTGGATAACCTCTACCGGACCTCTCTGCTCAATATTTTTCTGCTGCGAACAAAGTATCCGGGCGCGGCCAACGACGGCGGAGATTTATACGTTGTTAAACCGGGCGCGTCAACTTACGACGCTTTCTGGTACAGGGACGCTGCCTACATGATTGCTGCGCTCGACGTTGCCGGTCAGTCCAATGAAGCGGAGAAGTCCCTGCGTCTCTTCTGGCAAACCGGACTCCGCGGCAATTTTGGATCCTACGAGCAACAGGAAAGTGGGCTTTGGCAATCTCCTCTAAACCAGTCGGACGGTCAGGGGCAGGTACTGTGGGCACTGGTACTCCATGCACAGTATTCGGGAAACCTCGAGTGGTTGCGGGCGGTCTACCCAAATATCAGGAAGGGTGCAGACTGGATCAGGAACGTTACCGAGCAAATGCGCTATCTCACCGAGAACGGTGATCGCCCTATCTACTACGGGCTGCTGCCGGCCGCCGAAGGTGAAGCGATCGGCCAAGGCTATATCTACTATCACGATTTCTGGGCAGTGCTCGGACTTCGGATGGCGATAGAGGCTGCCAAGGCTGTCAATGACGAGACCGATATCAAATGGATGACGGATACGTACAACGCGTTCTGCACCAATCTTTCCGCGTCGGTAAAGCTCGCTTTCGAGCTCGTTGGAGGTAACAAATATATCCCTGCAACGCCGTTTCACCCGGTTTCTCAACTCGACATTTGGGGTTCGATCGCGGCTCTCTATCCATCGCGATTTCTCGGCGCAAACGATCCCATGATTTCGCAAACCCTCGACATGATGCGCCAGCATTGCCAGGAAGATGAGTACACGTACTTCAACCGGAAGAAGCTATGGACATACATAACCGTAGATTGGGCAATGTGCTATCTGCTTCGTGACGACCTGGAAGTGTTCTACAGACTGTTCGACGGCTATGTAGCTCATGCCTCTCCAACGAACGGTTGGACGGAGGAGATATTTCTCGACACGCGGCAAGGCACGGGCGATATGCCACACGGCTGGGCGGCAGCCCAGTTTGTCCACTTGCTTCGCAACTCGCTGGTCTACGAAGACAATGACGTGCTCCGCCTTTGCTGGGGTGCAAGGGAAGATTGGCTGAACAATGGAATAACTGTGCGGCGCGCTCCGACCAGGTTTGGCGCCGTTGACTTTGATCTTCGCAAATCCAGCGAGTTAGTCGTTCTCGACTATCGGGTGGATCGGGGCGCGCACCAGCAGCCGTACAGTCGGGCACAGCTGCACCTGCCACTGTCGATGAAGAGGCCTGTCTCAATTCGGGTAAATGGGAAGGTCAGGACGTTAGCTGCAGACCAGCGCACAATTCAACTTGACTAGGCCGCGATCTGCCTTTTCTTAGTGAACGGGAGGTCCGGCGATGTGGGCGCTTCTGGAGGACGGGTCTTCCGGAGATATTCCGAGCGAAAACTGATGTCTTAATGTTCTCGGTCCAAAGCCCTTGATCCGTTTAAATTGGCGATTGAAATTTGAGTAATTGCCGAACCCGACGCGGAAGCCTATGTCGAGAATGCTGTCGTTCGTGTTGATAAGAAGCTGCGCGGCCGCTCCGACTCGCAACTCATTCAGATATGCCGTCATGGTGCGGCCAGTCGCCCTCTTAAAGAAGCGGCAGAGCGAGGCCTGATCCATATGAAAGCACTTCGCGAGCCTGGCGAACTCGATCTCTTCCGTAAAGTTCTCATTCAAGAAGAGACAAATCTCGTCGATCCGGTGCTGGTCGGCAATCCGGCAGACCGGCTTTACTCTCAATGTGGAGAGTATCTGGCCGTCCTTTTCGTCTGCAAGTTCTACAAGTGCCGACAACAACGTTGCCAACCTTTTGCAGGGAGACTGAACAGGAAGATTCGCAATAGATCGTGCGACCCTGCGCCCGATCTCCGTGTGGCCAAAGGCGAGCCCATTCGAAGCACGGCGCAGAAGATGGGCAACCGGAGCCATTTCTTCCAGTTCGAAGAAATGTTCTCCGAGAAAATCGGGACGAAATTGCACAACTACGGCATGATGCGTCTCTACCCGCTGTGTTCTTACTGGGCCAGAGCGCCAACTATGCGGCACGTTGGGACCGAGCAGCACAAGATCGCCCGGGCCGTAGTCCGCGATGCCATCGCCGACCAGCCGTTGTCCGCGGCTGTTGATAATCAGAGTTAGTTCGAACTCCGGGTGATAATGCCAGTAGAATGGGAATTCAGGATCACTTCGCTCAAAGGCAACGACCAAGGCGGATCCGGAGCCGACCTTTTCGAAATACGGCTTCATGCGCCGATCGGCCCCGCGATTATTGTCTGCGATGATTTCAGTGATCCCGGCGCCAATCTCTTTCCCAGCCAAATCCCCCATTTCAGAGAGGTTGATGGATGGAACCTCGACCTTGCTTGTATCGAGAAATGCTATCCCGGTATTCGACGCCATTCGATCACCTCCACTCTCCTGCCCCAAAAAGTGCTCGAGGCCGACACCTGCCATCTGCAGCCTTGAAGCAGAGACTGCGCCACAGTTTGAGTAGTGTTTTTCGAGTGCAAAGCAATGTTATCCGCGCTTTAACAAGTTGTCTTTTCCAAAGGCGCACAAGAGTTTTCATTTCTTGTCTTTGCGGACGGCGCTTGAGCCCAATCATCGCTGACAGTTTCCCATCGCGAGAGATACCTCGATGCGGCCGCTTAGTAAATGGCACGCAACCCGTTTGGCGCTCCCGCCGACGGTGTGCTGGCCGGCGACGCTGGTGTCGGGCTGCAGAGTTCAACCGAATTGGCAGGCCGCGGACACCTTTCCCAGAAATCATGTCAATTTGATACCCATTGTGGTCAATTGATCAGAGGACATGCACAGTCCCCGTCGGCTACCGTTATCGAAAATTGACCATAGATGTATTGCAGGTGATGCCTATGAACATATCCTCGCCACACGACGTCGTTCATAAAGGCCAGGATTCGGAACACCCACGGCATACGTCGCTCAATTCCTACGAAGGCTTCGCCGGTCTGCCGCCCTTGGTGGGCCTCCATACGATGAACGAGGCGGCAACGACCGGCTTGTCCGTGAGCGAGTCGGTTTCTCGATTGAAGCGAGTGCACTGGTCCCTGAAAGCAAAGACCTACGAGTCGAAAGGGAGACGTACATAACAT